>CAWKEQ010000010.1:0-118765 GCA_963848565.1 uncultured delta proteobacterium
CTCAAACCGGCTGCACAGCACCACATCCCCGCAGGGTCTCACGCCGAGGTGCGACCCGGCACAGGTTCCTTGCTGCGACATTCGTAAGGCACGCCCCGGAGAGTTGCCTCCAGGTACAGGTCCAGGGGGGACACGGTGACCCGCCGGCGTTCCGTACCGGTCCAGGCGTCGAATAAGCGGCAAAGAAAGGCGCCATATTCCCCGGGCTCAAGCAAGTATGAGGCAGAGCTCTCGGGGTTTTGCCCCGGAATCATCGGGTTAACCGGAAACCGTATCCCAGGTCTTGAAAGAACCGGTAGATTGCCTGCTCCTGACCCAGGCTCCGCCGGGTAACCACGGCGTTCGACCCCACTGACACGCCCTGTTCTTCCAAAAGGCGCACTTCCAAAACCGCGGTGTGGGTTCCCACCCATCGGCACTGATGCGCATCGAGTCGTGCAAGACTTGGGGGCCGTCGAGGCTAATGCCGACCTGGAACTCGTGGTCACGGAAAAAGGCGCCAAAGTCATGATCGAGGAGCAGGCCGTTGGTCTGGAGATAATGCTGGAATCTCAGGCCCGAGGCCAGCCCGTCAAGCATCTGCAGCGCGTCCCTGAAGAACCCGAGGCCCGCCAGGAGGGGTTCGCCCCCGTGCCAGAGGATGTGGATTTCCCTGAACCCCTGTCCCTCGGCATAGCGGGCGGTTTTTGCCAGGGCCGTCTGAAGCGTCCGCCGGCTCATGACGCCGGCCCCGGTAACGTCCGCATAGCAATAGCGGCAGCTGAGATTGCAGCCCTTTACCGGCTCCAGGATAAGAGTGAAGGCGTCGTTGGCCTCAACCGGCATCGGCGAGCTCCCGCCGGACGGCTTCCCGCACGTGGTGACGGAAAGCTCTCATCCCCTCACAGAAGTACATCTCTCCCCGGACCTCATGCCAAGCGGGGGGGAGGACGGCGTCGACCCAGCGGTCGTCGGGCAGCCCCTCGGACCGGGCGCTGAGCAGCAGGGCGTTGTATTTCATGCAGGTGAAACACCCGCCGCCACACCGCCGGCCCCATTCACAGCTTCCACAGGCCATATGTTTCCCGGACCGTCGAATCCTCTGCTTAATCTTTTCCCCACAGGACGCCCTTGTTCACCAAAATGGTCTCCAGGGAATCCTGGCGGATATCCCCCAGGGCCGTCTTCTCATCGTTCACCCACTGGTCACAGCTGAACACCTTGCCGTCGGGGGCGAAAATCAGGCGCCGGAAGTCGCACCGTTTCTTGTGGAACGGGTCGCCCAGATTGAGTTCCGGCTGCAGGACCATCTTGACTTCCTGCCGCAACTCACCGAAATCCACCTGCCGGTTCTGGTCCCAGAACCAGAGATCAAACAATTCGATCAGAAACCGTCCCACTTCCTCGGGCCGGGGGCCAGGTCGACCACCCTGAAACCTCGCCCGCCTCCGGGACCAGGTCCAGCCAGCGCACATCATAGATATCCAACTGGACCACGGCCCGCAATTCATTGAAGAAGGCAAACAGATCGGCAGCGCGGTGGATGCTCGCCCGGGTAACCACGGCAATCACGGCCACGCGGTCTACCTGGGCGCAAGCCCGGTAGCATTCAAGGCCCCGCCGGGCCGCCTCATAAGATCCGGCCTTCGAGCCGCGCAGGCACCGGTAGAGATCGTGAATCTCCTGGGGCCCATCCAGGCTGAAGCCCACCTGAAAATGATTTTCGGCGAGCAATCGAGCCATATCATCGTTCATGAGGGTGCCGTTGGTCTGAACCCGGTTGTCAAAAGAAAGCTCGGGATACTGAGCCTCGAGGCGGATGATGGCGCGAAAAAAATCGAGGCCCGCCAGGAGGGGTTCACCGCCGTGCCAGTAGATCTGGATTACCTTGTTGAGAGGATCAACGCTCAGATTATGGGCGATGACGCGGCTGAGAATCGTCTCAACGGTGGAGAGGTCGATAATCCCCCCGGAATGCTCCTGGAAGCAATACCCGCACGCCAGGTTGCAGTTCCGGGTTACCTGGATTTGGGGCACCACCGGTAGCTGTTGTTCACAATCGGTACCGGATGGCTGTAGGGGAGAGAAATTTTCCCCCATGGGAATGACAAGGACATGTGAGGCATTGGACGTATTCTCACGTTTGAGAAAGTCTCATGCCGGGTGAGGTGCGCAATCAAAATACTGAACGACTGAAAGTCATTTCAAAACCGAATGCCGACGTCAACTTGAATCATCCCGGGGGGTTAAATTGGCAAATAATGAGCCCCTTTTCTAAAGGGGGGGAAGGGGGATTGGATATCTGGATAATCCCCCTAAATCCCCCTTTAGGAAAGGGTGGCTGCAAATCTCCGTCTCCCACCCTATACATGGGTGGGAAGACATATCCCAGCCTAAGACAAGTTTTGCCCAGGCTTTCAGATCACGTCCACCAGTTGAACCAGTTGCCCCAGTTATGCCAGTTACGCCAGTTGCGCCAGTTACGCCAGTTGCGCCAGTTGCCCCAGTATGGAAATGCTACCCTCCTCTTCTCTTCCTGGCGGATTTCCTCTATGATTTCATCGAGGACTTTACTTTTAGCCATGGCTCCCTCTCTGTGTCTGACTGCATTATTCCTTCCGGGTCCGATGATAGAGTTTCCCCTGTTTCTATTTAGTAGTAACGGGTATGCAGACTTTGGGCATACATTGCTGGCGCCATTTCTCCATGGCGACCAGATATTTGCCTTGCTGGACCGGGCTCATTTGGGCCAGTTCATCGTTCAGCTGACTCTTGAAAGAACTGAACAACTTAGCCTCAGCGTCAATGTAGGCGGCTACCGCGGCCTTGACCTTCGCTTCGTCAGGTTTGGGCGCGGCTAAGGCGGCCTGCAAATCACCCCAAGCCTTCTTCGAGCCGTCGACAATTTCTCCGCGCTCGAGCGAATACTTATCTTCTATCGCCATCAGTGCCTTTTCTTTATCCGGGGCAATCTTCAATTCTTTGAGTATGTTCCCTTTATAATCCTTGAGTTGTTTCCCCAGCCCCTCATTCGTCTGAGCCGACTGACCCAGAGCGGGGACCACCAGCAGAACACACAGGATAGTAGAGAGTGCCCCCAGTTTGAAAATACGCCTGCCTTTCATGTCATCCTCCTTTTGAAAAGGTGTTGGGCATAGAGCAACTACACTGAGCGGGCTTGAAGGGCTGTCGGTGGCAGCGGCGCCTGCGTGGTCCTGACCTCTGGCCACCGCTATCACCCCGCCGCAAATTCCGCCGATCCGCCTATCCCCTTCCCAATACGAGTTCTTTTAAAACACAAACCGGATAAAGTCGTCAAGCAAATTATTTGGGGCTAACTGGCCCGGCCCCGAAGGTCGATGATGGCGGCACTGGAACCGGGGACAGCAGCTTGAGGATCACCAACGCCTCGTTCTTCTTAATGAACCTATCGGGTGAATTTTATGGTACAAAATTCTGAGTCACTGAATAAGGTTCATTCGGAATAACCTAAAAATGCTATGGTGGTAAGCGGCATGCATAAGTCAGTTACGCGGTTTTGAGGTGAAAATGGCCAGGCTCGCTTTAAGCAGGCAATCTGCCGGGGCTCGGGCGCTCGTGACGGTTATATCGCTGGCGGTCCTGTTCTGGTGGGTCCCGGCGTCGGCGCAGTGGAGCGGTCATAGGAGCGGCCAGGTGCAGCCGGCGCCCCGGGGCCTCCTCGTTAATCTTACGGGGGTGGAAGCGGCACTAGTTGACATGACCAACGACGTCCGCCGGCGCCATGGCTTAGCCCCTTTACTGGTGGATGGGATTTGCCGCGACGCGGCCCGGGCCCATAGCGCCGATATGCTGAACCGCCATTACTTCAGCCATACGGACCCGGAGGGACGCACGCTCAAGGAGCGCTTGCCTGCCAATCTCGCCCCCCGGCAGTGGGGAGAAAACATCTGGACCGGCCGCGGTTATGACCCCAGGCAGATTCAGCATCTTGCCCGGGTGATTATGTCCGGCTGGATGAACAGTCCGGGACATCGGGAGAATATCCTGGGACCGGGTTATACCCACCTGGGAGTGGGAGTGATGGCCATAAATCAAGAGATCGATGCTACTCAGGTCTTCATGGGGATAGGCGCCGCCGGGACCGGGCCGGGCCCCGGCTTGCAGGGAAGATAAGCCAAGGGTTCTCCCGGCCCCAAGGGTACGGCGGGCTGAACTCGGGACCGGGGAACTCTACACAGTCTTGCGGCGGCAGCCGGCCCACTATCATAATGGATCGGTGGGGCCAACCTGCCGGGGGCTAGTGGTAAGTAACGATTTCCCAGTTGGCCGCGAAAGAGTTGTCGTCGGGGCGGTAAAGATGTCCCAGCATTTGGCCGACGCCCGGCGGCACCCCGACTTCAATGCGCCAAAAACTGAGGTAGAACGAGGGAACCACCAGGGCTTCATCGCTCTCCGGAGGCTCTTCCACCCAGCGCCACACTTCTCGTCCCATGACCCGCCACAGGGAGTTGGTCCTGCGGCAACGCACCACGCTTCCAGCCTCAGGCAGCCCCTGGCGGCGGAAAATCTCTTTGAACCCGTCCATAGTAACCTCCCCCGCAAAAACTTATCGGTTACTCCGGCAAATATATTCAATCTCAGGCGCATTTCAGGTAACCTTGCACCCCCACGGCTCTAAGGTTATAATTTAAGAAAATAACCGGCGGGCTGGACAATGCTGCGCCAGCTTGACAGATCAGTAATCCTATGGAAAAAATCCCCGACCCCAAAGAGCTGGAAAAAGAACTGAGTGACTACCTCACCAAAAAATATGGCAGCCGGATCAAAGTCCTGGCGCCACATTGGGTGGCCAAAGCCGAGATAGACGGCGAAGGTCAGGGCAAGAGCGCCAGCCTCGGCCGGATTAAATTCGACTTGAAGCCGGAGGAGTTGGAAGCCTATCTCCATGAATACGTGATCAAGCAGGATTTAGCCAAGAGTGTTTTGGCCACCAAGGTCTGCACTCATTTCAACCGGATCCGCCATTCCCTGGAGTTGGGCCGGGACCCGGAACCCGGGGTGGGCTCCATCAAGAACAACATCATCCTGATCGGCCCCACCGGCGTGGGCAAGACCTATCTGGTCAAGCTCATTGCCAAAAAGATCGGGGTGCCGTTCATCAAGGGTGATGCCACCAAATTCAGTGAAACCGGGTATGTGGGCGGCGACGTAGAGGACCTGGTTCGGGATCTGGTTTACGCCGCCGGCGATGACCTGGAACTGGCCCAATACGGCATCATCTATATCGACGAAATCGACAAGATCGCCTCCTCCGGGCAGGCCTGGGGAGGGCCGGACGTGTCCCGCAGCGGGGTCCAGCGGGCCTTGCTGAAGCCCATGGAAGAGACGGAGGTGGACCTGAAGGTGGCCCATGACCCGGTCTCCCAGATTCAGGCCATCGAGCACTACCGCCGCACCGGCAAAAAGGATAAACGCACCCTCAATACCCGGCACATCCTGTTCATCGTCAGCGGCGCCTTCAACGGCCTGGACAAGATGGTCAAGGAGCGTGTCAGCAAGCAGGAGATCGGCTTCCGGGGCGATATGACCTCCCGGGAGTTGGACCGGACTTTTCTCAAGCGCGTGACCGCCGAAGACCTGATCAAGTATGGGTTTGAATCTGAATTCGTGGGGCGCCTGCCGGTGATCGCGGTGTTGGAGGAACTCACCGCGGCTGACCTCTATGAAATCCTGCAGAACCCCAACAACCCCATCATCACCAGTAAAAAGCGGGACTTCCAGGCCTACGGCATCGACATCGCCTTTGAAGACGAAGCCCTGAAGCTGCTGGCGGCCCAGGCCGCCATCGAGAAGACCGGGGCCCGGGGCCTGGTAAGCGTCATCGAACGGGTGCTCATCCAGTTCGAAAAGCGGCTGCCCTCGACCCCGGCCAGGCGCATAGTGGTTACGCCGGAACTCGTGGAGCACCCCGAGGCGGAACTGGACCGCCTGCTGGCTGACCCCGAGGCCCCTGATCTCATGGCGAGGTTCAGCCAGGCGGCCGCTAAGGAGCAGCAGGTCCTGAAAGAGTCTATCTGGCGCCGGGAACCGGAGTTGCTCAACCGCTACCAGCTCCCGCTGACCGAGACCAGGGTGGAATTGCTGGCCCACCAGTACTATCACTGGGACTGTGACTTAAAAACCGCGATTGAAGATCTGGCCCGGCTTTATGACCAGGTGTGCCGTTTCGCCGAAAAGTTCCTGGACCACCACGGGATCGAACTCCATTTTGAACCGGATGCCGTGGACGAAATTCTCCAGCAGGCCGTGGCCCGGGACACCTCCGCCCTGGCCGTCTGCCAGGAGAAGGCCAAGGACCTGGAATACGCCCTGAAACTGGTCCGGGACCGGACTTCCCAGGACCAGTTCATCCTGACCCGGGAGGCCCTGTGCGACCTGGATGCTTATCTTAACCGGGTCATTCGGGAACACTACCAGACCACCCTCTTCAGAGAGTAGACCACCTCCATGATCGGAGTCTCCAAACTCTATTGCGGGGCCGTGGAAGCCGGAGATGTGCTGCGTTACCGGGACCGCCGGGCCATGGACCTGCCTTCCCACCTCCTCCAGTTCTCGTCGGACAAAAAGCCGGTGGTGGTCTGGAACGTCACCAAGCAGTGCAATCTCAAGTGCCTCCACTGTTACGCCAAGGCGACTGCGGGTGCGGCGCCGGACGAACTGGGGCACGCCGAAGGCCTGGCCCTGCTCCGGGACCTGAAAGAATTCGGAGTGCCGGTGGTGTTGTTTTCCGGGGGCGAACCCCTGATGCGGCCTGACCTCCCGGCCCTGGTGGCATTTACCGTGGCCCAGGGAATGCGGGCGGTGATCTCCACCAACGGCACCCTCATCGACCGGGAGCGGGCCCGGGAGTTGCGTGACTTAGGCCTGTCTTACGTGGGCATCAGCCTGGACGGCACCGCGGCCACCCACGACCGGTTCCGGGGAACGCCCGGGGCCTTTGCCGCGGCCATGGCCGGGGTGCGGAATTGCCAGGAGGTGGGCCTCAAGGTGGGTTTGCGCTTTACGGTGAGCCGGCTCAATTATCAAGAGGTGCCGGCCATGTTCGACCTGGTGGAAGAATATGACATTCCCCGCATCTGCTTCTACCACCTGGTCTATGCCGGCCGGGGCAGCAAGCTGGTGGAGGAGGCGCTGACGCATGCCCAGACCCGGGAACTGGTGGACCTGATTTGCGCCCGCACCCGGCGCCTTTTTGACGCCGGCAAACGCGTGGAAGTGCTGACGGTGGACAACCATGCCGACGGCCCCTACATCTACCTCAAGCTGCTCCAGGAAGACCCGGCCCGGGCGGCGGAGGTGCTGGAACTCCTCAAGATGAACGAAGGGAACAACTCGGGCCGGGGCATCGGCTGCGTCAGTTGGGACGGACAGGTCCACGCCGACCAGTTCTGGCGCCACGAGTCCTTCGGGAACGTCCGGGAGCGCCCCTTCAGCCAGATCTGGACGGATCTGTCCAACCCCCTCCTGGCCCGTCTCAAAGACAAGAAGCGCTATGTCACCGGCCGCTGCGCCGGGTGCCGCTGGCTGGACGTCTGCGGCGGCAACTTCCGGGTCCGGGCCGAAGCGCTCACCGGGGACCTCTGGGCCCCGGACCCCGCCTGCTACCTCACCGACGCCGAAATCAGCTGAGAGAAAATTGTCTCTAACCCCAATGCGTTCCAGCCGCCATGGTGCGATCGGGATGGAGCGTTGTAATGGATAGACTTTAAGCTGGCAATCATCAAATGAAAATCAGACGAAATCTGACCCTGATTCTTTTTCATGCCTATCGAAGGATTTGAAAAAACTTAAACGCAGGTTATTTCTGTACCTCACAGGCTGGTAATGTTCCCAAGGTTCGGCAAGATAATCGCAGGTTTGGCGCTCGGGTTTCCCCTCCTGACGGCCGCATGCGCCACTGCGCCCTATACCGGCCGGCGTCAGGTCATCCTGGAATCCAAAAAGACCGAGCTCTCCACCGCCGCCCAAACCTATAGCGATTTGCGCGCCCGCAATGAAACCTGCCAGGACCCGGCCGTAAACGAACTGGTGACCCGGGTGGGACGCCGCCTTGCCGCTGCGGCCGACCGCCCCGATTATCATTGGGAGTTTGTGGTCCTGGAAAACTCCCAGGAGACCCGGGCCTATTGTCTTCCCGGGGGCCAGACGGGCATCTTCACCGGCGCCTTGAATTACACCCGGGATGAGGCGGGTCTGGCCACGGTGCTGGCCCATGAGATGGGTCACGCCCTGGCCCGTCATACCGGGGAGCGCCAGAGCCGGGCCACGCTGGCCCATATGGGAGGCTTGGGTCTCGGCATGGCCGTTGGAGGGGTGGGCGGTCTGGCCGGCCAGGCCGTCGGGGAGGGCTACAGCCTGGGGATCGAGCACGGCATCTTACCCAAGTACAGCTGGACCCAGGAACTGGAAGCCGATAAGATCGGGCTCATTCTCATGGCCAAGGCGGGCTATCATCCGGCCCTGGCCCTGGATTTTTGGCGGCGCATGATGACCGATGAATACGTCAAGCTGAGCCCGCCCCAGTTCCTCAAAGGCCATCCCAGGAACGACGCCCACATGAAGGCCCTGGTGGATTTCCTGCCGGAGGCCGAGGAGCAGTATGTGCCGGTAGCGAAAACTCCGACTGCGCCGGCGGCGCCGGCGGCACCCTTCGCTCCTGCGCCGCCGGCTCCCTGCCCACCTGTGACGCCTTCAGCGCCTTCAGCGCCAGCCGAGCCCGCGCCGGAGCCTGCTCTTGCCCCCTCGCCCCCGCCGCCGGCATCCCCAACCCCTGCCGCCGAGCCTCCGGCCCAACCCGCTCCCGCCCCGGTGCCAGAGGGCAAACCCATGGACTCAGGAAGTCAGGCAGCCCCATAGATCACCCCGTCACCTTTCCGGCCAATGCTCCGCGGCTGCCGATCCGGTTCTTAAGCGCAATTTTTCCCCTAAAGCCTTCAGCAAATTCTGCTAAGATAGCCCCAGGGAGATTGCCGGCGATGGGGATCGATTTGTCGGCCTCCGGCCGGAGCTGTGTGCCGGCGAACCTCTCGAAACGGTACCCACCAAAAGGGGGGAGGCGCATGAAAACCGTGGCCATCGTTAACCCCATCGCGGGCTACCGCAAGGCCAGACAGGTCTGGCCCCGTCTCCTGGCGTCTCTGGGAGAGGCCGGAGCCCAGGTGACCACCTGGTGGACCGAGTGGTCCGGCCACGCTGAAACCCTGGCAGCCCGGGCCCGCCGGGAGGGGTTTGACCGGGTGGTGGCGGTGGGGGGCGACGGCACCCTGCTGGAAGTGGTGAACGGCTTGTGGTGGGAACCCCGGGGGCCGCTGCCCAGCGTGGGGGTGGTCCCCTTCGGCACCGGCTGCGATTACGTGCGAAGTTTTAACCTGGGGCGGAGCCTCCGGGATAAGGTGGCGACCGCCCTGGGGGAGGCCACCCTATGGGTGAGCCTGGGGTTGGTGCGCCTCCAGGGGTTTGACGGTCAACCCCGGCAGCGGGTTTTCGTGAATGTCATGGGATTGGGTTTCGATGCCCAGGTCATCTCTGCTTTCCGCCAACAACGCCTGGGCCTCCCGGGCAAAACCCTTTACTTCCTCAGCGGCCTCAAAGAACTGAGCCGGCTGGCACATTACCGGATAACCGGGGAGCTAAACGGCCGCCCCGTGGAGACCGAGGCGGCGGTGGTGGTCTTAGGGCTGGGGCGCTATTTCGGGGGCGGCCTGATGATAACCCCGGGGGCGTCACCCCAGGCCGGGCAGTTCCAGGTGGTCCTGGGCCAAAAGTTGCGCCGCCTGGATGTGCTCACCCTCCTGCCCGGACTCTACTTCGGCAAGCACCTGGACCACCCCCGGATTAGGTCGGATTATGCCGGCCATATCACGATTAACGCCGAACCACCGGCTTACGTGGAAGCGGAAGGCGAGTTGGAGGGCCTCACCCCCATAGAAGCGGCGATCATCCCCCGAGCCCTCCGGATTGCCGCCCCCTCTTTATCAGGGCTATCGCTTCTCCAGCCCTGAACCCTGGGCGGCCCTGTTCAGAAACCTTTGGGTAATATCCGGGCGCCGAAAGAGAGAAAACGGCGTCATCAAAGGCGAGTTTTTACTCCGGAGCGCTTCATATCTTTTCTTCTGGGACAATTGAAGCTCCTTTGCTGGCAAAAACCGAGAAATTCAGCATTATATCCGGGTATACCAGTTGAAGGGGGACGAGGAAAAAGATGATGGCAGGTCTGTTAGCTTTATTAGGTACTCTCATCTTGGTCACGCAGGTGACGGCCGGCACCTGGACATCCAACAATTTTATTTACAAACCCGGTGCAGGAGCCCGGGGTATAAGCGAAAAAACCAAATTTGATTCCGGTCTCAATCGAGTCGACACGCGCCTGGGCAACGAAAAGTGGCTCAATGACCCGGCCTATGGCGGGGATTTACAGAGCGCGATAACTGCCATTGGGAGTAATTCCACGGTCTTGCATATTCCTTCCGGCACCTGCTCCGTTGCATCGGACCTGACGGTCCCGGCTAATATCACGCTCAAAATGCCGCGGGGGGCGGTATTGAATATCAGCACCGGCAAAACCCTGACCCTTAACGGGGGAGTGGACGGAGGACTATACCAGATCTTCTCCTGGGCCGGTACCGGCAAAGTCATCCTGGGACCGGGAAGTGTTAGAGAGGTTTATTCTGAATGGTGGGGAGCTAAGGGGGATGGGGTAACTGACTGCACCAACGCCATCGCCGCCGCCACCAATGCCGCAAACGGTAAGGTGCCGGTAGTTTTTGTGGCTGGTAATTATAAGGTTACCGACACTCTATCCATATCCACCGCCAATTATTCCTGGCATGGTGTCCGCAATCAGCGTGGCAACGTAGATTTTACCGGGTATAACTCAACCACCATTACTTTTTCCCCCTCTGATACAAGCAAGTTCTTAGTGTCTCGCTATGATTCGACAAACCCTACCTTTACCCTTGGGCCCTTCGAGCATCAAAATTTGTGGTTTAACTTGGGGAATGCCAACGGATTTGAATTTGGTAGAGAAAGCTTGGGAGACGGGGCAGATGGTGCTGTACAAGCGTCTATCGAAGGAGTCAAATTTGAGCATTGCGCTTTCAGAGCTACATTTGCCAACCGGGCCAGCGTCAATGGGGTAATTACCCGCTCTGGCCGGAAGATGGTCTGGTTGACCAAAGCTTTTGAAGTTTTATTTAATGACGTCGACCTTTGTGGCGGCGACACCCAGATCCGGACCTTCGGCCATGATAGACCAACCTTCCAAAATTGCCGCAGTCTCTGGTCACACCTCCCGTTTGATTTCAACGGGGCTTTATACCACGGAGTCTCCCCGGCCATTCAGGGACTCCAGGTGGAGGGCTGGACCTTTACGCCAATTAAGGCCACAAACTGCGGCCTGAACGCAGCCAATGTGCGCCTGGAGCAGAATGACGAGTCCCCTGTGGGCGGTGGGCGGTACGACCTGACGGCGGCGTTGGGGATCACCGCCAACGTGGCAGTTGGGGCGACCAGTTTTACCTTCTCCCGGGACATGACCGGGATCCTGTTTCCGGGCCTCAGCATCATCGAACTTTCGGACGGGACCGCTGACAACACCACCACCTGTTTGGTGGCCACGGTGAATGGCGCCACGGTGACTATCTACGGGGACGATGGCGGCTCTACGTATATCCCCTGGGCCGACGCCACCGCCAATGTGGTCAGGATTCACGGCTACGGGCCTATTTGCCAGCCCGGGTCAATTAATATCGATGCCGCCTCTTTCGCGAATGTCAATGCCGGAGCCTCCCAGAATGCCCCGTGTTTTGTCTATGTGCCGGGTCGGGCCAGCATGAAGATCGCCAACGCCGACGCAGAGAGAGGTGCTTATCCGGTGGCCCCCAGCTTGGTAATTGGCAATACTGTTGGTACACAATATTATTTAAACCAGCAAATGTCCTTCTCTAACTGTTCTCCCCTGGTTATCGCCCCCCCGGAACACCCCCTGGTTTACGTGGACAACTGGAGGCAGAACTATGGCACGGGCGGGCATGATGATACTCTCCGGTCTAAGTCCGGTGATCTGTTCTCCAATTTCTCCCAAGTGCAGCGAGTCTGGACCTTTACGCCAAAGGACACGGCCAACTGGTTTCAATCGGCTATTTTCCCGGTTGTCAAGTTAGCAGGGGAGGCCAACACCTCCCAGTTCCTGTATGCCTGGCTCCTGGACAACGCCATCAGTGGCTACGATGGCGGCTTGCATCTGTTTGATAAATCCTTACCTGCGAGTGGCAACATCAGGATTAGGATAAAAGCCAAGGCCAAAACTGCTGGGGCAACAATTGGTTATTGGCTCTCGGGAAATGGTAGTAGCAACTATGATAGTTTCACTCCATCAAGCACGAAATGGACAGTCTATGAAAAGATCATGCCCTGTCCGGCCGCCTGGAGTGGCTCCCGGGATGGCAGCGGGGGGCCGGGGATCACCCTCTACTGGGGAACTAACGACTCCTACGTTGCTGCGGTGACGGTGGAGGAGTTGCCGGAAGGTCAGGGTTTGCCCATCCTGACTGCAGCCCCGGCTAAACCCTACCTGGGCCTGATGGTCATTGCTGACCGCGCGACTTGGGACCCCAAAAGCAAAGGCAGCGGCGGCCCCTATCCCGTCTGGTACAACGGTTCAGCCTGGAAACTGCCCAATGAACAGTAGGCCAACCATTTACGGTCTAAGGAGCAGACTGCGGACCCTGGGTGCCAGTGCGCCCAACTCTTAGGCGGGGAGGAGGCGGGAGGACGGCCTTTCGCCTCCAAGCCCAGCTTGATGAAAACCTGATTTGGCGGAGGCCGCCCCAGGGACGCGGAGGAGCGGAACGATCATTGGCGTTCACCGGCAAGGCGGCCCCAAGGATTTTCGCCGCAGTATTCCCGCCGGGACCGATAGAGCGTTTGCCAAAAGTATTTTCCGAGGGCAGCATCATGCTAATCCCCCCTAACCCCCCTTGAGAAAAGGGGGGAACTATAAGGAATTGCTTCTAAAGTCCCCCTTTGAAAAAGGGGGATTTAGGGGGATTTAAGAATCTTCAAGTGGAAAGAATTTAAGGCAAACACTATAATGGTCCAGACCTAGGGGAACGTCATAAAGGTCAGCGCCTCGTTGCAGAAATGAGCTGCGACCGCATGAGGTCTCGAGGCCATTGCCTGTGATGATCCAGGCTATACCATGTTCGTCTTGTAGGGGCGGGTTTTAAACCCGCCCCTACGTGTAATATCAAGGGGATATCTCATTGGTTGGTTTCATTTCAGACCGAACTCGGTATTATCCGGTATCTATTGGGGGGCAGGGCGGCTAAGCCCGGAGACGAAAAAGAGCCCCGCGAGGCGCCGATCCGGGGCTATTTCCCACGAGAGCTGAGCATCTTATGCTTGATGAGGCGTAGCGGCTCAAGCCAGTCATAGGCCCCGAATAATTTGCGCTGGAAGCTGGCCAGGTCGTCTGACTGAAAGATGCCGATGCGGGGCAAAACCGATTGATGGCATGGCAACCGGGCCCGTCCTTTATGGGTGCCAAAAATACATTCCAGATTTAGCTGCTGCAGGGTAGTTATCGTCTCCGGGGTATAGTTGTCATACCAGCCGTACGGGAAGGCGAAAGACCTCGGGCGGTAGCCCCAGCGCCCTTCAAACATCTCCAGGCCCCCGGCGAGGTCCGCGGCCAGATCGACAGGAGACAGGAGGGCCAGATTGCGATGGGAGTGGCTATGGAAGCCGAAGTGCACTCCCCCATCTTTCATCTCTTCCAGTTTATGCCAGTTTAAAGGGCTCCAAAGCTCCGGGAATTTCTGGATGTGCTCCCAGACGTCGGCGCGGGCCCTTCCCTCCATCAGGCGGTTCTTGAGGAGGACATAGCCGTTCGGCGTCATGACCACGGGATGGTCCTCCCCGATAAGACCCGTACAAAGGAAAAGATTCAGGGTAATCCGGTATTTCCTGGCGATGGGCCAGGCGATGCCATAATTATCCGCATAACCGTCATCGAAAGTAATGAGGACGGCGCGCCGTGGCGCCGGCCTTAAGCCCCGGGCGATCTCGGCATATGCCGGCAGTGACAGAGACACGAAACCTTCAGCGGCCAGGAAGGCCATTTGGGCTTCGAACTGTTCCGGCAGGATGGTATAGATCGGGGCTGCGGTCTCAATAAACTCGGGGAGGACCCGGTGGTAGCACAAGACCGGAATGGAGTTGCCGGTATCCGCCTTCATGAGGCCCAAACGCCAGACCAGCCGGCTGGCGGCATCGGCCAAGAATATCTTTAGGTCCCGGGTAGTCACTGCAGTCTCAGAATCCTGACTAATTTCTGTTTGCGCCAGGTGCCCAGGAACCGCCGAAATTCCTGGTCACCGTACTGTGGCGAGCCTTTCCACAGTTCTCTAAGATAGCCCATGAGCATACAAAGGCTGCCCAAAACGAAAGGGCGGTCCGTCATATGGTAGGTAGCGCTGGCCAGGAGCCATATCGGGAGGGCTCCGGTAAAATAGAGAGTTTTCCCGTTTCTGACATGTCCATGGAGGATATTCTTGATGGAGGATCCGGTGGGCCGCAGATGGAGTACCCGCAGTTCTTCCTCCTCAAAACTCTTCGTTTCCCAACCCAGCATCATGGCATTGAAGACGTCAATGGCATCCCATCCCAATCCTCTGAAAAGACCTCCAATTTCCTCGAAGCATTCTCTCCGCCAGCCCTTGATGGCGCCCAGAACAATCTCCGGTAAGGTTCTCACCCGGACTTTTTTACCCTTGATACTATCGTAGACTACCCCCCCGGCGATGCCCAATTGAGAATTATCAGCAAATTTTGCGAGAATCTTTTTGAAATAATCAGGCCCGAGAACAATATCGGCATCGATTTTAAAGAGATACTGATAGTCCTTTTCACTCAAATGGTCGAGGCCTTCGTAAATAGCCTCCACAAAAAAGCTGTTAAAATCTCGGCAACCTCGATCTGGCCGCCGTATAACTTTAATCCACGAATGGGCCCGGGCGGCAGCCTCGGCAATATGATACGTCTCATCCACGGAGCCATCGTCCACAATCACCCATTCGCACGGCAAAAGGCTCTGGGATACCAGAGACTTGATAGTTTTCCCCAGGTATTTCGCCTCATTCTTGGCAGGAGTTATAATAACAAATTTTTCGTCGGCCATCAGAGTCATTTCCTCAAACTGATAGGAGGGTCAGAGGACTCACGCGATAGTGAATCCGCTGGAACCGCAGAGCCGAAAGCCGCCATGAATTTCTTCTGGGGGAATACCCCGGGCGCCAGGGAAAAAAGACTGCCGCGCATAAACCCTGCACTAAACCAGAAACTCAGAAGACTGTCCAGAAGCAAGGGACGATGACGGCCACAGGCGGCGATGCTTATGATCGTTAGATCACGCCCCAAGGCGACCCCAAGCCGCCAGAGGTTTGACCCTATTAAGCCCAGCGGGCCTTCATAACGCCAACAAATGCGGGCACTGGCAACTCCCCGCATGCAACAGAGGCGTTGCAGGTAAGCAGGTTGCAAACGCGGCTCAGGGATTACATGGTGGATTACGGCATGGGGGGCATAGGCCAGGCGAAAGCCACCCTGCTCGATTCTCCAGAAGAGATCCGTGTCGTAGCCGCAGCGCAAAACGACATCAAAGTTCCCAACCTGCTTGAATACCGAACGGCGAATCAGGGCATTGCCTGAGCCGATATTTTCTTTAATCGACCTATGCCTGGAATTTGCCCTCGGGACTTTCTCGGACAACATCCGCCGAGTCCTGGTCCCCAATTCCAGGGGGAGCGATTCAGGGAGGTCAAGGGCAACCGCTCCACCTATGCAATCAGCTTCCTCTTCCCGGGCCACGCGGTAAAGCTCCGCCAGCCATCTGGGTTCCGCCCATTGATCGTCATCAAAGAAAGCCAGCCAGTTGCCGTGGGCCAATGCAGCCCCTTTATTCAAGGCGAAGCTCTGACCAAGATTTTCCTGGTAAACATAGGTCATCGATAATCCAGGGGTATTGTCTGTAAAGCCCTTAACCACCGCGGCCGTATCATCGGTGGAGCCATCGTCAATCACCAGGATATCGTAGGAAAATTGCCCGCCGGTCTCCTGTTGCACCAGACTTTTTAAGGCTTTCCGAAGCAGAGGGGCGCGGTTATAGGTGGCCAGCACAATAGTAATATCTACTTCACCCATGGGTATCCTTCCTGGTCTTCAATGATAATATTTTACGGTATTACCATTCTTTCTCAAGTGATTTACGAGTACATCCAAGGCGTGAGTATCAGTTAAGCCGCACATACTATTAAAGAATACCCCTATATTTTAGCCAGTTAACAATCGACCGAGGGACATAAGGCTGGACTCGTTGCTTCAAGAAAAGCAGAATACATTCACGGTCTATGCCAATCTTGGGGGCGGGGTTAAATGGAAAAGTCAACAGTTCCGGCCACATTGCGTCAATGAGGTGCCGATACAGAGAATTATTAGGCTGAACGCGTAACTCTCTTGGCGCTGAAAGTAATGTTGTAATCAACCGCCGGCAATTAAATGGACAGAACTCTTCGATAACAATATCCTGTTCAGCAGCATATTGCGCTCCCCAGTTACCGAGATCCTGCTCCCAAAACAGCATATCTAAGATATTAAAATCTCTCGTCCCGGATGCTAAGAAGTCAGCTTGCCACTTCTGAACCTCATTCCTGGCAAATTGTCCGCCAGATTGGCTGAGACATCTCACCAGGTCATCAATTTTTGGTTGGTGAGGATTTAGGTAATAATATGTCTCATAGAAATTTCGGCAAATTTCGCTTCCGTTGCCGCTTAGGTTCACTCTTGTTTCTTTTGCCAAAAAATTTGCATATATCATCCGGGTTTTCGGAAGGACCCGCGCTCCGGTAATATTGTGCGCCAGGATACCGACAAACCATCCCGGCAAATTATCCTTTGAGTTTCTTATGACAAAGCTAATCCCAAGTTTTTCGGCAATACGTCTTGGAACCCACACGTCGGGATGGTTCAGGGTTAGCGTTCCTTGGAGATCAATATAATACTCGATATGGTCAGAAACGCGGCGCGATGCCGCGAGCAAGACGCGACTGTCCCACCCCGAGGTGACCGGCAGCATCAAGTCCCATCGGTTTGCCATGGCTGCAAAAGATCCCTCGAGAATATCCGTGGCGATTTCGATTATCTCAAGCAGTGATTTCTTCTCCGGCTTCGCAACCGGGAAAAAGCGGATTTGCTGGCTTGACTTTAAATTCAAGTAGTGGTTCGGTAACAAGTGGTAACAACCTTTATAGGGGGTCCTGCTTCCTACCCAAGCCGATTCCCGCCGCCCGAAGTCCGGATCGATCATAAATGCCAAGAGTTCTTCATCATCTTCTCTATCCAGGCCAGCAGCAGCTTTAAGGATTTCCGGCTGAGAACCGCACCATGCCCCGCTGTCGTTGATACAATAAAATACCTGCCGGAAACCGCACGGATCGGTAAAAATAATAATTTCGCGTTGATATCGGTATATGAGCACCCAGCGACCTGAAAGAGATTCACACAGGACGACGAGATCAGAAAGATTTGAAGCTTGTTGAGCCACAGCCTGGATGATTTCTTCTGAGGTGCTGGAAGGATTGAAAGGATCTATGACAAATCCAAGCAGCGTCACGGAACCTTCATGAGTCGAACAGGTAACCATCTCAAGATCAGGGTGTACTGATAGGAAAATTTCCTCATCGAGAGATAGAGTCTTCCAATGTGAGGTTGGCGAAAAGGTCCCGGGTCCGAGCAAAAACTGCCTTCGAAAAACCAGGTTTGCCAGTGACCGGTTGATATTCGACATGGTGAGTCTACCTATTAGATAGGTATTAACCTATATCCAAAATATATCATTTTATCACGAGTTTAAATAAATAGTTGTTTAAATAATCTTAATAGCAATAACTCAGCCTTGAATATGTCTTTTATGAGAAATTAATTGATTTGTGTTCTATATCTCTCTGCCATAAACTATTAAAAATTTATTTATTGTTAAATGAAATTGATCTAAAAAAGACTATCCACTGAATAACCCCTACGGTAATACTTCCGGTAAGTAGCCCCCAGGCAACGCCGATCAGACCAAAGTAATACACTAACCCCACACCCAACGTAGAGGTTATCAACAGTCGGACGATCTCAATTCTAAAGTTTAGGTCGGTCCGCCCCATCGCCCAGATACCATAATCCACGCTAACGGTAAGAGCCATGGTCAGGGTATTTAAGCTAAGTATGGCGATCACCAGGCCTAGACCGGTATATTGGGGCCCATAGATTAAGGTCACCAGGTTACTCCCAAACGCCATGATACCGACGCAAGCCAAAACTGCTACCGGGGCGATGGCAAGGGTGCTCTGCCGCGCAAAGGCGCGCAATGCCGTGGCGCCTCCCTGGGCGAAGATCTGGGCGGCTTTGGGGGCCAGAAAATTCGTGGTTCCCTGCAGGAAGGGCCTCGCCAGACCCATCACCCCCTGGCAGGCGGCCAGGGCGGCCACGACTGCGGTGCCGTGCAGGCCGTTCAAAATCCAGGGATAGCTTTCACAGCTGAGGAACAAGGCCAAATTGCCGCCCAGGATCCACTTGCCGAAGGACCAATTGCGGCTCAGGTCTGAGGCCACCCCGGCTTTGGAGAACGCCAGGCTCCCCTTGACCCTCAGGAGCCAGATCAGTGAAGCCAAGAAAGCCCCCAGGCCAATGATCCCAAAGGCACGCACCGCGGACAGCTTGCCAAAGTAGGCCAACAAAAGCAGGACGCTCGCCTGAAAGAGGGCAGAACCGGAATCTAACCAGAGCGCGGTCTTGATTTGCGAGCCCGCGAAACATACCCGGCGCGCATATTCCCGGAAGGTAATAAAGGGCCCGGCCAGGACCAACATCCAGACCACCGGCCCCAGTCCCGAAGGCCCCCAGCCCCAGGACAGGCAATAACCGGCTCCCGCCATGACTAACATGGCCAGGGCCCCAAGAACCCATTGGTGCGCTAAGGTGCTGCCCGTATACAGGGCATGGGCGGAACCCTTGAGTCGTTGACTCAGCGCGGTGTAAGGAGACCAGATGAGGACGTTTTGCAGCTCCATCAAAAAGCCGACGATGCTCAACCCCAGAAAATAGAGGCCTAACTGTTCCTTGGCGCAGGCCCGGCCGATGATGACCATGACCAAAAAACCGCTGGCGCTGACGATCCCCTGATCAACGAGGGTCAGGAGCCATTTCCGGGCGGCCGGGGGTTCCGGTGTACCCCGGTCCGGGGGCAACCGGTCATTTCCTGGCGTTAATCCTGTGCCTGCTCCCCGGTCTGCCAAGGGCTTCCCTGCCATCTCAGGGTATTCCGGACCCCGGTGACACGCCCTGTTTCTTCAAGGCAGCCCAATAAATCATGGCCATCTGCTCTCCGTTATCGCTCCATAAAAACTGGTTGGCCCGCCTCAGGGCTGCCCGGGATAACATCTCCAACCTGACCCGGTCGGCGGCCAGGCTTGCCAGGCTGTCCTGCAAGGCAACCACCACCTCTTCGGGTGTGGTCACCGGGATTTTAATGCCGCACTCCTCGGTGACAATCTCGCCAACGCCCTGGTGGTCCAGGCAGATGATGGGCAAGCCTGCGCACATGGCCTCAAGCACCACGTTGGGGTTGACGTCTCTCAAACTGGTGATGACGAATATATCGGCCCAATCATATTCCTTCATGGCCAGTTCATGCGGAATCCAGCCGGGCCACTGGCAATGGGCCTCGATTCCCAGTTGCCGGGCCAGGGCTTGCCAGCGCTTTTTCAGCGGGCCATCTCCCAAAATTTTGAGCTCGTAGTGAAAATCGGCCGGCATCCGAGACAGGGCCTGCAACAAGAGATGCAAGGCTTTATGATGCTTGAATTGGCCACTCCATAAAATTCTCACCGGATTATGGGGCGTGTTGAGCCTGGTTGGCCGGGGCGCCACGTTATGTACCCCTATTTCCGATAAAACGGGCGGCTTAATGCCGTGAACCCGTTCAAAATCCTTTTGGATGGCGGCATTGGCGGCGATGAGGGCCGCACTTCTCTTGAGCGCCAGGCGGACTCGGGGGCTGTAACGGAATTGGAGCACATTGATTATCGAGCGCGTGCCCTCCTTAAGGATACCCATAAACCCAGCCGCTCTGAGAAATTGCCAGGGATAGTTCTGGGTTCCCCCTACCGGTCCCCAGATAAAAGGGGCGTCGAGTTTCCAGAGATATCCGGGCTCTCGAAACCCGATGATGCAAACCTGATGGATCAGGTCGAAAGATAATTCCCGGTGCAGGCGCGCCGCCAACGTGAAGGCGCGGCGATGCCACAAATTATAGGGGAGATAATGCAGTTCATAAAAGGGCTGCCCCCGCTTCAATAACTCTTCGAGCCGGCTTTTTTTGACAAAAGCGAAGTGCAGGCCGGGAATCTCTCCCTGTTCGCTCAGGTAGCGGGTAATGTCCTGTTGATCCCAATGGCCGCAGATCACCCAGGTTTCATGTTTTCTGGCGCTTTCCACCGCCCGTCCCCACCCGGCAGCCGACTCCGAGCCTTGGAAAGGATTACAGGCAGCCGCAAGCAAAAGCACGCGGAGGCGGCGCGGCGGGGTCCTTCCTGGACTGACTTTAGTCATGAAATTCCTGTAGCTGCTCACCTGGGACCGGTGAAAGAAGCTAAGGATGATCCCCCAGGTGAAGGAATCCTTGGCCGGTGAAACTAATACGCATTATGATCTCTGAAAAGGAGCACAACGGTTTGAAAGAGGATCTTGATATCCAGCCACAAGGACCAATTAGCTAAATACTCTAAATCGTGGGCCACGCGCATCTCCATCTTCTTCAGGTTATCCGTCTCGCCGCGCCAGCCATTAACTTGGGCCCAACCGGTCAACCCCGGTTTGATCTTGTGGCGGAGCATATAGCGAGGCACATACTGGCGGAATTGCGAATTAAGCGCCAGCGGGTGCGGCCGGGGGCCGATGATGGACATGCTGCCCTGCAGCACATTGATGAACTGGGGCAATTCATCCAGGCTGATGCGCCGCAAAAATGCTCCGAAGCGGGTGACTCGGGGGTCATTCTGCGTAACCTGGGTAAAATTCTCGGTGCCATCTTCACAGACTCTCATGGTGCGAAATTTGTAGATGAGAATTTCTTTTCCATCCAAACCATAGCGCCATTGCTTAAAGAACACCGGTCCCGGGGAAGTGACCTTTATGCCCAGGGCAATGATGAGCATCAGCGGCAAACTGACCAGGAGGAACAGGCTCGCCAACAGAAGGTCTTCAGCACGTTTCAGCCAACTGTTCACCCCATAAAACGGGGTCTCCCTCAGGGAAATGAGGGGAACCCCCCGTAAATCCGTCAGGCAAGCGCCCAGGAGTGAAAAAATAAAGATATCCGGGGCAAAATACACGGAAACGGTGGTGTCCTCCAATCCCTCCACGGCTTGCCGCAGTCGCTCTTCCGCCCGCAGGGGCAGCGCCAGATAGACCATATCGATTTTATGCACCTTGACATAGTCCACCAGGTCATCCAGGTTCCCCAGATTCGGGTAGTCGTCTCTCCCCACATTAAGCCTGACCGTGGGATCGGTTAAGTAGTCGTCAAAGAAGCCGATAAGGCGCAAGCCCAGCCAGGGGCCGGTGATGATATTTCTTGCCAGCCGCTGACCCAAGTCCCCGGCACCGGCAATGACCACGGTGCGGAGGTTCACACCCCTGGAGCGCATCCATCTGAGCACCGAGAAGATGAGGAAGCGCAAGGTTAACTGGCTGATAGGGACTAAAATTATCCACACACCGACGACCAGCCGGGAAAACAGAATCGAGGTCTTCGATAGGAAGCCCGCCGATACCAGAATAATGACCACGACCAGCCAAGCGGAAAATAACCGGCGTACCAGACGCGAAAACTCAACTCCTCGCCAGGGGCGGTAGAGTCCGGCTTCTTGAAACACAATCAGGGTCAGAAAAAATGCGGTGCTGGCGAGAATGGTATAAGAGTTATCAAAGGAAAAATCAAAGAACGTCGTGGTCGCAAATAAAAGAATAAATACAGTGCAGCTGTCTACTAACTTTTGGATGAGAGAGATGAGGCTGGCATGTTCTTCAAATATCCCGCGTCGTTCTACTGAAACCCCGGATTTATTTTCCATGACAGCTACTCTGACCCACTAAAATCTCGATTTGAGAAATGAGAGCACAATTTGCGGTAAACATTGTAAGCCCGACCAGTATCAGGGGCATGTATCGAGCGCCTTATACATCTCTTTTTCCAGATCAAGAAAATGCTTTTCCCAGGTCCAGTTGGCCTCGATAAAGCTACGAGCGGCCTGGCCCAAGGAGTTTCGCAGCTCAGGGTTATTGAATAAACGCGCAATACAGTCGGCAAATTCACCGGGGGATTCGGCGATCAACAGATGCTTCCCGGGAATGGCCCCGATCCCTTCGTTGGCCACGGAAGTAGCTACCACCGGTTTCCCCATGGCCAAATACTCCAGGAGCTTGTTCTGCATGCCTGCGGCGGCTCTCACGGGGTTAATGCAGACGGTAACCTTAACAATATAGTCGGCAGGATTAGGAACCTCGCCGGTAACCTCAATGCCGTCCTGAGCTGCCATGGCACGCACCGCCGGGGTGACGCGACGCCCCACGATGAGCAGACGCGCCCGGGGCTCACTGTGCTTGACCAAAGGCCAGACCTGCTGCACGAACCAGGTAATGGCATGGATATTGGTGTTGACTCCCATATCGGCACAAAACCCCAGGGTGTAGGGATCTGGGGTGACCTCCTGGCGGGGAGCGTAACGGTGGATATCAACCCCGTGGGGACCGAGAAAGAAATTGTCGATCTCAGGTTGGCCGTATTCCATGCAGACGCGTTTAATTTCCTCTACATCCTTGGGCCCGATGAGGATGGTACGGTGGAATTTAGACCAAATTCGCGCTTCATAACGCCGCACCAACCGCTTCTCAACGGAGTAAATCAGTCGATCACGCCAGGTTTGGAAGTTCTCCATCATTCGCCTGGTGTTGAGGGACTGTGATAATTGCATCGCCAAGAAGCAAATCGGCCGCTGCCGTGGTTGGTTCTTGGCGGTATGACTTAATGGCAGAACGTTGCGAAAAGGCTCGGCGCTGCGAATATAGTAACAGTAAACAATATCGAAGTCGCCATCCAGAATTGCCTCTTGAACTGATCTAATCTGCTTTGTATTATAAAACCATCCTACTTGTAAAGGCAGTCCTTTGATCAAACCAACGCCCATTCCCAACAAGTTTAGCCTGATTTTCTGATCATAGAGAATAACACGGCGGCAACGTTCTTCTAACCAGGCCCGCTGTACCGGTGAGGCGGGTTTGCCATTTTCCAGGGAATAGAGGTCGACCCGATGCCCGCGTTGGCTGAGAAAATCCAACAAATGGGCGACCGTTTTCTGGTCCGTACGCGTCATGGGCAAAGGTGGCCGGCTATAGATCACGGCGATCTTGAGGGGCCTATCTGTCTGCTCAACCCGCATCGGGGAGGGTAGTCCGTTATCGTCTTTCTTCATGGAAGTCCTCAGCAAACGGAACAGCGTCATGAGCGCCGACGCCATCCCGCCAACCGGTTTACCAGCAAATGCCGTGGTATTCGCACTTAAGATGAGGCGGCTCTTTAAAAATCCGCACTAAATCAATGACCGTTTTATGTTTATCCAAGCTCGACAAGAGCTCCTCGAGCTGCGGGTAACGTTTGCCAACCACCAATACTTCGGCGTGGTCAATCACTTCCTCGAGGCTGTCCCGGATCAGAGAGGCAATGTGGGGAATAGTTTTTTCTATATAGCGGCGGTTTGCGCCTATGAGCCAGCTCAAGGACACATCGACATCATAGATCAAGAGATCGAACCCTTTGCCGATAAGCTTTTCGACCAACGATACCAGGGGACTCTCCCGTAAATCGTCCGTATGTTCTTTAAAAGACAGTCCCAAGATGCCCAACCGCCGCTTGTTGGTGCGGAGAATCATCTCGACCCCCCGGTTCACCTGGTTCTGATTACTGCTCCTGGCGGCTTCTAAAACCGGCAGGGCCAAGTGCATCGACTGAGCCCGGTGGAGCAGGGCCCGAAGGTCTTTGGGCAGGCAAGACCCGCCAAAGGCAAAACCCGGCTTCAGATAGGCGGTGGATATGTTCAATTTCGTGTCCAGGCAAAAGATCTCCATCACCTTATGGCTATCTATGGAGTGCTGCTTGCAAAAGTTACCGATTTCATTGGCAAAGGTGATCTTCATGGCATGCCAGACATTACAGGCATATTTAACCATCTCTCCGGTTTGCAGGTCGGTGCGGATTATGGGCGTATCCAAAAAATCACGATAGAGCGAATCCAGCAGTTCTCCGCTGCGCGCGTCGATCTCACCGATAACCGTGAATGGCGGGTTATCAAAATCGTGGATACTGCTGCCTTCCCGCAGGAACTCCGGGTTGCCGCAAACGCCGAAATCGTGGGAGGCCAGCTTCCCGGACTCTTCTTCCAGGAGGGGGATCAGTTCACCGGTAATCGTCCCGGGCAGCATTGTGCTCCGGAACACCACCAGGTGGTAGTCCGGTTGCCGGCGCAAGGTCCGGCCAATTTCCCTGGCCACCTGCCGTACGTAGCGCAGGTCCAGCCCTCCGTAATCGTCGCTCGGGGTGCCGACACACACGAAAGAGAGCTGTGTCTCCAACACCGCTTCATCCGGGCTTTCGGTAACCCGGAAACGTCCCGCGGCCACCACTTCTTGCAGCATTTCGGCCAGGTGTGGTTCGATAATGGGGCTGCGTCCATCCCGAATCATGGACAATTTCAGTGGGTTGACATCCACCCCGACAATCTCATGCCCCTTGTAGGCCAGGCAGACCGCGGTAACGATGCCCACATATCCCAAGCCAAATACGGCTATCTTCAGAGGAGTGGTTGCTTGGCTCATGGTTTTGTTTGTGTAGATAACCTCACTTCCTTGTGGTGATGGTGAATGTAATAGACCCGGGGTGGTATCTCCACCGTAAAACTATCTCCCGACGTCAGAGCGATCGGCGGCAATGCTTGGCCGGCCTTTACCCGGCAACACCAGGGCATAGCCGCACCTGATGCGGCAACTCCCCTTCCCGCCGCAAGATATTGACTTGATTGGCCAACCGCCGGCCGAACTGGGGGGCATACCAGCCCTGTAATGTGGCGCTATCCCCCGAGGCACAGAGGCGCTCATCAAATCCGAAGGCAACCAGATACATCAGGACGGAACCATCTGGCCCCAGGATCGGGACGGGGTCCTCCATGGCGGCGGCGCCGCAGGGCGCCGCGACATCCGGGTGCAGGTGAATAAAGCTTTCCAGCCGGTGGTGTCCCAAGGCGCCATAAACATCATCGGCAATGAGCCAGAAAGCCGAGGGGACGGAGACCACCAAACGGCGGTGCTTCAGTCCGGGAATCTGTCTGGCAAAGCCGTCATGGGTGCCCTCAAAGTAAGACAATTCCGGTTGGCTAGCGTAATGCACCTCCTGCACAGTGGCCCGGCGGGCCACGCGGAACGCGGCCCAGACCTCAGACTGTTCGAGCCCGTCCACCGTCAAGGTGTTGTGGGCCCGCGTGCCTCGATAGTAATCTCGCCAGGAGCCAGGCTCATAGGTTTCGACGCCTGAATCAACGATGACCCGCTGCCCTGCCGTTGACAGTTCATAGCCAAAGATGTTGCAGTGGCCATGGGCCGGCGCTTCGTCTGGGCCGATGCCGCCGCCATCCAGGATCAGGGTATTGCCCCGGTCATCCCCTAACAGAAAGTAACCACTCTCGGGGAAAAAACCAGTCTTTCCGAACCCTGTGGGCGCCGAGGCGGGCAATCCGTCAAAAATCTGGAGGCCTGGCTGACCCAAAAGAAATCGGGCCCAGGGGCCGAAAACCTGGCCCGGCCATTTATAGCGGGACTCCCGGAGCAGCACTGCAGCCACCGGCAGCAGTTTTTCCGGGGAGGGGGCGATCCCAAAGGCCGCATCCGCAAACAAAGGGATTTCCTGGTCAGGATGGCGCAGGCCCAAGAACCAATCCACCATGGCCCGCAATTTAGCTTCAGCCCCGGCTGGCACCTGCAGGCCTCTGGCATGATAAAGGGCGAAGATTTCCAGGTAGTCCTGCAAGACTATGGCATGATACATGGGACTGCGTTCGTAGTGCCCGCCATCAACAAAAATCTGATCCTCCAGGGCCTGCCACACCAGTTGCGCTCCCTGGCGGAGCCAGCCCTCGGCTTCCGCACCGGCGAAAAACAACCCGGCCACCAGGAGCGATTTGCCGTCTTCAAAGAGGTGGTTGCCCCGGCAATCCCACTCCAGATGATCCGCCAGGAAACGGCACTGGCTGAAGAGGCTGGCCAGCCAACGCCGCCGAAACACGTCGTCTTTCGCCAACCGGGGCTGAAAAGCGTGCGCCGCATAAATCCAGTTGACGATGCGCCGGGCAATGGGATAGGCATGCCACCCCACACCCTGGGCTATGGGGTTCCGGGTCATCCAGGAATCCGCCAAGCGGCGGAAACACCGATAGACCTCCTCGTCCTGGGCCACCGACTCGGCCAACATGAGGTCCCAGTAATAATCGAAGTAGTGCAGGTTATAACGCCACAGCCGGGACTCTTCCCGGGGGTTCCAGGCAATATGCGCTCCAAAAGCTACCGTCCGGTTGAGGAATTGAAACCGGTTGGCCTTCAGGTCGGCCAGGCGTCGGGGCAAATCTTCGGCTGCCGAACTTTCTCTCACTCCCCGGGCCATCAGGTCGCGATCGTAAGGCAGCAGCGGCTGAGGGGCCGGAAAGATCGCGGCCTCCGCCACCTGGTAGCGCCGAGCCAAGTACCCGGGCCAGCGATGTAACGTGCGCTGCCGGGCCGCAAGACTGAGCCGGGCGGCAACCTGACTCAACCGCAGCCGCCGGAGGGAGTGAAAATACAAGGGTAAGGTGGTTGAGTTCACCATGGACATCAGCCGGGTCAACCCGCTAATCTGCCTTGGCCAGTAAGGACAAACTTACCGGCTGGGGCAGGCCGGTCTGTAGCGACTTGACGGCCTGAAAGGTGCACAGGGTGGTGAGAAGGTAGTCTGCCAGAGGAACCGGGGATGTACCCCCCCGGCGAATGGCCTCGAAGAAGTCGAACAATTCCTGCCGATGACCCTTGTCCTGGCTGAGCAAGCCGCGGTGTACCTTACTCCGGCCGCCCTTCACCAGCTCCAGGCGTCGGAAGTCATCGATAACCCCTACGGCGCCTCCTCCGAAGACCTCCACCCTCTCCTTGGGAAATCTCGCCGCGCCCTCGGCCACATAAATGATGGTTCCGACGGACCCATCGCTAAAACGCAAGGTGATTGACACATTTTCGTGGACCGAGAGACTGGCGTCGGTTCCTCCTATGGCCTCGGCCGTGACGCGCTCGGGTGAAGCCCCGGTGAGGTAACTGAGGAAGTCAATGAAATGTCCGACTTCCCCGATGATTCTGCCTCCCCCTTCCTCGGGATCATGCTGCCAGTCATTCTTCGGCAGAGCCCCCGCATTCACCCGGTAACAGGCCACCAGAGGGGTGCTGCGGTCCTTAAAGAAATCCTTTAATTTCTGGGCAAAAGGTGAGAAACGGCGGTTAAATCCCACCATCAGCACGCCGCCATTTCCGGGTTCCCAGGTTTGCGCGATTTTTTGCAACTGCTCCAGGTTGACTGCCAGGGGCTTTTCGACAAAGACCTGTTTGCCATTCTTTAGGGCGAGCATAGTCAGGTCCGCGTGTGAACTGGGGCGGGTGGTCACCAGGACGGCCTGAATGTTCGCATCGTGGAGAAGCTCCTCAGCGTCTGAGGTACAGTAGGAGAAGCCGAATCGATCCGCCGCGGCCCGGGCCCTGAGGCCGCCCTGGGAACAGATGGCCGCGAGCTCCACCCCTTCGATCTTGCGCAAGGCCTGGAGAAGGACTCCGGTGGTGAAGTTGCCGGCGCCGATCACGCCCACCGAAATCGCCCCCTGGGTGGCCTGCCTGCCGGCCGGGGGCGTGGCGATTTTTCTGTGGAGATCCGCATCCGCTGCGGCTTTCTGCACAGAAATGCGGCTGCTTGAGCTTGAGATTTCCGGGTATTGGAGGATAACCCCGATATGAGGTTCCTTCCCCTTGGTGATAAGTTCGTAGGCCTCCAGGGCCTGGTCGATGGGATAGCGATGGGTGGTAAGTCGATCCACGTTCACCTTGCCGTCTGCGACCAACTGGAGAAAAGACTGCATATTGCGGTTCTCGGTCCAGCGGACATACGCCAGAGGATAGTTAACGCCCTTTTCTTCGTAAAAACGGTCATAGCGGCCCGGGCCGTATGAGCGGGAGAGCCGCAGCTCCAATGCTTTTTCATAAAAGAGCTTGTAGGGCACCTCCATGCCCACGATGCCCACGATTACCACCCTGCCCCGGTCACGGGCCAGTTCTCCCGCCAGATGCACCGGCTCACTGGAGGTGGTGGCGGCAGTGATCAGGACCGTGTCGGCGCCGTCGCCGCCGGTCAGGTGCCGCACCAGGTCCTGGGCCTGGGAGGGAAGCGCGGCGAGATCACAGCCGAGTTCCAGGGCCAGTTGGCAGCGGCTGGCGTCGAGATCCACGCCGATTACCCGGCAGCCCCCGGCCTTGAGAATCTGGACAGTCAGCAGGCCTACGAGGCCGAGACCCAGGACAACGATGGTCTCCCCGAGGCGAGCGTCCGCCACGCGCACCCCTTCCAGAGCGATGGCCCCCAAAGTGGTATAGGCCGCCTCGGCAAAGGGGACGTGCTGGTCGCAGGCTGGGCTGGCTGGGGTCATCTCTCCAAGATTCCCTTTATGAGCGGCGGCGGTTTTTACCGGTACCTTGACGCACAAATTCCGGGGGACAAACACGGTCTCTGCATGACTTGCATAACCTATACCACCACAGGCCACCGGGTCGCCCACTTCCAGGTCAGTGACGCCTTCCCCCACCGCGATGACGGTGCCGGCACTGCTATAGCCTAAAGCCATGGGCGCTTCCAGCCGCTGCATCGCCTTTTGGTAGGTACTGAGGAACCCCTCGGTGCGGGCTTTGTCCATAACTTTCCGGACCAGGTCGGGCCGCGCCCGGGCTTTTTCCAGGAGGTTCTTGCGGCCCAATTCCACCATCCCCCGTTCGGTGCCGGCGCTGATCAAGGAACAAATATTGTGCACGAGCACCCCGCCGCTGCGCCCGCCAGGCGACGGGACTTCCAGCAAACTGAGTTCTCCGGTTTTATAATTCTGAACAACTTGTTTCATATTTTTGCCATTTCTTCCAATTTTCAATAAGCGAAAGTTACCAAACTTTCGCCAGGCAAGATGACCATATTAAAACTAAAGACGCGGTTCGTTTATTCCTGAAGGAAATTTTTTCCCTCTGCCTACGGTTGATACCACAAGGCGAAGCTTCCCGGTAGGGTCTCACATTGATTATATAACATGTTCGATACCTGTTCGCAGTCTCTATTTCGCATCCATCCAAGTCGGCGTTGCCCCCAAGAGAGTGGGGGTTTCCCGTTTTATGATTTTGAGCAATTTGTTTTGGGCATTGACTCTAATGTTTAAAATCAGAGGTGCAGTTCCAAACCACGTTGGATATCCTCTTCATCCAGATACATCCGGTGCCAGATCTCCAAAATTAAGAGCATCCAAATATGCCAGCTAAAATCACGCTTGTTGGCATTATGCAGGCCGATCATTTCTTTGATGGAGTCATAGCGGAAGTACCCCCGGCGTTCCACGGTCTGGCGGGAGAGTAGATCCAAGACCAGAGGCTTAAGATCGGTCTGGAGCCAGATTCCCACGGGGGCATGCAGCCCTAATTTGGGTCGATCAATGATAGTGTCTGGCAGAAAACCCCGCATTGCCTCCTTAAGCAACCGCTTGGTCTTGAATCCCCTGGTTTTCAAGCTGAGTGGCAATCGTCCCGCAAACTCTACGAGTCGATGGTCACAGAAGGGGACTCGCAACTCCAGGGAATGAGCCATACTCATTTTTTCATTGTATTCCAATTGGTCATTAGGCAGATAGGTCTTAATATCCGCATAAAAAACTGCATCGTTATAATCTTTCTTGCCGCAGGGGTGAGCCAGATATTGGCGGGTGATCCCGGCGCCGTCGGAACCCTGCATTAAAGTCCGGCCCCAGTCAGTGTAAAGTTGCTGTTTGGCCGCTTCGCTGAAGAAAGTGATCCATTTTACATAGCGATCCTCCGGATTCATTATTCCTCCCTGAGCGAATTCCCGGAGTCTGCGGTTAAGGTGGCGGCCATCAACATTTTCCGAAACCGTTCTGGTTAATAAATCTGCACAGGTCTTCCGGAGAAAAAGCGGGGCCCGGGAGTAGAGCTCGGCCAGCCTCATTCCCAGATAACGGGGATAGCCCCCGAAGACTTCGTCCCCTCCAGTGCCGGCCAGAACAACCGTGACGTGCTTTTTCACTTCCTGGGAGAGCTGATAAATGATCAGGGCCGTGTCATTGGCGAAAGGCTCGTCAAAGTGCCAGATCACCTCGGGGAGGACCTTTACCACGTCAACGCTAACCGGGATCTCCGTATGCTCGGTGCGAAAACGTTTGGCGATCAACCGGGCATAATCCAATTCATCAAAATGTCGCGCCCGGCTCTCAAACCCCAGGGAGAAGGTTCGCACCGGGGCCTCGGTGTACCTGGCCATTAAGCCTACAATGGCCGAGGAATCAATCCCCCCGCTTAAAAAAGCCCCCAGGGGAACATCCGAGATTAAATGGCTGCGGACACACTCTTCCAGCAAGCGGAAGGTCTCGGCCTTGGCGTCTTCCCACGACAGGTTTGCATCTGAATCAACCGGCAAATCCCAGAACGGCTTAATCTCCATCTGGCTATCCTGGCAAACCAGCATATGGCCCGGCAGAAGTTTTTGGATTCCCTTAAAGATGGTGTTTGGCGCCGGCACATGGGCATACGAGAGATATTGGTGCAGGGCCAGAAAGTTCATTTCCCGGGAACAGCCGCTGGCCAAAATGGCCTTGATCTCCGAGGCGAACCACAGGCGGCCGTTCTCCCACCGGAAATAGAGAGGTTTGATGCCCACCCGGTCGCGGACTAACACCAACCGCCGGCGTTGACTATCCCAAAGAGCCAAGCCAAACATCCCGGTGAGATGGTCCACAAAACGGTCACCGTATTCCTCATAAGCATGGACAATAACTTCGGTGTCTGAATCGGTGTAAAAACGATGTCCCCGGTTTTTCAGTTCAGACCGAAGTTGGAGAAAATTATAAATTTCCCCGTTAAAAACCACCCAGATAGTTTCGTCCTCGTTGTGGATGGGCTGGTGACCGCCGGGCAGGTCAATGATACTCAAACGCCGCATGCCAAGGCCCACCTGAGGATCTACAAAATAACCCTCATCATCGGGGCCTCGATACCGGATGATGTCGCACATCCGCTGGAGCAGGTCTCTATCCCCAAAACCATACGTACCGCAGATACCACACATATTGTTTCACTTTATGACCTTTGCTCCGCCGTGCCTTGGGCGCCATGTGGTGGCAATTTCGGAAACACCCGGAGCGAAGCTGCTAGCCGGTTAATTGTTTGGAGAGAATTAGGTCGGCTCGTCTAACAGGCTGTTGCAGAACCAAGTGAGCTGAGCGTTGTCTCCTCTTATAGGTCGACTTCGGTATCTTTATGATGGACAAATGTGCTGATAAATCAAGGCTGTTCTCTCTTTCAGTTAGCCGGCCGGATAGCAGTGAAGCGTTGCATTTCCTGGTTTTTCGGCGACGATTAACATAGCACCGCATAAAGATGGAAAAACACTCGTGAGCATTAAGATTGGATACTTGGCTAATTTTACCAAGAAATGATCTTTTGTTGCTCTACCTTTTCCTTCTCTGTCTATAGTTTTTATTTTAGATAAATCTTCAACTTTGATATATCTCGCGTTCTTTTCATAAAAAATAAAACTTCTTTCAATAAAATTTTCTCTTCTAAATATCTCTTTAAATTCGTCACGGGTATATTCATGGTGATGTCCGTCATGAAAAGGTTTATCATAATAATCACCGATATATGGCCAATTTGAATATCCCAGGGCGACTTTTATTCTTACCGTTAATCGGGTCGCATTCGGCATGGCGGCAACACATGCCCCGCCTGGTTTAAGAACCCGGTATATGTCTTGTAGTACCGGCTTGGGAGAATGGCAGATATGTTCCAAAACATCGGCGATGAGCACGCAATCAACTGATTCGTCTGCTACCGGTATCGGTTCCCGTCCTACCTCACAATAATAACCTTCCACCCCAGCCACTTTGACATTTTCGATGCCATCATAGCCTCCGGTAACCGGCCAATCCAGGGATATGGCCCTAACCCCCAACTTCTTCATCACCCGCGGAGCCATGCCGTGACCGGTCCCAATATCCAGGAACACCGCCTCTTGATTGTCAAGATACTTAACAATTTGTTTGAGTTGGATTAACGTCCATTCGTTATAGATATGCGAACGACCTTCCTCGATAGTGGGGAGATTATTATATTCCAAGCAACCTTCTTGATATATCTTGCTGATCATTTCATCAGTAACGTTCATGCATTAAACTCCGCTGATTCAACAAAGTTGATGAATTATATTATTGCTAAGAGCTAGTATGTATCCGCTTCGTAGTGAGCCGCCGGCCTTATCTCTTAGCCACGACAAGCAGGGCATCGCCTTGCATCTGCCGGTCGATATGCCCCAGCGGCATCAACAGGGCCCGGCTGGCCAGCATGAGCCCGGCCATAACCGGGGCGGATCGCATCCACCAGTTGGTCCGGCCGCGCTGACTGAGAGAGGCGACCAGCGAACTGGCCAGCCACAGGGACGGGGTGACGGTCTGTATCGACACCAGGTCCATCCGGGCCCGTGCCAATACGTCTTTTAAGGTTCCCGGGGAAAAATGCCAGAGATGGAAGGGAACATGCCAATTGATCCAGCGCCGATTGAAAACCCGCCGCCACCGGCTGTCGGCATTAGGGCAGGAGATCCAGATCTCGCCACCAGGCCGCAAAAGCCCCCGGAGCTGGCTGAGGGTGGCTACGGGGTCAACCACGTGTTCCAGGACGTTGGACAACACCGCAACATCAAAGGGTTCCCGGGGCCTAAACTCCGCCAACGGCAGCGTATGCACCACAAAACCCTGAGCCCGCGCCACTGCCGCCGCCCGTTCGTTCAACTCCAGACCTTCAGCCTGAAAGCCGTTCCGGGCATAAAAAGCCAGCGCCCGCCCCTCGTTGCACCCCACGTCCAGCAACCGGCCGGTTCCCCGCCGCAGGTGGAAAACGATGTCTCCATCCAACCTGAGCCAGAGCCGATACCCGGCAGAGGAGAGAAACCTTTCTCTGATTCGGGTATAGCTGGTTCCCTGCTCACCGCCCCAATTGTAATAGCGCTCGTAAAGCTCCTTCAGCTTTTCTTCGGATAACTGCGGCCATACTTGCTCCATGCCGCAGACGCCACACCTGACAATAGCATAGGAGCCCGGGGAGCCGTAGCGGTCGTCAAAGAGGTCGGCAAGCTCGGTTTGGCAGACCCCTCCGCATATTCCGCACTGTGGTTTTTTTTGGAGCATCCTGGCATCCCCTACTATTTCCCGACCGGCTCGTTAGATAAACTGAGCTATTGAGGCCTCAAGGCCTGTTCCCCGGCCTGATAGAGCTGCTCCACCGAAATATCCCGGATGCAGGCCATGCTTTCGCAGCCGCGACGCAGAAAACAGGGAAAACAAGGCAGATCTACATTCACTTCCACGGCCCGGTTATAAAACGGTTTCCACCGATTCGGGGAGAAGAGGCCGTTTTTAATGGAGACCACGGGCGTCTCGACCGCCGCGGCCACATGGCCCACCGAGGTCTCCACGGCATAGAGGAGTTCGGCTCTCCGGATGAGTTCCACCAACCCATCCCAGCTCAATTTACCGCACGCATTGATACAGTGCTCCAAACCTGCAATGGTCCGGCTAACCGCTAGCTCTTCCTGTTCACCTTGCCCGGTAAATATCAGGGTATGCCCCTGCGCCACCAGGAGTTCGGCCAAGCTGCGCCAGGTGCCTTGCGGCAAATCTCTCTGCATCATAGTCGAGCCCATATGCATAACCCGGTACTTCGTGACCCGCCCTCCCAGGAGGCGCTCTACCTCTCTTTTAGCCCGGTCACTGGCGGCAGGCAAATTGCCTGATTGTCGTGCCAGGCTTTCCGGGGATATGGGCAAAAACTTGAGTAAATCCGCCTGCCACCGAGATTCATGTTTCAGCTCAAATCTATAGGGGAGCACGTGCGTCAGCAAGGGGACGAATCCTGCCGTATCGTAGGCGATCCGGTGAGGAATCCGGGCTGCCCAGAGCAGGGGAATAAAATTAGGGAAACACTGTCTCAGGTCTATCGCCACATCATATCCCTCCCGGCGGATCTCCTGTATTACCTCTTTTTTCTGGTCAAAGTAGGTTTTGAATCGATACCGCAGGGATTTTTCCTTATGGAACCAAAACCAGTGATCTAAGATATGAATACGGTCAATGAACGGGTGGTTTTCGATTGCCACCCTGGATTTGCTGCTCGTGAGAAACCCGATTCTGGCCTGGGGAAATGCATGTCTCAGAACCGGAAGCAGGCTGGTGCTGATGACGACATCCCCCAAACGGGCGGCATTGGCTAAGAGTATGGCTTTTGGAGCAGGAATAGGTGCCCCTGGGGCTGATCTCACGAAGAGCCGCAGCAACAGATCTAGAGACCCGAAAAGGAGCCGGTGCAGTCGGTATCGCTTCCGGATACGTTTAGATAAGCCTTCTTCAGTTTTGGTCATTTTTAAACCAAAAATAATCTATTCAATTCATCGAGTGATAAGTCTATTTCTTAAATAACTTTGCATAGGCCGTTCAAATTTATAATAACTCAGCAAAGAAAGAGAAATTAAAATCGCAATAAATAATAGCATTGACGATTTAGTATAAAATATTAATTTATTTATTGCTAACATATCAACAATGATTATAATTAACAGTTGTAATGGGAAGTGTATAAGGTATAATGAGTAACTTATATTTCCAATAAACGATAATCTTCTTCCCAAACTACCTTTAATTGTTTCAAAAATAGCAAGAATTAAAATTGTAATAGGGAATAAAAAACCCATTATAAATAATTTAAATAATCTATGTATAATATCAGCACAATAATTATGATTATGATATGTACATATATTGCCTATAAAGCTTGCTAAAATAGGAAATAACAGGTGATATTTATCCTCTAATACAACCAACAACCACCCCATAAGAGTAACAATCAACAAAGGCATACTAACTTTAATTATTTTCCCAGACTTGGTAATGCCTGAATAAAACTTGAAAATCAATCCTCCAAGAAAAAAGCAAAATATGCCTTGACCAATAATGGGACAGAATATTGAAAGCGCTAAGCCCGCAGTAATAACAAATAATAATACATAATATGTAGTATTGATAAGTCTACATAAAATAAAGAAAATAATATAAAGCATTATTTCTATTGAAACAGACCATATTGGCCCATTATACGAGAAGCCCTGTTCAAATCCCCAATTTGAAATTAAGAAAATGTTTAACATAAAATGATATAAGTCATTGTATGAATAAACAATAAAATATCCAGAATGATAATTAATAGAGCTTTGGCAAAATAACACAAAAATCAAAGTCAAAAAGTGTAGTGGGTATAATCTTGAGAAACGGAGAACAGAAAATTTCCATGCGGTAATTTTCCCTTCACTGATATTGTTATGATATAGCCAGAAAAAGATAAAGCCAGATAATGAAAAAAAGAATTGAACGGCAATTAAACCTGCATCATAAAAAATAAACAAAATTGAATAAAATGGCTGTAATGTTTTATTAAAGTTAATCGCAGCCGTACCATTGTAAAAAAAATGCTGCCAATGCCAAAAGACAACGCTTAATGCTGCCAATCCTCTAATAACATCTAATGAGTAAAACCTCTTTGGTATCTGAAAAGGTGTATATAGTATATTACTTGTTGACATTGTATTAAATAAATTAATTATCCTAATTAATGTAAATAGTTATACTGACATGTATTCTTAATTGAGGCATAAATCAGGATGACTACCAGCAGTCAACTAAAAAGAGACAAAATAATTACGTAACTCTAGGATATTAGATAATGGGTAATCGATGTCATTACAGGTGCTGATAATGGTTCCTATCAGTTCGCCTATACGGCACAGGGGAATTTGCCACCAGGTTCTTTAATATTTGTGGAACCACCGAGGTCAGGGCCAATAAAAACCAAAAGGTCATGCTAAAGTAGGATCCGTTGCGCATTAGAAATACCGCCACCAATGAGATTGCCCCCACCGTAACCGCGATGCAGAAAGGCAGCACCTCCCAGGTGGCGGGATCCTTTATCGCCCCTTGTATGGCCCTCACTGCCTGCCAGATGATCAGACCGAAGGTCCCGGTGAAAATCAGGAAGCCCAGCAAGCCCATCTCCGATAACAGACGCAGTGCCAGGGAAGCGGAATCGTCCGCGTTGAACTCCTCGTTAAAGCGCAGGTCCGACGTCCAAAACCAGCCGGGAAACTCCCTCTCAACCGCGTCGGGATGGCCCCCGACGCCCCAGCCCAAAAAGGGATTCTGTCGCAAGCCGGCTAGGGTTACCTCCAGGTTCATCGCCAATATCAGCGCCGGCACTGAAGCATCATTCGTTTCTTTTGATTCGTTAGGCAAGATCTCGTTGAGGGACGCCAGTTTTTTAATGAGAAGTCCTTCGGTGAAGTAATTCCACGAGGAAAAAACGGACACAATGATTATCACAATAATCATTAAGCTTTTGAAATTAATGCGCTTGAGAATAATAAAATAGCTCAACAACGCTATCCCCAGGCCGATCACCCCCATTAATGAAAAAGAAAGGAGATACGCCACAAAGTATGCGCCTGCAATGGCAAGAGAAGGGAGTTGCGCCTTCCAGGGCGTCCGGCGAATAAAAGGTGGCGGGAATAATCGGAAGACCGCCAGGCCCATGCCCGCCAATAAATAGTGACAGTAGAAGGAAGGTTCAGCGCTGAAGGAGTTCGCCCGCAGTATTGGCCCAAAGTAATCCAGCTTGTTCTGCCAAAAGGGAAAGGTATGTCCGAGGAGCTTATCCACCCACTCCCAGTCAGCGAGAAAGTAAACGTCAAGCAAGTTTACGGCAATCGACTGCCAGATGCCGAGCAGGGCCAGCACCAGGGCTCCCCGCCAAATCCAGGTCACGACGCCTATCAGGATTCTTTGGCTGTCAACATGGCGCCGCACGGTCAAGAAAAAAATCACCATAAAACTTAAGCCAATGAGCTGCTTGGCGCCCTTGTGCAGCTGACCCTGCCAACCGTAAGAAATTTGCGCCGAGATAAAAGAGGCGAAGGCCACTGCCAGGCAGAGCAGCATCGCTTTTTCCGAAGCCGCGAAGCCTTTGAAGGTCGAGCGCCTGGCCCCCTCCATAATCGACGCCACGATCAGAACCAAGGCAAAAAAATGGGCGGGCTCTAATTTAGATTCCCCTCCTGCACCCCATTGGAAACAAAAAATGGTAAACGGCAAGGAAAAGGCTATGGCAAAAATGGGCGCCGAAGTAAAAATATTAATAGGTTTAACTCGAGTATTCATCATATTGTCCAGCGGGTTTTCTTTACTGTGATTGCCTAAGCAAGCCACATGCTATGGCTGCATAACCGATACCTGAAGGGACCCTCACAAACGAAGGGAAAAAATGGTTCGTCGCTCCAACTACCTGGAGGAGGGGTGCAACACCTTTATATGGGTCCAGTCTGCCCAGAAAGCCGAAACTGAGCTCTCCCCGGGCAGAGGACCTGGCAGGTCCCTGACAAGCCGGAGAGATGTCGCCCCACAGCCCAACGGTTCCGGCACCAGCGTCTGGATCAAGCCTAAATACGACCAGCTATCCGGGGCGCAGGTTGCGACCTGTTGATCATAACGTCAGCAAAGAGAAAGCCAAATGAACCATAACCTGCCCGCGCGGCCTTCAATCTCCGCCGCGAGCCTGGGAGAGGATGAGCGCCGCCACCAGAAGGGCGATAGAGATTTTCTTGCCATGAATTAGGTAATAGCGCCGGTTTCCTATCAGTTGAGCTCGCCGATACGCAAAATAATTATTTCAAGGCGATTGCCTCTACGTCTCCCCGCTTGAATAATCCCAAGAACCATAAATTTGCTATCAAATTCCTCATTCTCTTGCTTAAAGAAGGCTCCTTTGCCTGGCCAACTGTGACCTTGCTAAAACCAACCTTGTTTAACATAGATAATAAGAGTTCGGCTGGATAAGGCCTGACATGAGTAAGGTCCAACCAAAAGCATTTAGTCATAACCAGAAGATCTATGGGAGTTGGGGTGATCACAATCAACGGCCTTGAAGGAGCTAAGGTCCTGTAACATTCTCTGAGCATCTTAAAGGCGGTTTGCGGGTAAAGATGCTCGATAATGTGGGCGCAGAAAATTCCCCCCAGGGATTCGCTTTTTAATCCCACCAAATGGTTCAGAGCATCATCTAAGAAGATCTCTAAATTTTTTTGACGGCAAATTTTTATTGATTGCTCCGATGCATCGATCCCATATCCACGGATACCATTTTCCTTCAGCAGAGAAAGCATAGTCCCGCGTCCACAACCGATATCAAGAATTGGCAGGTTGGCTCCAGAAAAGTATTTTACATAGTGCTTATATCGGTCGCGAATCGGCGCCTCGGTGCCGGCAAACTCATAGAGGTCAAATTCCATGGTGGATGCAGTGGGATCTTTCACGAACATGCGATAAAGCTCCGTTTCAGGCCATACACTTTAGTCAAAATAAATACTTGTAAGATAGTATTAATGCCTTCTGTTAAGAGAAGTGCATAAGCTGCCCCAATGACTCCACAGAGAGGAATCAAAAGTAAATTCGCCGTAATATTTATGAACAAATTAAATGCTGCCAATTTAGTTATTATTGAGAAGTTACCGTAAGAATAAAAAAGAGAGGTAAGGTGAGTATTGGTAAATTTAAAGAAAAAACCCCAGCTAAGAATAGACAAGATTAAAGCTGCATGGGGATATTTGGGTAAGAAAAGATGTATAATTTGTGGTGCAAAGACCGAGATTAGAAAGAATAAGATAAAAGATCCACCGATAAGTAAACTTAAAAAGCTATAAATATGACTGTCCTCTCCTTTTTTGTTAAGCGATCTTGACCCTTCAGCATAAAGAGAGATAGACGATCCCGCTGATATAAAGAAAAATATTTCTACCAAACGCATCGTGGCCCCATATTCTGCTACAGCTCGATCTCCTAAAAAATAAAATAAGAGAAATATATCTCCCCTTATATACATCATCACGATTATATTAGTGATCAGTATCGGAGCGCTGCTCCTTAATAAGGTTCCCCACAGACTTCTATCAAAATAAAATGGAGAAATAACCTTCTTTTCAACTGATTGCCTATATATAATAGCAAGTATTACGAGCTCGGTGAATGGAAGCAATAGACAGACATAATTTACATTCACTTGGTAATGTATTAACAACCAGAACGGAAAAAGAAACATGATTGTGCCAGAGACGATACTGGGAAGCAATTGAGAAACTTTTAACGATGATTGATAGTAGGCGATATAACTTCCTATCAATGAACTTGTAAATAAAGATAATCCTAATATCAATATCGTCTGCTTATACTGTGGATAAACGATAGTTGCGACAGTAATGATTATCAGATAAACTATGAATGAACTGACAAGTTTAAGATTAACGATATTAATAAATATACTAGAATTGTCCGGTTTCTCTTTGGCATAAAGGTTTATAGAGATTGTGTCAAGTCCGAGATCGACGATCGCCTTGCCAATGTCAAAAATAGAAAGCGCTAATACTACCGAGGTCAGTTCATTCGGCAGATAGTAATGGGCTATAACAAAAAATATTAAATAACGGGGGAGGAATCCCTTCACTAAGATTGTGGCAATTGAATTCCTGATCAGAGGCCAAATCCCTCGCATCAGGCTTGGTACGGCGCGGAAGTTATTTATCAATTGAGAAAATAGTTTCATCTAATTACGCATTCAAAGTTGTTTAGCGCTATAGATTAAAGAGAGTTTATGAAAAATGGGTTTTCCGCGTGCGCATTTAGCTGTGATAATACTCATAATACTTATTAAGACCATAACCTTCATACTTTAGGCTACTTTCTTCACTCATATTCAATACTCCACCCAAGATTTTCGCATTTACACTGAAAAGCAGCTGCGTTGCCAAGTATCCGGACCTTCTGCTCGTGACATTATGGTTGATTACCAACACCACAGCATCCGCGAGTGACGAAATGATACGCGCGTCCGTAAACCCGATGGTGGGCGGAGTATCGATGACTATGAAGGAATATTCTGCATGCAGACGATTGATCAGGTCTCTAAAGTCCTTAGAGCTCAGGATCTCTACGGGGTTTGGCGGGACAGAACCCGCCGGCAGAAAAAAGAGGCCGGCTACCGGCGTGGGCAGGACGACTTCTTCTAACTGTGGCATTTCCCGTGATTAAATTGCTCAGTCCCGGATGGTTCGGTTTATTAAAAGCCTTATGCACTGATGGTTTTCGCATATCAGCGTCAATTATCAGTACTTTGTTGTGATTCAATGCCAAAGTTGCGGCTAAATTTACGGAAATCGTGGTCTTTCCCTCCGCCGGATTAGGGCTGGTCACCATAATTATTGGCGGCGGCCCCCCCGGCTGCCGAGAGCATAATGGAGCTGCGCAGCTGATAAATGGATTCCGCCACCTGGGATCTGGGGTGACTCATGGACTATGAGACCAGAGCCTTTGTCTGTGATGGAGTATCCTGGAAATCCAGGGATAGACGGGGTACCATCCCGAGCAGACGGGATCTGACAGACCTGCTCCATTTCTGCGGCAGTCTTAATAGAGTCATCCATATGATCCAGAAGTCAAAGCCACGCCGATGCCGCCAAGGAGACCCGAAAATCGAGGCCAGGGTCATATAGAGCAGGGGCCGGGGGCTATAAGGTTTCACGGGAAATTCCGCCGGGCCGATGACCGCCACGTTGCTGGCCACCATGGTGCTGGCGACGCTGGCTTCTTTCATCCGGGCCAGCAAGCCCTGGTAGAGTTGTTCGTTGGTGGTCATATCCCGCTTGAGGATATGATGCTCCACTAAATTATTTTGCAGGGTTCCTACGCTGGCTTTCTGGTGCTGCAGGGCTTCTCGGATAAGATGTTCGGTCCGCAGGCTCGCCTGGTAATCCGCCTCGACGCTGGACCGGGTGCGCTTCACCTCATTATTCAAGCGCAGCCTGAGATCCTTGAGTTTTGCCCGCTCGACCTGTAACTGAGGATAGTTAGCGTCGTAAATTCTATTCAGGCTCGCCACTTTGGCTTCTTGGACGATGGATTCTTCCCGCAATTTCTGAATCAGAAGGTTATTCGTGATTAAGGGAGCATCGACGCCTTTTTCTTTAATCTGTTTAAATTGAGCTTCTTTAATGCTGCGCTCCGATTCAGCCTTCGTCAGCAACATGCTCAATTCAATATATTTCTTGACGATGACATTATCTTTGCCATCCAAGGAGTAAAAGTCCTTTTGCTTACCATGTTCAATAACTTTCTTTTCCGAGTCTTCCACCTTAGTAGCCAGTTGATTTAATTCCCCTTCCAGCCATTTTTTAATCATTGCAAAAGATTGTTGCCGGGTTTCCATGGCAAATTTCATATATTCTGTAGAGATGGCTTTCGTAACAGCCTGAGCGAGTTTCTTATCGGTAGATTTATAAGAAACCTCAACCAGATAAGATTTTCCGAATGGGCTTGATATCCAGGTTCTTCAGGAAGTACTCAATATAGCGGTTCTCAAGTTTTTGCGGGGATTCGTCCGAATAGCGCTTCCTCAATTCTTTAAATTCAGCATAGTCCTTTAAATCCATGGAATCAATCAGCCTTGGGCCATGGTCCGACTGTTGAGAATCAGGTACTGAGTTTCATAGAACTTGCTGCCACTTTCCTCCAACCCCAAGACCTCCATGGGGTTGCGTTCCCCGAGGAGGGATTGGCTGTTATTCTGCATGATTTGTATGGTGGCGGACGAACGGTATACCGGCTTGGCGAGAAGGACATATAATCCCACTGCGGCAACTACGAGATAAAGACCGCCAGAATCCATTTCTTACGCTTTAGCAGCCTATGCCAAAAATCTCGGATCGTATCAAATTCATTTTGTTCCGTGCCATTCGGATAGGAGAATTGCATCTGCGGCCCTGGGGATTGAATGCCATGCGCACCTGCGGAGCAGGGAACATCGGGTTACCCAGATTATTATCCATAGTATATCCGCCCTTATTTAAATAAAACTTAGCAAGATTACTTGCCTAACCAATGTACAAATTTTTGTCTATGGTGAGGTTTTTGTCTTAATTTAACTCGATACCCAGGCAGTTGCCTGGTTATTCGATCAACTTATGCAACTTTTGACGTAAGTTCTCAGACCCTTCCTCTTTTCCTTCCGGTTCATCTTCCGTCGGCGTGAAATCTTGCTCAAGGGACTGTTGCAGGCTTACCCCCAGTCGAGAAGCTTGATGACGGGGCGGGCTGAGGCTTCGGAGGCCACCAGTCGGACTCCGTTTTTAGAGCGAACCGATCCTGGTTAGCCCCGGAGGTGGGCTTTCGCGAGCACCAGACTTTTTATCCCGGGAAACCCTGCTTTTCGGTTTGATCGACTGCGGCTTTTTCAACGACTTGCCTGCCTGGTCCTCTTGGGCCCCGACGGGCTGTTCACGCAAATCTTTGCAGGGAAGATCCTCTGGCCTTCGGGAAGAGGGTTTGATGTCCTCTCTGTCAGATTGTAACTGTGTGTTTGGGCCGGGAGAAGTGGGAAGGCGGGATTGGCCCCAGGCCGCGCCGGCTAAACAAGAGCAGGGTGATAGCCGCCAGCAGCTTCCTCATGATAGAAGATTTCGTGCCTGACATTTTCTGAGACAATAGCCACCGCCTTGGGCTTGAGCCAGTGATCGGGACTTACCGCACCCTGACTGGTCCCGGATTGCACCGCCGCACCATCACCCCGCCGGCCCGCTTTCCGGCAGGATCACACGCGGTTTATGGCCCGTAAGGCCTGGAAACCTGCTGACCGGGCAGGACCTGGATAACCGAAACATCTTTTTTCCCGCCAATCTGACCGGGGTTGATCATCAATGCCCAAGACCAAGGCGCTTTTCCCGTAAGGCCCCCTATCAGGACATCCATATTCTGGCGATTTGCTTCCCGATTATTCGCCCCCCAGCGCCGGCTTTCCCTGGCTAAAACAGCTAGCGCCTAAGCCAACGCTGCCGGGAAGAAAATTTCTGATATCATATAAGACTCTTCTCCAACCGCTCTCCTGGACGAAAACGATATCGTTTGCTTTGAGCTTGGGGTCAGGTTCTTCCCCAGACGCGATGCTTTTCAAATTTACCGGCAGAGCCAGACGCTCACCGTGCTCGCCAAACCGCAGGATAGTAACGTTATTTGACGACAGGATCAGGTCCTGACCTTCGGTCAGGGCCACAGCCTGGGTAACCGTTAAATTATCCCGGACGGGAACCTGCCCGGGTTTCTTTACCGCGCCCATGACAAAAGCCATTTGGGCGGGAGGGACATAAATGACATCGCCATTCTTAATGGGGATATTCAATTCCATGGCATTTCCGGATAATAGGCGGCGCAAGTCGATCACGATGTTTTCCGGCTCCCTAGAAGGGCGCTCTTTGGGCGCCTTTGGCGGGTTTCAACAGAGCCGGGGCATTCTGGGCCCGGGCAACATAAACCAGGTCTCCGGCTTTCATTTAAGGTTTATCAATAACGCCCCCCGCCTTACCGAGCATCTCCAGTAACGTGCGAGGCCCGATAACTTCATAGGAACCCGGGTTGGCCACCGCGCCGGTCACCATCACCCTTTGGTGGCGGAATTCCTTTACCGACACCGAGACTTGCGGTTTCCGGATAAATTTGCCATCCTTATAGGCCTGAATCAGTCGTCCCTCAATCTCCTGGGGGGAGAGGCCGGCTACGGTGACGGCCCCGATCAGCGGCAGGCTGATCTCCCCCAAGCCGTTGACTCTGACTTCCCGGTGGAGATCGTCTTGCCCGAAGAAATCCACTTCGAGCAGATCTTCGGGCCCCACTTTATAATCCTTATAGCCACTCAGGGTGCCCCGGTTTGCTTGAGCCAGAAGCTGCACATTGGGATCGGTTTTTGCGGAATTGATTTGTTGAAGGCTGGCAAGTTGGGCACGGCGAAATAGAATTTGCAGCGTCCGCCACACCCTAGGGCATATAAAGAGACCATGACTGACAGGAGGATGAACTGTACGGATTTAAGAACATACATAATAACGATCCTTTAAGCTGGTTTGGGGGTATAACATGACTCTGCTCTCTGTCAATCCGATGAAGGATTCTACCGCGATCATCGCAGCGTTTCCATCAGCTTTTTTTAAAAAATGCAAACTTTATGCCACCCCCAGAATGCTAAAAATTCGCTATTATATTATATAGTTGCATTTATCAAAAAAAAGATCATTATTTCCCTTCCTACTCTTGTTAAGCATCATGAACCGATATGTTCACAAAATGAACATGTTACAGGAAAGGTTAAGAGTGGACCCGAATTTTGCTGAGAAAAGAGAAACTTGAAATTGTGCAACATTTGTCACATTTACAACCCATCGCCCCTTGCTGATTGGCGCCAAGGCGAAATAAGGTTTGATTTATACACGGCACCTGGGCAATCATCCGGTGCATCTTGGCGGCGGTTCTCTCAGCCGGAGCCTCTCTAGAATCGCAAAGTCTCCATAATCATCCTACGTTATGCATAATCAAATCTAAGAAATTCTTGAACAAAATTATATACAATCTACCAGATTAGGCAAGCGGGAAGAGCACCGAATTGTCCAGCGTCAGGCTCATTTGCACAGGGCGTCTAGGGGGCCGCGGCGGGTGGGGATTTTGCGGAGTGGACCTGAATTTCTGGTGCACGAGATGAAGCGATGAAATTGCTCCAGTATATCCCCGCCACCGGAGACCTCGGCCGGGTGATTGCTCTGCCCTGCCCCTATGATTGCCGGTGAACCATCCGGGGCACCCCGGCCCGGATGAGCGAGATCAACCGTCTCGCCTTCATCACCGATAAAGTTCCGTATCAAAAACGACGCAGGACCCAAACCAAACGGCGTGGGCCCTGCGTAACTAATTGATATCTTGGAGAACCAATGTGGTGCCGGAGGCCGGACTCGAACCGGCACAAGGTTGCCCTCGGGGGATTTTGAGTCCCCTGCGTCTACCAATTCCACCACTCCGGCGACCTGGTTATTGTAAATCTCTTCAACGGGTTTTGGCAAGTAGGGAGACAAAAAAACCGGCAAAAGACCCGCATTGCCTCCGGGTTATTTGCCGGTTTTGCCGTACTGCGCCTCAAGACGGCGCCGGCTCTCGATCCGGTCTTACTGAGGCGGACGGGAAACCGGGATTTCGGTAGGCCGCAGGGTCGGCACCCCCATGCCCCCGGGCCCGCCCAAACCTCCAGGGCTACCCACGATCCCGGGCCGGCCTTGGAACCCAGGGCGTTCTCCACCGCTTTTGATGCTCCGGGCTTCCTTGATCAGCGACATGAAGTACATCAAATAGCGGGCTTGCTGGATCGGCGTGAGAATGGCCGCATCTTCGTCACCCTTGCGCTGTTGCAGATTGAGCATCTCCAACCGTTTGCGCTTCATCTCGCTGAGGAGGGCCTTGATTTCCTGCTCCGGCGGGGCGGGCTGCCTCATGAGCTGCCGCAAGCGCTGTACATCGTTTTCCATCCCCACGGCCAGCTGGTGCCGCAACCGCTTATACTTGGCGTCGATGGCCAGCAGCTTGTCCACCGTCTGTTGGTTTACTCCCAGAGCCGGGCCCAACTGGTTACGCTTGGCTTGCAGGAACTGGTCCTGAAAGCCGGCATGGCGAAATTCACGGCCGGACTGGCCCCAGGCCAGACTGGCGCCGGCCAGGCTTAGCCCCAGGAAGAGAAAGACAATCCGTCGACGCATGACCCATCCTTCTTATGCTGATGCAGTTTTTTGAGAAATATATCCTTTTCCTGGTCGCTCATGCCCGCCAGTTCCGCATCCAGTTCCCAACCGGAAAGATCCACTTCCTCTACCGGCTGGGACACCCCTTCCTCCAGAGCCACTGTCGTGAAAAATTGTTCCACCGGCAGGGTGGCGGCCCGGGGAACCTCGGCCAAAGGCGCCGGAGCCTTCAGGGGGACGGCAGCCATCTTGGCCGCGGACTCCTGCTTTACCCTGGCCTGGTCCTGGACGGGGGCGCCGGGCCCCGTGAGCTGCACTGCCACATAGAGCAGGAGCGCGGCCACGGCCGGCGCCCCCAGGAGATAGGGCAAACGAAAAAACCACCGGGGGCTGGAGGCCACGGGTGCAGCCCGGCCCTCCTGGGCGGCCTGCACCAGCTTCAGGTGCATCTCCCGGGAAAATTTTTGCCAAAATTCCGCTGGCGGGTCCGCCACCGGAGTCGCCTCAATGGTGGCGACCACCTCCATGAGCTCCCCCAGTTCGTGCTGGCAGGCGGAGCACCGCGCCAGATGGAACTTGAGCCAGCGCTTCCCCCAAGAGGGGAGGTCACCGTCGGGGTACTCTGGCAGCCATTTTTGGAGAAGGGCGCATTCCCACTTCATGGTCGTCCTCACTCTGTATATGTTTCTTCAGGGTCTTCAACGCCTGGCAGTAATTTACCCGGGCGGCGCCGGCGGTTCCGCCCAGGACCTGGCTGATCTCCTGATAAGACAGGCCCTGTTCCACCTTCAGGGTGATCACCGCCCGCTGCTTGGCGGGGAGCAGTTCCAGGGCCTCATAGAGACGGCGGCGGTTGTCCTGGGCCACCAGGTCAGCCTCCGGGGAGGGCTCGTCCCCCGCCAGATTCAGTTCCTCACAGTCAACCGGATCGCCAAACTTTCTGCGGCTTTTCAAAAAATTGTAGCATTGATTGATGGCAATCCGGAACAACCAGGTGCGAAACTGCGCATCCTGGCGAAAACTCCGGATGTGGACAAAGGCTTGGAGAAAGGCCTGTTGGGCCAGATCTTTCGCCTCCTCCGCATCGGATACCATGCGACATGCCAGGCCGTAGACCTCCCGCTGGTACTTCTCCACCAGTTCTTCGAAGGCCGGAAGATCTCCTGCCTGGGCCCGGGTCACGAGCTGATCGTCGGTCATGAGGTCTCTATTCCGGCTTTCATATAATATAGACACCATTGCGCTCTGAATGTTAAGCATAAGTTTATCATTTTGATAAAGTCGTTGGCGAATGACTGCCGTGGGCAGCTTCCTGGCGGCCGCCCCCGGAGATCATCTCCCCTGTTATTATCGCCTATCAGGCGCCGGGACTCAACTTTCCCCGGGGCTCCCCCGTCACCGCCGGCTGGCGCATCTCCCGCAAACCCGTCAGCAGGGGCACCGTCAGCATGATGAGGCCCAGGACGGCCACCCCGTGCCAGCCGGCCCGCCCATAGGCATAGCCGCTCAGGGTGATGCCCGCGGCCCCTCCTAGATAATAAGCCAGGACGTACAGGGAGTTGGCCCGGCCGCGGCTCCCGGTCAGGTTGCGGTTGAGGGAGCCGGCGGCCGCGGCGTGAATGGAGAAGAAACCGGCGCAGACCAGAACCAGGGCCACCACGATGGCGAAGATGGATTGGATGAGCGTCAGTAAAATGGCCAGGGCAAAGACCAGGGACCCCAGCACCATGGTGCCGCCGTTGCCGATGCGGTTGCTGAGCTGGCCCGCCACGGGGCCGATACCGATGCCGATGAGATAGGACAGGTACAAGAGCGTGATGAACTCGGTGGAGGCGTTAAAGGGCGGCCGATGGAGGTAAAACGGCAGGTAATTGAAAATTGAGGAAAAAACAAAAAATCCCCCGAAGGCCACTTGAAAAGCCCGGCGGAGCCCGGGCTGAGCCACGAGAGCCAGGAATCCTTCGGCCTCCGGGGCCCTTTCCCCGGAGAGTTTCCCGGCCGGCAGCCAGCGCACTGCGGCTAGAGTGGCCGCTATGACCAGCAGGGAGGCGGTGACGAAGGCGTAGCGCCAGTGCAGCGGCGGGTGAATCCAGCCTCCCAGCAGGCGTCCGCCCAAACCGCCGGCCACCGTGGCCGAGACATAAGACCCCATGGCCACATTTAAGCGCTCCAGGGGCAAATTAGTGGATAGGTAAGCCGCCAGGCAGGTAGTCAGGGCGGGCACGAAGAGCCCCTGCACGAATCTGGCCCCCACCAAAAGGCCGAGGCTGGAGGTGGCGGCGCAAAAAAAGCCACAGGCCGCCACCACCGCGCCGCCCACCAGGATAAGGCGCTGGATCGGGTAGCGGTCCGCCAACATGCCGAAGGGCAGGTTGGCCAGCGCGATGCCCAGAATCACCGCCGAAACGGTGTAAGAGGCCTGGGACGGGTTGACCCCGAACTCATGCTCCAGGACGGGCAGCACCGGCTGGGTAATGTAGACCGTGGTGAGCGCCGCGGCCACCAGGCCGAAGACCAAAGCCTGGAAAGTAAAGAAGGATTGCCGGTCCATGGGTTATGCCGTTGAAGGGAAAAGAATCCTTGACCCCGCTGGTCTGAGCCGGGCGCCGACCGAAGTGATTATCTTTAGACGGAACTTCAAGAGTTTATTATACCTGATCGCCGCAAAAAGGGTAAAATGAGCCGCGGTCGCGCCGGGTGGCAGCGGGCCATCCGGCGCCCCGTGATCGCGGCAGCCATATGCGGTTATTACCCGTCGAAACGGAGTTTACGGCAGCCATGCCTGGCCTGGCTTTGATCTTTGCCTGCTGTCTGTCCCTGATCCATCTGGCCGCGAGGCGTTTCTCCCTGGCCACGGCCGAGCCCCGCAGCCGCTGGCTCTCCCTGGCCGGGGGCGCCTCCGTGGCCTATGTCTTCGTGCACATCTTGCCGGAATTGAAAAAAGGCCAGGACGTCATCATCCGGGCCGAACTCCCCCTGGCGTTCCTGGAGAACCACGTCTATATCGTGGCGCTGCTGGGTTTTGTCACCTTTTACGGCCTGGAGCGCCTGGCTGTCCGATCCCGCCGCCAGAGCCTGGTCGTCAGAGGCGAAGACGCCACCACCCCCATGGTTTTCTGGATCCACATCCTGTCCTTCGCCTGCTTCAACGCCCTGGTGGGCTATCTGCTCCTGCACCGGGAACAACCAGGTGCGGTCAGCCTCAGCTTCTTTTTCATTGCCATGGGGGCCCATTTCCTGGTGAATGACTATGGTCTCAGGCGGCATCACAAGGAGGCCTACAACCGGATCGGGTGCTGGCTGCTGGCCGGCAGCGTCCTGGTAGGTTATGGCATCGGACTGATGACCCCGATCCACGAACTCATGCTGGCCGTGCTGTTCGCCTTCCTGGCAGGCGGGGTCATCCTCAATGTCATAAAAGAGGAGTTGCCGGAAGAACAGGAGAGTCTCTTCTGGGCCTTTGCCCTGGGCGCGGCCCTCTATACCGTGCTGCTGCTGGCCCTGTAGGGTGAGGCCTGACGGCTGAGACGGTTGTAGCGTCTGACCCCGTCAACCTGCAGAAGGGGAGGGCAGGAAAAGCCGGGATCGCCGGCCTGCCCCGGTTATTTCTTCCCCGGCCGGGAGGATCTGGCCATTCCCACCATCAGGATGTTGCTCTTGACCACCCCCTCCAGGTCCTCGGTGCCGAACTGCTCATCATCCATCCGGCAGGCGGCGCAGACCCCGTCGACATTGCACACCCGGTTGAGCGCCACCCTGAAGCCCTTGGACCGGGGCAAGGCTCGCTTGAGGCAGGCGAGGGCCTGGTCATAGTTACCCTGTTTGACCATGATGGCTGCGAGGTTGTTCAGGGCCAGGGGTTGGCCCGGATCTTGGCGGAGAACTTCTTCAAAGGCCTTCTGGGCCTGGTCGAATTTGCCTTGCTCCAGCCAGTTGAACCCCGCGTTCAACCTGCTGGCGACCCCGGCCTGGCCCTGGGCCCAAATCAAGCCCGGACCGATGAGGCTCAGCGCCACCAGGAGGGCAGTAAGTTGGCGTGCTTTCCGGTTCATATGCATCCCCTTTGTCAGGGTAAGATCTCCGGGAAAAAGCCCCGGATAGGGGAGGGCAGGGGGGCCCCGCCTCTCGTGATAAAATTTTTGCAGAGATTCATCCTGGGCGATTGCGGCTATTATACCTGTTCGGGTCCGGGGTTCCAGCCTTAGATTACCTTATTCCAGGCTACCCGTCTGTTCGTTGTTTTTTATTGGAACCTTGAATTCTGCCGCGTTGCCGTCCTAGCGTGGGGCTCCGGTTTGGCCGGTCCCGGGCTCGGGAGATATTCAGCAACCCGGAGCGGCAAGAAGTATCCCAGGATGTCTCGTGACTCCGGTTGCTTACCGGCGGTTTTTTCTGTATGGTTATGACGATATTCATGACCACAAGCAGAGATGAAGAAACTTTAAGGCAGACTGACCTGCATCACCCCGCAGCTCTAACGATTATTGATCTTTAAATGTTCCAGGGGAAAAGCGCCACCAGTGCGGAAATCGAGCCGGGAACCATCCATGGATAAGAGCGGATTAGTCGCCAAAGGCTGGAAGGGCATCATTTTGGCCGGGGGAGCCGGGACCAGGCTCTATCCCGTTACCAAGGTGGTTAGCAAACAACTCCTGCCGGTCTATGACAAGCCCATGATCTACTACCCCCTGTCAATCCTCATGATGGCCGGCATCCGGGATATTCTCCTCATCTCCACCCCGGAGGACCTGCCCCGATACGAGAGTCTGCTGGGGGACGGGGCGCAATTGGGTCTGCGCTTTACCTATGCGGCCCAACCCCGCCCCGGGGGCCTGGCCCAGGCTTTCATCATCGGCAAGGAATTCATCGGCGCCGACCGGGTCTGCCTCGTCCTGGGCGATAATATTTTCTATGGCCATGGGCTCGAGGGGATCTTGAAGCGGGCCGTGGAACTGACTAAGGGCGGCCTGGTGTTCGGGTATTGGGTCAAGGACCCGGAAAGGTATGGCGTGGTCGAGTTTGACGAATCCGGCCGGGTCCTGAATATCGTCGAGAAGCCCGCCAAGCCGAGATCGTCCATGGCGGTGTCTGGCCTCTATTTTTATGACAATCGTGTGGTCGAAATCGCCTCTGGCCTCAAGCCTTCCCCCCGGGGCGAACTGGAGATTACCGATGTCAACCAGGCCTACCTGAAAAGCGGGGAGCTCCGGGTGGAGATTTTGGGCCGGGGGTTCGCCTGGCTGGACACGGGAACCCACGAATCTCTCCTGGAGGCCTCCACCTTCATTGAGACCATTGAAAAACGCCAGGGCCTCAAGATCGCCTGCATCGAAGAAATCGCCTATGATATGGGCTTGATCGACGCCGCTCAACTGCGCCGGCTGGCCGAACCCATGCGGAAGAACGGCTATGGCCAGTACCTGCTGAAGATTTTAGCGGAATGAAGCGGCGGCGGCAGGGGCTGAGGTGCAGAGAGGTTAGCCAGATATCCCATTGATTATCTTAATATAATAGACACATAACAGGCAGCGCGAGACGATTAACCGACCATTAAATCGGCTCAGTCCCCCCACCTACCTCACTTCGCATCAAAGACAAAATAACCGGCCACTTCCGACCCCCGGCCCCTGGCTGCCAAATTCTCAGCGCAGGTGCGGCAGAGATATTGATTGGGCTCCTGGTGCCAGGTGATGGTGGGAACGGTGGTATACACGTCCATTTTTTTGGTCGGGGTTCCCTTGCCGGTTATCTCGGTTTCGACTTCGACCACCCGCCAGCCTTCGATGGAGAGAGGGTGGGGGATATCGGTGGCCACCGTCATATGCTCCACTGCGGTAATCCGCAGGGGCAGCTCGCGGCGAGCCTGACAGGTGGCGCACTTAAAGACGAATTTGTCGCCCCAGAAGATGTGGCTATATCCGTCTTTGGGAAGATTGCGGCCCTGAAACCAATTCACCGCCTCTTTGACCGAGGGAGCAAAATGTGGTCTGGGCGGGTTTTCCTTAAGCAGCACAAACCGGCTGAAGGTGAGGTCAAGGGGTTTTTTTGCCGCCTGGAAAAGGTTTTCGGCATAGAGTTCGCCTTTATCTTTTCTTATCGCCACCTGGTAGCGGTGATCAGCGATGGCCAGGTGTGTCTCGATGAGCTCCCAGGTTGCCTGCCCGGAGGGTGATTTCGATTTGAAGAGAGATTGCCAGATCCCCATATGACTTAATTGCCCTTGTTCTTGCCCCTGCCCTCCTTGAAGAGTTCAAGGTTCGGTTAATTTAAGAATACGTCCAGGGCACTATGATCAGCCCATCACTTTTTGCCCCTCTATAGGTGGGCTCAAGGTTCACGAGTACCTGTTCCCGATTAAAACCCCTAAAAAGGCTCTCCTGTCGAGCCAGACCGGCTGGTGAAGAGCACATTAGCACAAGATTTTCTGAGAAATCAATTCTTTTTAGCGCTGGACCATAGACTATGGATGGCTGGCGCCGCCTTGACTTGTGAACCAGTAATCTCAGAATAGCCGGTGTGGGGACTCTCCCGGCGGTTCCCTATTGCCTTGAGCGAACCTGAGGAAAAAGCCCGCATGGGGGCGGACAGGATCAACCTGGCGCTCAGTGGTCTGGGGGAGGGGGTTTCAGAACCGGGGGATGGCCGCAAACCAGAGAAAACCTGGGCCGGCTTTTAGGCAGCAGTTTCCCGGCTGACGCCGAAGTTGGCCCGGGCGAAGGCGATGCGCTCGCTGGCAGTGGACAATTCCTGGATGTGCGCTTCTACGAGTTTAACGCGGTGCATGAGGCCGGCGGCGTTAGCGATCTGGATGGCAAGACCCGGCCGGGCGTTGAGTTCCAGGAGCAGGGGGCCCTGGTCCTGGTCCAGGACCAGGTCCACTCCCAGGTAGCCCAATCCCGTGAGTTCCTGACACCGGGCCGCGATGTCGAGAAGAGTCTCCCAGTGAGGGATAACCAGCCCCTGGATGCTGTTGCCGGTGTCGGGGTGCTCCTCGACAATCTCATGGCGGCTCACTCCCTTGAGGGTGGCGCCGCTGGCCAGATCGATGCCGGCCCCGATGGCCCCCTGGTGGAGGTTGGCCTTGCCCCCGGAGGCGCGGGTGGGCAGCCTCAGCATGGCCATCACCGGGACCCCCAGGAAGATAATGATCCGGACGTCCGGCACCCCCTGGTAGCAGATGTGGTCGAACACCGTATCGAACCGGACCCGGTACTCGATCAGGGCGGCATCCGTTTGCCCCCCCAGACTGTACAGGCCGCCCAGGATGTTGAACACATGGTGGTTAACCTCCTCCTGGGTCATCAGCAGGCCGCCCACGGTGCGGTAGTTGGCGTGGGTCCGGCCGGCGATCACCAGGATGCCTTCGCCCCCGGAGCCGTGGGCCGGTTTGATGACGAAATCCTCGTGGTCTTTAAGCCACGTCGGCAGATGGCGCACCTGGTATTCCGACCGCGCCACCCCATAGAGTTCCGGCACGGGGATGCTCGCGGCTGCGGCAAGTTCCTTGGTGCGCAGTTTGTCATCTACCAGGGGATAGTAGCGGCGGGGATTATGGGCCAGGGTGTATTCGGCGTTGCGCCGGTTGATCCCCATAATCCCCAGATCGGTGAGTTTGCGGCCCAGCCCGAACATCACCGTCCCCCTTTATGCAGGACTTTGAAGCGCCAGAGCTCCACCAGCCGGTAGCCGGAGTAGCGCCCCAACAGCAGAGTAGCGGCCAGGAGCACCAACAGCAGTTCGGGAAAGACGAAAAACAGGTGCTGGACTTCCCGGTTGTGCATCACCAGGTAGGCCAGGGATGCGGCCAAGAGACTGCCCAGACCCTGCTTGATGGCCTCATAAGGGCCGCGTTCCTCCCAGACGATGGACATGCGTTCAATGGTCATGGTCAGAATGACCATGGGGAACAGGGCCACGGAGAGCCCCCGCTCAATCCCCAGCCGGTTCATGACAATGCTCATCAGGGCCATCAGGATGACCACCACGATGAGCACCGCCGCCAGGCGGGGCACCAACAGCAGCTTGAGACGGTCCAGGTAGAAGCGGATGAACAGCCCCAGGGCCACCAGGGCGCTGAAGAAGACGATGCCCCAGATGAGCTGGGTCTCCCGGAAGGCCAGGGCCATGAGGACCGGCATAAAGGTGCCGAAGGTGCTGATGCCGATAATGTTGCGGAGGATCACCAGCAAGAAGCCGCCCAGGGGCACCATGAGCAGAACCCGGTAAACCTGCTGGGTGTGAATAGGCAGGCTCAGGAGGGAAAAATTCAGAAGCAGCGGCTTTTTGATCTTGCCCCGGACCACTGCGGTGTTAATAGCGGCTTCCAGTTCCCGGGTGACGGACAGGGTCACGTGCATGCCGCTGCCGCCGGTTAACCGGGCCATACCCAGGGGGCCGCGCCACCAGGCCAGGTAGTTGTCGGGTAGGCCCGGGGCCCCGGTGTGGGGATCGATGGCCTGCCACAACTTCTTGTTGTAGATTTCCAGCCAGTGGACCACGGGCAGCCGCTCTTTTTGTTCCTTGAGGACGATGCCGTGGACTACCCGGGCGGGCACCCCGGCCAGGGCCAGGATCTTCTGGGCCAACTCCATCTTGGCCAGAGCAGAGGTATCTTTGCCCAAGAGAAAGACAATATTTTCGCCCGGCTGGGGCCGGTTAATGACCTTGAGTAACTCCGCGGCCATGGTCTCGTTGTCGGCGGACCTCTGCCGGATGCGATTCACCAGGGCGTGGGCCGCGGTCAGCTGGGCCTCATCAAAGCCCGGATTGTCAATCGTGGGCGGCGGAATGGGATTGGCGGGCTCCCGGGTATTGACCCGCACCACCTCGGCCCGGTAATAGAGAGTCTGCAACCCGCTGGCCCGGCGGATGGACCAGGTGGCCTGGCGGTTGGGGTCCTCGATGGCGGTGATCAGCCCGTACCCCCGGGAGACAAAGGCTTCATTGGTAACGGCATAACGCTTGGTGGTCCGGGGGGTGAAGAGAGTGAGCTTGGCCGGTTCCTTGGCGCCCGTGAAGGTGACCTTGGCTTCGATGTTCCAGGTGTAGGATTCGGCCCCCGGCGACAGCGGAAAGTTGAGAGCCAGGACCTTGTACAGAAACAGGGTCAGGCCGACGGCCGCCAGGATGAAGGCCAGAACGTAAAGGTGGGTCCTATTCAAGGGGAGCGGTCCCTTTGCAATCCGGTTCGACGGTGTACTTGGCCGAGGGGTCGATCACCACCGCGCCTTCCATGAACTTGCGCCCGATGAGCATCCGGTATTGATAGTTCTGGCGGTTGACCAGATTGACCTCGGTTTCTTGGTAGATATTGCCCAGGCAAACTCCCAGCTTGATGACGGGACGCCGCTGGGGTGCCTGATTATGCCGTTTGATAGGGGCCCAGCGCAGCAGGGGCCGCTCGATAGTCAGCTTCTTACCCTCGCGCTTTTCCTCCAGGTCAAAGCGGACCCAAGGCTTGCCATCGCGTTCGAACTCCGTGAGGTTGGCGGCGTCGAGAGAACTGTACTCCGCCCCGGAGTCCAGCTTGGCATGGACGACGAAGTTGCCGGGATAGATGCGAACCTTTTCGATCCAACCAACGATGGTTTTTTCCCCGGCCATGACTGAGGGGGCCAACGCCAGGGCGGCGAGCAAGCTGGCGAAAAGGGGGTAAAGGTATTTCATATTTTCACCTCGGATTTGATAGCGTAAAGGTATCTCTCATAAAATGGGCCGGAGCGCAACGCAAAAACTCGGGACACCTGATCAAAGGCCGCGTCGCCGGTTTGACTCGAATGGGTTCATTGTAATAGAAAACCCGCTTTTCCCCAAGTTACGGCGGCCATGATAAAAATAATTTGGCGCCGTGGCCCGGGTTGCAGGCGGAAACTTATCCTTAAATCTATTCAGCCAGGAAAGCCATGCCAGGACCTTCGGCCCGCTCGCACCTTATGCCATGCTCATGAGGGGCACACCCTCAAGCTTGAACCTGAGACCTCTGCGAAAGTACCCCCACTTGTCATTCTGAGGGAGCGGAGCGACCGAAGAATCTCATGAGTAGGTGGAAATATGAGATCCTTCGCTTCACTCAGGATGACAAAAAGGCTTTTGGCAGAGGTCTTACCCTGTGAACTCTTCCCAGCTGAGGTCAAAGATTAGCGTCTCTGAGTGGCTGGCAGACCGGACAGAAGAAGCTGCTGCGTCCGGCCTGGACCAGGCGCTGGATGGGGTGGCCGCAGCGGCAGGGCTCGCCGGCCCGGCCATAGGCCAGAAGCTCCAACTGGAAGAGGCCGGCCTCGCCCTTGCTGTTGAGATAGTCGGACACCGTGGTGCCGCCTTTCCTGATGGCGTGCTTGAGGATTCGCCGGGTCTCGGTGAGGACCCGCTCCCAGTCCATGAGGGTCAAGCGGCCCGCCGGGGTGGCGGGGTGGAGCCCCGCGGCCCAGAGAATCTCACAGGCATAAATGTTGCCGATGCCGGCCAGGATGCGGGCATCCAGAAGGAAGTTCTTGATGGGCCGGGATCGGCCCCGGGCCTGCCCGGCCAGCCAGGCCGGGGTCACTTTGCGGGAGAAGGGCTCGGCCCCGACCTGGGCCAGGGGCGGGGGGTCCACCCCGGGGGGAAAGACCAGGACCTGGCCGAAGCGCCTGATATCCTGGAAAAACAGGTCCAGCCCGCCTTCCATCCGAAATACCAGGTGAACGTGGGGCAGGGGAGGGGAGGGGATAGGCCCCGCCAGCAGGCGGCCGGTCATGCCCAGATGGATGAGCAGGGTGGCGCCGCCTTCCAGGTGAAACACCAGGTATTTGCCCCGGCGGCGCAGGCTTTCCAGGCGCCGCCCCAGTAGCCAGCGGCGGAGTTCTTGGGGGGAGGACTGTTGGCGGAGACGCTTAGCGCCCACCTGGACGGCCAGAAACCGGCGCCCCACCACTAGAGGGGCCAGGCCCCGGCGGATGACTTCCACCTCGGGGAGTTCAGGCATGGAGGTTACCGGTGCGGCCCGGCAGGCGCCAGAGTCAAATCAGACCGTGTGACCCGGGGCACTGGCCTAAAACAGCATGTCCAGGAAGTGCTCGTGGTATTCTCGCAGCTCTTTGTGGCATTCGCCGCAGAAGAGGCGCACTTCCCCCTGGATCTCGGAATCATCGCTCACCGAGGAGAAACTGCCGTCTTCATTCTGCACGTAGAAGGTGGTGATGGTCACCCCCTCGGCGACTTCATAAAAATCCGTATCATTGCCGCAAAACGGACAGGCAATCCTCATTTCCCATTCTCTTGCTGGATAATTTCTTTGAGATTCTGCTTGTACAAACCGTTGCTGGGCTCCAGCTTGCGGGCCAGTTCGATTTCAATGGCCGCCCGCTTATACTGCTGCCGGGAGGCCTTGGTTTTGCCCGATTTGGCGTAAATCTTGCCCTTGTGGGCGAACAGGCAGGCCAGGTAAAAATGGGTGCGGGCGTTCTTGGGGTTGAGTTCGTTGGCGGATTGCAGATCGTGCTCCGCGGCTTTGTATTTCTGCTGGTGGTAGTGGATGATGCCCAGGTTGCGCCACAGGACCGGGCGGTAGGTCCTGTCTGGGGAGTTCAAGGTCTTGAGGATCACGAGTTCTAGGCGGGCCATGGTCTGTTGGTCATCGAGGGCTTGGCTGCCATCCGCCAACAGGCGGTCGCTCAGATCCGCCACCTCGGAGGGCGACATTTCTCGTCCGGTCAGGGCATCTTTAAGCCGGGCCGAATCCGAAGTTACGGGAGGCGACGGCTCTACCACAACCGGTGCGGGTTCCCGCGGCACCAGCAGCGGCGCCGGACTGCAACCCACCGTTCCACCCAGCAGCAAGAGCGCTAACCAGGCAGCCTCCACTCTTCTCATCATCAACCCAGTATCTCACTCTACCAGATGGAATTTTAAGAATTAGTACCTTATCCGCCCCGGGCCGTCAACCCCTTTTTGAGCGGAGGTCAGGGGCACACCCCGGGGGACAACTGCGAGCTTTCGGGGAACCAGTGAGAACCCTTGCTCAAAAATCGCAGGCAACGCCGCCGGGGGGCAAAATGGCCATGCCGGGTGAACCCAAGGATAGCTAGCCTGGCGGTGGGCGGCGATTCAGGCGGCTTCCGGAAAAAACTACTATTTGATATTATTTAGGTGATACGCTAATCTTTGAGGCAAAGCCAATCACCGCCAACTGCGCCCGGGGCCGGCCAAATCTTGGAAAATTTCCCAAAGGATCAGAAGCATCTGGAGCGAATCCTGGACTATCTGCCGGACGGGATCATCTGCCATGACCGGGAGCGGCGCATCCTCTGTTTCAACCGGGCCGCGGAAGCCCTGACCGGTTATGCCCGGGAGGAGGTTTTGGGCCGGGACTGCCACGAAGCTTTCGGGCGCCCTTTTTGCGGCAACCAATGCTCCTTTTGCGGTCAGGCGCCGGATGCCTGGACCAATCTCAACTACCCCCTCAATATTCTCACCAAGACCGGTGAGCCCAAACAGGTCCAGATGGCGGTGGTGGGCATGACGGATGAGGCGGGGCGCCTGGCGGGGGTTCTCGCCACGGTGCGCGACATCACCAGCCTGGTGGGCTTGAAGTTCTGGACCGGGGAATCAACCGGGTTTGCGGGCATCGTCGGGCGAGACCCCAAGATGGTGCAGATCTACCGGCAGATTCAAAAAGTGGCGCAGCATGACTATCCCGTTCTGATCACGGGGGAGACCGGCACGGGCAAGGAACTGGTGGCCGCGGCCATTCACAGCGAGAGCCGGGTGAACCGCGGCCCGTTTGTGCCGGTGAATTGCGGGGCCCTGCCGGAAGGGGTGGTGGAGAGCGAACTCTTCGGACACGTCAAAGGCGCTTTTTCCGGGGCCGTCCGGGATAAGAAGGGCCGCTTTGAGCTGGCCCACGGCGGGACGATCTTTCTGGATGAAGTGGCCGAACTGCCCAAGAACCTCCAGGTAAAATTGCTCCGGGTCTTGGAAAGCGGCACCTTTATGCGGGTGGGGGGCGAAAAACCCGTCACCGTGGATGTGCGGGTGCTCAGCGCCACCAACCGGGACCTGAAGCGGGAAGTGGAAAAAAAGCGTTTTCGCGAAGACCTCTATTACCGGCTCAACGTGGTCCCCTTGAAACTGCCGCCCTTGCGGGAGCGGCAGCCTGACATCCCCCTGCTGCTGGCCCATTTCCTGGAGCAGGCCCGGGACCGGGGCCAGCCCGCCTTGAATTTTTCCCCCGCCGCCGTGGACCTGATGATGCACTACCCCTGGCCCGGGAATGTGCGGGAATTGCAGAACGCGGTACACTATGCCCTGGCCGGGTGCCCCGGCGAGGTGGCCGGGCCGGAAGACCTGCCCCAGGAAATCCGGCGCAGCAGTACGCCCCGGGGGCCCGCCCCCAAACTGAATCCCGCCGCAGTGGCGGAGGCCCTCAAGGAATGCGGCGGCAACAAGGTCAAGGCCGCCAAACTTCTGGGGGTCGGCCGAGCCACCCTCTACCGCTTCCTCGTGTCTCATGAGACATCTCTGTCTCACCCGGAAAACTGAGACAGTCAGTCCTAAAATATCGTAGCATAATCAATAAGTTAATCTAATACCGCGTAAAGTGTCTCACTATCGCCGGCCGGCTCCCGGTGTGGTCTGACGGGGCCGTGATTCGCACCTTTTTCACAACTGATTGATTTTCTGTTGCTTTATATTGCCGATATGACGATTTTCGGGGTGGCACACAACTTGAATAATGATTATGTAAGAAAGCAGGGTGGCAACCGGGTTCCCCCGGTGAAATTCCCTGCCATGATTTCAGATGACCAAACCCTGAAAGAATCTGACCATGCCGCCAGCCAATCAATGCATCAAGAAGACCCTGGAGTTGGCCGACCTCATGCTGAAGTTGGCTGACGAAGGGGATGTCGCCCGGAAAGACGTGGGGTGCGGTGTGCTTTATGGGGTCCTGCGGGACTCGGCTTATCGCATCAAGAAGCTGGCCGAGGCCGAACGTCAGGCCCACATCAAAAAGGGCGGCTGGGAAAAATAGAGAATAAGGGAACCAGTGGGGCCGGAAAAAACCGGGTCACTGCGGGGTTATGGGCCTTGCCAGCCGGTGGCCGGGACCAAGCCCACCGGAAGGCTCAACCGGACCGAGACAAGCCAAAATAATCCATGATACCGATAAACAGGAGGACAACATGACAAAATCCGAACAATTCCTGATGGAAGCGTTTGCCGGTGAATCTCAAGCCAATCGCAAATACCTGGCCTTTGCCAAACAGGCGGAGAAAGAAGGCTTTCCCCAGGTGGCCAAGCTCTTTCGGGCCGCCGCCGCCGCGGAAACCGTTCATGCCCACGCCCATCTGCGGACGGCGAAGGGAGTCAAGACCACCGCGGAAAACCTCCAGGCAGCCATCGCCGGGGAGACCCATGAGTTTGAGCACATGTACCCGGAGATGATCGCCGCGGCCCAGGCCGAAGGCGACAAAGCCGCGGAACGGAGCTTTTCCTACGCCAACGAGGTGGAAAAGATTCATGCCGGCCTGTACCAAAAGGCCCTGGCCAACCTGGACAAGAAAGAAGAAAACGTTGATTATTACGTCTGTTCCGTTTGCGGCTACACCTGCGAAGATCACCCGCCCGAGAAGTGCCCGGTGTGCAACAGTGGCGCCAAGGCCTTCTCCAAGGTGGATTAAATCCCAACCCGAGCACATCCAAGGAGGATGAAGATATGACCGAGAAACTGCAAATCTACAAATGTGAAGTCTGTGGCAATATCGTCGAGATGCTCCATGCCGGGGCCGGCGAGTTGGTTTGTTGCGGCCAGCCCATGAAACTCTTCCGGGAGAACACCGTAGATGCCGCCAAGGAAAAGCACGTGCCGGTGATCGAAAAGACCGCTACCGGCTTCAAGGTGACGGTGGGGAGCGTCCCCCATCCCATGGAGCAGGCCCATTATATTGAGTGGATCGAAGTCATTGCCGACGGCAAGGCCTACCGGAAATTTCTCAACCCGGGAGACGCCCCGGAGGCGGTCTTTGAAATCAAGGCCGACAAGATCACGGCCCGGGAATACTGCAACCTGCACGGGCTGTGGATGGCCTAAGCGCCCGGCTAACACCCACGGGCACAAATGAGAACCGGGCCGCCAGGGATAGGCATCTGGCGGCCCCTGCCCTTGGCCACACGAATCCATTTGCAGGAGGTCGCGCCCCTCATGGATGTCTTGATGCTTTCACGCCTGCAATTCGCCGGCGCCACGTTTTTCCATTTTCTCTTCGTGCCCCTGACCCTGGGGCTTTCTATCCTCATTGCCATTATGGAGACGGTCTACGTCAGAACCGGTGACGAGGACTACCGGCGGATGGCCAAATTCTGGGGCAAGATTTTTATTATCAATTTCGCCGTAGGGGTGGTGACCGGCATCACCCTGGAATTTCAATTCGGGACCAACTGGTCCCGCTATTCCAAGTATGTGGGGGACATCTTCGGCTCCCTGCTGGCCATCGAGGCCACCCTGGCCTTTTTCCTGGAATCCACCTTTCTGGCGGTCTGGATTTTCGGCTGGAAGCGGCTCTCCCCCAAACTGCACTGCCTCTGTATCTGGCTGGTGGCCTTCGCCTCCAGCCTGTCCGCGGTGTGGATCTTGATCGCCAATGCCTGGATGCAGCACCCGGTGGGCTTCGTCCTCAGAAACGGCCGGGCCGAACTCTCGAACTTCCTGGCGGTGGTCACCCAGCCTTTCGCCTTTCAAATCTTCTTCCATACCGTCAGCGGGGCCTACATCCTGGCGGGCTTCTTCGTGATGGGCATCAGCGCCTATCACCTGCTCCGGAAGCAGGAGACCGCCTTTTTCACTAAATCCTTCCGCCTGGCCCTGGGCTTCGCCCTGATCTTTTCACTTGCCGAAATCGTCCAGGGGCATATCCACGGGGGCGAGGTGGCCAAGATTCAGCCTACCAAGCTGGCGGCCATGGAGTCTTTCTGGAACACCCAGGCCGATGCCCCCATGTACCTGTTCTCCATACCCGATCCGAAGCACGAACGAAATCTGGTGGAAATCGGCAAAATCCCCGGGGCGTTAAGCCTCCTGGCCTACCACTCCTCCAAGGCCACGGTCAAAGGCCTCAAGGATTTCCCCAAGGAGGACCGGCCCCCGGTGACCCTGACCTTCGTGGCGTTTAGAGTGATGGTGGGTCTGGGAGCTCTCTTCGTCCTGCTGACCCTGGTGGGCTGGTTCAAGCGGCGTAACCTGGAAGCCAGCCCCCGTTATCTCAAGATCATGCTCTACGCCATCCCCCTGCCGTATATTGCCCTCCAGGCAGGCTGGATCGTTACCGAAGTGGGGCGGCAGCCCTGGATCGTCTACGGGATGATGCGGACCAAAGACGCGGTATCCCCCATCGCCACCTCCCAGGTGGCCATCAGCCTGGTGGCCTTTCTCCTGGTTTACTCGGCCTTGGGAGCCATCGCGTTTTATCTCATCGGGAAACAGGCCCGGCGCGGGCCTGAGCCCCAGGCGGCGGCAGCCGGACCGGGGGAGGGGTAAGAACATGTTGGAAACTATCTGGTTTATGCTCTGGGGAGTCCTGTGGTCGGTCTATTTCATGCTGGACGGCTACGATTTGGGGCTGGGGTCGCTCCTGCCGTTTCTGGCCAAGGATGAGACTGACCGGCGCCTGATCTATCGGTCCATGGGACCGTTCTGGGACGGCAACGAAGTCTGGCTCATCACCGCGGGGGGCGTGACTTTTGCGGCATTCCCCGGCACCTACGCCATGATGTTCAGCAGCCTCTATTCGCCCTTGATGCTCATCCTGTTCGCCCTGATCATCCGGGGCGTGTCCATAGTCTTCCGGGGGGAAGTGGACAGCCCCCGGTGGAAGGCCTTTTGGGACAGGTGTCTGGTCCTGGGCAGTTTCCTGCCCGCCTTACTGTTCGGGGTCGCCTTCGCCAATATCTTCCGGGGTCTCCCCATCGATGCGGCGGGAATTTACCAGGGCAACTTGTTGAGCCTGCTCAATCCCTACGGTCTGCTTGGCGGGTTGTTGTTCGTCTGCCTCTTCCTGGTGCACGGCTCCCTGTGGCTGGCGGTTAAAACCGAGGGCGACTCTGCAGGCCCGGGCCGGGGCCATGGCGGGCCGGCTGTGGCCGGTGCTCCTGGTGGTGGCGGCCATGTTCCTCCTGGGCACCCGCACCCAGACCCCGCTCTTTGACAACTACCTGGCTCGTCCCATTCTCCTGCTGCTTCCTACCCTGGCGGTGGCCTCCCTGGTCTCCATCTACGTGTTGATCCGCAAGGCCGCCTGGTGGAAGGCCTGGTTCGCCTCCAGCCTGACCATTGTGTCCGTTACCCTCTTCGGCGTGGTGGGACTCTTTCCCAACCTGTTCCCTTCGAGGCTCGCCCCCGCCGCCAGTCTCACCGCGTTCAACTCGTCTTCCAGCCCCATGACTCTGAAGATCATGCTGGTAGTGGCCCTCACCTTCGTGCCCCTGGTGATTGCCTACCAGGTCTGGGTCCACATCCTCTTTAAAGGCAAGGTCAAGGAACAGGACGTGACCTTCGAGGAGGGTTATTAAACCGGGGTTCGATGGGGTGGAAACTTTGATCGGGGGACCTTGCGCGGCTTTGTGGAAAGCGCAGGGTCCCTCGATTTCCCAGGCATCGCAGCATCAGGCGTGATGCGAATCAAAGAGAATTTTTTGCCATTATTGGGCTAAGTCAAAGACAGGCGGGTAAAGGGGGATTATCCTGGGGGACACGAACCGGCGACAGGGAGGCAGCCTAGATGAAAAAATTAGTCATCCTGGGACATGGCACCGGCGGCACCATCATTGCCACGAAAATGCGGCAAAAGCTGCCCGAGAAGGACTGGCAAATAACCGTGATCGACCGGGACTGGCAGCACCACTACCAGCCCGGCTGGCTCTTTATTCCTTTCGGCATTTACACCGCGGCGGATTGCGTTAAGCCCAAACTCAAATTTGTCCCTCCCGGAGTCAACTTTGTCCTGGATGAAATAACGGAGATTGACCCGGTAAAAAAGAAGGTAAAAACCAAACGGGATACCTATGCCTATGACTGGCTGGTGGTGGCCACCGGCTGCCGCATCATGCCCGATGAAGTGGAGGGTATGGCTGAAGGGATGGGAGGCGACATCCACAACTTCTATTCCCAGGATGGCGCCGTCGCCCTGTTCGACAAGCTGAAATATTTCAACAAGGGCCGGGTCGTCATCAATATCGCCGAATTGCCGTTCAAATGCCCCGTGGCTCCCCTGGAATTCGCCTTCATGGCCGACTGGTATTTCGCCAAGAACGGCGTGAGGAATAATATTGACATAGAGCTGGTTACTCCTCTGTCCGCGGCCTTTACCAAGCCGGTGGCGGCGGCGCTCCTGGGGCAAATCTGCGAGCAAAAAAACATCAAGGTAACCCCCAACTTCCAGATCAGTGAGGCCGACGTCGGCAATAAGCTCATCAAATCCTATGGGGGCGTGGAAGTGCCCTACGACCTGCTGGTAGCTATCCCGCCCAATTTCGGGGCCCAGATCATCATCGACAGCGGCATGGGCGATCCCATGGGCTATGTCGATACGGACCACAATACTTTGAAGGCCAAAAACTACGACTTTATCTACGTGGTGGGCGACGCCACCAACGTGCCCACCTCCAAGGCGGGGGCCGTGGCGCACTATGAGGCCGACACCATCGTGGATAACCTGATCCGGGAGATCGACGGCCAGCCGCCCTGGCCGAATTATGACGGCCACGCCACCTGACTGGTGGTCACGGGGTACGAGAAGGGGTCCCTTCTCGACTTCAACTATAAAATCGAGCCGTTACCCGGCAAATTTCCCTTCCCCGGCCTGGGACCATTCGATCTGCTCAAAGAAAGCTTCGCCAACTATATCGCCAAGATGATGTTCAGATGGACCTATTACAACCTGATGCTCAAAGGCAGCCACCTGCCCCTGGAAAGCCAGTTCGTGCTGGCCGGCAAGGTGCGCGGCATCCTTTCCCCGGATATCGAGATGCCGCTTGAGAAGGAGGCGGCCATGACCAACGAAGAGCTGATCCTGGAAAGGCTGGACCGCATCGAGGCCAGGCTGGAGGGCGTCGACCGGGTGGAAAAGCAAATGGCGGCGTTTGCCGGACCCTGGGAAAATCTGAGCGATCTGGGCCGGGACCTCTCCCTCCTCATGGACCCTGCCGTCAGGAAGCTGACGGAGGAGATGGTGGAAGTGGAGATCGGGTTTCAGATCGAGGACTTCTTTGACCTGGTCAAGAGACTCCTGCCGCGCCTGAAATACCTCACCTGGTCCCTGGACCAGCTGGAAAACCTGGTGGACTGGTGGGCCGACATGGAACCCCTGCTGAAACTGGCGGTGCCTAAGCTGGTCGACTACCTGGATGAACTGGAGCGCAAAGGCATATTCCGCATTAACGCCGCGGTGCTCGAGATGTACGGCAAGATTGCCGAAAATTATAATCCCGAGGATATCGACGCCATGGGCGATGGCTTCGTCCGGATGCATGGGGTGGTCAAAAAATTGTCGAATCCGCAGTTGATCGAATTCCTCGACCGGGTTGTTGACATTCCCCTGGAAATCAACCTGGAGGAGGCCAGGCCGGCCGGCCCCTTCGGCCTGCTCTGGCGCCTGCGCAGTCAGGAATGCCGGGATGGCCTGGGCATCCTGGTGGAACTCACCAAGGCCCTGGGCAAACTCAAAGCGGCTCCGGCTGATGTGGCTTAAGAATAAACTGGCGGGGTACGGGAATAGTCGAGCCTGTGGTCACGCCTGGTGACCTGACGATTTTTTGAGACGGCCGGGATCGTTGGCTCCGGTTACTGGTCTAGGAGGCAGGGGAGGGGAGGGCAGAGTCTGGCCCCCTGCGGATAATCCGCCGCGGCCCCGGAGTTTAACGCCTTCCAGGCCAGGGAAGAGATCAAAACAGCAGAGGCGGAAACCCAGTGCCCCCGCCTCTTCCCCGGCCGTCTCCGGGTCGCTCGCCAGCGTTGCCCTATCCTCCCATGAGACACCCTCAGGATAATGGCAAGGTTTGACAAACTCATCCGGACACTTCATGTGCTATTGACAGCGAAGGCCCCCTCTTCTTGACAATCCCCAGGCCCGGTGTTACAAATTACAGATTATGGAGGGATGGCCGAGTGGTTTAAGGCAGCGGTCTTGAAAACCGCAGACCGGAAGGTCCGTGGGTTCGAATCCTACTCCCTCCGCCATCTGCTCACCCCTATCGGGAGATAGATCAACATAGATTCGCTTGACATGGCCCTGAACCGGCCGTAACACCCAGGAAAGCCCAACCGGAGAGATGACCGAGTGGCCAAAGGTGCTCGCCTGCTAAGCGAGTGTGGGGGGAAACTTCCACCGAGGGTTCGAATCCCTCTCTCTCCGCCAGTTTTACTTCCCGCTATCCTTAACGATTAAGGTCATGGTTTTCTAGGAGGGGACCTGTGTGTCCCCCCGCTTAGGGCGCACACCCAGATGCGCCCCCAAATTTTATAGAGATATTTCTGATAATTACTATTAAACAGCCCCCCGGACGCACCTGAGCCGTCATTCCCCCAAAAATCCTCTCCCACTTCGACGCGGCTTGGCGTAAGATAAGAAACCATGCTTGGCTCGGCCCCGATTCCTGAACCTCAGCCCCTGAACCGGCGCGTCATCTTGCTGACCGTTTGTCTGGGCGCCTTCATGGCGACCCTGGACACCAGCATCGTCAATATCGCCTTGCCCCAGATCGCCCGGGATTTCGGTTGTTCCCTGGTACAGATCTCCTGGGTCATGCTGATCTATCTTCTGATGAACGTCTCGCTGCTGCTGAGCAGCGGCCGGTTGGGGGACCTCCTGGCCCCGGGCAAGCTCTATCTCCTGGGGTTGGTGATCTTTACCGGGGCCTCGGCCCTGTGCGGCTTTAGCCCGAGCCTGGCCTGGATGCTGGCCGCCCGGGCTCTCCAGGGGGTTGGGGCGTCGCTGATGCTGGGGATGGCCCCCAAGCTCATTGCCCTGGCCTATGGGGAAGGGGAACGGGGCCTGGCCCTGGGCCTGTTTTCCACCGCGTTCGCCACCGGCATCAGCGTCGGGCAGCGCCCCTGGGGGGAATCATCACCACCTACCTGGGCTGGCCGTTTATCTTCTTCATCAACCTGCCCATCGGCGCCGGGGTTTTCTGGGTGGGCGGCCGGGTCATCTCGCCCATCAAGGCCCAGAAGGCCTGGAGCTGGCAGTCCTTCGACCTTTGGGAAGCCTTAATCCTGGCCGGGACCCTGGGGGTGCTCTTGCTGGGCCTGACCTGGATCCAGAAGTCCGGGTTGAGCCCCGAAACCCTGGGGGCCTTGGGGCTGGCGGCGCTCCTGGGCCTGGCCTTGCATTTCCGGGAACGCCGGCACCCCGACCCCCTGCTCCACCGGGAGCTCTGGGGCCGCTGGCCCTTTGTGGCCGGGTCCCTGGCGGTGGTGCTGACCTTTGCGCCGGTGATGGGCGTCTTCTTTCTGCTGCCCTTTTTCCTGGAGCAGGTGTATCTCTACACCCCGGGTCAAACCGGTTTTATGCTGGCGGCCCTGAGCGTCAGCAACGCCCTGGTGGCCCCTTGCGGCGGCTACCTGGCGGACCGCCTGGGGAACCTGCTGATTCTGAGGACCGGAGCCGGGTTAATCCTGGCGGGGTTGATCGCCCTCATCTTCACCGGACCGGATACCTCCACCCTCGGGCTGGTGGCCCGGTTTATGGTCATCGGCCTGGGTTTCGGCCTCTTCCAGGCTCCTAATCTCAATGAGATCCTCCGGGGGGTAAAGCCCGCCTTCATCGGCCTGGCGGCCAGCACCAACGCGGTCCTCAAGAACCTCGGCTCCCTGGTGGGCATCACTTTGATCGTCTCGGTTTTTGCTTGGCTCAGCGGGCACTCCGCCTCCCCCGTTGCCGGGGTCGGTCCGGATCTGGCCCCCTTCCAGAAGGCCTTTGCCCTGGCCGCCATTGTGGCGGCGGGAAACCTGCTGGCCAACCTGCTGCCCCGCAAACCCTGAGGCAAAGGCCCAGGGATGCCCGTCTCTCCTTGGCGGCCGGGGAGCGCTGTGTTACTATAATTTTGCTGAGCCATGTCAACCCCCTTCTCACCTGCCGGCTCATCGGTGGCGATCAGCCAGTCAGGGTATTCCCGGTTTCCTTCTCTCCCTCTTGGGGGGAGAAAAGCGAGGGGAGGGGGGAGAGAGCTTGTCGGAAAAACATCCAGACCAGGACCCTGTTGCGGCCTGGGGAAAGTGAGGCGTAGGTGGTTAATACCGGAGAAATTCTGGCGCTGGCGGGCATGGGGGTGCTGTTGTTGAACAACCTGGGGCGCCGGCAGGTGAGGCAGGGCCGGGTGTCCCCTCGGGGCATCCTGGGCCGGTGCCTGGCCTATGGCGATTTCGTGGCCTTGGGCATCATCCTGGCGGGTCTGGTGGTCATATATCTGAAACAATAATGGCGCGGTTTAACCCCGGCCCCCGACTTCCGTGAGAAGGGAGGGTCAGGCTTGGATCACCCCTTGCCGTCCGGCTTCTCCCGGTGCGGACCGGCGAAACCGGCCCTCCTCCCCCGGGGTGGCGCCGGAGGCTTTACCGCTGGCGCCGACCGGGAGATTTGTTGGAATACAGTGAATTAACCGGATATTCACCCTCCTGACGATTACCGGTTGTCGGGGAAAATTACTTCCGGTGCGCCGGCGAGCGTCGCTCTGATCCCTCCCTGGCAAGGTCTTCTGCCCCCGATTATTTCCTCAACCTTACCTCTCCGGTTCTTTTTCCCTGCAGATACAGGCGGTTTGGCGCCTGCTACGCTCCGCCGTCTCCGGGAGGTCCCTTCACCTTAACAGCATCCGGCTACAGCCAGATTTTGTCGAAAATTCTATTGATTTTGGCAATAATTCTGGCTATTCTATTTGAAAAATAGCGCTAAGCACGGCAAGAACCCTGATCACGGCTGGGAACTCCCTTGGCTGAAGAGCCTGAATATGGTGGCGTTCAGATCAAAAGCCGCCTCAGGCAGGACAGGCATGGCCAGACATGGTTAAGTCGAAGCAGGGCGTTGCTGCGGGAATGTATCCGGGCGACCGACGCCATGGTGGCGGCGGTGCGGCCCAGGGAGGGCGGGGTTTAAACCAGACAAAAACTACGAAATTGTAAATAATTAATCAGTAGCAAATCATTAACTGTACGATAATGTATTATATAGGACGGAGAACAACTTCGATGAGTTGAAGCTAAAAGAGATAAATAGCTAACAGTTGAAGATAGTTGCTCTTATATCTCGGTTGATGGTATGAAACTTGCCCTCCTCTATAGAGATAAATTCGTTAACGAGGTAGGGTGGTACCGTGAATCTGGGCGTTGATCTGACCCCCCTGTGGTTGACCTTAAAAGTGGCTGGGGTGGCAACCCTGCTGAGCTTTCTGGTGGGGGTGATTCTGGCCTTCCTGGTGGCCCGGAGCCGGTTTTGGGGGCGGGAGGGCGTGGACTCGCTGGCCACCCTGCCCCTGGTCATGCCGCCGACGGTCCTGGGCTATTACCTCATCGTGGTGATCGGCCGGCAAGGCTGGCTGGGCCACTGGCTCCAGGAAACCTGGGGAATTTCCTTGATTTTTACCTGGCAGGGGGCGGCCCTGGCCGCGGCCGTGGTCTCCCTGCCCCTGATCTACAAGTCGGCCCGGGCCGCGTTTGAGGGAGTGGACTCTCACCTGGAAAATGCCGCCCGCACCCTGGGCGCCTCCGAGGTTAGGGTCTTTCTCCGGGTGTCCCTCCCCCTGGCCTGGCGCGGCATCCTGGCCGGAGCCATGATGGCCTTCGCCCGGGCCATGGGCGAGTTCGGCGCCACCCTCATGGTGGCCGGCAACCTGCCCGGCAAGACCCAAACGTTGTCCATCGCAGTGTACGATGCGTTTCAGGCCGGCAATGACCAGGCAGCCACCATCCTGGTGCTCATCATCTCGACGGTGTGCCTCACCATTCTGCTGGTCTCCAGCCGGGCCTTGAAGGCTAATTATTTTTAAAACGAGGAGATAAGTCATGATGAAACGTCACGTAATTGCCTTGCTGGTGGCAGGAGCCATGCTGCTCGGGGGGGCGCCGGCCGCGGCCGACCAGGAATTGATCGTCTCCGCTGCGGCCAGTCTCACCAACGCCATGAAAGAGGTGTCCGCTCAATTTGAGAAAACCCATCCCGGCGCAAAAATTCTCTGTAATTTCGCGGCCTCCGGGTCCCTGTTGCAGCAGATGGCCAAAGGCGCCCCGGTGGATGTCTTTGCCGCCGCGGACCAAAAAACCATGAACCAGGCCCAGGAAAAAAAGCTCATCGTTCCGGACACCCGTAAGAATTTTGTCAGCAATCGGCTGGTGCTTATCGTGCCCATGGACTCCACGTTGACCTTGAGCGGCCTCAAGGATCTCACCCGGCCTGAAGTAAAACGGATAGGGGTGGGCAACCCGGCCACCGTCCCAGCCGGGCGCTATGCCAAGCAGGCCCTGGAAAAGGCGGGGCTTGTGGGACCAATTGTCACCCCGGTTCATTCTGGCCGAGTCGGTGCGCCAGGTGTTGGACTATGTCAGGCGGGGAGAGGTGGACGCGGGCCTGGTTTACTCCACCGACGCGGCTATCGCCAAGGGGAAAGTCAAGGTCGTTCAGACGGTGACCGAACATGCCCCCATCCTTTATCCCATTGCGGTGACCGTCTCCACGGATAAAAAGACTCTGGCCCAGAGCTTTGTGGATTTCGTCCTGAGCCCGCCGGCCCAGGAGATCTTTCAGCGGTTCGGCTTTGGGAAGCCCTGATGGCCGGGTGATAGAGATGCGGGCCTATAAACCCGATATTTTTCAGGGCGGTTCGGTGGGGAAATAGCCTGTGGTCAGGACGCGGTGAATAGTATGCATATCCTGGTGGACATCAAAAAACAGCTGTGGTCGGGGCAGCGGGGTTTTAGCCTGGAAGTTGCGTTCAGCTCGGATCAGGACGTCGTCGTCCTGTTCGGGCCCTCGGGGGCCGGCAAGAGCCTCACCCTGCAGGCCATTGCCGGCCTGATCACCCCGGACGCGGGACGGATCGTGGTGGGGGAACGGGTGCTCTTCGATGCCGCCCGGGATATCCGGGTTCCGGCCCGGCGCCGGGATGTGGGCTACGTCTTCCAGGATTACGCCCTCTTCCCCCATCTGACCGTGGCGCAGAACGTCTCCTTCGGGTTGAAACGGGGTCTGGACCTGGTCCCTGCCTCAGGGTGAACGGCTCCGCCTGGAGGAAGTCCTGGATATTCTGGAACTGACAGCCCTGCGGGACAGCTTGCCCCGGGACCTTTCCGGGGGCCAGCGCCAGCGGGTGGCCCTGGCCCGGGCCCTCATCCGCCGGCCCAGCCTGCTCCTCCTGGATGAACCCTTTTCGGCCCTGGATGCCCCGCTGCGGGCCAAGATGCGGCAGGAACTCCTGAGGGTAAGGCAGCGCTTCACTATCCCGGTGATTCTCATCACCCATGACCCGGACGACGTGGCCGCCCTGGCCGAAACCGTGGTGGTCTATGACCGCGGCAGAGTAATAGAGGTAGTCCCCGCCCCCCAGCGGGTTACCCCGGTACAGGCCATGAACGCGCCGATTCCTCTCCCCGCCGGCCTATTTAATTGAACCATGAAGACGGAAAATCCAGCCTGTCTCGCACAGAATGATTAAAATCTGGGGGATCTTATCGGCTAAACCCAAATTACTCCTACCTTAAATTAAAAAATTTGTTATAACTGCACTAATGGTCATTTGATTTTTGTTGTCCTTTCCTCCCTGTTGTACCGAAAAAAATCTCCAGTGCTTCTCAAGGCCGCTATGTCAAGCTGTGCTGGAGTCTGCCCCAGCCTCCAGGGAGGGAGGAGGGAACCTTACCGACTCATGAAAAGGAGAAGATCGATGGCAAGGAAGATTTTTTGCGGGGTGCTGGCGACGTTGTTCTTAGTAACGCGGAGTGGCCGTTTATGCGGAGACCATGCAGGACATTCAGGCGCATAAGAACTGCAAATACTGTGGCATGGACCGGGAAAAGTTTGCCCACAGCCGCATGCTGGTCGAGTATGGGGATGGATCCAGCTTTGGCGCCTGCAGCATCCATTGCGTAGCCCTCGATCTGGCCCAATCCTTTGATAAGCAGCCCAAAGCCATTCTGGTGGCGGATTACAACAAGAAAAATTTGATCGATGCCGAAAAAGCCTACTGGGTCATCGGCGGAAATAAACCGGGCGTCATGACCAAAACGGCCAAGTGGGCTTTTGCCGATAAGAAAGACGCGGAAGCGTTTATTAAGGAACATGGCGGGAAATTGGCGAAATTTTGATGACGCCATGAAAACCACCTATGAGGATATGTATAACGACACCAAGATGATCCGGGAAAAACGGGCCAAAATGAAGCAGATGAAGCAGATGAAGCAGATGCAGCCACAAGAGGTAAAGAAGTAAACTGCCACAAAAGTGGGCCGGTGGGAAACCGCGATCTAAGTCGAAAATCCCCACTGGCCCGTTCGCTGTATGAGACGGGTCAGGGGAGTTGTGATGAAACCGGTTAAGTTGTTTATCACTTTGAGTTTCCTTGTTATTATTTATCACTGGTCCTCTCTGGGGGGCAGATGAAATCACGCCCGCCAAGATTACCCCAAATGATAAATGCCCCGTTTGCGGTATGTTTGTGGCAAAGTATGCTGATTTCGTCGATCAGATCGTCTTTAAAGATGGCACCCACGCATTTTTTGATGGCGTCAAGGATATGATGAAGTATTATTTCGCCGTGCCGAAATATAACCCGTCTAAAACCAAGGCGGACATTGCTCATGTCCTGGTAACGGATTATTATAGTATGAAGTTAGTGGATGGGCTCCAGGCCTTTTATGTCGTCGGCAGCGATGTCTACGGACCCATGGGGAAGGAACTCATGCCCTTCAAAGAAGAAGCCGCGGCCCAAGAATTTAAGGTCGACCATAAGGGCACGGCAATTCTATCATTTAAGGATATTACCCCCGAAGTGATCAAAACTCTGGACTGAAAAGACCGGCTTGGGTGGATGGCCGCGATGCCTTTGCCATGATTGCCTCAAGCTGAGTCCTTTTAAGATTATCGAGCTATGGCCTTACGAAAATCCGACGGCTTCTTGCTTTTTATCGGGAGCGGCATGCTGCTTCTGGCGGCGATTCTCGTCCAGGCGTATTGTGGTGATGCGAGCCGACCTGCCCGGGCTCCGGCAAAAGGCCGAGGTGGTCAGGAGTCTGGGCCTCACCGATCTGTGCCTGACCACCGAAGCCCGCTATACCCGGCACCCCTCCCAAGCCGATTGGCACGCCGCCTTCCAAACTCATCCCCTGGCCCTGGACCATTTTCCCAGTGGATCGATCATCGGTCCTCCCGAAACCTTGACGGAGCCACATGATCAAATCCATTGAGAAGCAGAGGAATATCATCGATTTTACCCTGTCGGCGTTGTGGCGGCGGAAAGGGAAAAATCTTGCCCTGGTGGTGGTCTATACCCTGGTGGTTTTTTGCCTCGGTTCCGTCATGTTCTTTACCCAGGCGCTGAAAGACGAAGCCGCAATCATTTTACGAGGCACCCCCGAGATCATCGTCCAAAAATTAGTGGCCGGGAGACATGAGCTGATCCCGGTGGCCTATGCTGAAAAAATCAAGGCTATCCGGGGGGTTCAGTCCGTCAAGGATCGTCTCTGGGGTTACTATTATGATCCAATCGGGCGGGCTAATTACACCCTCATGGTGCCCGAGGGCATGAATCTTAATGAAAACGAAATCGTCCTGGGCGCCGGCATTTCCCGGGTTCGCCAGGTCTTCCGCGGTAACGCCATGTTGTTACGCACCTATGACGGGAGGCCCATCAGTCTTTTTATTAAGGGAATCCTCAGTCCGGAAGCGGAGTTGCTGTCTTCAGACCTGATGTTGATTTCTGCTGCGGGATTCAGGAAGTTATTCGGCGTATCCGGGCAGGATGCCACCGATTTAACGGTAACCGTTTTGAATAAAAAGGAAATTCCCACCATTGCCGCTAAAATCGTGGATAAACTCCCTGATACCCGGGCCATCACCCGGGATGAAATCTTGCGGACTTATGATGCGGTGTTCGATTGGCGCGGGGGCATCATGATCGCCATTCTTGCCGGGGCGGTCCTGGCCTTCCTGATCTTTGCCTGGGATAAAGCCACGGGTCTGAGCGGCGAAGAGAGACGCGAGATCGGCATCTTGAAGGCTATCGGCTGGGAAACCGCCGACGTCCTGCAAATGAAATTTTGGGAAGGGATGATCGTCTCCCTGTCATCCTTTCTCCTGGGAGTCATCTTAGCGTATTTCCACACCTTTTACGCCTCGGCCAGCATCTTTGAACCGGTGCTGAAAGGCTGGTCTACTCTCTATCCGGATTTTAGATTGACCCCATTTATCAGTGGCTATCAAATCGCCATCCTGTTCTTCTTTACGGTTATTCCCTATACCGTGGCCACCATCATACCCGCCTGGAGGGCCGCAACCATTGATCCCGACGTGATCATGAGATCCTGAGGCCGCGATGATCGAACTGCAGAATATCCGTAAGATTTTCAATGAGGGCCTGCCCAATGAATATATTGCGGTTCACGACCTGACCCTGAGCATCGAGGCGCACCAGGTGACGGTGTTGAAAGGCCCCAGCGGCTCGGGGAAAACCACCCTGTTGAGCATCTTGGGATGCATGGCCAGGCCGACGGCCGGCCGTATCGTGCTCGCCGGGCGCGAGATCACCAGTCTGCCCGAGCGCTTTCTCACCGGAATCAGGCGCCAGACCTTTGGCTTCATCTTTCAGCAATACAATCTCCTCAAAGGCATCAGCGTCATCGAAAACGTCATGCTCCCGGCCTATCCCCTGGGCGAACCGTTCTCCATTTTGAAAAAACAGGCGGCGGATCTCCTGGAATTGTTTAACCTGGGTCATAAGGCCAACGCCAAAGCTGAGTGGCTCTCCGGGGGAGAAGCCCAGCGAACGGCCATCGCCAGGGCTTTGGTTAACCAACCCGAAGTGATTATTGCCGATGAACCCACCGCCCATCTCGATACCAAGCTATCCCGGGAGTTCCTGGACATTATGAGCGACTTTAAGGCCCAGGGAAAAACCATCCTGATCGCCAGCCATGACCCGATTGTGCACGAGTCCGCCATCGTCGATAGAGTAGTGCAGATGCGAGACGGCAGGATAATCGATGGGGAGTAGCCTGAGTGTTTTTTAAACCGGGGATTATCGCCCTCTTTATCAGTTCTCTCCTGGTAAGTGGCATGGTGCTGTACGCCTCGTTCTATGGCGTCCGCATTCTCAGATATTGGGATATCAAAAGCGGCAGCGAAACCCAACTGAGTCTGGAGAGAAGAACCTACCTCATATCGACGATCATCAGCTATGCCTGTGTTTTTCAACTGTTCTCGTTTTTCCTGTTTATTTATACCGCTGATAGCCTGCACACATTTTTTACCGGCGCCATGTGCGCCGTCGGTTCGCTCAACGTTAATCAATGGGGCTTTCCCGTCGTAATCCTCAAAGTCTTGACGTTTCTCCTGGCCGGACTATGGCTCATCATCAATTTTGCCGATAACCGGGGGTTCGATTATCCGCTCATCAAAGTGAAGTATCTGCTTCTGCTCATCATTACGCCGTTGATTCTGGCGGAAACCATCATGCAGAGCAATTACTTCCTGGGGCTTAACCCGGAGGTCATTACCTCATGCTGCGGTTCTCTGTTTACCGCGGATACCAAGGGGGTGGCCTCAGACATTATCTCGTTTCCACTCCCGATCATGGAGGTCGCCTTTTATGCGGCCATGATTGGCTCCCTGGCTTTGGGGGTGGGGTTTTATCGCACCGGTAAAATGGGTTACTGGTTCTCCGCCGCGATATCCCTGACATTTCTGATCTCCATCGCCTCCTTCATTTCTTTTATATCCATTTATTTTTATGAACTGCCGACTCATCATTGCCCCTTCTGTATTTTGCAGAAGGAATACGGTTACATCGGCTATTTCCTCTATCTGCTGCTTTTGTTGGGAGGTTTGACTGGCATGGGGGTGGGCCTCCTGATGCCCTTTCGACAGACGCCCAGTCTCAAAGAAACTTTACCTGCCATCCAGAAGCATCTCACCCTTACTTCGGTCATCTGTTACCTGTTTTTTACCCTCATCGCCACCTACCAGATAATCGTCTCGAATCTTAAAATGTAGCCCTTCCCCCGGGGCCCGGATTGATCTTGCCGCCGTTAGCGCTTCAGGCGGCAAATACGCCACCCTAAGCGAGTCCCGTTAAGCTAACTTGGCCGGCACCACCGGTAGACATAAGAACAACCTTTTGTTATAAAGACGAATAAGTTAGGTTCACTGATCAATCGGGGTCCACGATATTTTCGGTATGACGCCGCGTCTCCGCACAATCCTTTTCTGCTTGTTGCTCATCCTGGTGTCCTCGGCAGTCTTTGCGGGGGTGAGGACCCATCAATTTGTCTTCGACGATCTGGGGTTTATTAGTCGCAATTCTGTCGTCAAGGATGGCCTCACCTGGAACGGGTTCGTCTGGGCTTTCACCACCAGGCTCATGGGAATCTGGCATCCCGTGACCTGGCTCTCACACATGCTGGACTGTCAGCTTTTCGGGGTGGCCCCCGCCGGACCCCACCTGATGAATCTCTTTTTTCACATTGCCAACACCCTGCTCCTGTTTCTGTTACTGCTCTATTGCACCCAAGCCGAGTGGCCCAGCTTCATCGTGGCAGCCCTGTTTGCCATACACCCCCTCCATGTCGAGTCCGTGGCCTGGGTGGCGGAACGGAAAGATGTCTTGAGCGCCTTTTTCTGGCTGCTCACCATGTGGGCCTATGTCGGGTATGTGCGCAGGCCCGGCTGGAGGCGTTATGCGCTGGTCCTGATCAGTTTTTGCTTGGGACTCATGGCCAAGCCGATGTTGGTGACGCTGCCCCTGGTGCTCTTGCTCTGGGACTATTGGCCTTTGGGGCGTTGGGCGCCCCAGGGTGCAGCCCCCCCTGACACCGGTCAACCAGCGGGCACCTTTCTCTATCCAAGGATCACCCTCAAGCAGCTGGTGTGGGAGAAAATCCCCCTGTTTGTTCTGGTGGTCCTCTTTAGCCTCGTGACCATTTATGCACAGCAGGCGGGGGCCATGGTCGTGTCCCTGGCGGATATTCCCCTGGGCGCCAGAATCAGCAACGCCCTGGTGGCATATGCCAGTTACCTGGGAAAGACCGTTTTCCCCTTGCATCTTGCGGTTCTTTACCCTCACCCCGGAAATACGATCCCCGGGTGGCAGGTGCTGGGGTCGGCTCTCGGTTTGGCTCTGCTCTCCTGGCTGATAATCCGCCGGGCCCGGCGGTATCCTTACCTGCTGGTGGGGTGGCTCTGGTTTCTCGGAACCCTGGTTCCCGTCATCGGCCTGGTCCAGGTTGGCATGCAAGCCATGGCGGATCGCTATACCTATATCCCGCTCATCGGCCTCTTCATTATGGCTGCCTGGGGGATGGCCGACCTCCTGGCCGGTTGGAGGTGTCCCAAGTTCCTCCTTCCTTTGGTGGCGGGGGTCATGATCGCGGTCTATGGGACCGTGGCGTGGGTCCAGGTCGGTTATTGGCGTAATGCGGTGACGCTCTTCCAGCATACCCTCAGCATTACCCCAAACAACCCCATGATAGAGGGGGCTCTTGCCGAAGCCTTATATTATCGGGGTGAGAAGGATCAAGCTTTGGTTCATTTCCAGGAGCTGATAACCCTCAACCCGCCCCTTGGTCTCGCCGGGTTGGCCTGGGTTATGGCTACAACCAGGAATCCGAAATTGCTGAATGGCGCCAAGGCGGTGGAACTGGCAAAGTTGGCCAACCAGATGACGTCCTACCAACAACCCGAAGCGCTCGATACTCTGGCCGTGGCTTACGCTGAGGCCGGCAACTTCCCCGAGGCCATCAGCACCGCCCAACGGGCCATAGAACTGGCCCGGGCCAGCGGCAGGCCCGACCTGGCCAGGGAAATCCAAGAACGGCTGGCGCTTTACCGGCAAGGCCGGCCCTATCGCGATGAAGCTTACGAGACTTTCCAAAACTAGAGGGGAGGATGCTCCGGGGCAGTCTCCTACTAACCTGAGACTATCGCCCCGATGGCCTGGGGATGAGGTGCTGGTGAAATTGCCGGAAAGGGTCAGATCTTGTCCTGGGAGCTCTTGCTAAACCTTGCTTCTGTCATGCCGCGAAGGGTATTAACTCATTGCATATTTGGGATTTATGGCTTCGCTCCGCCTGACCTATGAGAGGATATTGAGTTTTTGCAATGACTGTCAGACCTTTATTTTTGCCGTGGTTCACCTAACCAGCTCCGGGGCTGCCTCCACCGCCGCCCACCAGTAGTGCTCCCGATAGAAGCCCCTCACTATCTCTTCCCCCTTACGGCTGGTTTATCCGTTTGATATGCCATTAATCTCTTTTTTCACCTCGAAGTTCCATTTCCAGATTTCGTAGATAGCGGGGTAGACCATGAGTTCCATGAGGAACGAAGTGAAGATGCCGCCGATCATGGGGGCGGCGATGCGTTTCATGACGTCGGCGCCGGCGCCGCTGGCCCACATGATGGGAATCAGCCCCAGCAGCAGGGTGGCGGCGGTCATGAACTTGGGCCGGATCCGCTTGGCGGCGCCGTCAACGATGGCGGCGTGTAATTCCGGCAGGTTCCGGAGCCGCCCGTCGGCCTTGGCCTGGGCGTAGGCCAGGTCAAGGTAGAGGAGCATGAAGATGCCCGTCTCCGCATCGACGCCTAACAGCGCGATCAGCCCGACCCAGACCGCGATGCTCATGTTGTAGCCCAGCAGATACAGGAACCAGATGGCCCCCACCGCGGAGAACGGCACCGCCAGGATGATAAGCATGGTCTTGGTGATGGACCGGGTATTCATGTAGAGGAGCAGAAAGATCAGGAACAGGGTCAGGGGCACCACCAGCAGCAGGCGCTCCTTCACCCGCTGGGCCGCCTCGTACTGGCCGCTCCAGGAGATGGCGTACCCCGGCGGCAGTTTCAGTTTGTCCTTGAGCAGGGCGGCCGCGGCCTCGACGTAGCCGTTGGGGTCCCGGCCGGCGATATCGATGTAGACATAGCCGGTGAGCAGGCCGTCCTCATCCCGGATCATGGCCGGCCCGCTCACCGTCTTGATGCTGGCCAGCTGCCCCAGGGGGATCTGCCGCTTGCCGCCGTCCGCGGGCACCAGGATGCGTTCCAGGGCGCTGAGGTCGGAGCGGAAATCCCGCAGGTAGCGCACATTGACGCCATAGCGTTCCCGGCCTTCCACGGTGGTGGTGACGTTCTCCCCGCCGATGGCGCTGCTGATCACCTGCTGGACCTCGGCGATGCTCAGGCCGTAGCGGGCCAAGACCTCCCGGCGCCAATCGAAATCGAGGAAATAGCCGGTCCCGGTCCGTTCGGCGAAGACGCTCCGGGTCCCTTTGACCGCCGGCAGCAGGGATTCGATGCGGGACCCGATGGTTTCGATGGTCTTGACGTCCGCCCCGGAGATCTTGATGCCGATGGGGGTCCGGAGGCCGGTGCTCAACATCTCGATGCGGCCCTTGATGGGCATGGTCCAGGAGTTGGCCAGGCCGGGCAGTCTCAGGGCCTCGTTCATTTCGCTGATGAGCTCCTCCTGGGTCAGGTGGGGCCGCCACTGCGATTTGGGTTTGAGCGTGATCAACGTCTCCAGCATGGACACCGGGGCCGGGTCCGTCGAGGTCTCGGCCCGGCCCGCCTTGCCCAGGACCCGGTCCACTTCGGGGAAGCCTTTGATGATACGGTCGGTGACCTGGAGCAGTTTCTGGGCCTCGGCGATGGAAATCCCGGGCATGGTGGAGGGCATGTAGAGAATAGCGCCTTCCTCCAGGGGCGGCATAAATTCCGAGCCCAGGTGGGAATAGACCGGCAACGTGATGAGCACCAGGGCGATGGCCCCGCCGATCACCCACCATTTCCGGCGCAGCGACCAGGTGACTAACGGTTCGTAAAACCGGATCAGGCGCCGGCTGATGGGGTGCTTTTCTTCGGGGTAGATGGTGCCTACGGCCACGGCGTTGGTGATCCGGCACAGCCAGGGCGGCCGGAAGTTGAAATTTTGCACGTGGGTGAACAGCAGCCGCAGGGCCGGATCCAGGGTGATGGCCAACACCGCCGCCACCAGCATGGCCAGGTTCTTCGTATAGGCCAGGGGCTTGAACATCCGGCCTTCCACGGACTCGAGGCTGAGCACCGGCAGAAAGGCCACCCCGATCACCAGCAGGGCGAAGAACGATGGCCCCGCCACCTCCTTGACCGCCTTGACAATGACCTCCTGATAGTCCTCCAGACGGCCCGACAGGTTCCATTTCTCCAGTTTCTTGTGGACCTGCTCCACCATGACGATGGCCGCGTCGACTAACGCCCCCACCGCGATGATGATCCCTCCCAGGGACATAATGTTGGCGGTGACCCCCATCATCCGAAACGGGATGAACGAGATCAGCACCGCCACCGGGATGGTGATCACCGGGATGATGGCGCTGGGAAAGTGCCACAGGAAGATCAGGATCACCAGGGAGACGGTGATCAGCACCTCCACCAGGGTGGACTTCATGTTGCCGATGGCCCGCTGGATCAGGTCGGACCGGTCGTAGATGGGGACGATCTGGACGCCGCTGGGGAGCCCCGGTTCGATCTCCTTGATCTTGGCCTTGACGCGGTTGATGACGTCCAGGGCGTTTTGGCCTTCCCGCATGACGATGATGCCCGAGACCACCTCCCCGGTGCCGTCCAGGTCGGTGACGCCCCGCCGCAAGTCCGGGCCCAGGGAGACCCGGCCGATATCCTTGACCCGTATGGGGGTGCCGTCGGGGCTGGCCGTCAGGACGATATTTTCAAAATCCTTCAGGGAACGGGCGTAGCCGCGGCCCCGGACCATGTACTCGGTGCCGCCGAACTCGATGAGGCGTCCCCCCACCTCCTGGTTGCCGTCGGCCACGGCCTTGGCCACCTGGTTGATGGACAGGTTGTAGGATTGCAGGCGGTTGGGGTCGACGTTGACTTGGTACTGGCGGACGAACCCGCCCACCGGCGCCACCTCCGCCACCCCGGGGATGGCCTTGAGGTAGTAACGCAGGTACCAGTCCTGGTAGGAGCGCAACTCCTCCAGGCTGTGCTTGCCGGAGGTGTCCACCAGGGCGTATTGGAAGACCCAGCCCAGGCCGGTGGCGTCCGGCCCCAGCTCGGTTTTGACTCCCGCAGGCAGGCGGGGCAGCACCCCGGAGAGGTATTCCAGGGTGCGGGACCGGGCCCAGTAGATGTCGGTGCCGTCTTCGAAAATGACGTAGACGTAGGAGTAGCCGAAGTCCGAGAAGCCCCGGACCGACTTTACCCGGGGGGCGCCGACCATGGCGGTGACGATGGGGTAGGTCACCTGGTCTTCCATGATGTCCGGGCTGCGGTCCCACCGGGAGTAGATGATCACCTGGGTGTCGGTGAGGTCCGGCACCGCGTCCAGGGTCAAGTGCTGCATGGACCACCATCCCATCAGACAGGCCGCAGCCACGATGATGAAGACGATGACCTTGTTGTGCACCGAAAAATCGATGATCCGGTTAATCATGCTGATGGCCCTTGGGCTCGGGAGGGCAGACGGGGGCAGCGGGTGGGGCCGCCTGAGGCGCCGCCGGCGGCTGTGGCGATATAGTCTGCGGCGGTAGCGGTGGCGCCGGGGCCGGAGGCGCTACCGGGGCCGTGCCCGGAGGCGTCGCCGGCGGCCCGGCCGGAGGCGTTGCCAGGCCCACACCCTGGGGCGTCGCCGGAGGAACCGCCGGGGTGGCGCCGGGCATCACCATAGGCCGGGCCGGGCCAACAGGGGGTGCCGGGGTGGCGCCGTGAGGTATCGGCGCGGTAGGTCCGGCAGGCATCGCCGGCGTGGCGCCATGGACCATGGGCCTGGTCGGGCCGGCTGGCCTTGCCCGGGTGGCGCCGTGAGGCATCGTCGCTGGCGGTCTCTGAGGTTGCGTTCGCATCAGGGTCCGCTTATAGCGCATCAGCGTATCGGATTCCAGGGGCACATCCGGATAGGGCTGAATGACAACCGGCGTAGGTCCCCCGCTTCCGGATAAATAGCGTTGGGGGTCTTTGTCAAACCTCTGCTTGCACCCGTCTGTATCGAAATAGTAGGTCTTGCCCTGGTATTGGCTGGTGCGGCCCGCTTTTTGGGCCGTCTCCCGTGCCACTTCCAGGCCGCACACCGGGTCTTTTACCATGCCGGCCGCGAGGTGAGCCTCGTGGGGGGCGGCGGCGCCATGACCCGCCCCCGCCGCTGTTTTAGCCAGGTAACGGTCTGGATCCTTGTCGAATTGCCTATTGCAGGAGTAGGAGCAGAAGTAATACGTTTTCCCTGCATAGTCGCTGATGAGACCTGCGGCCTTAGCCTGGCCCCTATCCACTTCGTGGCCGCAGACCGGATCTTTCGTCTTTTCCGGCGTCTTTTCCGGCGCCACCGGGCCTTGGGGGCGCTCACGACTCCCCCGGGAGCCGGACCCGCCTCCGGCTTGGCCCCGTAGCACGCCGGCATCTTGTCGAACTTTTGCTGGCACTCCTCAGAACAGAAATAGTAGGTTTTGCCCTGGTAGTCACTTTTCAGACCCGCAGACTTGGCCTTGCTTTGGTCCAGATTCATGCCGCAAACCGGATCTTTCGTCTTTTCCGGCGTCTTTTCCGGCGCCACTTGGGCCTTGGGGGCGGTCACGACTCCCCCGGGAGCCGGACCCGCCTCCGGCTTGGCCCCATAGCGCGCCGGCATCTTGTCGAACTTCTTCTGACACTCCTCAGAACAGAAATAGTAGGTCTTGCCCTGGTAGTCACTTTTCAGACCCGCAGACTTGGCCTTGCCTTCATCTATATTGAGGCCGCAAACTGGATCTTTCACCACATCGCCAAAAAACCCCGCCGCCGCCAACTTCATCCGGCTCTCGGAGTCAATGAGGAAATTGCCCGAGACCACGATGCGTTCGCCGGGTTTGAGGCCCTCAAGGATTTCCACCCGGTTTCCCAGATGCCAGCCGATCTTAACCCGGCGCGGTTCGAAATAACCGTTGCCCCGGTCCACAAAGACGATCTGCTTAAGCCCTGAATCCATGATAGCGTCAACCGGGACGTTGAGAGTGGGAGGCATGGTTATCGGGAACTCTACGTCCACAAACATCCCGGGCCGCAAAGTGAATTTCGGGTTGGCCATCTCCAGGCGCACCTTCAAAGTCAGGGTCGCCAAATCGAACTCGGGCAGAACCTCGCTCACCGTCGCTTGACGCGTCTCGTTCTGGCTGGGGAGGGTTACCATCACCTTTTCCCCGGCCCGAACGTATTTTGCTTCATTTGTAAATAAATCGGCCACGATCCAGACTTGGCTCAAATCCGCCAGCCGGTAGAGTTCCTCACCGGCGGCGAATCTTTGGCCCGGGGTGACGTTCCGGGAGAGGACAAAGCTGGTGGCCGGGGCGTTGATGATGATCTCCTGGGTGAGCTTGCGGCTGCGGGCCAGATCGTCGAGCTGCGGCTTGCCCATGCCCAGATTCATCAGTATCCCTTCGGCCGATAGTTTCTGCGCCACCAGCAGGTCGCGCTGGCTCGGCAATAAATTCGGATCGCGGTTCGTGCGCTCCAGAGCATCGAGGGCATAATAGAAGGTCTGCAGCGTGGTAGGTAAATCCCGGTTGTAAAACGTGGCCAGGGGCTCGTCCTTCCTCACCAGACTCCCCGTGGTGTTGTTGTAGAGCTTCATGACCCAGCCTTCTATATAAGCATTCAGCCGGAAGATGCGGGTCTCATCCACGGCCACCTTGCCCACGGTTCTGAGCGTATAGGTAAAAGGCGACTTTTCCGTCGTAGCCACCCGAACCCCGATAATCTGCTGTTTCTCAGGGGTGATCTTGACAGACCCGGGGGGCATAGCCGCCCCGGCGTCCTTGTTTCCGTCGTCGGCGTAGACCGGCTCCAGCTTCATGCCGCAGGGAGCCAACCCCGGCTCTGGGGAAGTGTGGGCCGGATTCATGGGGTCCACATAGTACAAAATACGCCGGCCCCCGGCAGCTTGTTGGCCGGTAGCTTTTCTGTGCCCGTGCCATGATCCTGCCAGAAATAATCCCGCCACGACAATCAGCAAAGCGGGCACATACCAGTATTTCCTGATAACGGTTTGCAGCCGCAGCGCGGTCGTGTTCCTCTCCGGTTCTTCCATATTACTCCTCTAATACCCCCTGGTACCGGCCCTGGAGCCAAAGCATCCACTCTGCGGCACCTGCCCGCTATCCAGAAGCACCTTACGCTTACCTCGGTCAAGTTGCTACCTGTTCTTTATCGTCATTGCCACCTACCAGATAATCGTTTCGAATCTCTAAAATGTAGCTGGTTTCGCCGTTCCAGGTTGAGCGGGCGCTGTTCTCACCATCACCCGGGAAAAAGAGAGGCGCCTCCCCCTGGGATGACGCCTGGAAAATATTGTGGAGGCCTGATGCCGGGGATGGTTTCAAATTCGCTCTGGCAAGTGATCTCAAAAAGTTATCCGAATAATTGGTTTTATTTCTCAGGAAACGCCAGGTCAAAGCTCTTTTTTCACCTCGAAGTTCCATTTCCAGATTTCGTAGATAGCGGGGTAGACCATGAGTTCCATGAGGAACGAAGTGAAGATGCCGCCGATCATGGGGGCGGCGATGCGTTTCATGACGTCGGCGCCGGCGCCGCTGGCCCACATGATGGGAATCAGCCCCAGCAGCAGGGTGGCGGCGGTCATGAACTTGGGCCGGATCCGCTTGGCGGCGCCGTCAACGATGGCGGCGTGTAATTCCGGCAGGTTCCGGAGCCGCCCGTCGGCCTTGGCCTGGGCGTAGGCCAGGTCAAGGTAGAGGAGCATGAAGATGCCGGTCTCGGCATCGACGCCTAACAGCGCGATCAGCCCGACCCAGACCGCGATGCTCATGTTGTAGCCCAGCAGATACAGGAACCAGATGGCCCCCACCGCGGAGAACGGCACCGCCAGGATGATCAGCATGGTCTTGGTGATGGACCGGGTATTCATGTAGAGGAGCAGAAAGATCAGGAACAGGGTCAGGGGCACCACCAGCAGCAGGCGCTCCTTCACCCGCTGGGCCGCCTCGTACTGGCCGCTCCAGGAGATGGCGTACCCCGGCGGCAGTTTCAGTTTGTCCTTGAGCAGGGCGGCCGCGGCCTCGACGTAGCCGTTGGGGTCCCGGCCGGCGATATCGATGTAGACATAGCCGGTGAGCAGGCCGTCCTCATCCCGGATCATGGCCGGCCCGCTCACCGTCTTGATGCTGGCCAGCTGCCCCAGGGGGATCTGCCGCTTGCCGCCGTCCGCGGGCACCAGGATGCGTTCCAGGGCGCTGAGGTCGGAGCGGAAATCCCGCAGGTAGCGCACATTGACGCCATAGCGTTCCCGGCCTTCCACGGTGGTGGTGACGTTCTCCCCGCCGATGGCGCTGCTGATCACCTGCTGGACCTCGGCGATGCTCAGGCCGTAGCGGGCCAAGACCTCCCGGCGCCAATCGAAATCGAGAAAATAGCCGGTCCCGGTCCGTTCGGCGAAGACGCTCCGGGTCCCTTTGACCGCCGGCAGCAGGGATTCGATGCGGGACCCGATGGTTTCGATGGTCTTGACGTCCGCCCCGGAGATCTTGATGCCGATGGGGGTCCGGAGGCCGGTACTCAACATCTCGATGCGGCCCTTGATGGGCATGGTCCAGGAGTTGGCCAGGCCGGGCAGTCTCAGGGCCTCGTTCATTTCGCTGATGAGCTCCTCCTGGGTCAGGTGGGGCCGCCACTGCGATTTGGGTTTGAGCGTGATCAACGTCTCCAGCATGGACACCGGGGCCGGGTCCGTCGAGGTCTCGGCCCGGCCCGCCTTGCCCAGGACCCGGTCCACTTCGGGGAAGCCTTTGATGATGCGGTCGGTGACCTGGAGCAGTTTCTGGGCCTCGGCGATGGAAATCCCGGGCATGGTGGAGGGCATGTAGAGAATAGCGCCTTCCTCCAGGGGCGGCATAAATTCCGAGCCCAGGTGGGAATAGACCGGCAACGTGATGAGCACCAGGGCGATGGCCCCGCCGATCACCCACCATTTCCGGCGCAGCGACCAGGTGACTAACGGTTCGTAAAACCGGATCAGGCGCCGGCTGATGGGGTGCTTTTCTTCGGGGTAGATGGTGCCTACGGCCACGGCGTTGGTGATCCGGCACAGCCAGGGCGGCCGGAAGTTGAAATTTCGCACGTGGGTGAACAGCAGCCGCAGGGCCGGGTCCAGGGTGATGGCCAACACCGCCGCCACCAGCATGGCCAGGTTCTTCGTGTAGGCCAGGGGCTTGAACATCCGGCCTTCCACGGACTCGAGGCTGAGCACCGGCAGAAAGGCCACCCCGATCACCAGCAGGGCGAAGAACGATGGCCCCGCCACCTCCTTGACCGCCTTGACAATGACCTCCTGATAGTCCTCCAGACGGCCCGACAGGTTCCATTTCTCCAGTTTCTTGTGGACCTGCTCCACCATGACGATGGCCGCGTCCACTAACGCCCCCACCGCGATGATGATCCCCCCCAGGGACATAATGTTGGCGGTGACCCCCATCATCCGAAACGGGATGAAGGAGATCAGCACCGCCACCGGGATGGTGATCACCGGGATGATGGCGCTGGGAAAGTGCCACAGGAAGATCAGGATCACCAGGGAGACGGTGATCAGCACCTCCACCAGGGTGGACTTCATGTTGCCGATGGCCCGCTGGATCAGGTCGGACCGGTCGTAGATGGGGACGATCTGGACGCCGCTGGGGAGCCCCGGTTCGATCTCCTTGATCTTGGCCTTGACGCGGTTGATGACGTCCAGGGCGTTTTGGCCTTCCCGCATGACGATGATGCCCGAGACCACCTCCCCGGTGCCGTCCAGGTCGGTGACGCCCCGCCGCAAGTCCGGGCCCAGGGAGACCCGGCCGATATCCTTGACCCGTATGGGGGTGCCGTCGGGGCTGGCCGTCAGGACGATATTTTCAAAATCCTTCAGGGAACGGGCGTAGCCGCGGCCCCGGACCATGTACTCGGTGCCGCCGAACTCGATGAGGCGTCCCCCCACCTCCTGGTTGCCGTCGGCCACGGCCTTGGCCACCTGGTTGATGGACAGGTTGTAGGATTGCAGGCGGTTGGGATCGACGTTGACCTGGTACTGGCGGACGAACCCGCCCACCGGCGCCACCTCCGCCACCCCGGGGATGGCCTTGAGGTAGTAGCGCAGGTACCAGTCCTGGTAGGAGCGCAACTCCTCCAGGCTGTGCTTGCCGGAGGTGTCCACCAGGGCGTATTGGAAGACCCAGCCCAGGCCGGTGGCGTCCGGCCCCAGTTCGGTCTTGACCCCGGCGGGCAGGCGGGGCAGCACCCCGGAGAGGTATTCCAGGGTCCGGGACCGGGCCCAGTAGATGTCGGTGCCGTCTTCGAAAATGACGTAGACGTAGGAGTAGCCGAAGTCCGAGAAGCCCCGGACCGACTTTACCCGGGGGGCGCCCACCATGGCGGTGACGATGGGGTAGGTCACCTGGTCTTCCATGATGTCCGGGCTGCGGTCCCACCGGGAGTAGATGATCACCTGGGTGTCGGTGAGGTCCGGCACCGCGTCCAGGGTCAAGTGCTGCATGGACCACCATCCCATCAGACAGGCCGCAGCCACGATGATGAAGACGATGACCTTGTTGTGCACCGAAAAATCGATGATCCGGTTAATCATGCTGATGGCCCTTGGGCTCGGGAGGGCAGACGGGGGCAGCGGGTGGGGCCGCCTGAGGCGCCGCCGGTGGCTGTGGCGATGTAGTCTGCGGCGGTAGCGGTGGCGCCGGGGCCGGGGGCGCTACCGGGGTGGTGCCCGGAGGCGTCGCCGGCGTCCCGGCCGGAGGCGTTGCCAGGGCCCCACCCTGGGGCGTCGCCGGAGGAACCGCCGGGGTGGCGCCGGGCATCACCATAGGCCGGGCCGGGCCAACAGGGGGTGCCGGCTGAACCGGGGATTTCTGGACCGCTTCCTCGACCGGGGCCTGGCCTTTCCCCGCAGGTATCGCCCGAATTGAATCCCGCCTCAATCTCAGCAACAAATCAGGATTCGTCGGCACCAGCGGAAACGGGTGAGCTATTGTGGCCTCTGAACTTCCGGCTAAATAATGTTGGGGGTCTTTGTCAAACCTTTCTTTGCAGCCATCAGTGTCAAAATAATAGATCTTTCCCTGGTATTCGCTGGTCCGGCCCGCTTGTTTGGCCGGTCCCGTTGCAACTGGCAAGCCGCACGCCGGGTCTACTGCCATGCCGGCCGCGAGGTGAGCCTCGTGGGGACCGGCAGCGCCCTGAACCGCCCCTGCCGGCGTTTTGGCAAGGAAACTCTCAGGATCTTTGTCGAACTGCTTATTGCAGGAGAAAGAGCAGAAGTAATAGGTTTTCCCTTTATAGTCGCTGGTGAGGCCTGAGGCCTTTGCCCGGACTTTATTCACCTCGTGGCCGCATACCGGATCTTTCGTCTTTTCGGCCTTTCCGGCGCCACCGGGGCCTTGGGGAGCGGTCACGACCTCTCCCGGGAGCCGGTTCTGCCTCCGGCTTGGTCCCATAGCGCTCAGGCATTTTGTCAAACTTTTGCTGGCAGGCATCTGAACAGAAATAATAGGTCTTGCCCCGGTATTCACTTTTCCGACCCACCGATTTGGCCTTTTCTTCGTCAAGCTCGTTGCCGCACACCGGATCTTTCACCACACTTCCATAGAACCCTCTGGCCGCCAACTTCATCCGGCTCTCGGAGTCAATGAGGAAATTGCCCGAGACCACGATGCGTTCGCCGGGTTTGAGACCCTCAAGGATTTCCACCCGGTCACCCAGACGCCAGCCGATCTTGACCCGGCGCGGTTCGAAATAACCGTTGCCCCGGTCCACAAAGACGATCTGCTTAAGCCCTGAATCCATGATGGCGTCCACCGGGACGTTGATTGTGGGCGGCTTTTTGATAGGAAACTCCACGTCCACAAACATCCCGGGCCTGAGGGTAAAACCGGGGTTGTCCATCTCCAGGCGCACCTTCACGGTGAGAGTGGCGGGATCGAACTCGGGGAGAACTTTGCTCACCGTTGCTTGACGCGTGTCGTTATGGTTGGGGAAGGTCACCCTGACTTTTTCCCCGGGCCGGACGTATTTCGCTTCATTTTCATATAAATCGGCCACAATCCAGACCCGGCTCAAATCCGCCAACTGGAATAATTCCTCACCGGTGACGAATTTTTGGCCCGGTGAGACTTTCCGGGCCAGGACAAAACTGGTGACCGGGGCGCTGATGGTAATTTCTTGCGTGATTTCCTTGCTGCGGATCAGTTCTTTGATCTGCTGGCTGGTCACGCCCAGGTTCATCAAGCTGTATTCAGCCGCTCGTTTCTGAGCTTCCAGGAGGTTCCTCTGGGAGGCAGGCAAGGACTGCCCCTGCTGCTGCAGGTTGTCCAAGGCATAAATCGCATAATAGTAAGTCTGTAACGCGGTAAACAAATCCTTGCTGTAAAACGCAGCCAGAGGTTCATCCTTCCTGACCAGACTGCCGGTGGAAACGTCGTATACCTTCGTGATAAAACCTTCGCTGAAGGCGTTCACACGGTAGGTGCGGGTCTCATCGGCAACCACTTTGCCCACGGTTCTGAGCGTGAAGGTATAGGGGGCCTTTTCCGTCGTGGCCAACCGGACCCCGATTATTTGCTGCTTTTCAGGGGTGACCTTGATGGATCCGGGAGCCAAGGCCGAACTGGGTTTCTGGCCCGCATCCTCTGCGTAGACCGGCTCCAGCTTCATGCCGCAGGGAGCCAACCCGGGATCTGGGGACGTGTGGGACGGATTCATGGGGTCCACATAGTACAAAACCCGGCGGCTCCCGGCAGCCCTTTGGGCGCTTGCTTTTCTCTGCCCATACCATGATCCAGCCAGAAATAATACCGCCAAGATCAGGAGGAGTACGGGCACATACCAATATTTCTTTAAGACTGCCTGCAGTTGCCGGTCCTGCGCAAATGGGCCTAAATTTTTCATATTATTCCCCGATTCCGCCTCCGAGGCCAAAGTAATGAAAACTGAGATAGCTTATTTTTAAAGGTTACGTCGCGGTGTAACTATAGTCAACCCTGGTGCTGTCCGGTAGACAACACGAAGATTTAAAAGGAAAAGCCCCCTTAACAGCCCGGTGGCAGGGTCCAGCGGGACCATTACAACCGCTGGACGTCGGCCACCATGCTATCGGTATCCCGCCCGGTGATGTTGAATTCCACCACGATGAGGCGGCGGGCATTGTCCCAGTTGGTCTGCACCGGCCCTTTGATCTTGATGATCTCCGTGGCCACCTTGGCGCCCACCGGCGACGGCGGAGCCGTACCGGGAAAACCTGGCCGGTCAATATTGAGGGGCTGGCGGCTATCGTTTCGGCGCGGGGGCCTTGGCAGGGATTGGAGCCGGCTTATGAAATAGTGGTTCAGGGGTTGAGGGTAATGCTTCGATTTCTTTTAAAAAATCTGGGTTAACCGCAATGCCGAGACTTTGGGCCTTTTTAAGATCCTTGAGCGCTTTATCGGTTTCCCCTTCATACGAATAAGCGATTGCCCGGTTGTTGTAAGCCTTGCCATTTTTTGGGTCCAATTCAATAGCCTTGCTGAAATCTGCGATAGCGAGATAATATTTCTTTTTCCAAATATATGCAACGCCCCGATTGTTATACGCTTTTGCCAACTTAGGATTGATCTTGATAGCTTTACTATAATTATCAATTGCTTGATCAGCCTGTTCGACTGAGGATAATTTTTTCCCATTCTCATAAAATTCCTCAGCCTTGTCCTTGGCGCCATAACTATTTACAACAGAGAATATTAAAACCGAGCAAATGACTACTATATTGATCTTTCCAATTTTTATTGTGCACATTTAACTACTCCTTATTAAAGAATTCCATAATTAAGTTATGAATATTCCATAATACGTACAACTATACGCTTAATAGATGTAAAAATTAACTTGCTTTGTGTCAATGCAATGGAGAGAACCGTTTTCACAAAATTCAACCACCTGTCCTCTTTGGAGGGCAACCATCGTAACGCATATTTATGATATCATATGATTAGATCAGAAATCAATTTGATTTCAGTCAAGGCCAACCATAAATTTCGCTGATCCGGCGCACAATCAAAATCACAACTTGTTGATGTTGAAACCGTTTATCGCCAGTAAATTACCCTGAAGAACCTTACGGTGATAATTTATTAATGATATTTGGTAGTTAATTAATTTAGGCGAAGCGGGGAAACTGGTTCTTGCCCCACACGGGGTACGCACCTGAGGCATCGGGTGCAACCAAATAGGCGTTTTTGCCTAATATATTATAGGTATTTTTACCCCCTGCGTTTTATATCTTCTCCCCATTATATATACATATTTTCCTATGGACAAAATAATGTCACTAGAGGACGGTTTTTTTGTGGACCCAAGCGGCGAAAAATGATTAAATCACCAGTAAATTTAATGGGGCTCTTGGCCAGAAGGATTCCTGCCAGTTTTTTTAGGCAAGGGCAGCGGGACTTAACTGGGGCTTTGCAGCACGAGGTTCTCTTGATAGCCGGTGGAGCTATCCTAAAGAGATAGGCGTTCTTCTGGACCCTGAGAGCAAAGTTTTGATTAGGCGATAGCGCCTACAAAAAAACTTTAAGGGTTAATCGAAACTGGTCGATTTGATATGAAGGGGTTGGCTAATTTTCTCCCATGATCAGACAGTTCTCGGCGGGCAAGCAGTGAGGCGGCGTGTCGAGAGGCTGATTAGGGTAATCACGACGGGGGCAGATCTTCTGGCTCAGCGCCGAATGAGGATAGCGAAGATGAAATGGCTTTGGATAATGTGCATGGCAGCGGTGTTGGCGGGTGCTCCGAATTACGTGGGTGCGCAACAGGCAAAAGATACGTCGTCGGTCACCCAGCCCCAGGCTCCGGAAGTCAAGGGAGTGCCGGCGGGGGCGGCAAAACGTTTCACCCCGGCGGAAAGGAAGGCCTATGAAAAGAAAACGGCAGAGGAATTGGCTGCAATCCAGCAAAAAATTGCTGATTTAAGAACGAAAGCCGCCAGCGGAGCGCCGCAGAATAAACGCCTGCTCAATCCAGGCGGCGAAAAACCTGCAATTACAGCAAATCGCCGCCACCAACGAGTTGACCACCTTGAAAAAAGCCTCCGAATCGGACTGGGGCCCGCAAAAAGCCAAGTTGGATAAGGCCATGGAAGGGTTGAGAAAAGCTTTTTAACCAACGGCGATACCACGCAAATAATTCCGGGTTATTCCGGAAAGTGTGTTGTTAACTCCACTTTGGTTTCAGGCTAAAGGCTTGGGGTGGGCTACAGGGACCAGAGGGGGAAAATAGACTTTTATCCCTAACCCAATATAGGTGTTTTTACCTAGTGCTTTTGCCATGAAGAATCATGCATAATTACCTGAAAGGGGTAGGCTCTGAGGGGTGTCAGGGAATGGCGAGAGCTTCACATGTGGGTCTGTAGAGTGGTCGTGGGCAAGCTGCCTGATTCCTTGAATCTGGCTGTTTGGGGATGGGCAGGCGTATAGGCATAGAGTTAGGGTAGGTAAGGCATGTAACTGCGGTGGTGGCCGCAAGTTGGTGGCCGCAAAGCGGAGAATTTATCCGAAACCTCAGGGAGGGGAAAAAAGATGAAAAAACCCAGATTCTTATTATTGGTGGGATTGGCATTGGTGGTAGCTGCCCTTCCGTGGGGGGCCAACCTGGCCTTCGGAAATACCGGCCCGGCAGGTGTGACTTTTTACGCCAATAGCCCGTCCGGCGGCACCTCGGGAACGGCACTGTCGAAGTTTGTCGACTCCCTGCCTGGTCTTGGACCTGGCAACGCTAATAACCTGGGGCAGTATATTCCGGTTGCTACGCCGACGGGTAATCCTCTGTTCCCGGACAGCGATTGTTACAACCTCGGGGTTGTTCTTTTTACGAAACAAGTGCATACGAATCTGCCCAACCCCACCCATTTCCGGGGCTATATGGACCTCAACGTTGCAACGAATCCGCAATGTTTGGGGCCCTTGATTGTGGCGTCTCGCGACCGGCCGGTGCGGGTCACGCTCACTAACATGCTGGGCACGGGCGCTGCGGGCAATCTCTTCCTCCCGGTGGACATCACCCTCATGGGGGGTGGGACGGGGCCTTTAGGTATTAGCGGAGGTTACTACACCCAGAACCGCATTTCCAACCATCTACATGGCGCCTTTACTCCCTGGATCAGTGATGGGACGCCGTGGCAATGGTTTACCCCCAATGGAGAAACGGGGAATTACCTCAGGGGTGCGAGTTACCACAATGTTCCCGACATGTGGTTTGCCTCAAATGGAACCCCGGTTGCGAAGGGGACGGCGGGGGCAACCAACGATCCGGGTCCGGGGAAGATGACCTTTTATTATACGAACCAACAGAGCGGCCGGCTGATGTTTTACCACGATCATGCCGTGGCCATTACCCGCCTCAATGTTTATGCCGGCATGGCCGCAGGGTACCTGATTCACGACCCGGTGGAGGATGCTCTGATCACCAGCGGGGTCATTCCTGATAATGGCGGCGGGAATTACCAGTGGGGTATCCCCCTCATTATCCAGGACAAAACCTTTGTACCCGCAGACGTGTCCACCGTCCAGGATACCAAATGGAATTTAGCCTGGGGGGGCTACTGCGATCTTTATTTTCCCCACATCTATGAGCCGAACCAGAGCCTGACTGACCCATCGGGTCTGAATCCCTACGGCCGCTGGGACTACGGCCCCTGGGTACAGCCCAACATACTGGCTCCGGTAGAGGTTCCGGCCCCTGGGTTGAATGCTGTTAATCCGCTGCCGACAACGGACGTGGACCACCCGGAGAATTACGTTACCAGTTGTGTGCCCGAATCCTTCATGGACGTCATGATGGTCAATGGCACTGTTTACCCTTTCCTCAACGTGGAGCCTAAGGCTTACCGGTTCCGGATCCTCAATGCTTGTAACGACCGTTTTCTCAACCTGCAGCTCTACCTGGATGCCTCGGGCGGCGGCACCGGCGCGACTGGCACGGCAATAGTTGATACCAATGGATTTCTTACTACGATAGGGGTAACGAGCGGAGGCTCCGGTTATGTCCGGCCTCCCGGGGTCAACATCACCGGCGGCGGCGGTTTCGGCGCCATGGCTTCAGCCACGATTTCAGGAGGGAGGGTTACCGGCATCACGATTACCAACCCCGGCAGTGGTTATACCTCCGCTCCTACCGTCACCATTGGCGCCAAGACGGAAGTCACCATGGTTCCGGCGGTCCCGAATGGGTTCTATCCTTCCAGTTGGCCGATTGACGGCAGGGATGGCGGCGTGCCGGATCCGGCCACGGCTGGCCCCAAGTTCATTCAGATCGGCAACGAAGGGGGCATCCTGCCGGGAGTGGCAGTGCGCGACAACCAGCCGGTTAACTATGACTATGACCGGGGCAGCGCCACCTTTGGGAACGTCCAGAACTTGGAAGGTGCAAACCCCGCAATTAAAGGCGTAACGGTATTCCTGGGACCGGCGGAGCGGGCCGACGTCATCGTGGACTTTTCCAGCGTGGCTCCGGGCACCGACGTCATTCTCTATAACGACGCACCGGCGCCGGTGCCGGGCTTCATACCCCGCTACGATTACTACACGGGTAATCCGGATCAAACCGATGCGGGCGGCGCCCCTCAGACCCAGGTCGGGGTCGGCCCCAACACCCGGACCATCATGCAATTCCGGGTTGCGGGAACCCCCGCCCCCGCCTTTAATCTGGCCCAGTTGCAAACAGCTCTGCCAGTCGCTTACGTGCAGTCCCAGCCCCCGCCCATCGTACCGCAGAGCTATTTCCCGGGGGCTTATCATAACTCCGTCAATCAGACTGCGACGATCAATGCCACTTCCCTGACCTACACCCCGGTCGGAGGCGGCCCACAGAAGACGCTGCAGTGCGAGCAGAAGGCCATAACCGAAGTATTTGATCAATATGGCCGGCTGAGTGCCAGACTGGGGTATGAAACCTTCGATCCGACCGCCAATCCGGCCACATCGAACGGGGTTGGTTTCGCTTACATCGATCCGCCTGCAGAGATCTTCACCAGAGGTCAGGTCCAGCTGTGGAAAATCACCCATAATGGCGTGGACACCCATCCTGTCCATATCCACCTGAACAATGCGCAGATTATCAACCGGGTCGGCTGGGACGGGACAATCAAACCCCCCGAGCCCTACGAGAGGGGCTGGAAGGAAACCATCCGGATGAACCCGTTGGAAGTCATCTTTATCGCCCAAAAGGCCGATCTGCCCACAACTCCGTTCTCGGTCCCGGACAGCATACGGCCTCTTAACCCCTCGAAACCACTGGGTGACACGACGGGTTTCACTAACATCAACCCCACAACCGGACAACCCATTACCACAACTCCTACGGTTAACACCATGTACAACTTCGGCTCTGAGTACGTGTGGCACTGTCACATCCTGGGGCACGAAGAGAACGACATGATGCGGTCCATAAAAGTGACTGGAGCTATTCCGGTCGGATCGTTGGATGAACTCCTGCTTGTTGATTGATGGAGGTAACGTCAAGATGGGGGTTTAAAGGTTGTAACTCGGGAAAGGTCTCCCGGGTACCAACCAAGTGATCGGCACCTGTAAGTGCACTCAACAGAGATCCTGGCTGTGCATTGCGTAGCCAGGATCTCTGCCCCTGGGGGGAACTGAGATAGCCTAATCTCTCATGAATGGCAATGCTGCTGGCGACTATGGCTAGGTATCTGATCGTCTATTTCCTGGTGCTGCTGCTGGGGCCATTGCCCGCTTTGGCCAGGCCAACCACCGACACGGAGGCCCGGCGTAGCGTGGCGGGTTGGCTGGCTCTGGATCCAAGGCCCCTGCGAGCCCGGATGGGGGCTAACCCCTCCCATGTCAAGGCTTTTAAGGATAGTGCGGGAAACATCGATTATTTTGTGGTGAGCCTGGATGCGGGTGGATTCGCTATCGTGGCCGGCGATGACCTGGTCGAACCCATCATTGCCTTTACTCCCCAGGGAACCTTCGACCCAAACCCCCAAAATCCTCTGTACGCCCTGCTGAATCGAGATTTGCCCGGAAGATTGGCCGAAGTGAGGCAAAAAGAGGACCAGGCCCGGGCCCAGAAACGGAAATTCGTCCCGCGGGGATTGCACCGCCGGGCCCGGGGCAAGTGGGCGTTGCTGCAAGCCGTAAATACAGCTTCATCCACCTCCGCGTCCAGCCTGCAGAGCGTCTCGGACTTGAGGGTGGAGCCGCTGTTGCAAAGCAAGTGGGACCAAGGCAACGTGGCAGAAATGCCCTGCTACAACTACTATACTACTTTTTTTTCTTCATATAATTATCTTGCTGGCTGCGTCGCCACGGCGATGGCCCAGCTCCTGTTGTATCATGCCAGGCCCAGCGGCCCGGTGGATAGCACCCAGTCTTTTGCTATCCATGTGGATGGGCAAGAGAGAACCGCCTTTCTGCTCGGTGGCGACGGCCAGGGCGGACCTTATGATTGGGCCAACATGGTAATGGTCCCGGACGCCAGCACCTCCGATATCCAGCGGCGGGCCATCGGCGCCCTCACCCACGACACTGGGGTGGCGGTGCATACGTACTATGCGTTATCGAGTTCGGGTGCGAATAATAGAGACGTTCCCTTAGCCTTAACTAATTATTTTGGGTTCAGCAATGCCCGCTATGCATATAATGGCTCACCCTCCTACAGCATTCCCAGCGCTAATTTGAACAACATGATCAACCCCAATCTGGATGCCCGGCTCCCGGTCCTGATCGGGATTATCGATCCACAAACCATCGGCCACGAGGTCGTCGCGGACGGCTATGGTTACACCAGCGCCACCTTATACCATCACCTCAACCTGGGTTGGTCGGGGACTGCTGACGCCTGGTATAATTTGCCAACGATCAGTACCGGCAGTTATAATTTTACCCTCGCGATCGAGTGCATTTATAATGTCTACCCTGAAGGGACGGGGGAGATTATCAGCGGGCGGGTGCTTTCTGCCGACGGCTCCCCCGTAAACGGCGCCACGATAACCGCCACCCCGGTTCCGGACGGCGTGAGCTATACCGCCACCAGCGACAGCCACGGAATATATGCCCTGGCGAAAATTCCTGCGGCTACCACCTACACCATTACCGCCAGTTACCCAGATTATGACTTTTTCCCACAAACCGTCAGAACCGGAACTTCCGTGGATGGCAACACCGCCATCGGTAACCTTTGGGGGATCGATTTTGTCCAGAACTCACCGGGACTTTCCTTAAACCAGGCCTTGGACAATGATTATCTGGCCTTTACTCCTGGAGGCGACGCCTTGTGGTCAGGACAAACAGCAGTGAGCTTTTATGGCGGCAGTTCGGCGCAGAGCGGCGCCTTGGGCGGCAGCCAATCTGCCTGGCTGCAGACCACGGTGGTCGGACCGGGCACCCTGTCATTTCACTGGAAGGTTTCCTCAGAACCGGATTGTGATTTTCTTGAAGTCTACGTGGATGATGTGCTGCAACCAGGAAGCATCAGCGGTGAGGTAGATTGGCAGCAGAAAAACATCTCCATCCCGACCGGCAGCAGTCATATCATTAAATGGGTTTATAGCAAGGATCCCTATGTCGGTATGGGCTCGGATTGCGGTTGGGTGGATAAGGTTAGCTTCAGAAAACCCTCCGTGATTCCTGCCTTAAAGTTGCTCCTGCTGGATGAGTAAATTGCGGGGGATCCTGGGGACCCAACATCATTATTGAAAGAAAACTGGCCTATGGCAAAATCCAGGGCAATTTTAACTCGCCAATAAGAGGATGGCGCCTGAACAGGTCGTATTTTAGTTTTTGCCGGCCCGACCAAAGGCCTCAAGCACCCGATGGTGACCATCGCGGCTGGGGTACAACGTAATCATGAGTTCATAGAGATTTTCCCTATCTTTTCTCAAATTTGGAGGCTTGTCCTATGACCGCTGTAAGATATCTTATCGTGATTTTCCTGGTGATTATAGTCTCCGCTTGTTCTGATGCCAAGCAAGGCCAATCAGCTAAATCATTGCCTGATAACCCGGAAAATCGGACCAAAGTGGCCACCCGGTATCTTGAGGCCATGCCACCAAAAATCATGCTGCAAGGCATAGCTAAACGGGAGGTTCATCATTTCCCGGAAAAAGACCGAAAACCCTTTATGGAAATTATGGAGAGCCCGGACTTCGAGAAAGAAGTTCACCACATTATGTTAGACGGCTTGGTAAAGAACTTTACCGTAGGTGAGTTGAATGCCATGGTGACCTTTTACGCCTCTCCCGAGGGGCAGTCGGCCCTCAAGAAATTTGGCCCTTTTATGGCGTCGATAATGCCCCAAATTCAAGAGAAAGTGAAAGAGGGCCTGGCGCCAACCCAAAAACCAACGGTGACCATTGAAAAACTAAATCCCCAAGCCCCCCCGCAACCACAAGGGAAAAAGGGACCAGAAGCATCGCCAGGGAAAAAATAAGTGGCGTGGGGCTCCGATCCCCAGAGCCACAATCTCTTGATATTGCCCGATAATTTTAGGGTAAGTGTAAATTCTGAGAGGGATGGCTCCGGGATTAAACCGCTTATGTTTCCCGAGAATATAGATAGCGACATTGCCCTCGCCAAGAAGATTTGTGAAGGGCTGCGCTCAGGGGAGAGAGAATGCCTTGGGGAGCTGGTGAACGCCTACAATGAGTTGTTCAGTAACTTCGCCCGCCGCCGCCTTGTAAAATCGGACATCCTCGAGGACGTGGTCCAAAGCTTCTGGGAAGAGATGCTCAATGGCCGGACCATTTGCGCCTATGCTCATGGCTCCAAAAACACGGCCACGTTGCAGACCTATCTCATGGGGGTTCTCCATCGTCGGGTTATCGACGCCAATCGTAAGACCTTTAGATACGAAGAGATTCATCAGGCGGCAGAAAATCTTCCGGAGACGCCAGACCAGGCCCCTACCCCTCACAACGTCTTGGCCAATAATCTGGCCCGGCGGCTCTTGCACCAAGCCCTCTTGAAGCTCTCTGAGGAATCCCCCCAGGATGCCACTCTGGTTCGTATGTACCTCGAGGGCTTGGATCACAGGCAGATGGCGACACGGATTGGCAAACGAGTCGATGCCGTCAAGAAGCAGTTCACCCGCGAAACTACAGGCTCTTTAGCGAAGTTCAAGAGAGCGTTAAAGCACCTCATGCAGGTTCAGGGGATAACATACGAAGATATTCAAGTGAAAGAGAGATAATGTCACCTTTTTAGCTATTCAAACGATTAAATAGCAAATGGCTATGACAGACAAACCTAAGAGCGACCCCACTTCATCCTTACGAGGGGATATTCCGGCAGAGGTTATGGCGAAGCTGCAAGCCGCCTACCAAGCCTCGGGGAGCGGCTCGACCCAGGGGTGTCCAGACCCTGAAACAGTCATAGCCTATGCTTTGGAGGAACTCATCCCGGAGAAACGAGGCAGAGTATATGCTCATCTCTCGGAGTGCAAAGATTGCCTGGACCTGGTACTGGACCTGCGGTTTGCCTGGGCCGAGGCACAGGGAGGGAAACAAAAGGTCCGGGAAAGTGTCCCTATCAGAGTCCAACTCCGATCCTGGCTTGCAGGACTTGTGGATGGGATGCGTGGACTGTTTCCCCGTCTCGTTCCTTTACGCAGGCTGATTCCGGTAGCAGTGGCTTTGATAGTGCTGGCGGTAGTAGGCCTTGGGGTATTTCGGCATCTGACAGCCCCCACGAGCGGCCAGCCGCCCTTCACCATGACAAAAGTAAAACCAGGCACCGCTTCCAATTACAAGGTCTGCGCCATAGACAAGGCGGACAAAGTCTCTCCCGGCGCGTATACCAAGGGTAGAACCAATTTGGCGTTCTTGCCCTTACTCCTGGAAAACTGAGAAAGGAAATAATTCCCTGAGACTTGAAAAAAGAGCTTATTTAAAAAACCAGGGGTCGGACGTACAATCTCAATGTAAGAGGGATCGAGAAAATGTTGAACACTTTTAAAAAGTCACAGGATCTTTATAAAAATAAGCCATGGTTAACGTTTTTGGTGCTTGTAACCTTTGGAACGATGGTCTTAGCGGTTTGTTCTCTCCTTCCCGGCTGTGGCTCGGATAGCACTCCCGGTGGGTCAGTGAAGGGAAAAAATGCCAAGACTGTTGCAAAATCTAATCCCACAAAAACGCAAGGGACCAGCAAGCTCTTGCTTGACGAAGAAACCAAGACCATTGACAATGCAACTATAAAGCACCACCCCGAATACCAGCGGCTGGAGACTTCTCTTGGAGTAACGCTGGAGGAATTGGATGCCAGGATTGAGGCGGATCGAAAGCTATCCGTGGACCCGGACGCAGAAGTTTTCCCGGGGATGACCCGGGGAGAGCTCTATGCCAGGGCTGAGGCGGATCGAAAGCTATCCGAGGACCCGGACATAGAAGTTTTTCCGGGGATAACCCGGAGAGAGCTCCATGCCAGGCAGGCGGAACACTTGCGTAGCTTTGATCCAAAGACTGAGGAGGTGGTGCCCGGCGTGACCCGGGCGCAAGTGGAGGCTCGGAACTCAAAGTAAAAGGTTGCGGTAAGCGGTAATTGTTCTCACCGGCGGCGGGAGATGACGCCGAAGAGATTACAACTAAACTTAAGGATTTAAGATTTTAAAAAAAATAAAATGGATGGAGGGTGGAGAAATGAAAATGAAGGCGCTAGTAGTGATTCTGGTAGTTGTTATGGGGATGGCTGCGTTATCCATTGGGAATGCTGAGGCTGGTATTTATACATGTACAATTTCACAAGCAGGCGCTGACAACGGTGGGTTTTATAAGGTTGTACTGTCGGATGCGGTGGGAACAGCTTTTACCAACATGTTGTTTCTCCTCTCGCCAGCTAACGCTCAACAGAAGAATATGTATGCGGCGGCACTCACCGCTTTTGCAAATAGCACCAACGTTGTTGTGAGTATCCCCGCCACCCCAGTTCAAGGTGCATTTATTGTTTCGCTAACTGCAACTAAATAAACAGGGTGCTTGATTAATCATAGCATTTAAGGCTACGGCGAGGATTTGCCGCAGCCTTAAATGCAAATTGGGACTAGGTTCTTATCTTATCTGCTCTGCAAGGCCAGAGCGGATAAGAAGTATTCAGTAATGCTCCGCTAAAGTCGAGATATTTTAAGGTCGTTTTTGTGCAGGATCAAGCCGTTTTTCCAAAGGTTTCAGCCTGGTAAAGCCGCTCATATTTCGGCGGGCTCCGTTAGCCCAGGGATGTGTGCAGGTAGTTGTTGTGCAGAAATCAATCCAGGCCGAGCCAGAGGAGTGTTTTCCTTCAGGTTCCTCAAAAATCGCTCGGTTTTGGAGATGCCCTTGGGTTATTGTAGCTGTTGAGGATCTGCTCAATATCCAAGATGGCAGCCTATTTCAGGAAAGACCCAGAACTGGGCCTGGCGGCCAATATCGGATATTAGCTTCAGGGCCTGCTACCGCACTCCGCAGCGAACCTCCTGTAACACAGCTGCTCCAGGGCCTCTTGCCGCTTTTGTCTCCGGCATCTCAAGGACTATCGCCAACATCCATGACGCCTAACAAGGCTCTTGAGTTCATCAAACGCATGGTGGAGCGCTGGTGGGCCTGGTTCAAGCTTTTCTGGTTTTGTGGGGACGCTGTCTTTGCCAATCCGAAAACTTACGAGTATTGCGAAGAAGAAAGGATAACAAATATCATCAGGGTTTCAGAAATACCAGTCTGGAGTGCTTCTTAGGATCTCACCTCAGTGGTCTGGTCGGCAGGCCCCCAAAAAGCGGCTTTCAGGTGAAGATCGTTGACTGCCATTACCGGCTATGAGTTGGAGCCGGATTCGCCGGGTGGTGGCCAAAATTGAGTGGCGTCGGGGTGAGCTTTTCCCCCGGATCGGTTTTGTGTTCACCAACTCACGGCTAGCTGCCGGTAGAGTGGTCAAAGTCTATGATGCCCGGGGCGATGCAGAAAATCGGATCAGAGTCTGGGTCTTGAAGGCAAGAAAACTTTGCGCTGAGACAAAACCAATTGCCCACGCTTTGAAGTCAACCAAGCCAAGGAAAAGATGGGGGTTTTGGCCTACGACCTCCTACACATGAGCCGGCTGTAAATGGCAACCGAAAAATGACCCCTCGCGACAACCGAAAATTGACCCCCCTTTGTCATAAGATTTAGTTTGAATGTTGATGCCAGGCTGCTGGTGACCAGGCAAGCCGTCGGCCGGGACAAAGCGTGCTCGGCCTGGCGGCACCACAAATATGCGGGCAGGCCGAGCACGCCGTACCCATGCACCTTGAACTTCCCACCGGCCAAGGCTTGCGGCCGCGTTACCTCTTATCCACCGTTATGTCTTTTGGGCTTTCAAGCTCTCCTGCAGTCTGAAGCTTTCCCAGTCACAGGTGACAATGTGCGCTTTGTGGGTCAGGCGATCCAACAACGCCGCGGTCAAGGTGGGTTCGCCGAAGACCTGGGTCCAGTCGGCAAAGCCCAGGTTGGAAGTAATGATGACCGAGCCTCGTTCATGCCGCTCTGCCAACACTTGGAAAAGGAGCTCGGCTCCTTCCTTGGAGAAAGGGACATATCCCAGCTCATCAAGAATGAGGAGCCCGTACCGGGCATAGCGGTGGATCATCCGGCGCAAAGTGTGGCCTTGGTTGGCCTCCAGGAGTTCGTTAGCCAAACCACAGCCGGTGACAAAGCGGGTGCTGATGCCCTGGCGACAGGCCTCCACGCCCAGACCCGTGGCCAGATGGGTTTTGCCGGTGCCACTTTTACCCAGGAAAATAACGTTCCGCTGCTGGCTGATATATTCTCCCGATGCCAACTTATGGAGCAGACGCCGGTCGAGGCCGGGGGCGGCATGCTGGTCAAACATCTCCAGGGTCTTCAAGAGTGGAAACTTAGCCTCCCGGAGGCGTCGTTTGAGGCGGTTTTCCCCTCTCATCTGCAGTTCTATGTCGGTTAAACCAAGGAGGAACTCGCCATAGTCTGCCCCTTGTTCCCTGGCTTGACGGAGCTGCACCTCCAGATGACGTAACATATGGGAGAGATTTAATGCCTTCAAGTTGTCCGTGAGCACCATTTCTGTAGTGGCTTTCATAACACCTCTCCCAGCTGGCCGTAAACGGAGACGTCAGGGATCAGGGTCGCCGGCCACTGTTGCAGAGGCGCATGGCCAGGTTCAGACTTAGTTTGCAGGAGATGTTTCACTCCCTGGCTCGAACTGAGATGATGGGCCAAAGCCAGTTCCACGGCCGCCTCAATCTCCTGCCCCGAATACTCCCGGTAGAGCATGAGCACGGAGATAAAATCCTTGATGCCCACGGTTTCTCCCTGGCTTTGCTGGAATCTGGCCAAGAGCTTTTCCAGAGACGCAGGCCACGTTTCCCGCCAACGGCGCAGCGGACGGGCGCTATGGAAGGCCCCTGGCCTTTGTTGAATCAACTCCAGGTAGTGGTCCGGGTTAAGTTGCCATTTGTTGTTACCAAAGAGCCTTGGGTGAGTGGCGAGCTTTTTGCCGTTAGAGAAGATCTCCAGGCAGGCCACGGCGAGATGGACCTTGACCTTCAAACCGGCGTAGAGGGTGGGTACGGAATAGCGATTCTTATCCACGATCACCGTGGCATAGGCATCCACTTTAGCGGTCGTGGCCCGGATGACGGTGCACGGCATTTCCGGCAAAGACAGGAGATGGCTCTGCTCCCCGGCAAACAGTTCGTTGACGGTGCCTTCCCGGCCCTTGATCCGGTGATCGCCGTAGGCCAGACATGCTTCTAAGAGCCGGTCATTCAAATCCTCTAAGCTCTCGGCCACGGGAATGGGGACCAGGTAGTTACGGCGCACATAGCCTACCAGCCCTTCGACGCCGCCTTTTTCATGGGCACTGGCAGGGTTGCAAAAGCGGGGGGTAAAGTTGTAGTAGGCATGGAACTTGATAAATTCTTCTTGCTCCACCCGCCCTTTGCCCCGCAGGACCTTCTGGACCGCAGCGGTGAGATTGTCATAGATCAGGATGCGGAAGATGCCCCCGAAAAACGCAAAGGCTTGGATATGTCCATCCAGAAAGGCCTGCTGCCGTTCACACGGGTAGCAGCGCACGAAATGTTTCCCGGAATACTTGGACCGCATGCAGAAAAATTTGACCGGCACCTGCTCGCCGGCGATGATGGCCGTGGCGGCGCCCCAGTCTATCTCAGCCTCCTGGCCACATTCCGGCTCCAGGGGGATAAAGGCCGGCGTTACCTGCACCCCTAAACGCCTCTTGGCCTTACGGACATAATGCCGCACCGTGGAATCGCTGCCTTTAAAGCCAAGTTCCCGCACTAAACGGTCATAAATCCGCTTGGCCGTATGACGCTGCTTTTTGGGCCGGTCTTTGTCTTCCGCCAACCACTGATCGATCATCTGGAGATAGGGACCCAACACCGGATGCGGTTGCTCCACCCTGGGGGAATAGCCAAAGGGTTCACTCCGGAGGACCTTCCTTACCGTCTCCCGGGAATGACCGGTTTCCCGGCAGATCTGTTTGATGCTCTTCTGATAGACTCGGTACGCCGTGCGGATATACCCATACTGATCCATCCTGATCATCCCCTCCACCTCTGATCCCACCTTAACGGGTATCAGAAGTCAGTGGCAGGGGGGTCATTTTTGCGTTGTCAAAAACTCCTTTGGGGGGTCATTTTTGGAATACCAAAATCAGAAGGACTTTTTAAAAGATTACACCCACAAGGCTCTCATCCTGGATTATCGGATGAAGAGGATAGCACCTTCCGCTTGCATCTCGTGCTTTTTACAGCTTTGCATTACCTTAGACGCTTTAATGAAAGGGTTTGAGAAGGCGTAAAATCCACCGACTGAAACCACCGACTTAATTTTTTAAAAAAATTTCCAGCCGGGGCATATTGATACCGGGGGGTAGGAGTCCCAGTCTCCGGGTTTCCCTCCAGGGGCCGGAAGAGGGGCACGGGGGTTTGGGGCCCGCCTGTCGGTTCCCGGGCAGGCCAGGGTGGCCCCGGGGATTGAAAGTAGTCCCGTCAAGGGCAAAAGGGGGTCATCTGGTAAGCCTGGATGGTGTCCTGGTGCACAATAACATGAGGGTAATTATGACCGGGATGGGTGCCGCGGGCCGATGGTGCATGATCGTCAAGACTTGACTAAGCATCCCCTTTCGATCACCAGATCATTTCAGCAACTGATTTAACTTATTGATAAGTTTTTCTATTGGCAAGTGAGTCGCTATATCCATCCATTTCTCTTTCCACTCCATTTTTTTTTACCAGCTGGCCCTTTCCATGCCCAGAGGTGGTTTGTCCATGTGGCAACGGTTCTCGGGCGCACCATTAACGGGCAGTGATGGGCTGGAGTCCTTATGCGTCCCAGCCAGTTAGCATCTAGTCGCCAAGGAATTGGTATGCGCGAAATCTGGGAAAAATTGACTTTCCGCCTTAATTTGTGCTGCATGCCCTCTACGAGAAAATTTGGCTTCGAGAAGAGGATCGTTTTGGAGATTTTGCTCGGGGCAAAGAGGCTCCAAAACCTCGTTGGGACAAAAATAGCTGTAGATGCGGCATAATCTCGGATCTAACCGTTGATTTTTTTAAGCAGCCATGCCATGTTCTGGCCAAGTGTCTTCATGGTCTGGATACCCTCATTGTCCTGATTTACATCGCCGGGGTCTTTGCCGATAGCCATATTCCAGTAATTGGAACCAGGTATGATCATTTGGCCTATCAGGAAGAAATAATTAATGGAGCTTAATACATGAGTAGAACCTGCACGGCGAACTGCAACAACACCGGCTCCGACTTTTCGTTTAAATATGTCTCCATTGGCGCGCGATACCATGCCGCATCTTTCAATAAGCGCCTTCATACTGGCTGACACATTTGAAAAGTACGTTGGTGAACCGAGTATAATGCCATCAGCATCAAGCATCTTTAATATGTACTCATTCATAAGATCCTTATCCACAGAGCACTTTTGGTCCTTGTTTTGAAAACATTTATAACATGCAATACATCCCTGAATAGGTTTCCCGGCAAGCTGAACAATCTCTGTTTCGATCCCCTCACCTTTCAGCTCATCCAGCACCAGATTTAAAAGGATCGATGTATTCCCTTTTTTGCGTGCACTTCCGTTAAATGCCACCACTTTCATAGCTTAGCTCCTTTTTTATGCATTTCTGTGTTCAGTATGCATTACTTAATCAGGCAATCAATTAAATGCACATATCTGTCGATAAGCAGGATTTATTTGAACGATGCGTCGCTGCCATATCTGATTCTTTATAGACTGATCGGAGCCGGGTAGCACGTTATCCCGGGCAATGAGGAAGTACGTCAGGTCTGTTGGCGGATTCGTTCAATCACGTTCTGGAGGTCTTCGACCGCCTCATCGCGCGATGTGCCACTCAATTGTTCCAGATTGACCGTCAACCGCATACCGGGGCGTTCCTTGATGAGGAAACCCCGTTCCCCCTCATCAATCTCCTGAACATTTTTCAGTGCGAAACACCGAATTTTCCGCGCTATTCCTTTTGCCTTGATCGACGGGCGCTCCACTCCGTCGAACTCGTCCTGCACCAGGGCGTAGGTCTCATAGGATATCATCACACCATCTGGGTCCCCGAGCTGCTCCAGCCTCGCCGCAAGATTCACCTCTGCGCCGATAATCGTGTAGTCCATACGCAGCTCGCTGCCAAAGTTCCCCACATTGCAGAATCCGGTGTTGATCCCGATGCGCATTCGGAATGGTCGGTCATACCCCATTTCCCGCCAGATTGCTTGCAGATCCACCATACGACGCTGCATAGCCACCGCCATGTGCGCGCACTGCAACGCATCCTCTCTAACACCGCGCGTCTGCGGATCGCCGAAGAACATGATCATTGCGTCACCCACGAACTTGTCGATCGTTGCTCCGTACTCCAAAGCAATTTTTGACATCTCCGAAAAATAATTGTTCAACAAGTAGGTGAGATCCTCCGGCTGCATGTTCTCAGTGGTTTGCGTGAAGTCCTTGATATCGGAAAAAAAGATCGTCAACTTCTTGCGTTTTGCCTGGATAGAAACGTCCTGTAGTCCCTCAAAAATGGACCTGTATACCTGCGGGGACATGTAGCGCGACAACTTTTCCGAAAGTGATCGCAGCATGGTCGTGCGCTTGCTCAACGCGAGGTGGCTGCGAACCCGCGCAAGTACGACGGGCGGGCTGATCGGTTTGGTGATGTAGTCCGCCGCTCCCAGGTCGAGGCCATGTGCCTCATCCTCCTCTTCGGTCTTGGCGGTCAGGAAGATTACCGGGATGTCCCTGGTCTTGGAGTCCGCCTTGAGTTGCTGGCAGACCTCGTAGCCGTCCATCTCCGGCATCATGATATCCAGCAGGATAAGGTCAGGCTTGGTGTCTGACTGGGCGATCCGCAGGGCTTTTTCACCATTGTTGGCGATTTTGACATTATAGAAGCCCTCCAGCAGGCCGCTCATCAAGGAGATGTTGTCGGGGGTGTCGTCAACCACCAGAACTGTCGCCGGCTGGACAAACGCGTTGTTAATCAGGTCGCCGAATCCGTGGAGTTCCTTCAAGATAGTCACCTTCCTTGCCAGACAACGAGTATTTATACTTCCCTTAGCATCTTCAGGGCTTTATCGAAGTCATACTGCCTGATGGCCTGTTCGACACCCTTGAACCGCTGCACGCCGAGCATCGCCCGGAATAGATCTAACTGCTCTTCAAACAGATGGGCCGCCTTGCTGTCGTCTTTAGCCAATAGCACTAAAAGCCGTTCGTAAACTTCCGCGGCTTTTGCAGCCTCAATCTGCGGCACTGGTGCGGCATCTCCGGCCTTAGGCAGGGCCTGATTGATGCGGGCCATCAATCTGACCAATTCCTCGCAAACCGTCACACGTTTAGTATCGATGATCTCGACCGGCTGTTGCTCCCGTATGGCGGTTTCCAACTCTTCCGCCAACCCTTGGAGATTAGTAGCTCCAATACTTCCGGCTACCCCCTTGAGAGAGTGGGCCAGCCGTTCGGTGGTGGCGTGGTCTCCTGCCGCCGTCAGTTCGTTCAGTTGCTCAGGCGTCTTCTCATGGTTGACGATGAACTTGCGGAGCATCCGTAAGTAGCTCTTCCGCTTTCCCAATACCCGCCGCAGGCCCAGCTGAATGTCGATACCGGCGATCTCCGGAATCGGTTCCTCTACCCCGGTATCGGGCGGGCTTTCTGACGTTGAAAAGGCTATTGGCGTGTGACGCGGCTTGATCCAGCGCAACAGGGTGCCGAAAAGCTGCTCCGGGTCGATCGGTTTGGGGATATAATCGTTCATCCCCGCCTCCAGACATTTATCCCTGTCGCCAGCCATGACATTGGCGGTCATAGCAACAATGGGAAGGGAGTCAAAGCGGCTGTTCTGCCTGAACCATCTCGTGGCTTCAATGCCGTCCATCAACGGCATCTGCATATCCATCAGAACAATGTCGTAAGACTTGCTCTCCACCATCTCCACGGCCTTTTGCCCGTCCACCGCCAGATCAACCTCGAAGCCGGCACCAGTCAACAGTTCAATGGCAACCTCCTGGTTCCACTCATTGTCCTCCACCAGGAGGATCAGAGAACCCTTGATGCTGACCAATTCTTCCAAAACAGTAAGAACTTCCCGTTCTGAAGTCCGCACTTCGTCCCTGATTCCACCCAGCATCTGGATCGATGCGTTAAAAAGCGTAGAGGCATGGACAGGTTTAATCAGCACATCTTTAAGACCGGCTGCTTCGGCTTTATTCAGCACCTTCTCCCGGCCATAGGCGGTCACCAGTATCATATTTGGTATCTGGGGGATGGGTAGTCTGCTTATTGCCTGGGCGGTCTCAATGCCATCCATGCCGGGCATGCGCCAGTCGAGGAAGACGATTTCATATGGTGCGCCGGCCTTAGCGGCAGCGAGGACCTCCTCCAGCGCCTCCTTGCCGGAACCGACATCCTTGACCACGAAGGTCATGCTCGAAAGCATGTTGTTCAGCACGGAGCGAGCTATGTAGTTGTCATCCACCACCAGCATCCGTCGTCCCCTTAGGTCCGGTACCGGAACAAAATTCTTGGCGGTCACCTTCCCTTTTTGTAGGCGTGCGGTAAACCAGAAGGTACTCCCCTTGCCGTACTCGCTCTCAACACCAACCTCGCCCCCCATCAGCTCAGCGAGACGCTTGCTGATGACCAGACCAAGCCCGGTACCGCCAAATTTGCGCGTGGTGGAGCTGTCGGCCTGCTGGAATGCTTGAAACAGCTGTACTTTCTGTTCCTCGGTCAGACCGATACCGCTATCCATGATGCTGAAGCGTATTAGTACATCATTTTCATCCTCTTCGACCAGATTGGCGCCGATAACAATCTCGCCACTTTCGGTGAATTTGACCGCGTTGTTGGCGTAGTTTATGAGAATCTGACCCAGGCGCAGCGGATCACCCACCAGGAAGTTCGGGACCTGTCGATCCACCTTGAAGATCAGTTCCAAACCCTTGTCGGTGGCCTTCTCGGTGATCAGCCCGGCCACGTTGTCGAAAACCTTTTCCAATTCAAAGTCGGTCTTCTCCATAGTGAGTTTGCCGGCCTCGATTTTAGAGAAATCCAGAATGTCGTTGATGATGCCCAGGAGGTGCTGGCCTGAGTCATGGATCTTCTTCAAGTAGTCGCTCTGGCGCGGCGCCAGTTCGGTCTTCATGAGCAGATTCGACATACCGATGATGGCGTTCATCGGCGTGCGGATCTCGTGGCTCATGTTGGCGAGGAAGTCGGATTTCATTTTGGTCGCGTCTTCTGCCATTTCCTTCGCCTGACGCAGCGCCTCCTCGGCCCGAATGCGTTCGGTAATATTGCTGAAGGCGACCACTGCACCCAGCAATTGACCGTCGCGGACAATAGGCGAAGCGTTATAAGCGACCGGAAACGATGTACCGTCCCGGCGCCAGAACACTTCCGTATCACAACTCGTCTGTTCAAGCTGCTGGGTGGCCATCCAGAGCCGGCATTCCGCCATCGGATAGGGTGTATCGTCCTCCCGTGTGTGGTGCATCAGCGCGTGGCTCGGATTGCCGATAACTTCTTCGGCTGTTTCGTATCCGAGCAATCTTAATGCGGTGGGATTACAAAAGGTGATGCTCCCCTTAGCGTCGATGCCGTAAACCCCTTCGCCGAGCGCATCCAAAATCTGTCGCGTCCGTTCGTCGTTGCGGCTGACCTGTTCGAAGGCAAGCCGGAGTTGCTCGCGATCCAGCACCAAACGTATTGCCGTCGCCATGGTCTCCGCTGCCCGATCCAGCCAGGCGAGTTCTACCTCTCCGAGCGGATTGACGCAGTCCAGTTCAATCACGCTGATCGTCTCACCGTTGTGGATCAGGGGCAGATCGATGACCTGGGTGGGCGTCAGTTCGCCAAAGGCAAATGAGATGCGATGATCTTCCCCGGCGAGGCTGGTGATCATGCGTTGGCGACTGACGGCCACTTGCCCCACCACTCCCACGCCGAAGGAAAAGCTTTGACATTTGAGACCGGCCACATTGCCGTACGTCGCGACGCAAGAAAGAGTCGGCTCGGCAGCATCGGGGTCAATAACGAACGCTGCCCCCATCGGGACACCCAGGAAGCTGGCAATACCGGTCAAGCCCTTGTCCACCAAGTCGGAGAGAGTGTCGTTGCTTTGCAAGCTTTCGTTCAGAACCGACAAACCGCGCTCCAACCGGGCGTACTCCTGAATTTCCCGATTCAGGCGGGCCATTTCCTGGTTGTGCTGCTCCAGTTCGGCCGAGCGTCGTTTTGCCGCTTCTTCCAACACTTTGCGCTCCGCGAGGACGTTCTTGTATATCTCGTCGGCGCGGTCCTTGGCCGCTTCAATCTGAAACCTGCTCTCTTCCGAGCGGATGAGTTTCTTCTGGAGAATCAGGTTTTCCTTCTCCAGCTTCTGCAACCGCACCGCGAGATCGGGCGGTCCCATCGATTAGCCTCCCAGCAAGACGGTGACGAAGGATTCGTTGTGATAACAGGCGGGTGACGTAGCCTGGTTGGGGCCGATTTCGCCGAAGCTGTAGAAGCCGCAGAAGGGCATATTCTCACCAAGTATGGAGGGCAAAATCTTGCATTCCTCCGGGGTGCGAGTACCAAGAAGAAACCTGCGTGAGGCACAGGAAACAACCAACGCCGCTTCGGGGATCTTGCCTACGGGATACGCTTCATGCGCAATACGGACAGACTCCTCACAGCCCGAAAGAATGGCATCGCGATCCGCCATGGCGACCTGCACCCTGGCGCCCTGGGGTATAGCGACAAAAAAAATGACTGCCCCGCTCTGCTCATCCACCAAACCCAGAGTAGCACGCAGATATTCGATGCGACCCTGGTCATTCAGCACCGCCAGCGGATTCTCGGGGGAGGGCATGGCGGTCTGCCCTAAGTACTTGCGGTAGAAATCGATGGCCGGCCGCCCATCAATCGCATGCACCACGGTGCCTTCCGCCCGCGTTACCGTTCCAGGTTCGCCAATCGGTTTCCAACCGCTCGCCACGCCAAAGGAATACTGAAGATTGCCCGAGAACAGCAGTATTGGCACGGAATCGGAAAGTACCTCGCGACCATAGAACTGGCGCGTATCCTTGAACTGATACTGATCTCCGGAGGTGCCTCCCAACAGCGGGACATCGGGCCCGAGGGCCGCATTGATCGCACCGATCATCTGCGCAAGATTGTCAGTCCGACTCTCTGGCACGGTAAAACACAGGCGCGGTGGCAAGGCTGTCTTGCGCTTTGCTTCCACCACCGCCACCGCGCCGACGGCGAAGTCCGCACTCAACTTCCGTCCGATACCGGACGTGATCGCCACCTCGTCATCGCCCGCAAAAGCCATCAGCGTCACCGAATCCTCGGCGAAACCCAAGCGTGAAGACATTTCCCCAGTGGTCGAACCACCGATCAGTTCAACTTCCGGCCAGGCATCACAGATGGCATCAAGCAGTGTTTGGTGTTCCACTTCAAAGGCGGAGAAAAGAATCGCGCCTTTAGGACTTCTACCATCCAACTGGCTGTTGCACTGTTCGATAATCTCCGCTGCAGCCCCTGCGGCATCTAAATCTTCACTATGACCAACAACTACCTTAAACATGACTATTCCCCCCACTGTAATTTATGATGTATGCGGCGTGGAAATTCATTCGTCACGTCGGTGGCCTGGACACCTTGATCGTATTGCATGCCGGGGAGCTGAAGAAACAAACATTATCACAGTTTATTTCCTCTATTTATTCTCCCTCCTCGTATCATGGCAATCATTGTCGGAAAGAAACCGGTGGTCCTTTTCTTAAGCATCTACACGAGCGCAGGGAAATATTTTGCAAGAAAAACCAAACCGTTTCTGCCTGCAATTATTTTATGTTTCATGCCTTTCGGAATTACCGCCATGCTCCCTGGGTAGTAGGATGTCTCTTTAGCGTTTAAAATGAAGTTTCCTTCACCCTCAATGACTTCATGAAGTTCCCACTGACTTTCATGAATATGCTCTTCCAAAACACAGCTGGGATCAATTTTTACCAGATGACAACTTAGCTTGCCTTCGGTGTCTGCGCCCTTGATTAAATGCTTCAAATAGACCCCTTTGAACTTGGCATGTTCGTTCCACTGAATTTCCTTGGCTTGATCATCTCTGTCTACAAAGGTAATTGACCCGTTTGCCAAACGTATTGAAATTTCTTTCGCTTCCATCTCGTTCTCCTTTTATCGCCGAAGAAAGTAAGTATTCCCCGGCAAAGCCGAGGTGGAGGTTTTCCTCGCCCCTTACTTATCCGTCCGGCAATCCTTTCTTTGAGTTCCCGATTTGATTTATCTATACGCCAGCCTAAAAAGCTTGAATGCTTAACTTCCCGACTTCCCAATTTTCCGATTGCTCTCTAACCGGAATAATGCAGCAATCAGACCTCAGTCCAAAAATGATGTTTGGGACCCATCTTCCCAAATTTTACTCTGGAAAAACTTCTCGTTTGGTAACCAAATCGTCTTGTGTAAGGCAGGATAGCACAAAATGCGCGGAAAATGAATTTTCCTTTAGTTGTTGGCATACCACCCTTTTTGCGAACAGATTCTTTGTGAATCTGCGGCCTATGAATCATGGTCCATAGCGCCCGGTAATGGTGCGATAGAGGAAAAGCCGCGGCTACATGGACATACCACTGCCGGACATGGTAAGAAACTCTGGCACCCACTTTGAACAAAAGATCGGTTAGACAGGCCGTGGCGGAGGCTTGCTATCTGCTATATCTGTGCTACTTTGGGTCCTCCCAAAATGCTTCGATATTCTGTCAATATATGCTCTTTGTCGGCCGGCCCCGCCGCTTTCGTTCGGCTCCCGTTGCCCCCACGCCCATGGGGTAAAGGTTCCACGGTTATCGCGCCCAGAGCGCAGCCGTACCTGAGCGTCAACGGTCCTGGGGGATAGGTTCAGCCCCCTTGGTGGCCCCGCCCTTCCTTCCTGGTCACCGGTCCCCGCCCCAGCCTCACGTCTCACCGGTCGGCCCCTCAGCCCGGCCCACCGGCGCCCCGGGTACACGTCCCCCTCTTCCGGCCCCTGGAGGCAAACCCGGGGATGGGACTCCTACCCCCCGGTATCAATATGCCTCGTCCGGAAATTTTTTCAATTTTTCGGTCCCGGGAAAATCGGAAGCCCCCCGGGGACGGGACCCGGCCCAATTTTTCACGCAACAAAATCCGGCTGGCAAACCCCGCCTTCAGGGACGATTCCGGGACTTCTCTGCGGGCACCCCTACTTACCCCTTGGTCCAGCCCTAATCGTCGCTTCCTGGTCCCCATGATGGCCGTCAGCCCTTTGAATAGAACCCTGATTTAGGCCGGAGGAGGTGGTAACGGAATGGATGATCTTGGCCGCCTATTCCGAAAGGCCCGAGGCTTTTCACCGAGAAATTATCCATACTGGATTTGAGGGTAACCCAAGATTTTCTGGCGGGATCGAAATGCAGCTATCAGAAGAATACCAAAACAATTTATTTAGGGTGGAGTAGCGGGAAGATAGAAGCAGATAGCTTGCTATTTCACCCGCCGGGAGGAAGTGCCCTGGTTCTTTCAAATTGTCTTGATTATTTATTTCTTCAATTATACCTTAGTACGAGCCTGGTAGCCCCCGGTGGACCTAAAACCCTCAGGCCCAAGCTGAACGCACCATTCTGGAAACCTCGTCCAGAAGGTCGATACCCCAATGGCTTACGCCACCTTGATGTGTCGCCGCTTCTTTAGCGCCTTTTCCGTCTTTCTGCTGCTGGCCGGCATGGCGGTCGCGGACCCGGCCGCGCCCGAAACCGGCCTCATCACCACGGAAATTTACACCAACCCCCAGGCAAATCCCTCTCTTCAAGGGTGGGGTCAACGGGACTATTATGGGACTGAGTGAGGAGTCCAGCATCCGTCTGGGCGGCATTATTATTCCCCAGTTCAACTGGACGGTCTCCGGCGGGGTCAGGCCGCACTCGACATTCGGCACTTTTGCGATGGCACTCAATGTAGGTGTTGACACGCAAAAGGCCCTGGGCATTCCCGGTGGCACCTTCGGTGTCGAACTCCTGGAATACACCGGGGGTGCGACCAACCCTGCGGCTGGATCCGTGCAGCTATACGACGGCTTGAACGGGCCGCCGCCCCGCTCTCGCCAGGAACTTTACCAACTGTGGTGGCACCAGCGTTTGTTCGATAACAAGCTGATCTTCCAGGTCGGCAAGATGAACCCCGCGGGCAACTTTGACGCGGTTCTGTACCCGGTCGCAGTCAACAACCCCAAGCTTCAGGACACCGACATCAGCGTCCTCATCATGGTGCCGCCGGGTATTAACCCCACGATGTTAGGCAGGTTGCCGATATACCCCAACACCGCCTGGGGCGCAACGGTGCACTTTGCCCCCACCAAGAACCGTATGCGTCCTACGGAATTTTTGATGGCAATGGCGCCCGGGGCCTGCAGACTGGGGTGATCTTGGCAACCGGGATCAAGAGCTACAAGTTCCATGTAGGCGAGTTAGGGGCTGCCTGGCTTCTCGGCCCGGAGAAAATGCCCGGCAGATTCGGGATCGGGGGCTGGGTACAGACCGGGAGCTCTTGACGGCCTATCTGACCAAGCAAAACCGCGCCACGGGCTATTACCTGTTTGTAAATCAGCGCCTCTGGTACCGGCATCCGGACCGCGATAACTCCGGCCTTATCGGCTACCTGCAGTTCGCCGACACCAGCGACAGCGCCGTTGCGGCCCAAACTTATGTTGGCGCCGGTCTAACCGGCGTCGGCCTAGTGCCTGTACTGCCTTACAACAGGTTAAGCGTCGTATGGCGTGGTCTCAACTGAACGGCGCGCCTTTGGCGGGCGCCTTCTTCTTTCCTACCGTGCCGTCTCATTCAACCAGACTAAGGGCGAGCGAATTAATGCTGCAGATTGCCTTTCAGACGACTTTCGTCATGCCGATGCCCAGGGGTTTTTGGACCCTCAGTGCGCTGGGCGCCTACACCTGCATCCCCACCCCGGGAGCGTGTCGGACCTTCCCGCGGCCCACGTGCTGACGGCTCGACTAGTCGCCTTGTTCTAACGAGGCTTCGACTTAGATCGTTGAGGTGGAAACGAGTTTAAAGATGCTCTCATACCTAAAGTAGCGCGATGGCTGAAATAAGCTGTAATTAAACTTCCATTCTTCCACCAGTTTCGGGGCCCCGGCAGCAGAGGTTCCGGCCTCCAGAGTTGGCATGAACAATGTTGATTTTATAGAAAATAAGAGCAATATCTAACCGGACCATTGCCTAAGGAGTCTGGCCGATTCCGCCATTTTAGACCTTGGGAGGGAAAGATGAACGCTATGCACAGGGAGGTTTCCAAAGATGCAGGGGTCGATTCGCCACTGGGGAAAAAGACGGTCGATTCCGAGGGGGCGCCCATATCCGGCGTCAGGATGGATGTTTCCAAAGCCTACGCGGGAGTCCCGGCACTTCTCCAGAAGGTCATCAACGAAAACGATACGCGGCCTGGACGGAGATCGTCAATAGAATCGAGTAGATTTATGCCAACCTTGACTATTCCTTGGCGGGCCTGGACCGGAGACCGGTTTGCCGCCGAGTTGCAAGCGCAGGTCAAGTCAGGAAAGAAACTGTTATTCAAGCCCAACCTGGTCGCCCCGACGGTCATAGACCATGTGACGCACGGCGGAGGTTGGGTGCTCCCACTGTACCGAATGGCCTTTCATTGCCGCCTTGATGCGGTGGTTCCACGACAAGCTTGATATCAGCTATCACCAGATGGCCCTGGGAGAGGCTTCAACCTGTACCTTCATTCTGGCTAAGAGTTACAATATACCCACAGAGGCAGTTCTGGAGGGACGAAGCGGAGATTTCTATGGTGGCTGGGGTTTCTACTTTGTTCGCCGGTACCTGTCAGAGCGCCATCCTCCCTCCCATACCGACGATCCCATGCGAGGCCACGAAGACAGCGCAGCCGGAAGGTTCCTGCCGCCGGGCAGGGCCGGAGAACGGCTGATGGTCTATGACCTGAACAAGATTCAAGATGAGCCCTCCAAGGGCAGGACTCTGGCAGTCCCGGATGGGGCTAATTTCCAGGAAATCACCTTGCACAAAGCCATTGTGGGCGGCGACCCCCGCGAACCGGACGACCGCAGAGACTATCCGGGTTGCGTCCTGGTAAACGTCCCCAAGCTGAAGATCCATTTCCAGGACCTCATCACCAATGCCATCAAAAACCTGGGTATCGGTCTTTATCCAAACAGCGTGCGCGGTTAGTGAAGGCAAAAGTGACATGTCATGGAAATATGCTTGTCCTTCCACGGAAATCCCAAACTTCAAAGGCAGACTGCCGCATATGCCCTGGGTTCTCAAGATCGATGAGAATACCAATCTGCCGGTGAAAGATGCGAAGGGCGAATACATCGCCACCAAAACCGCCGGCATGCCGGGAACCCAGTCTGACGTCATCAGGGCGGTGCAGAGCCAGAATATCTTCATGTTGCATGTGGTAGACGCCATCGAGACGATGAATCACAGCCATAATCCGGACGGCAAAGCCGTCAGGGTTCCCGAAGGCTACGCATGGTCATCCCGGGACTGCGTAGCCTTGGACCTCCACTGCGCCAGGTACTGTTTCAAGACCGTCCCCATGCTGGAAGGGCTGCGGCTCAAGGAGGAGAACGGCTGGCCCACGGAATTCGTCCATCACGTGCCGGTGGCCCGGGTTGACGGAAGCAATATCGTCACCGGGGAAGGGCTCGATTCGCCGCTATTCAGGTATAACTTGTATCGTTATGCTGAAGCAAGAGGAGTGGGACAGCAGCAGTACTATGTCGTGGGCTGGGACATCCTGACAGCATCGCCCCTTGCTTCTCTTGGGGGCCACCTGGGCCGGATAGATAACGGCCAGTTCCACGAATTGATGACCACGACATTTTACTACAATCTTGGCTGCCAGCTCTGGGATATCCAAAAGACCGTCCTGAGCTATGCCAAAGCGCATGATGACTTGACCGGCTCATCGCTTTACCAGGAATTTATGGATGCCTTTGACGAGAACCATGACGGCATCATCGATTACGACGAGAATGGGCGCAAAGGATACTGGAGCGGACTTTTCAGCATATGCGGCTATGCCATTCATCTTCAGCTAACCACAGAATCCGGCCCGTTCAAAGGAAAGTTTTGTGAAGCTAACGTCATCAAAGCTACCCATGCAAATTGGAATCCCCGAGGGCATGATTTCGCGCTGGAGTATTTGCTTGAGCAGATTGCGGAAACAGTATTTGCCCTTGTCTCAATCCGAAGCGGTGAGTCAAGACCCCTTTGTCCCGGGAATGACCTTTGGCCAGGGCAGATGGCCCAGCTGGCAGACAGCCGCATATATGCTGACCACCGGCTTTATTTATGGTTTCTCAACTCGCCCGACAACCTCAGCCTCCAATCCTTGTACGGCACCGCCTTCCAATATGCCGACAAATCTCTCGCTCAAGGCGCTTATACCGGCAGCACTGATCCAATGACGAGCGATCCCGGTTCTCTCAGCAAATATTTCGAGGAGGTAGCCAAGGGCTCAGCACCTTTGAACTTTACGCTTTATGTGCCAACGGGCTTTGGGAGCCTAGATTCGGTCAAGAATACCCAATGTCGTGGGAGACGGAAGACCCCGGAAAAATCTTCACCGCTCACTTCAACCGGGGATTGGAGGTCTGGTGACGGACTCATCAGCAAGGCGGTTCTGAATAATCCCACAAAGGTAAGGAGGTCGACCATGTTCAAGTTTGAGGACCATAAATCGTACCAGATGCCGGCCCATTTTGGCGGCTGGGTTCATGACCCTGCTCAAGAACTTTAC
>CAWKEQ010000011.1:0-92358 GCA_963848565.1 uncultured delta proteobacterium
TTCAACTTACAGATCGCCAGGGGGGAATCAATCTCCTGCCTGCGGCACCGGACCTCACAGGGGGCGGGGCAGATACGGCCGAGGGAGCCGGGCAGCGGCATCTTTTCCATGATCAGTTCGAGGGCTTCCCGATACCTGCCCACCCTGATCAGGGCAACAAAGCCTTGAATATTGATGCCGGCCGGACAGGTCTGCACGCAGGGAGCCCGATCCTTTTTATCAATGGCATAGCGCACCGGCACCGCCTGGGGGAAGGAGATATAGATGGCCTTGCGCATCTTCGTCCCCACATCCCATTCGTTCGGGGCCTCGATCGGACAGACCTTGGCACAGTCTCCGCAACCGGTGCAGTTCGTCTTCACATAGCGGGAGCGTTGATTGACATTGACTTTAAAGTTGCCGACAAAGCCGCTGACACTCTCGACCTCGGTATTGGTCATCAGATGGATGTTCTTGTGTTGGCCGACGGCCACCATTTTCGGCGTACCGATACAGGCCGCGCAGTCCAGGGTCGGGAAGGTCTTGTCATACTGGAGCATATGACCCCCGACGGTTGGCTGCCGTTCCACCAGATAGACCTGATTGCCGGAGCTGGCGATATCCAGGGCTGCCTGCATGCCGGCGATGCCGCCGCCGACCACCAGGGTGTTGGGATTGACCGAAAATGTGCTCGGGTAGAGCGCACTCTGGTTCGTGACCCGCATCAGGCCGGCCCTGACCAGGACGAGGGCCTTGGCCGTAGCCTCATCCTCGCTTTCCGTCACCCAGGACCCATGTTCACGGACACAGACCATATGGAAGGCCCGATAGGGATTCAACCCCGCCCTCTGGCAGGCGGCCCGAAAAGTGTTCTCGTGCATGCGGGGCGAGCAGGAGGCCACCACCACATGCGTGAGGTTTTGATCTCTTGATTTCCTTTTCGATGAGATCCTGTCCCGGGTCCGAGCACATGAACAGATAATCTTTGGAAACTATGACATTCGGGAAGGTGGCCGCATATGCCGCCACCTCCTCCACTCTGACCTTCGAGGCAATGTTGATGCCGCAGTGGCAGATGAAAAACCCGATTCGCTCAGACATGAGCGTCCTCCTGAGAAAACTTCATAGTGTTATTGGTTTTTCCGGTTATGGCAGTTGTATCCGACAAATCAACCGATTGCAGAAGCAATTCCGCGATATCCTGAACTTTTATTTTGTTGCCGACCCCCATTTTGGCGATGGCCTCATTGAGGGTGCGAATGCAGTAGGGACACGCCGTGGCGATCACCGCCGCACCGGTCCCGAGGGCCTCGGTGATCCGAACCTCACCCAGACTTTCCTTGCCAACGCGGTCCTTCCAGGGCCCGCCGCTGCCGCCGCCACAACAGAAGCTCCGCTCCCGGTTATTTTGCATTTCAATCAGGGTAACGCCCGGGATGGAGGTCAGGATTCTCCGGGGCGCCTCATAGATGGCAGCATGCCTGCCCAGATAGCAGGGATCATGGTAGGTCACTTTGAGATCGAGCCGGTTGACGGGCTTGATGGCGCCCTCCTGAATCAGTTCATCCAGAAGTTCGGTAGCATGGACCTTGGCGATCTCCTGCAGCCCTGCATAATCTTTGCTGAATGAATTCAGACAGTGAGGGGAGATGGTCAGGATCTTGGAGACCCCCGCCTCCAGAAACATGGCGGTATTCTTTCCGGTCAGTTCGGCAACCACATCCGCCGCGCCGATCTTATCGGCCAGGTCGCCGCAACAACTCTCCTTGGTCCCCAGCGTGCCATAAGAGACCCCGGCATGCTCCAGCAGGCGCACCAGCGCCAGGCCAGCCTTTTGGCTGCCTTTATCAGCACTGGTATCATAGGCCGTGGTACAGCAGGTGAACAGGCAATACTCATGCTCCGGAGTATAAGCGGGCAGCGGCGCGGCCTTGGCCCAATCCAGGCGATTTGCCTTTTTCCCGGCCCAGGGGTTGCCATTTTGCTTCAGACTCTGCACCGGGGCATTATAAGATTTCGGCAGGCATCCGGCCGCCACGACTTGGCGGCGGACGGATTTTATCAGCTCAAGTATGCCGATCCCCCGGGGGCACTGTTGGACACAGCTGTTGCAGGAGGCGCAGGTCCAGGCCGCCTCATCGACGGTGACGTTCGAGGACCGGTCTAAAGAGATATCCCGGAGGATTTTCCGGGGACTGTAGCTCGCAACCTCGTTCCAGGGGCAGACCCCGGTGCAGGCGCCGCACTGCATACAGCTCTGGAAGGTCTCGCCGATATCCTGCCGCATCGTCGCCAGGTCAGCCGGAGATTCACGCAAAGCCTTGGCTTTCAGGGTGGTCAGGAAAATGGCTAAAGGCCGGTACATCAGATGGGAGAGTTTGCCAAAAGGGATCATCAGGCAGAGCATGCCCACACAGATTGCCACGTGGATCACATAGGTGGTGTAGGTGATGAGCGGCAGTCCGGCCATCCGGAAAATATGGACCAAGATACCGGTGACCGCGATGGCGATGATCAACTCCAGGAAGAACACATCGATAAAATCCGAATACCGGTGGAGTTTCTCCTCCTTCCTGAACCAGCGGCCGTACAGCATGGTCGTGGCGCCAAACATCAGGGCAATCGTGGCATAGTAGCCCAACAGCCGGGTCGGATGCCAGAATGGATGGACAATATCGGTCTGGAAGGCGGAGAGGTACGCCATAACCAGGATCTCCATCGCCACCCATCCGGAGAACAGAAAGACATGCCGCCACCAGGCACTGCCGGGGCCGGTTCCACATTTTCTCCACTGTCTCTGGGTGAAGTAGTTGATGAAGAACACCGGCGCCTGGGTTATGTAGAGATAGAGCGGTATCTTCGTGCCCTGCATGACCCGGGAATACATGTAAAACGCATTCGAAAACAGGATCAAAAAGATCATTCCCACCATGATCAGGTCACCGAGGTGGACCCAGTGAACCGGAGCGAAGGTGGTGAGTTCCACGCGGTCGGTAACCACCGGCCCGTGGAAGACCAGGAACAGCATGACGACGAAGAGCGCGATGCCGAGAAAAGCCCCCACCAGCGTTTTCGGCGAGGTATAAAATTTCTGGGCCAGTCCGGTCCAGTCATACTGGGTCATCAACCAGCGCCGGGTCGCCATCATGGTCTCGGCGGGCTCCGCGCCTCGCGGACAGTCGGTATTGCAGTCACCGCAATAATAGCAGAGCCAGGGTTCTGGAGATTCCAACAGCTTATCCCTCAGGCCGAGCTGGAGATAGCGATAAATTTTGCGAGGAAACGTGGTATCCCCGGTCGACAAGGGACAGGCGGAGGCGCAGTTGCCGCATTGCATGCAGGCCTCCATATCCTTGGCCCCAAGCCTCTCGACTTCGCGGTACAAATCCGGGCTGACATTATTCTTCTTCACAATCTTCCCCTTGAACATCCACACGGGCGCGATAGGCAATCGCCTTCAAACTGTCCCTGAAAGTATGTTATTAACATGGGGGCGGCCCTTTGAGGGCTTATCTCGAAAAAATACCTTCACCGCCGCCACTCCAGCAGGTGTTTTTCAATCTACGCGGGCGGAAGGCTGATAAAGGGGCAGTTCAACCGCGAACGTTGTCCCTTTACGGCTCGTTTCCTTTACCCAGATCCGTCCCCCGTTTTCTTCAACTATTCCGTAAGCGGTGCTCAGGCCCAGCCCTGTTCCTTTTCCCTGTGGTTTGGTGGTAAAAAATGGATCGAATATCAGGGGAAGGTCCTTTTCGGGAATACCCGGGCCTGTGTCGGAAACTTCGATAAAGGCTTTTTGGGTGCACTTGCTACGATAAGTCCGGAGCGTTATGGTGCCCTCATGGTTCATGGCGTCCACGGCATTCATAACGAGATTGACAATCACCTGGCCCAGTTGGTCTCTATCGCCTCTGATTAACATGATATCCTCTGAAAGCTCTTTCTTGACCCTGATTCCGGTAAAAAACTTGGTGTCACGGATGAGATCCAAGCCGTGATCAAGAAGCGTATTGACGTGGAGGATTTCCTGGCTGGGGGTTTCCTGTCTGCTATAGGTCAGGAGATTCTTGATAATTTTGCCGCACCTTCGGGCGTCTTCATAGATGCAGGTGAGACTCTTGCCCCGGGGATCATTCGCTTCGAGTGACTTCTGTAAAAGATCGGCGTAGAAAATGATGCCCGTCAGGGGATTGTTGATCTCATGAGCGACCCCGGCGGCGAGCTGACCCAGGGAAGCCATTTTTTCGGCTCGCGAGATCCGTCTGAGCATCTCTTGCATTGCTTGCTCGCATTTGAGCTTCTCTCTTAAGTCATTAAACAACCCAACCGTGGCCGCTTCCTGACCGCCCTCGTAAATGATCGCGGCAGTGAGTTCCACCGGGATTTCCTCACCTTGAGCATTAATTATGGTGAATCTGCTCAGATGCAGCTTGCCTTTGCCTCCCCTGCCTGCGTCCCGCAAGATTTTCATAATCTCTCTTGCTTGCCCTGGGAGATAAAGGTCCTCGGTAGTTATCTTATCATGTGCCTCTTTCAGCGAATATCCGGTGAGTTCCTCGGCAGCGGGGTTCATGGTCACAATTTTGCCGTGGCGATCCGCGGCGATGATCGCAGTGGTTGAACTCTCTATGAGTCTTTGGGTAAAGTCTTTGGCATCCGAAAGTTCCCGCTCGAGCATCTTCGCTTCTGTGACATCATAAATACATTCCACTATATAGAGGACTTCGCCGGCCTCATCGAGAATCGGGGAAAAAACCCGATTATCCCATTTTTCTGTTCCATTACTGTTTGTCACATACTCCAGGACGGAATGGCCGCGACGATCCGCCAGAACCTCCGCGATAGGGCAAGTTTTCAGCAGACAGGGCTCTGCCGAACGGTAAAAAAAATCATAGCAGGTCTTCCCGACGATTTTATCTTTGTCGGCCTTAAACTTCTTAAGGAAAACTGCGTTTACGTCCACTACGGTCTTATCTGGCTTCAGGATCAGCGTAGGAAGAGAAAGGGAGTCGAAGAGTCTGTTTTTCCAAGCGCCCGAATTCTTCATTTTCGGTGTCTTAGCACCCCGATTTTCGTTGCTCATAGCCCAGCATCCGGGCCCCTGGCCTGAATGGCTGGACAATATCGGTCTGGAAGGCGGAGAGCTAGGCCATAACACCAGCTTCTCCTCAAAAGTCCAGGTGGGCGCCTAGGGATCATAATTAACATGCTAAACTCTATATACAATAAGCAATATTAGTGCCAAAATGGCAAAAGGCTGTTTTTTTAATCACCCAATTAAAATAGCTAGTTAGCCAAAATCTTTCCACGATCTTTTTAACACTTGTTAAATTTTTAATTAACAGATGTTAGGCTCCGCCCCTTGAGAACCTCACCCGCCGCGCTCCTGGGATCAGACCTTCGTGCTCTCGGTGTGGGCCCGTTTAAGCGGGGTCCAACCCAATTCCCGGACCGGCGTCGATAAACGAGAATGTGGCACTGCCGTCGGATCATCAGGGGTAATTGTTCCGGGGTTTGGGGATGGATCAGCCTGAAAAGATGGGCGATGCCTCCATGGAGCAGCAGGTCTAAGGAGGTGCACCGGTTCTCAGCCCGGGTCATCAAGTTGTCCATGATCTTTGCGTTATAGCCAGAAAACCGATGATAAATCATGCTATCCGAAACAAACCAATGGATCACGGCGAATCCGAAAGTCGCCATAATCGGTGCTTTTGAAGCTTGAGGGTGTGACGTCGTGAACTTCTCCCCTGCAGAGCCGACAAGCCCCGGAGGGTCCCATGGCACCGTGGTGGCAGAAGGCGGGAATGTCGCTGCCGTGCTCCCGGGCCACCGCCAAGATGGTCCAGCCATCCTCACCGCTGACTTCCCGGCCATTTATGCTGACCTTAACCATTCCCCAGTCGCCACTTCTAGAAAATATGAACCAAAGTTCTTAAATTTTTTTTAAAGTACCTCTTCTATATTATCAAAATATTAATTTTGTGGCTACGAAATTTTATCTAAGCCCGGGATCGCGGGTATCTTTTGGTATCCTTATCTTTCAGCAAACAGAGCCGTTCAGACATCATATCGTGATCTCCCATGGCTGCCTTTTTCGCTGGAGGCGTGCGGCGAAAGGCCTCATGCCAAGGGAGCCGGATGACGCTCCGAATGACTCAAAGCCCATCTTCTGCATCGCATGGCGCCAGACCAGGCAGGGGTCCGGCTCCCCAGCCCTCACAGTGCTGGGGAGCGAGACCCCTGTGGGTGTTGGATAGTTTTTAGCCGGCAGCAAAGAGCTCAGACATGGCCCTCAAGTCGCCGACGGGGCCGAGGCGTTGGAGGCCGAAATGCCGGTAGCGCCGCGACCCAATCGATACCCACCGGGTTGCAGGACTCCGTCAGCATGGGACTATCTCGTAAACGCCGGCGTGGTCAATCTTATGACCTGGTCCAGGCTCTCTTGCTTTCTCAGTACATCCTCTTTAGTTACATAGCCTTTATTTGTGGTGTCCAGGGCCTCGAAGGTCTTCCCCGCGCCCTCCTGATTCCGAAAATATTGACAAAATTCTTGTTTGTTCATTCTGCCTTCCGGACTCTGGTCGATGGCGGAACAAACAGCCACGACGTCAACTCTGAAACCCTGGTTGGAAACCACCCGTTCCGGGGAGAGGCGGCACACCCCATGAGCCAGACCGTAGCTAACATCGTCAAAAGCGCCAAGGGAATTTTGAGATTATTCACGGCGGTTTCCCTCCCTGATTGTTGGGGACACAAGCCAATTCCAGCCAATCGCATTGAAAATAAATATCCCAATCTCCACGTTATGATGATCCGCACCGCGTTGCATTTCCCCCTAAAGCAGGTTTTTGGTTACGGTTCAAAAGCCGTTTTCCATTCCCCGACCTGAGCCTGGCCCTCAACCTACTATCTTTTCTGGGTAAATGGCAACCGGGTGCATAAATCTCTTATTTGCGGCATGCTACTATATCGGGCCGGATTTGTCTAATTCCCTCCCCTCCTGATCGGGCCAAGAGTGCGTCTCGTCGCTCTGGGCTATGATCCAGAGGCGCAATGAATTGATTCTGTTTTGTTCATCCTGATAACGTGGTTCTGGGGCAAACTAAGATCGTGCGCCAGGTCTGGAGGTCTCAGGCCAGTGCCTAACGGTGGCCATCAGTGCCCTGGGGAGCCCCGGACCGGTCATTCAGCCGCAGAATTAGGAGGAGGTGAGTTTCCCGGGAGAATTAGAAAGGCGCCGCCTACCAGGAAAGCATAAATTTAAAAGGAATTGGATATTTTTAAAAATATAGATTATATAGTAGAGCGTTGGTTGGGATTGGCCTATGGGGGGTAAGACTCGGTTTGCCAGGTCCGAGGCCCAGCGTTAAAGGCAGTAACTTGGCGCGCCGACCGAGCCTGCTCCGGCAAGCGCACACCCGTCCAACCTATCAAAAAAAATGGAGGGTTTTTCCATGAAAAAGGGATTAATGGTTGCCTTTCTGATGTTAGGGCTCTTGGCTTTCATGGGTTGCGCTTCGAACAATACCACCAGCCAAGAGAAGAAACAGCCGGCAGGCTGGGGAACAGTGAATACGATAGAGAGTGAAACCACAAAATGAGGGAATTGCTTTTACTGCTCGTCTAAAGTCTGGTTATCGAACTTTGGCAGTGTGATATCTCTGGCAAGAACCTATCGGTGCGTTTGCGATCCTGCGGAGATTGAGGAGCCCGGGGCCGGACCTCCATTCTCAGTAATGGCGCCTAATACCCGGCTGCCCTCATAAAGGTAATACTGGCTTTATGCTAGCCACCCTGGAGAGGCGGTTTGCGCACCGTCCCGGCAATGAGGGTATTTACTTGTTGGGCGGCAATTTGTTAGAAAAGATTTTCCTCCGCATTCTCTCCATCACCAAACCTCAATCGCCTTTCCGCGGGAAAATATCGGCCGGGGCTTCAGGAAATCTCTTGGTAAGTTTTTCCAAGTAACCAGTGCTGAATAAGAAATCCGGCGTATTTTTTTCCATGCGGGTATAGGCCTCAACCTTCCAAAAACCGCCTTTGTGGTGCAGGAGCGCATATACCGGCCTATATTGAATTTCCCCATCTCTGGACTGGGGCACGGCCAGAACCCACGCCCAACCATTATTCACCTTGAGAGATTTGACGACGAAGCTTAACCTCAAAATTCTTGACGGGTCCATGTGTTCCGACAAAGAGAGGAACAGGGCTTTGCGCTCGTCACTATCTCTGGGCGGCGTGTAGGCGCTGGTGGTAAGGGGTTTGACCGCGGTCTTGGTCTGAGCCCCACTCTTAGTTGCTTCCTTGATCTTCTCTGAAGATTTCGGGAGCTGGGATTGTCCGGCGGCGCCGAGTTGGATTTCTTCAAAACTTTTGGAGACCTGCTGAGCCGCTGGCGCCTTTTCAGGAGCTTTGGGGACAGCCTGAGCCGCCGGCGCCTTTTCAGGGGTTTTGGGGACAGCCTGAGCCGCGGGGACCTTCTCAGGAGCTTTGGGGATACTTTTAGCCACGGGAGGTTCAGAGGGCTTTGGGGCACTCTTGGCCGCAGTATCACCATGCGGTGGAAAAATATCGGACGGGGCTTCAGGAAATCTCTTGGTAAGTTTTTCCAAGTAACCAGTGCTCAATAAGAAATCCGGCGTATTTTTCTCCACGCGGGTATGGGCCACAACCTTCCAAAGACCGCCTTCGTGGCGCAGGAGCGCGTATACCGGCCTATATTGAATTTCCCCATCTCTGGACTGGGGCAGGGCCAGAACCCACGCCCAACCATTATTCACCTTGAGATATTTGACCACGAAGCTTAATCTCAAAATTCTTGACGGGTCCATGTATTCCGACAAAGAGCGGAACAGGGCCTTGCGCTCGTCACTCTCTCTTGGCGGCGTATAGGCGCTGGTGGCAAGGGGTTTGACCGCGGTCTTGGTCTGAACCCCACTCTTAGGTACTTCCTTGATCTTCTCTGAAGATTTCGGGAGCTGGGACTGTCCAGTGGCGCCGAGTTTGCTTTCTGCAAAGTCTTTGGAGACCTGCTGAGGCACCGGCGCTTTTTCAGGAGCTTTGGGGACAGCCTGAGCCGGGGGGACTTTTTCGGGAGCTTTGGGGATATCTTTAGCCACGGGGGGTTCAGGGGGCTTTGGGGCACTCTTGGCCGCAATAACCCGTTCAGGGGCTTTCGAGGCACCTCGGACCGCCTCGGTGTAGGCTTCAAATATGAGGGTGCCTAAAGGTTCACTCATTTTTTGGGGATTATTTTTCAGATATTGGCTGATAAGAACTTCCCCCTGGCGAAAGCTCGTCTTGGCAAGGCTCTTATAAAAATCTTTTAGCCCATCTGGATTCTTGAACGCCTGTTGTGCCCCGGCGAGAAATCCAGCCGAATAACCTTGCAGGTACATTAACTTCTGGTCGCGATTAAATTCCTTCCATACGGTTCCCTGCCGCCACCAGGAGGCGCCTAAACCGACGCTCACGCTCACCAATAACAACAGCATCCCCAGCGCGGCCATCGCCCCCAGGCCGCAAAACCGCCGGCGCCATCCTCCCTTGGCCGGGGCCGCCAATGCCGTTCGAGCTCTTGGCGCCTCATCAACTTCCCGGGATATCGTTAGGGTCTGGAAGGATTCCAAGCCTTTCTGCCTAGCCTCTTTATCTGACATGACCAACTCCTGACAATATAGTGTGGACTCAGAACCGGCCTGGGTGGCTCCCAACCGGGGATATCCGGCTGAAGCTTTGTCGGGCTGGCGCGGCCATAGGTTAAGGTTGAAAAAGAGATGGCGGTTTATCAAGCATATCCGGCAAAATCGGGTGGCTCTATCCTTAAGAGAAAAAGGCATCTCTCCTCAAATAGAGCATACCAGAATTTAGATTGAAATGTCAGCCGGGCCTATTCCCGATAATCTACAGCAGGCCACACCGCGGTTTAAGGACGTATTTTCCCCGGTAAAATCTTTGGGTACTCCAAGCCCCCCGGAGATCTTGAGGCCCAAACTCGCCATCCTCGCCGGGGCATCACCGGGATGACCGGGAGCGGCCGGGACCCGGCAATTCCCGGGTTGAAGCCAGATCCCGGTAAAACCGCTGCCCCCCGGCCTTTTGAGGCCCCGGAGTCGCTCATTATCCGCCCGGATGGCTGGTTCTTGGCGAGCCCCCCGGGATCGGGGCCATGGACGTCTACTCCCAAGAGAGAATCAAGTTTAGTCTGGTGGAGGGGCGCTGAGGCCTTTGCGCGGCTGGAAGACCGGGTGGGGCAAAAAGTAGCCCCCTATCGGCGTTACCTGTCCATTGTCGGGCCCTGCGAGGCGTTCGGGGGAACGAGGAGGTCTGCACCAAGCTTCCGGCCGCCCCGGCGGCCCAGGTGAAGTAAGCCAGGAGAGCGTCCCCGGGGTTTCCTATCAGGATGAGAGCGCCAAACTCAAAAGCTATCAAGGAACCGGGGACAGATGAAACCGAAGGCAGCCAACCTTAGGGAACTTCCGGAACAGGCCTCCACCAGTGAACCCATGGAACTTTATGAGGGGCTGAGTTGCCGTCTGGGACCTGCCGGGATTATCGTGGACTTCCCGGTCGGGGGGAGGGTTGAAACCAATCAGGACGTGCTCCGGCCGTGGCCTTGGGGGCTTTCCGGAGCCCAGGCACCACTTCCTTCGCCTCCAGGTCTTGCGGTCCCCCCGGATGATACTCCGCGCCGAACCGGCCAACCAGATTGCGCTTGACTCTTAACGGAAGATGTTTTAAATTTTTGTCGTATTTAGACCGCTATGCGGCTTTACCAGATGAGGAACAGGCCAAAAATTGCGGGATAATTAGGAAGTCTTCCATTCTGTGGTCTCGGGGTGCGGACCTGGCATACCTGCCTCAGGTTTTCTAATTTTTTTAAAAATTGTTATTAATTTCTTGACACCACGATAAAGTAAAATTAGGATTCAGGTACAATTTACCCTAACCATATTTTTGCCTTTTGGTAGGGTAGGGGAAAAGTGCCTTCGGTGAATCGGGAAGGCATGGGGGGAAGTATCATGGAGGCCTGCTGGGGAGCTCAGGGGCATCCATGATGGGGAAACTTTGTTTTTTCAGGAGGGGGGAGAAATGCGAGCCGCGATCATTATCTTGATGTGTATGGCCCTGTTGGGGCCGACTGCAAAGGCTTGGAGTGACGAACAGGGGAGCGCCACGGTAGGGACGGAACGGGAGCAAGAGAAAAAAGCCGCCCGTCCATTAACGGCGTTAACGGACAAAGGCGTTACCACCACTTCAGCACCTTCCAAGTTCCGTCTGATTCTTGAACCGGCCTTCGAATACGACCACTACTCCGGTCAAAATGTCGCCCTCAGCGGGTTTACCGTCTTTGAAGCTATCCTGATAGGCCAAGTGGTGGTGGAAAAAGTCAAGCGGGATATCTATATCCCTTCCATGACCGTGCGCCTGGGATACAAGGATGCTGAACTGAGTGTCAAAATTCCTTACCTGTTTCGCCACGATCAATCGGCTTTCCCGACGCCTGGCGGTGGCGGGACTATTCAGCAGGCAACCTTTGATGACAACAGCCTCGGTGATATTCAGCCCAATTTCTATTACCATGCCATCAACGAAGGGAAATGGCGGCCGTGGGTTCCGGATGTTGTCCTCAGACTGGGCGCCAGTTTTCCCACCGGACAAGATCCTTATAACTTGACCCGAGAAGATGTCTCCGGATTGGGTCTAGTGACGACCTCGTTTCCCACCGGTACTGGCCATTATGGGATGACGTGGGGTGCGACCTTCGTGAAGAGCGCCGACCCGGTAATCCTGTTCTTCAGCGGGGCCTATTATTATAACTTCGCTCGCAGGGTGGGCAGTGCCGGTGAGCCGGCCATTAACTTCGGTAACATTAAGCTCGGCAACAGTTTTGAATATAACATCGGCTTTATCCTGGCCTTACAGGAAAAATTCTCGGTAAACTTCGCACTTAACCAAAGGATCTTTGGGAGAAGCGAACAAAATGGCCGGCCATTGCCGGACTCTAACATTAATGCCATTGCTTTTAATATCGGGGCTACGTATGTGGTCTCCCCCAGGTTCTCCCTGGACTTCCTCGTCGGGATCGGCCTTACCCAGGACGCCCCGGATGCCAGTATCCTCGTGCGGATGCCTACGACCTTCTTGTTTTAAGGCCCGGAGGCGCACCGGATGGCATCGGGGCGAATTATTAGGGTTGGGTCCTGGCTTTTTTAAGGATCGTCTGATAATACGCGTCTCCCCATCCTGAGAGGCGGCCATTCTCAAAGACTAAGGGGGTTAAGACCTGATGGCCGCCCGTGTCCCCCAATCGGTATGTCCATATCACCACTTGCTTCCCCGCGGTGAAGAAACCCTCGGTACGTCCCGGCACCCCCAGGAGGCGGGTAACCGCCGCCTTACTCATCCCCAGTTCCAGACCTGCCGCTTCCTTCATGCCTTTCTGAGCCGGAACTGGTGCGGGTGCCTTGGCAACGATGGGCTCAGGCTGCTGGGGGACAGCAGCTTGGGCTCTTTGAGGGAGCGGAGCCGCAGGTACTGGAGAAGCCGTTTGGAGAGGTTGCCTGATGTCCGCTGCCGGGAGGGAGGGTGGAGCTTGAGGCGGGGCCGGGGCCGCGGCTACCTGGGTAGGTTCACTATCAGAGGAGAAGGGGAACTTTTTGTTGCCGTAAGGAAAAAACTTCGTCTTTTCAACCCGACCCTGGGGATTAAGCCAGTAATAAGTCTGTTCGGGTCTATCCCAGGTTCCGCCCCCCATGATCGCCAACTGATCCATGCGGCGACTTTTATAGACGAAAATCTTGCCACCGTCAGGGCTGGGCATGATCTGTTGCGGCTGCCCTTTCTTGGCGATCAGTTCCGCTTCTTGCATTCCCACCACGTCTGCACGGTTTCCGTTAAGCTGTCCGGTGGCGCAGCCTCCCACCACCAAAAGCACCACCCACACCAGGCTCAGAAGGCTTTGCCGTCCCATTTTCACTCCTAAGTTGAGATTCTTGGATGCCGAGGTATCTTATCATTTGTTTAATCTCTTAGCCATCATGTCAAACGATCTGAACACTTACCGGAAGTCAAAAAATGAGGATTGGTTGAAAAAAAAGCTTAAACTATAGGTGGTTATGCAGTTTGGCACAATTATTGCTTTTTGCTATTATTTGAATTCTATAAACAATTTAATGAATTTTATTATAAAGAGATTTAAAAAAATAGCCACAGAAGACCTTGACTAAACTCCTTTTGATCATTACAGTGATGAAGCGGTACTGAAATTGGCTGCCCGGGGGGTTCGGGCTGATGGTAATTGGTCAAGAGGATCCACTGCGCAAATGAGTAATCCTCCGTTTGCGATAAACATAGTCAATGGTGGGTGACCCAAGCGTTTCTTAAAGTTGGAGGATTACCATGCGGAGAGCACCAAGAATTGCTGTGGACCTCCCGGTAAACCTGTATTTATTGAGCCAAACGGTAAAAGGTCAGATAATTGATTTGAGCCTCACCGGCGCCCATATCACCTTGCCGGAGAAGGTGAAGCTGCATGTCCCCATTATCGATCTAAAATTCCCTCTTGCCTCCAAAAAGTCTCCTGACATAGAAGTGTTAGCCCGGGTAGTCCGCCCCTCCGATTCCGGGGTTGGGGTTGAATTTCTGGATCTCGATAGCCACAACCGGTCCCGGTTATGGGATTCCCTGCTCCCCCTGCTGCCTCGCCGATTTGAGACCTGCCCATTTTGCGGCAAGGAAATCAAAGGGCGCGGCGTCAAGCTCTGCCCGGCATGCCAGATGCCCCAGGTGCTCCACGTCGTTGGATACCAGGATTGGTTAGGTGATGTCAACTCCGGAGAACCCGAAGAGATGGTGGGGGTGTCCGAGCCCATGCGCCAGGTGTTTAACCTGATTCGCAAGATTGCCGCCACCGATCTGCCGGTACTGGTAACCGGAGCCAGCGGCACCGGGAAAGAAATGGTGGCGAGGAGTATTCACCAGCGGAGCCGTCGGTCCTCAGGGCCTTTCGTGGCGATTAACTGTGCCGCCATTCCCAGGGAACTGTTGGAGTCGGAGCTCTTCGGCCATGAGAAGGGGGCCTTCACCGGGGCCTATCGGACCTCCATCGGGACGGTGGAGCGGGCCCAGGGAGGCACCCTCTTTTTGGATGAAGTCGGGGAACTGCCCCTGGAACTGCAGGTCAAATTGCTGCGGTTCCTCCAGGAGTTCACCTTTGAACGGGTGGGGGGCCGCAAGACCATGGAAGCGGATCTGCGGGTCATCTCCGCCACCAACAGCGATCTGACGGCCCTGATCAAGGAGGGCAACTTCCGGGAAGATCTCTATTATCGCCTCGACGTCTTGAGCGTCGAACTTCCCCTCCTGAAGGATCGGGACGAAGATCTCCTGATCATGGCCACCATCTTCTTGAAGCGTTACGCCTCCCGGGTGGGGAAAAAAGATTTGCGGTTTTCAAAGGAGGCGGTAACCGCCATCCAGGCCCACCCCTGGCCGGGAAATATTCGCGAACTCACAAACCGTATCCGCCGAAGCGTGGTGATGGCGGACGGCCCCTCGATTGTCCCGGACCATCTGGGCATAATCGTTTCCCATCTTGACCCCGAACCGTATTGCGATGGCCTGAGTCTCAAAGAGGCCAAGGCGAAGTTCGAAGCCCAACTGATCGCCCAGGTCTTGGGGAAGTATAATGGGAACGTTTTGCTGGCTGCCAAAGCTTTGCGGACCAGCCGATCCATGCTCTATAATCTCATCCAAAAATATAATCTTAACGGAGCCTTTGAAAAAGCCTCTTAGCAGATCAGATCAATTCCAGGCTTTTTCCAAGTAACCATCCGTTCTTATGGCCTCGCCTGCATATCACCGGCAGAGGCCATTTTCATGCCCGTTTACCTCAGGGCGACCAGACCATCCCTTCTTGACCACCGGTAGGAAATTGTCAGAGGCCAACGCCTCAAGGTCGCATTATGAAAGGTCGGTGGGAAGCGTATTTTACTTGAAGATTTTTATGAGTGACTGCCCGATGCTTCTCAAATCAATCCAGGAGACTTTCTTCTGGGGTACTTTAGCCGAGCCGCTCGACCCGCCCTCGGCTGGCATCGGTTCCGACAGTTGATATTTCTCGGCCATGATTCTTTGTTCAGGGGCCCTGAAACTTTCTCCCCTGGGGTTTTCCTGTTTGGCCAACGCCTGAGCCTGACCTTTAGGTTGGGTCTCCATGATCGCTGCCGCCCTCTTCATGAGAGGCTCGGCCTTGTCGTCTTGCTTTTGCAACCGATATAACTGAGCCAGGTTCATAAGAATCATGGCGACTTCCTGATGGTTGGGGCCCAAGCCTTTTTCCCTGATATCCAAGGCCTGCAGGTATAATTTTTCTGCCTGCGGATAGTCTCCCTGCATGGCATAGATGGTCGCCAGGTTGCCGAGATTGGTGGCTACGGTAAGATCATTTTTTCCGAAAGCCTTTTCATTTATAGAAAGAGCCTCATTGAAAAGTTCCTCTGCCTCGGAATATTTTCCTTGGGCTACCATTATAGTGGCTAGATTGTTGATTTCCCTCGCCAGGCTTGGATCATTGGGCGGAAGTGTCTGTCTTTTTATGTTTAATGACTTAGTATAGTAAGTTTCAGCTCGGCCGTATTTTTTCTGAATCTGGTTAATTAACCCGAGATTACTATAGGTTATCGTCAGTCGATAATCGGTTTTATCAAATTTCTTCGTTTTATGCAGCGAAGCCTTTAACAGCTTCTCCGCCCCTTCATAATCTCCTTTCATAAAGGCTTTCTTGGCAGCTCCGGAATAATGCTCCCAACTTAAATCCCAGCTCAGATTCTGCGCAAAGGTATTAACCGAGATCATTAAAAAAACTAAAATCCCGATAAAAACCCCAAAACCCAGTGAATCCTTTGGCTTTTCATCATCACATCGTTTCCTTAATGACCCATAATTCCTGTTCAGCTCCCAACTCGTAGACCTCAATGGTCAGCGCCCCGGGGCTGAGCCATACCGGCGGTTAGCCCGGATTATTCCATCGGCCGGGTAGTCCCCGCATCCCGTGAGGTTATCCGACCACCGGTATTACTGGCCGGGATCATTGGCCTTGAAGTCCTCTATCCCGAATCTGGACCGACCCTCTTGCCAACGCTCCACTCCCCTGAAAAATTGTTGCATAATTTATTTACAAAATCAACTTTATGCCCATGAACGCCTTTCCGGCACCCTGAGGATCAGCAATTTTATAGAGATTCCATGATTAATAAACTTTATTTTAGATATATTCCAAAATCGTGGACTTATGTAACTATCTTAAATTACTAAATTAATATACCTAAGGTTAAATTCGTTCCAATTTTTTATAATTTTCCTCCCTAGAATTATTCGTTCAATTTATGATAATTCCCCAATAATCAATCAGTTATCTATTTGGCATAAGAGCTGCATAGGGTATCAGCAGCGAAAGTTGGGAACGAGGACGTCATGAAAAAAAGCATAATGATCGGATTAGTGATGGGTCTTTTAGCAGTGCCGACCCTGGCCATGGCCGGGGGTGCCGAAGGCCAATATATCTTGCTGGCCTCAAACCGGCTGAGCGACCAAGAGTTGCGCATCACCACGGGGCAGGGGCTTACTACGGAAGCCCCGGTCAGAAACCAGCCCGAAGGACGCATCGTGATCTGGGATGACTGGGCCCATAGCGCCGCAGGGGGCAAAGGGATCAACGCTGCGAGTCCCGGCCAGGTTTCCATTAATTATGCCACCGGGCAAGCTACGATGACCGCCAGCACCAGGTAAGGTCCCGGAAGGCGGGCGACAACTAAAACTTAGGCAAGTAGCTTCACAATTCATCATAAATACCATAAAATGGAGGAAGGGAAAATGAAGAAACTGGTTATGTTTACCCTGGTATTGGTGGTTTGCCTTTCAGGCTCGGCCTTCGCGCTCCTGAACGACAACGCGGTGGCTGTGGACGACGGCTCAAGCCGCATCCGACAATGGCGTCAATGTCGATGCGTCCAAAAGCCGCGGTTGCTGCGCCTCGGCGCTCAATCCGCGACCACTGGTGGCACGAACGTAATGCAGACGTTGATGTGGACGTGCAGCAAAAATGTCGCCACGAAAGGCAGCCAGGCCGCGACCAATGGTGGCCTGCTAAGCGTGGATGACACTCTGAACAATATGCGCTATAAAGCCGCAATTGTCGATCGGGACAACAATCCTAACAATCGCTCATCAACAGACAACCGCGGCTACAACATCGTCGACAACGCCATTCTGGCTAACGTCAATGTGAAAGACGACTCGTTTTTGGGGCCGCAGACCGGCACCATCACCTTTATTAAGAGCCAGCACGCTGAAATCGACGGGAGCTTCAACCGTGCTACCGGTGTGAGCAACATCAACTCCGCTGCCGGCAATTTTAACACCCAGACCGCCGCTACGGTTATCTCCGTAGATTTCGGTGGCCGTCGCTAAGAAACCCAACAGGTAATTATCCACCTTCCGGGGGGGAACTCCCGGAAGGTGGTTTCACCATTTTAAGAGGTTGGCCAGGTAAACGGGGGGCGGGGAATATGGCATATCGGACCTTGGCATGGGTCATGGCCCTCATCTGCGGGTTAGCTATCCCGGCTGGTGGGGCCACTTTGGCTGGTGGCTTCTTCGACGAGCCAATCTTTCAGCCGGGCGCCTATGAAAAACTCATCAGCATGAAGGTAGGAACTCGAGGCGTGGTTGCCAGAAATATTAAGGGAAAAGCCGAGGTCCAGGCTGGTGCCATGCTGGACGCCGACATGGCCGAAAGTAAGGGAGGCGGCATCAATATCGTGGATAACGCCCTCCTGGTGTCGGTGAACGGCAATGAGGTGGTTAACACGTGGCTTGGAGCATGGAATGACTTACGACAAAGTCACCGTTGCCTCTATTGAAGGATTGTTTCAACAATTCCACCGGCGTGGTGAATCTTAACATGACAGCCGGGAATATGAACGCGCAGACCGCCAGTTATTCAGGACCGGACTTGTCAGCGCTGGGCAACGGCGGGACAACCAAACTGACGGCGGTAAACAAATAGGTTTGGGCTATCGATGACCAACAAGATTTTTTGCTGGTTCCCTACGCCTTAACTTCCGGTGGGTTGCACCGGATGATGGGCGATCAACCTTGAGCCGGTTGATGCAGTCGAGGGAGAGCGGCATGCCGTTTTGGACGCTGTTATGGCTTCTGGTGTTCCTGGGTGGGTTAGCGGTCCCGGCAGTAGGGGGCACTGTGCCTTACCGCATCTTTGACAAGCCCGTCATGGAGAAGTCGGTAGAAACGTTTAAAGAGCGGCGCCTGCGCCAGGTGGTTCATCAGTCGGAAGATTTCAGCTGCGGAGCGGCTACGGTGGCTACGATCCTGCGGTATTATTATGGCCAACCGGTAACCGAGCGGCAAGCCATCCTGGGCATGTTCAAGGTGGGGGATCGCGCCGAGATCCGGCAACGCGGCTTTTCCCTGCTGGATATGAAAAAATTTACCGAGGGAATGCATTTTAAAGCCACGGGTTATAAAATTAAGGAAGTCGACAAACTGAAGGAATTGAAGATCCCCGTCATCGCTCTCATTGATACCCAACGTTACAAGCACTTCGTGGTGATCCGTAAGATAGACAATGACTATGTGTATCTGTCTGACCCCGCGTGGGGCAACCGGAGAATGAAGCTGAACGACTTCGAGAAGGTGTGGAATAATATTATCCTGGCCATCAGGGGTCCACGCCCCGCCGACGCACCGGGACTTTATGCCGGGGATTACCGACTACGGTTGGCTTCCTGGCCTTACGTTATTCGCACCGAGGGAATCCTGGGAAATTCGAATGCCATGGACCCCAGCTTTTCTTTCATTCAAAGCAGTCGCATCAGTCTCATCGGAGTCAGTGACATTCTCATCGGTGGTGTGACCCGATAGGAGCCAGTGATGAACACGCAAAAACGATTGTGGCCCTTTATGAGAAAGTGTCTGGTGGTAACCCTAACCTCATTGTGCATCGCCGCCTGTGCCGGTCCGAGCGTTTATGTCCCGGTTCCGGCTCAAGTAGCGGAGAAGGTTACCAATAATAAGGACGTGCTGCAAACCTGCGCGGTCCTGGCCGATCAAGACATGGCGGAAATCCGGGGGTGTTATGACTCCATTTATGCCTTCGGTCTCGATTTCATCGGCACCATAGACTTCGCCAATTCCATGAAAAAGGTCGAGGGTCAGGTTTCAGCCTATGCCGTGGCGTTGAATGCCTCGGATCCACTGATAGTGAATCATACCAATCCTTATAATGCTGGTGTGAACGGAACGGGAGTTTCATTTGCAGCCGGGAACAGTCAGGTTGCCTTCCAATCCTCCGTCGGTACCAGTAATTTGGGAACCGGCGTTATCCAGTTGGTCCAGGTGATGGGCAACAATAATCTGGTTCTCGCCAGCACCAACGTCACCATCAATATCAAGAACTTCCAAACCATTAAGCCCACGGTTACCGGGATAGGCGGCTTGAATTTCATGAGCCGCTAAGGGGACCTGCACATGCTGAAAATTCGGGCCGGATGGGGAGCGGTAGTCGGAGCAGGTTTATGCTTGCTGATGGCAACCTCCGTGTTGGCTGCAGACGAGTATCCTCTGTTTATGGGGTTTATGAAGTCGACCCAGAAAGCCGACATGGATGATAGCTTCAACCGCTCTACCGGGGTGGCGAACGTCAATATGGCAGCCGGCAATCTGAACAACCAGGCTGCCGCTACGAATATCTCCTTCGGAGGTTTTGGGTTTGGGGGAAGGAACTACTCTATCAATCAGGGTATTTCCGGTTTCTTCATCGTGGGCAACGCCGTATATGGCTGGGGGGAGTTTTCACAGCGTGTAACTAAGGTTAATAACCGGGTAGTGGTTTCACAACAGACCGTCGGATTTCTTGTTGATGCGCGGAATACGTTGGGTGTGGCCGCGATCTCCCATTCTTTCCAGGGGTTTTCTGGGGTGGCAACCTTCAATCAGGCGGTGGGAAATTTAAACAACCAGGTAACTCTATCGAGGCTAGACGTCGGCTCAGGTCAAGGTCTATCTGCCATTCATTCAGGAAGCCCTTTGCGGGTGTACTCAGACATCCGTGACAATAAACTCCTGCTGAATAGCGACAGCTCATATAAAGCTGTCATTGACGGAGGATCGTTTCGAAACTACCATGGCATGTTGGCGGTAAGTCAAACTGCTGGCAATTTGAATAATACGGTAAATTATGTCGGATTGTCAGTGAATACAGCCCCGGAGGAAAGCCTGGGCCTGTCCAATTCGACTTTAGCCAATGTCACTGCACTTAACAAAAAGAATAAGAACGTGATTGACGGACAAGGTGCATGTCCTGAGGTCAGCATAGAACATGGGGCCTTTAAGAATTTCAGCGGAGTGGCTTCGATTACCCAAGTGGCAGGAAATGTGAACCAGGTAGTAAGCCAGGTAGGTGTTAGCGTTCATTGATCGAACTCTTAAAATTGGTTCACTGTTTCCCGGGTGACTCGGCCACAAGGAGCACAGGAGCGCGATTTTCCCGGGATTCCTTCCATTACCTCCTTTTCTTTGTATTTTCCCTAGTTATTTATGCCGCGTGCGTCCTCATCCTTTTTTGCCAACCCCTTGAGGCCGGCAATCAAGGGGGTAACTTCGTGGTGAAAATGGTCTCTCCCCAACGGTTCCACATAGAGTCCAAGGAGTCTGGCCCGGTATCCTCTTCTCTGATCACCAGCGGCAGGGGTGGCAGCCAATCGCTGATTACCCGCCAGGAAAACGGCCGGGTTGTCATCGAAGCTTTGGTCCCCCTAGGCGCAGTCCTGAACCTGCGAGTCGGGGCCCACACCTTACGCTTGCGCATGATTGACCCGAGCCACTATCAGGTTGATGAGGAATGACCCCGCCCGCGTTGGTTCCGCACCCCCTCCCCTAATCAGTGCCGAATCACTTCCCCTGCCTGGCTGAATCGTGATCTGCAGTCCCATCCGGTCCCGGGAAGGTCATCGTCCTGGGAACGGATGCCACCGATGATCTCACCCGCAGCCGGCAACAACTCAGCTTCTTCCACCTAGTTCCCCCCTTTTCTCAAAGGGGGTTAGGGGGGATTTAGCATGATGCCGCTATCGGAAAATACTTTTGGCAAACGCTATATCAGCCTGAGCACCGGGAAAACCGATCAAGGTTCCATCCGGGTAGTGACGGCTTGCCTACCCCAACATCAACGCTCCGGCCAGGACCAGAACTTCCACTACTTCGTTGGTGGCGCCCAGGAGGTCTCCGGTGATGCCCCCCAGGCGGCGCTGGAAGTAGCGGCTCCCCAGCCAGACCAGGGCGGCGGCGGCGCCGAAGAGCACCAGGCCCGGAGCCCCCAGGATCAGGAGGGCCAAGGCCCCGGCGCTGAGGCTGGCGCCGCCCAGGACCCGGGGGCTTACCCCCAGGGTCATGGCCTGGCCCAGGCCGCCTTCAGCCCGGGCGTAGGGCGACAGATAGGCCAGGAGAACCATGGACCAGCGGCTGATTACCGGGTAGAGCAGGAGGACTGCCGTCCCACCGGCTTTGGTGGGTAAAGAGAGAAACAGGGAAAATTTCAGGACAAGGGCCAGGACGAGGCTGATGACCCCGAAGGCGCCCACCCGGGAGTCTTTCATGATGCGGAGGGCGTCGGCCGGGGTGTGGCCCCCGCCCAGGCCGTCGGTGGTGTCGGCCAGACCGTCCAGGTGGAGCCCCCCGGTGGCCAACACCGTCAGCGCCAGGAGCAGGCTGGCTGCCGCCGGGACCGGCAGGATTCTCTGTAAGCCCGCCCAGGCCCCCCAAAAGATCAAGCCGAGGACGGCCCCGACCCAGGGGAACCAGAACATGGAGCGGGCCAGAGCGGTCTCATCGGCCGGTCCCCGCCAGGGCCAGGGCAGCTTGGTGAGAAAGGTCAGGGCCAGGGGCAGGGTGGAGTTCATGCGTCCTGGTCAGCTACCCCGGCGTCCCCAAAGGTGGCCATTTCCCGGTAAGCCCTGACGCCGGCCTCCAGAATGGTCAGGCCCAGGGCGGCGCCGGTGCCTTCCCCCAGGCGCATCTGGAAGTTAAACAGGGGCCTGAGGCCCAGGAAATCCAGCATGATCTGGTGGCCCGGTTCCTCGGAGCGGTGGGCGGCGATGAGGTAATCGGTGGCCGCGGGGGCCAGGGCGTTGGCCACCAGCGCCCCGGCGGTGGCGATGAAACCATCCAGCAACAGGGGGCGCCGGGCGGCCGCAGTTCCCAGGATGAAACCGGCGATGCCGGCTATCTCCAGGCCGCCCACCGCGGCCAGGACCCCCACGGGGTCCTCGGAACTCGGCCGGTGCAGGGCCAGGGCCCGGTTGATCACCGCCAGCTTGTGACGGAAGACCGGGTCCTCGATTCCGGTGCCCCGGCCGGTGACCGCGGCCACCGGCTTGCCGGTGAATACCGAGGCCAAGGCCGCGGCGGGGGTGGTGTTACCGATGCCCATATCCCCGGCCGCCAGGGCGTCCACCCCGGTGGCGGTGGCCTGTTCGGCCATTTCCACCCCCACCAGGAGGGCCTGCAGGGCCTCCTCCCGGGTCAGGGCCGGTTCCTGGGCCATATTGCGGGAGCCATAGGCCACCTTGCGGTCGATGAGTTCAGGGACGTGGCCGAAATCATGATTGACCCCGATATCAACCACCGCCACCCGGGCTCCGGCATGCCGGGCCAGGGCATTGATGGCGGCGCCCCCCTGGAGAAAGTTAAGGACCATCTGATAGGTGACTTCCTGGGGATAGGCGCTCACCCCTTCGGCTACCACCCCATGATCCGCAGCAAAGACCACCACCCATTTTTTCTCGAGGCTGGGTAGCAGCTCCCCCCGGATTCCGACATATTGGGCCGCCAGTTCCTCCAGGCGGCCCAGGCTGCCCCGGGGTTTGGTGAGGGAGTCCAGGCGTTCCCGGGCCTGGTCCAGCCAGGTGGGGTCAATGGGTTCAATCTGGGAGATTATCTGCGATAATTCCGTCATCATAGCAATTCGACCTCAGTTCTTAAGTGATCAGTTTCTCGTAAACCGGATATATGATCGGTGGCACAGGCATTCCCGCCGATGCGTCTCACCGGCAAGATGCCGGCGCCGCGGTGAACTTTTCAGCACCTAGGGTGCGCACCGCGCACCATGCCCCTTGCAGGAGGCGCTATGAACCTGGTCCGGGGTTCACGGCCTTCCCGGGAACAGGTCGCCCTTGATGAGCATCGGGACCCCCGCCACCACCAGGACCACCAGGTCCGCCACCTGGGCCAGCCGCTGGTGCAGCCAGCCGGCCTGATCCCGAAACTTTCGGGCCAGGGGGTTTTCCGGCACAATCCCCCAGCCCACCTCATTGCTGACCAGGATGGTGGGAGCGGCGGTCTGGGCCAGGGCCGCAATCAGATTCTCGCCGGCAGTCTGAATGCTGCCTGGGGAGGCGCCTTCCTGGAGCAAGAGATTGGACACCCACATGGTGAGGCAGTCTACCACGATGACCCCATAATGGTCCTGGACGTCGATCAGGGCGGCCGCCAGTTCCAAGGGGACCTCCCGGGTCGCCCAATCAGAGCCCCGTTCCCGCTGGTGGGCTTCGATGCGGGCCTCCATCTCGGCATCCCGGGGTTCGCCGGTGGCCACAAAGAGGCGGGGAGCCGGGCAGCGGGCGGCCAGGCCCAGAGCGTAGCGGCTTTTGCCGCTGCGCGCCCCTCCCAAAATCAAGGCCAACCGAAAAGGTGACGAAGCGTTTTCCATGCTGGATAATTTCCGGAGTCCGTTTTTCAGCCCCACTATCAGTAGGGGTGCGCCCTCAGGGTCTTGATGATTTCCTCCTGCAACTGGGGCACCCAGGCGGAGGTCTGGTAGTAGCGGGACACATCCCGCTTGAAGGTGTCCCAGGCCACCTTGTCCTCCCGGGCGTAGAGATACAGGATGGTGCGCTTCACCAACAGCTGCCCCAGGGAGTCGAAGAACATCGCGTTCTCAAATCCCGGCGCCGAGCCCGGCCTGAGAATGGCTTCGGGTTTGCCATCCTGAGGGGCGGCCTGCTGATTTATTTTCTGATCCACCGCCGCCGCCTCGGTCATATACTTCTGCTTAAAAGGAATATTATCCACCGTGAGAGCCGTGGGAGTAAGACGATAGTAAGACCGGGGTACGTTGACCAGAAGGCAGTCGGCGTGGCTGGCATGGAAATAGTCGAACCAGTTATCAAAACTCTCAAAATAGAGTTGTCCCTGCCGCTGGATAAATGAACCCGGGAAATCCCGGGGCCCCCCATTATAACCCTGAGTCTGGCCCAGATAGCGCACCGGTTGGCCGGCCGCGGCCCGGGCCAGGAAGGAGAATTGTCCGCAGCAATGGGCTCCCCCGGTGAATTCGGAAATGGCCCAATACGTGACGGGACCCGCCTCCAGCCGGGCGCAAGCGATAAACCTGCCGCCCTCTAATTTCCGCACCTGGCGGCCGTCCGCCAGGATGGTCAGGTCTTGGCGGAACCCGCCATCGACCGCCGCGAGTGCCAGAGTGACGCCGCCCCCGGCATTCACGGTGGCGGTTGATTTCCCTTCCAGCGCGTGTTCAAGGTCGATAACGGCCGCCAGCGGCGCCGCCGCCATTTCCCGGGCCTGGGCCGGCGTCAGGGCCAGAGTCAGGAGAACCGACAACACAACGCCCACGACCAGGATTCGATGTTTCACTATGGCGCCCTCGCAGATTTTCTCTCTAACCTGAAAATGTATCCTAATTGACGGGAAGTGCCAAGTTGCGCGGCCAAATTAATGAAGGGTGGCGGCTAATCCCGGCCTAGGGCAGCTAGGCCTCGGAGCAACCGCACCTGAGCCGTCGGCGCACCCGTAAAACCTGGAAAGTCAGGTAGGGCGGGCGTCTCACCCGCCACTCCCGTTGGCCCGGGCGAGATACCGGTGGCTTCAGTTAATCAGAACTTTTCGGAACAGGGGCGAGGTTATAAGGAATCTCCTCAATGCTCCGGTTAATAATTGCCCCGGGATCAGGGGCGAGCTTGGGGCGCGCCTTGACCAGGCCCGGCAAATCTGGGATGATAGCCGTCAAAGTCATGAGCAGCCCAAGGGGGTCAGCATGGATTTTACCTTATCACCGGAACAGCAGGGGGTTCAGGAAAAGGCGCAGAGCCTGGCCCGGGAAGTGAAAGGCCTGTCCGCCCGGTTCGACCGGGAGGCCGAATTTCCCCGGGAGATTTTGCAGCTTTGGGCTCAAGAAGGCATGTTCGGACTGGCTCTGCCCCGGGAATACGGCGGCCGGGGCCTGGATTATGTAGCCTATGTCCTGGCCCAGATGGAACTGGCTCAGGCCTGCCCGGCTTCGGCCCTCATCCTCCACGTCAACCACTCCCTGTTCGCGGGGACCGTGGCCCAGTTCGGCGCCGCGGCCCAGAAAGAGGCCTGGCTGCCGCCGGTGGCCCGGGGAGAGGCCTACGCCAGTTTCGCCCTGACCGAACCGGAGGCGGGCTCCGACCCGGCGGGGATGAAGAGCGTGGCCCTGCGGGAGCCGGAAGGTTGGGTACTCACCGGGGGCAAAAACTTCGTCACTTCGGGGGGCGAGGCCCGCTTCGCTCTGGTGGCGGCCCTCACCGATCCGGAGCGGGGCGCCAAGGGGATCAGCGCCTTTGTGGTGGAAATCCCCGCTACCCCGGGAGTTACCCGGGGGAGCCGGGAGGAGAAACTGGGGTTGAGGAGCGCCGTCTCAGTCCCCCTCTTTTTTGACCAGGCCCGGTTGCCGGAAACCAGCCTCCTGGGCGAGGCGAACCAGGGACTCAAAGTGATGCTGGCCGCTCTGGACGCGGCCCGGGTGGGCTCCGCCGCCATCGCCGTGGGGCTGGGCCGGGGCGCCTTGGCCGAGGCCCTGGCCTATGCCAAAAAGCGGCGGCAGTTCGGCCAGGCCGTGGCGGATTTTCAGGCCATCCAGTGGAAGCTGGCGGATATGGCCACGGATTTGGAGGCCGCCGGCCTTCTTACCCTGAAGGCCGCCTGGCTCAAAGACCAGAAGCGGCCCTACGGCCTCGCCGCCGCCATGGCCAAGCGCTTCGCCACCGATGCCGCCATGGCCGCGGCGAGCGAAGGGCTGCAGATCCTGGGAGGCTACGGCTGCCTCAGCGAATACCCCCTGGAACGTTATTTCAGGGACGCCAAGGCGGGCCAGATTTACGAAGGCACCAACGAAATCATGCGGTTGATCATCGCCCGGAGCCTGCTGCGGGGTTGATTTGTTGAGGGAGGGGGGAGGGGCCCACGGCCCCTCCCCCCTCCCTCAAACTCCCTCCCTCAACCCCTTATGTTTTTATATAGGGGAACACCTCGGTGTGCGCCCGCATGAGGGCCGACACACAGGTCGGCCCCTACAAAAACCAGGGAGGAGAGTTTGAGGGGAGGGCGGGGGAATGCCTGACGAAAAATTCCCCCGGCCCTGCCCTCACCATACTGGTATAAAAGAGGAACCATCATGACCGAGACGCGACTGAGCCGGGGGTTGATCCAGGTGTATACCGGAGATGGCAAGGGCAAGACTACCTGCGCCTTGGGGTTGGCCCTCCGGGCCGTGGGGCAGGGATTCCAGGTCTACATGGTGCAGTTCATGAAGGGCCGGGAGACCGGAGAACTCCGGGCCGCGGCGGAACGCCTGGCCCCGGATATGACCATGCGCTCCTTCGGCCGCCCGGGGCTGGTCAACCTCAAGGCCCCCGCCCCGGAAGACCAGGCCCTGGTCCGGGAGGCCTGGGACCTGGCCCGGCAGGTCATTCTGGCCGGGGAGCATGACCTGGTGATCCTCGATGAAATCAACCTGGCCCTGACCCATAATCTCGTCTCCCGGGAAGAGGTGTTTCAGGTGCTACGGGAGCGGCCCCCGTGGGTGGAGGTGGTCCTGACGGGCCGCCAGGCCCCCCCGGAACTGGTGGAGATGGCGGACCTGGTCACGGAAATGCGGCCCCTGAAACACTACTACGCTGCCGGAGTGCCGGCCCGGCGCGGTATCGAGTGGTAGGGGCCCTGGCCGGCAAACAGTGCCGGGACCGAGACGGGGCGCGGCGCAGCTCTAACAGGTAAAGAGAGATCAGGGTGAAAGATTCACGCCATCAGCGCCACCCCCGCAGCCGTTTTAGCCGGTGGGCCCTCAACGCCGGGCTGATACTTCTCAGTGTGGTGGCAGTGCTGGTCCTCTTCGAGACCGCCCTCCGTTTCACTTCCTATCGCTATCTGTTAACCCGGGATCGCCACCTCCGCTACTATTACCGGGCTGATTTAGCCAGGGGCTTTGACATCGCCCCCAACGTCAGGGGCAAGCGCCTGTCCGTGGACAACCGGGTGGAGTTCCCCATCTGGTCCAATGAACTGGGGTGCTTCGACGAGCCGTATCATGGAGAGAAACAATTTATTCTGCTCATGGGCGACAGCTTCACCCACAGCTTTGCCCCGCTTCCGGATAAGTGGGGGACCCGGATAGAAAAATTGCTCCATTACCGGGTGCTGAAATGCGGGGTCACGGGGTACGGCACCAAACAGGAGTGGCTCAAGGCGGCCGAGATTATCAAAAGGGTCGGCCACCAGCCCCGGCTCATCATCGTGGGCTATTTCTGGAATGATTTGAGTGACGACTACTCCTTTCCCAGCCTCACGGTGATCGACGGTTTTCTGGTGGATGCCACCCGATATAAGGACCCCAAAACCGGTCAATTATCCAAGGAAAAGCTGGCGCGGCACGACACTTTTTGGGACCGGTGGTTCAGCGGCACTCACCCGTTAAGTTTTGGCGAGAAGATCAGGTACTACCTGGACCAGCACCTGATTGTCATGAACCTGATCAACGATGCCCTGGTGAGGTTTTTTCCGAGCCGGAAAAATGCCTTCGGCGACAGCAACAAGTTTCTGGCCTTCCAGGACCCGCCCCCTTGGGCCCGGGAGGTTTGGAAGCGGCACCTGGAGAACCTGGCGGCCTTTAAAGACCTGGCCGCGGCCAACGGGGCCAAACTCCTGGTGGTGTTAATCCCTACCAACACCCAGGTCTATCCCTTCCTGGCGCCGCACCAGGGCCTTGATCTGGAACGGCCCAACCGGATTCTGGGGAGTTTCCTCGAGGCCCGGGGCATCGATTATCTCGACCTGCTGCCCCTCATGCGAACCTATGCCGACGAGCAGCCGCGCCCGTCCCTGAACCCGGACCGGGACCTGTACTGGCAGCATAATTCTCACTGGAGCCTCAGGGGGGAGCACCTGGCGGGGCTCCTGGTGTCCCGGTATATCCTGGAGCACCGCCTGGTCCAGGTGCCGGATGGTGAGGAAAAGCTTAGACAAATCGAGGCAAAACTGAAGAAATTCCGTTGATCTGAGCCTGAGGGGAGGACCGGGGCCGGTCAGTTTCCCTCTCTCCCCTTAAGATCGCCTCTTATCGCACTTGCCAAAAGTTTTTTCTGTGATGGGAAGCCTCATAATCCCCCTGCCCCCCTTTAAAAAAGGGGGGGAACTGCAAGGAATTGCTGTTAAAGCCCCCTTTGAAGAAGAGGGATTTAGGGGGATTTAAGAACCTCCGAGCGGAAAGGATAGATGGCAAACGCTATAATCCCCGGTAAAGGGGTTGGTGGGGAGTCTGCCGGAGTTCTTTGATGAGCGTCGTAACCTTACGAAAAAGCCCCTGGCGCTCATAAAAACTCCCTCAGGACAGCTACTTCCAGACCCCGTCGATTTCGGCCTGGCACTTGGGACAGAGCCCGTCCTTGAGGTGGTAGCGCCGGATGGTGTACCCCAGCCGTTCGATGAGCAGCTCCTGGCAGGCATAGCAATAGGTATTCTCCCCGGTCTCCCCCGGGATGTTCCCCACGTAGACGTAGCGGAGGCCGGCTTTTAGACCGATCTCCCGGGCCTTGACCAGGGTGGCCACCGGGGTGGCGGGCCGGTCCATCATTTTGAAGGTGGGGTGAAACGCGGTAACGTGCCAGGGGATGGTGGGGCTGACGCCTTTGATGAACTGGGCGATCTCAGTGAGTTCGGCGTCGGAATCGTTGTGCCCCGGGATGATCAGGGTGGTGACCTCCACCCAGACGCCTTTCTGTTTCAACCGGGTGATGGTGTCCAGCACCGGCTGCAGCCGGGCCTTGCAGACCTTGCGGTAGAAATCGTTCCGCATGCTCTTCAGATCCACGTTGTCGGCGTCAATGAACTCCGTCAGGGCGTCAGCCGAGGCCTCGGTCATGAAGCCGTTGGACACAAAGACGTTGCGCAGGTTGTGCTCCCGGGCCAGCTTGGCCACGTCCTGGGCGTACTCGAAGAAGATGGTGGGCTCGGTGTAGGTATAGGAGATACTGGCCGAATGGGACCCCAGGGCATAGGCCACAATGGCTTCCGGGTCGCGCTCGTCTCCCAGGATCTTGCCGCCGTGGACCCGGGGATACTGGGAAATGTCATAGTTCTGGCAATGGAGGCACAGGAAGTTGCAGCCCGTGGTGGCAATGGAGTAGGACCGGGTGCCCGGGAGAAAGTGGAACAGGGGCTTTTTCTCAATGGGGTCGATGTGTTCGGCAATGACTTTGGCATAGTTGAGGCTGAACAGGGTGCCATCCTGGTTCTCCCGGACCTGGCAGAGCCCCCGTTTGCCCGTATCGATCGTGCATTCGTGGGCGCACAAAAAGCAATGAACCTTCTGATTTTCCACACTTTCCCAAAATCTGGCCTGGTACATAGGGTCTCCTTAAAACGTCGTCAACTTTACCATATATCCTTAAGGGGCCGATGTAAAGGTGGCCGGCGGCGCCCGGGACCGGGTGGGGAGGCCAGAACCCCGGCCCGGACCCTTGCGCGGATTTTCCCGGCCATCGTCACCGCGCCCTTGCCAGGAAATGATTCCTGTGTTACAAATCAGTTTGATGGTGGGCGTAGCTCAGTTGGCAGAGCACCGGGTTGTGGCCCCGGCGGTCGCGGGTTCAAGTCCCGTCGTTCACCCCAGCGATTTCAAGGGGTTAGGCCCGATGGCTTAACCCCTTATCTTATTCCCCGCCTTATTCCCCAAAAACCAGCCCCGATAGGAATTATGAGGTTGGAACGTCGTCCTCTCAAACCAAAGACCTCTCTCCGGCGTCGCCCTGGGCCCACTACCGCGTTCAGGGGGTTAGCCAGGAAGCTTAACTCCTTACTCGCCTTATCCTGCCGGCTTGATGACCTAATTTATTTAATTTAATCGGAAAATCCCTTGATTCCTCATAGCGGCTGGACGGATTCCGTCTCCAGGGCGCGGCAACGGCAGCAGGGGTTGATTGATGAGGGGCAGGTCAATTAATGTTTAACGGCAAATTGCCGATGTCTAGAGGGACATATCCTGCTTCTGATCAGCCTCCGGGCGTGGTTTTTCCCATGGCCGGTTCCCTAACGACCTGAAGGCAAGTTATGAGGTGACCCAGGGTCTGGAAGCCGGGTGACCGTCAGGGCAACTGGGGCTTTACGAGCCGGCCGGGCCGGTTTCGGCTGCGGCTCGACAGAGTCGGAATAATAATCAGGTTGAGACTTCTGCGGAAAGTCATTTTGTCATCCTGAGTGAAGCGAAGGATCTCGTATTTTTGCGTACTTATGAGATTCTTCGGTCGCTCTGCTCCCTCAGAATGACCAGTGGGGGTACTTTCGCAGCGGTCTCAGGTTGAAGGTTCTTCGGCTTTAAGAAGGCCAGGCTGTGGGCCTGGGCCCAGGGGAAAAAACCGGGGTTCAGCCCAGCGCCCCTGGTTGGCCCATTCGCCCACCTTGCCCGGGTCCCTCAACCCGCCAAGAGTAAGGCTGCCCTTAGTCGTGGGGGCGGCCCCTCAACGCCGGGATCAACGACCGGGGTCGGCAGGCGCTGCCTACCGGGTGAGAAGAGATTAAGGGAATTGTCATTGGGGCAAACCGACTGGCCGCCCCGGATACACTTAATTCCCCTGCTCATTTTTGCGGTTGCCTTCCTGGGGATCGCCGCCAGCGGCTGGCGGGTTTATGGCCCGGGGAAGGTGCGGAGGCGCCAGGCGGCGGGCCTGCGAAGACGGAGCTACCCGGCTATGCACATTCGCAAGCCCGTTGATTTCCAGCAATTTGCCGAGGCGGTGAGGGCCCTGGACTTGTATTGGCCAGTCCTGAACGAGCCGGTGCCACTCAAGTGAGGTTGCCATGAACACGCCGCTCCGGGTCCTGATGGTGGGGGACTCTGAAAGTGAGGCGGGACTCATTATCCGCCGGTTGCAACGGGGGGGCTATGACCTCGTGCATAAACGGGTGGAAACTCCCGGCGAAATGCGGGCGGCCCTGGCGCAACCGGATTGGGATATCGTTCTGGCAGACTATAAAATGCCCCAGTTCCCGGCGCTGGCGGCCCTGGAGATCTTAAAGGCCAGCGGCCTGGATCTGCCGTTTATCATTGTGTCCGGCACCATCGGCGAAGAGAAAGCGGTGGCCATGATGAAGGCCGGGGTCCATGATTACGTCATGAAGCATAATCTGGCCCGGCTGGTTCCGGCGGTGCAGCGGGAGCTGAAAGAAGCCGAGGGACGGCGAGAACACCGGCTGGCTGAGGAGGCTCTGCTGGCCAGCGAAACCACCTTGAGCAGCATCTTGCGGGCTGCCCCCATAGGTATCGGCTTGGTCACCCATCGGGAATTTGGCTGGGTTAACGACCAACTCTGTATGATGATGGGATATTCCCGCGGGGAGTTGCAGGGGCAAAGCGCCCGGATGCTTTACGAGAGCGAGGCTGAATTTGACCGGGTCGGGCAGCTCAAGCACTCGGGCCTGAAACAGCAGGGGACGGGAACCATCGAAACCCGTTGGCGGCGCAAGGATGGTGCGGTGAGTGATATTTTGCTAGGTGCCACCCCCATTGATCCCCTTGAGTTCGATGCCGGGGTGGTGTTTACCGCCATAGACATCACGCAACGCCAAGAGACGATCAAGGCCCTGCGGGAGAGCGAGGAGCGCTACCGCACCCTGGTGGAGAACATCGATCTAGGAATTACGCTGATGGGGCCGGATTACCGGGTAATCATGACCAACGCCGCCCAGGCCAACTTACTTCAGAAGCCCGTTGGCGAAATAGTGGGCCGGGAGTGTTTTTGGGAATTTGAGAAGCGAGATGGGGTCTGTGCGCACTGTCCCGGGACCAAGGCTATGGCCATGGGGAAGAAGATGGTGGTGGAAACCAGCGGCATCCGGACGGACGGCAGCCGGATAGCTGTGCGCCTCCAGGCTTTTCCGCACTGCAGCCCCGACGGCCACATAAACGGCTTTATCGAGGTAGTCGAAGACATCACCGCCTACAAACAGGCGGAGGCGGCGCTCCAGGAGAGTGAAAACCTCTACCGCTCTTTGTTCGAGAACATGCTGAACGGACTGGCTTACTGCCAGATGCTTGTTGAACCCGGTCAGCCCCTGGACTTCATCTACCTCAAAGTTAACAAGTCCTTCGAGGCCTTGACCGGGTTGGAAGACGTGGTCGGGAAAAGAGTGTCTGAAGTCATTCCGGGCATTCGAGAGTCTGATCCGGAACTGTTGGAAATCTATGGCAGGGTGGCTCTGACCGGCCGGCCCGAGCGGTTTGAGATCTATGTAAAAGCCTTGAAGATGTGGTTTTTGCTCTCGGTGTACAGCCCCGGAAAAGAGCACTTCGTGGTCGTATTTGACGTTATTACCGAGCGCAAGCGGGTGGAAAAAGACCTCCGGTTAAAAGAGAGAATGTTGGATGGAGCAAGCGATTCTATCTTTTTGCATGATGTCGACGGCCATTTTACCTACGTGAACGAGGCGGCCTACAAGTCCCGGGGCTATGAGAAAGAAGAGTTGCTCGGCATGGATATCTTTGTCCTCCCGACCCCGGAATATGTCGCGCACCGGGAAAAGATCCTGGGCGAATTGCTGGAAAAAGGCGAAGTGATCTTTGAATCCGCCCATTTCCGTAAAGACGGGTCCATCCTGCCAGTGGAAATTCAGGCCCGGGTTTTCGATCTGGATGACCATCCACTGATCCTCAGTGCCGCCCGGGACATTACCGAACGCAAACAGGCGGTGGATAAATTGCGCCAGGCCCTGCACGGGACGGTGATGGCTTTAGCCAATACCGTGGAAATCAAAGACCCCTATACCGCCGGGCACCAGCGCCGGGTGGCGCAACTGGCCTGTGACATGGCCCGGGAACTCGGGTGGTTGCCGGATCGGGTCGAGGGCATGCAAGTGCTGTGCTTTCTCCATGATATGGGCAAGATCGCGGTGCCCGCCGAGATCCTCAACAAGGCCGGGAAAATCAGTATAACGGAGTTTAGACTCATCAAAACCCACCCCCAGGTGGGGTATGATATCCTGAAAAACATCGCCTTCCCCTGGCCCGTGGCCCAGGGAGTGCTCCAGCACCATGAACGGTTGGATGGTTCAGGCTACCCCTCGGGGTTAACCGCGGGGGAGATTTCCCCGGAGGCCAAAATCCTGGCGGTGGCCGACGTGGTGGAGGCCATGGCCTCGCACCGGCCCTACCGGCCGGCCTTGGGAGTTGACCAGGCCCTGGAGGAGATTACCCGGAACAAGGGGAAACTCTACGACTCGGAAGCGGTGGATATCTGCATCCTCCTCATTACCGAGAAAGGTTTTCAATTTGCTTGAAAATGTGGCGCTTACCCCTGGTATCCTGCCCGTGAAGGGGAACTGATAAAATCCTTTCCCTGACACCTATCCGGGGGCCTCTGGGCTCCCTCCCGAACCCTGATGATCCGCCCGTCAGCGCCCCCGGCCCGCTTCTAGCGTTTGCCATAAATTCTTTCCACTTGGAGATTCTTAAATCCCCCTGAGTCCCCTTTTTCAAAGGGGTACTTTGGCAGCAATTCCTTATAGTTCCCCACTTTTCTCAAGGGGGGGTAGGGGGGATTTAGCATGATGCCGCCGTCGGAAAACACTTTTGGCAAACGCTTATTTCCCTGCTTCCCTCCGATTCACCGCTCTCACCCCGCCTGGGGATGAGTTTTGGGGGGAGAGGTCCGCACCATTAGCTTTACAAATTCCCCAAATCCTGCGAATAATGATAAAAATTCTTGATGATAAGGAATGTCTCTCAATCACCCGAATTCACCGCCGTCCTCAGATAACCCCCGGTGCGCCTCTGGAGGCGGAGCCCCGCCGGGGGCAAAGCAAACGGGCACTCCCTTTAGATGCGATGAGTGAGCTAAGCGGCCGTTTCGGCACCTACGTGCACTTTCTTCTTTGGGCCCTGGGGCTCTCGGGGCTCTATCTGACCAGCCGCTACAGCTTGCCGCTGTTCCAGGGTATCGCCGGGGTCTTCAGCGTCGTCGTGGCCGTGGGTGTCTTTGCCATTGCCTGGAATTCCCGGGGCTTCCTGGAAAATAACTACCTGCTCTTTCTGGGGATAGCCTACCTGTTCGTGGGGGCCTTTAACCTCCTCCAGACCATGGCGTCCGGGGATATGAGGGTCTTCCCCGGCTCCGGCCCTGATTTGCCCGTCCAACTGGGGTTCGCCGCCCGGGGCCTCGAGGGCGTCTCCCTATGTCTGGCCCCCCTGTGCCTGGGTCGCCGCCTGAAGCCTTACGCGGTTTTTGCCGGTTATCTCCTGACCGTTGCGGTCATCCTCCTCATGATCTTTGCCTGGCAAAGCTTCCCGCTCGGGGAGGCGACCGGGCCGGGCCTGGTTGCCTTGCAGCAGACTGCCGACTGTTTCCCCGGCGTCATCCTCCTGGGGGCCTTGGCCCTGCTGTGGCGCCGGCGGGAGGAGTTTAACCCCGAAGTGCTCCGCCTGTTGCTGGGGGCCATCGCCCTGGCCGTCGCCTCCGAACTGGCTCTCACCTTTGGGGGGAGAGTCTCCAGCCAGGCTGGCGTGGCGGGCCACCTGCTCAAAATCTGCTCCCTGTTCCTGATTTACCAGGCCTTCATCGACACGGGGATCAGGAGACCTTATAACCTGCTGTCCCGCACCCTGGAACGCGGCGAGGCCCTGGTGCGGCAAGAGCGGGATTTTGCCGACAGCCTCATGGAGAAGGCCCAGGTTATGGTGCTGGTCCTGGACCGCCAGGGACGCATCAATCGCTTGAACCCAGCCGGCGAGAGGCTCACCGGCTATGACCGGGTCCAGGTGCAAGGCCGGCCTTTCTGGGAGGTTTTTCCGGCTCCGGAAGCGGTTGACGCCACCAAAGAAGCGTTTTATCATCTGGTTGCCGGGGATTTTACCCAGGCCGGTGAGACTGATTGGCTGGCCAAAGACGGGGCCCGCCGCCTGATTGCCTGGTCTGCCGCGGCTCACCTCGGGGACGACGGCAAGGTTTCCCACGTGATCGCCACCGCCATCGACCTGACTGACCGGAGGGACGCTGAAATTCGCCTCCAGGGGCTCCAAGCCGAACTGGCGCGCCAGGTTCAGGGAGGGGAGGAACTGACCCGGGAACTGGAGGTCGTCAAGGGGCAACTGGGCAGGTTCACCGATGCGGTGTCCCACGATCTCAGGTCGGCGCTCCGCTGGATCAGCGGGTTTTGCCAGGCCTTGGAGGTGGCCGGCGCCCACCGGTTGGACTCTCGGGAGGGCCGGTATCTTTGGCAGTTGCACGAAGAGGTCCGAAAGATGGAGGAGATCACGGAGGCGCTGCTGCAGCACTCCCGGCTGGCCCGGACCGGAGTTCTGCGCCAAGAAATTGATCTCAGTCGGGAGGCCTATATCATCGCCGCAGCTCTCAAGAACGGCGCACCGGCCCGCCGGGTGGAATTTGTCATTGGGCCGGACCTGAGGGCCGAAGGCGATCCCGCCATGCTCCGTGAGGTCCTGGCGACCCTGCTGGGCAATGCCTGGACCTTTACCGAGGCCGTCGCCCGGGGCAAAATTGAATTCGAGGCCCTACCTACCGGGGAGGAGACCCGGGGCTTTCTGGTCCGTGACAACCGGGTCGGCCCGGCCCCGAATGGCGGCCGCCGATTATTTAGGGCGTTTGACCGTCCGGGCCCCATCCGGGACTTTGCCGGCTTCGGCCCCGGCCCCGCCCTGGCCATGGTGCAGCGCCTCATTCAGCCTTACGGCGGCCGCGCCTGGGCCGAAATCGACTTGAGCCAGGGGGCCACGTTCTATTTCACCCTGCCCCGGGGCGGCCGGGGACCCGCCGCGGAATCGCCCGGAGGCGGCCGGCCGGGCTCTTCCCCAGGATCACCATGACCACTTCCACGCCTTTCAGCTTCGTGCATTGCGCCGATCTGCACCTGGACAGCCCCTTCGAGGGGATTCACGCCGCGGCGCCCGCTATTGCCGCGGTGCTCCGGGAGGCGACCTTTACGGCCTTCGACCGCATCATCGATCTGGCCATCAATGAGGCAGTGGATTTCATTATCGTGGCCGGGGACGTGCACGACGGCGAGAACCGCAGTCTCAGGGCCCAACTGCGGTTCCGGGACGCCCTCCGGAAGGCCGGTGAGGCGGGCCTCCGCTGTTTTGTGGCCCACGGCAATCATGACCCCCTCTCCGGCTGGGAAGCCCATCTTCAGATGCCGGCCCAAGTGGAACGCTTCGGCGGCCAAAGCGTGGAATGCTTTCCGGTTCAGCGGCACGGCGCCACCCTGGCCCACATTTACGGCATCAGTTACCCGGTCAAGGAAGTGAAGGTCAACCTCGCGCCCGGCTTCCGGCGGGACCCGGAGGCGCCCTTTGCCATCGGGGTGCTCCACTGCAACGTCGGCGGCGACCCCAATTATGACAACTACGCCCCCTGCGGGGTGGAGGACCTGGCGGCCGCCGGCCTGGACTACTGGGCCTTGGGACACATTCACGCCCGGAAGGTCATCCGGGATCAGGATCCTTGCATCGTCTATCCCGGCAATCCCCAGGGGCGCAGCCGCCGGGAACTCGGACCCCGGGGCTGCTACCTGGTGCGGGTGGACGACGCCCGCCGCATCACGCCTGCCTTTGTGCCTACCGACGTGGTGCGCTGGTTCATCGAGGACCTGGACATCGCCGGGCTTTCCACCTGGGATGACCTGCTGGACGAACTGTCCCGGGTACGGGACGAAGTCCGGGCCGGGGCCGAAGGCCGGGCCGCGATCCTGCGCCTCAACCTGACCGGGCGGGGGGAGATGCACCGGGAACTGGCCCGCAGGATCGATCTGGACCGGGACCTGGCGGAGCCTTTGCGGGACGGGGAGCCGGAGCGCCCTGATTTCGTCTGGGTGGAATCGGTGCAAAACCGGACCCGGCCGCCCCTGGACCTGGACCAGCGGCGCCTGGTCCAGGATTTCGTCGGCGATTTTCTCAACGCCGCCCAGGACCGGCGCACCCGGGAAAACCCCGGGGCTGCGTTGCGGGAGGTGCTGCGGCAGCGGCCGGAACACCGGGTGATCGCCGCCGGGCTGGATCAACTCACCGACGATGATCTCCTGGCGATCCTCACCGACGCCGAGATCCTGGGGGTGGACCAGTTGCTGCCCGAGGAAGACTGACGGATGTATCTCAGCGGCTTTCACATCGACGGTTTCGGGATTTACCGCGATCAGGGGGTTCAAGACCTGCCTCCCGGCCTGGTGCTCTTCGTGGGGGATAACGAATCCGGCAAGACCACCTTGATGGAATTTCTGCGCACCCTGCTCTTCGGTTTTCCCCGGAAAAGCAAGAAGGTCATCAACGAATACGAACCCTTGCGCGGCGGCAACCACGGCGGCCGCCTCCTGGTGGTCATGCACGACGGCCGTCATTATACTATCGAGCGGGCCGGACGCCACCCGGCCACCTTTACCCAGGCCGGCGGGACGAGTATGCTGGGGGAGCCGGCCCTGCACTTGCTGGGAGGGCTGGATCGGAACACCTTCAAGCAGGTGTTTGCGGTGGGACTCGATGAATTGCAGGGGTTGGGGGTGTTGTCCCAGGAAGGGGTGCGCGACCGCCTGTGGGCGGCGGGGACCGGGTTGGGGAGCGCTTCGGTGCCTGAAGTCATGGGGAATCTGAAGAAAGAATCGGAAAACCTCTTAAAAAAGGGAGGTCGCACCCAGCAGATCAATAACCTCCTTAATGAGCTGAAAACGATTGAGAATCGTCTCAGGGAACTTCAGGGCCAGGCCGCGGCCTATGCCGAGGGCCAGCGCCAACAGGAATATCTGGAGGCCCGGGTGGAAGCCAACCGCCAGGAGGCCGAGGCCCGCCGCCGGGAGCTGGGGCGGGTGGAGCGGCTGGAGCAGGCCCGGGTCCCCTGGGCCAACCGGAACCGGGCCCGGGAGCAGGCCGCTCAGGTGGAGTACGCCCAAAATTTTCCGGTGAACGGTCTCGAGCGCCTGGAGGCCCTCTATAAAGAGTTGGACACGAATCGCCGGGATCGGCAGCAGGGAGAAGGGGAGGGGACTCGCCTGGCGGAGCAGCTGGGCCGGCTCACCCCGGATGAGGCGGTCCTGGCGCAGCAGGAAGCCATCGAGGTCCTGGCCGGTGAGCGGGCGCACCTGGCCGAGGCCCTCAAGGACTATCCCGGCGCCAAAAGCGAACTGGACCAGGCCCGGACGGAACTTGGGCGCAAACTGCGGGAGTTGGGGCCCGCCTGGGACGGACCCCGGCTGGCGGAGGTGGATACCTCGGTGCAGGTGCGCCAGCGGGTGGCCGAGTTCGCCCGGCAGCTGGATGCGGCGGAGCGGCGCCATGAGGCGGCCCGGGCCCAGGAACGGGCCCTGACCGAGGCCGCCACCGAGGCGCAGAAGCAGGCCGAAGCCGCCGCCCGGCAGTTGCAAGCCCTGCCGGCCCCGCCCCTCAACGACCACCAGGAACTGGCGCGGCGTCAGGAGGCGGTCCGGCGGCTGCGGGCCTGGCTGCACCGGCGGGAGGTCCTGGGGGAGAAGCTCCGGGGCCGGGAGAGCGCCCGGGACGAGGCCGGGGCCCGGGCCGCGGCGCTCCGGGGCCAACTGGCGGCGCCGGCGGCAACCCTGTCCGGGTGGCTGGGCCTCCCCTGGCTGCTGATCGGGCTGGGTCTGGGCGGGTTTTTTCTCTGGCGCCGGGATTACCTCACCGGCGGCCCGATTCTCGGCGCCGGTCTGGTGCTGGCCGTGCTGTTCTTCTGGTTGTCCCGGCGGCAAGCCGCGGGGAAGGTCGGCGCCGCGCCGCCCTTGAGGAAGAATTGGCCCGGGTGGAGGAGAACCAGGCCAGCCTAACTGCTGCCATCACCGAGCTGAACGGGCAGATCATGGCGGCGGCGGCCGAAATTGCCCGGATGGCCCAGGTCATGGACCGGGAGCCGCCGGCCGACGTTATGGTTCTGGAGGAGATCGCCGGGGAATTGGAGCAGGCCGCGGCCCAGCTGAGGGACTGGCAGGGCCGGGAACAGGACCAGCGCCAGGCCGAGGATCAGTTGGCCCAGGCCAGGGCGCGTCTTGCCAAGGCCCAGGCGGAAACGGCGCAGGCCAATCAAGACTTTGAGCGCCTTCAGGCTGAGTGGACCGGATGGCTTTTGCCCCGGGGCTTCTCCGACCCGGTGCGCCCGGAAGGCTTTGAGGCGGTGCTCCAGGCGGTGGAAAATGCCCGGGCCGCGGCCCGGGTCCTGGAAAACCAAAGTCGCCGCCTGGAGCAGATGTCCGATTATCTATCCGGGGCCCGGGGGAGAATCGCCCAGGCGCTCAAGGCCTGGGGCCGCACTCCCCTGGGGACCGAACCCGGGGTGGAGGACCTGGACGCCCTCCGCCGGGCCTTGGCCGCGGCTCTCGCCGCCAGCCAGCAGCGGCGGGAACTTAGCGACAAGCTGACCGCGGCCACCCAGGCTCTGAACCTCCTTAAGATTCGGGGGCAGGAACTGGCGCAAGAAGGTGAAGATCTGCTCCAACAGGCCGGGGCAGCCGACGCCGAGGATTTCCGGCGCCGGGGAGAGGCCCACCGGAAGTGGCGGGAGTCGGTCCAGCAGATGGAGACCGAAGAGACCGCCCTCTACCGCATGGCCGGCACCCGGGAAGCCCAGGCGGCCCTGGAAGAGGAATTGGGACGCACCGACCCCCTGAAACTGCAAGAGGAGAAGGAACGCCTCCGGGCCCGCGTCTTGGAGCTTTCCCAGCTCATCTCCGCTGATGATCAGGAAATCGGGGATCTCAAAGGCAAGCTGAAATCCATGGAACAGGACGTGCAACTGAGTGATCTGCTCTTGCAGCAGCGCACGGTTAAGGAGCAGTTGGCCGACGCCACCCGGCGCTGGGCCACCCTGGTGATCTGCCGCCATCTCGTGGACGAAGCCCGGGGAGTGTACGAACGGGAGCGGCAGCCCCAGGTGATTCAGGAGGCGGACCGCTTCCTGCACATCATGGCCCACGGCCGCTACCGTCTGCTGGCCGCGGTGGGCGAGGACGGGGTCCACCTGGAGTCTCTGAGGTCCCAGGCCCGGAAGGAAGAGACGGCCTGGAGCGCCGGGTTGGCGGACCAGGTCTACCTGGCCATCCGCCTGGGGCTGGCCCGGGAGTTCGGCCGCCATTCCGAACCCCTACCCGTCATCCTGGACGACGTGCTGGTGAAGTTCGACCCCAGCCGCCGAGTCAACACCGCCCGGGTCATCCTGGAGTTCGCCCGGGACCAGCAGGTGCTCCTGTTTTCCTGTCACCCGGAATTCGTGGACATCATGGCCGCGGTCCGCCGGGACCCCCGCTACCAGGAAACCCCGGTGGCCTGCTTTGCCATAAGTGACGGGGTGATTAGTCGGCTCAGCCCCGCATCTGCCGGCGCCCTCCCGGGCCAGTGACGGGTGGGACCTCCTCTTCGGAATTTTTTCCCCATTAAAATTATCGCCAATGCCAAAAGTTTTTTCCGTTATTGTCTATGCCTATATAACCCAAATCCCCCCTAACCCCCCTTTAATAAAGGGGGAATTATAAGGAATTGCTAATAAAGTCCCCCTTTTGAAAAGGGGGATTAGGGGGATTTGAGAATCTCCAAGGGGAAAGAATGCATGGCAAAGGCTATAAATGCTCTCCCAAATGTTACAAGGCCCTGGCGCAGGATAGGCTGAATCATTAAGTTTAATGCGTATGATCGTCGCAGGCGGAGAGACCCCTCCGCCTCCGTGAGATTTTTCCGCTCAGAAGGGTAACCCAGCTCCGGGGTAAGGGATCAGGCTGATGGCCGGGAAGGACTTTGCTAAAAAAATTGCGGCCCTGGGCTCTTTGTGCGGTATTACCTCGCTCTACTGGGACAATTTTGGCCGCCGCCACCGCACCTGCCAGGCCACCTACCGGGCCTTGCTCAGCGCCATGGGTGTGCCCTGGGAAGACCCTTCGATTCTGGACCGGGAGATTGCCCGGCGGCGTTTGGGTTCCTGGGGCGCTCTGCTTTCTCCGGTGCAGCTCATCGCACCCTCGCCGGCTCAGGCCCGGGTGACGGTACGGCTCTGGTCCCCCGGGCCCGAACCCCCGGCCGCGGTGGACGTTTCCGGCGAGATGGTCAGCGAGAGCGGCGAGCGTTATCACTGGGAGACCCGGCTGGCTCCGTCCGGGCGGCTGCAGAGCCGGGAAGTCCCGGGAGGCTTCCGGTTCGCAATGCCGGTGCCTCTGCCCGCCGACCTGGAGTTGGGGTATTACGACCTGACCGTGAAAGTCCGGAGCGGCGGCCGGGAGGAAACCGGCCGGACCCGGTTGATCGCGGCGCCGTCCCAGGCGTATGCGCCGGCCTGGCTGGAGGAGGGCCGCCGGGGCTGGGGGTTCAACCTGCCGCTCTATGCCTTGCGGAGTCGGGGCAACTGGGGCATGGGGGATTTTGCCGACCTGAGGGAGGTCATCCGCTGGGCCGGCCCCCTGGGGGCGGCGTTTGTGGGGGTCAATCCCCTCCATGCGCCCGGGGTGCAGGCTACTGCCGACCCCAGTCCCTATTCCCCCACCAGCCGGATTTTCCTGAATGATTTGTACCTCAGCCTGGAGGCGGCGCCGGAGCTGCCGGCCTGCCGCAAGGCCCAAGAGCTCCTGGCCAGCCCGGAATTTCAGGCTGCCAAAACCCGCCTGGCCGAAGCTCCCCTGGTGCTTTACCCTGAAGTCCACCGTTTGAAGCGCCAGGTGCTGGAACTCCTGTACGAAACGTTCTGTGAGGTGCACGGCGCCCCCGGCGCTCCCCCCGGTACGGCCCGGGGGCAGGAGTTCGCCCGGTTTGTGGCGCTGGGGGGCGAGTCCCTGGCCAGATTCGGCCAGTTCGGCGCCCTGACGGATCATCTCAAACAAGGCGACTGGCGGCGCTGGCCCGAACCCTATCTGTACCCCGAGAGCCCCGCCGTGGCTGAGTTTGCCCGGGAGCACCGCCGGAAAGTGGAGTTTTTCCAGTACGGGCAATGGCTGGCCGCCGGCCAACTGAGCCAGGCGTGCCAGGAGGCCACAAGGCAGGGCCTGCCGTTCAGCCTCTACGAGGACCTGGCCCTGGGCGCCAGCCCCGGGGGCTTCGACACCTGGGCCCACCAGGAGCTCTTTGCCCGGGGCCCGGCCATCGGCGCCCCTCCCGACGCCTTCAATCCCCAGGGGCAGAACTGGGGGCTGCCGCCTCTGATCCCGGAACGCCTGCGGGCCTCGGGCTACCAGTTATTCATCGACACCCTCCGGGCCAACATCCAGCCCGAGGGCATGCTGCGGATGGACCATGTCATGGGGCTGTTCCGCCTGTTGTGGATCCCCAAGGGAGCGGCGGCGGACCGGGGCGCCTATGTCAGTTACCCGGCCCGGGAACTCCTGGCCATCCTGGCCCTGGAGAGCGTGCGCCGGCGCGCCCTGATCATCGGGGAGGACCTGGGCACCGTGCCGCCCCACATCCGGCGGGACCTGGGCCGGGCCGGGGTCTTTTCCTACCGGGTCTTTTACTTTGAACGGGACGGCAATGGCCACTTCCAGGCCCCCGAGGCCTACCCGCCCCGGGCCATGGCCACGGTGACTACCCATGATCTGCCTACCCTGGCTGGGTTCTGGCAGGGACATGACCTGACCCTCAAGCGGACGTTGAACCTGTACCCCAATGATAGTCTGGCGGAAGCCGACGCCGCCGCCCGGGAACAGGACCGCCGGGTGTTGCTGGAGGATCTGAAGCACCGGGGGCTGCTGGGGGAGGGCGCGGCTTCGGTGCCCGAGGCCGGCGATCCCTGTCCCCTGGAACTGCGGGAGGCAGTTTTGGGCTACCTGGCCCAGAGTAAGGCCGCACTCATGGAGGTCCGCCTGGAGGAAATCTTCGGAGTCGCGGAGCAGCAAAACCTGCCGGGCACCCGGACGGAAAACCCCAACTGGCGGGTCAAATTCCCCTTGACCCTGGAACAGATGGAGGAGAGCCCGGAGCCCGCCCGGCTGGCGGCCCGGCTGAATAAGGCGCGGGGTTAGTGAGCGGTGAGCAGTTGTTTATGAGCTCTCTGAGCCCCGTAACTTATTAAAAATAAGTGGTTATTTATCATGGTGCGCGGTGCGCTCCATGAAACGCTTGAACCTTGAACGTGAAACCTTTCAAGACAGTCAAGCATTAATCAAGAAACCACTGACAACGGTACTTGACGAGGAGAACGATGTCTGAGACGGCTCTGATCTACAACCTTTTTCCTCCCCTGGCCGGGACCATCCCCCAGTGGGAGGAGCACCTGGACCGCATCGCGGCCATGGAATTCACCTGGATCTTTCTTAACCCCATCAACACCCCCGGCCTGTCCGGCAGCCTTTATGCCGTCAAGGATTACTACGGCCTCAATCCTCTCCTGGCGCCCGAGTCCGGCCAGGACCCGGAGGCGGCCCTGGGGCGTTTTCTGAAGGAGGCCGGCCGCCGGGGGCTTAAAGTGATGCTGGATCTGGTGATCAACCACACGGCCATCGACTCGCCCCTGGTCACCCAGCATCCCGAGTGGTACGCCAAGGACGAAGACGGCGGGATCAAGCACCCCGGCGCCATCGACCCGGCGGACGCCACCAAAGTGACGGTGTGGGGCGATCTGGCGGAACTGGAATACTGGCCGCCCCCCGACCCGGAGGGATTGCTGCACTACTTCGACGGCGTGGTGGCCAAGTACCTGCGCCTGGGCTTTATGGGCTTTAGGGCCGATGCGGCTTACAAGATCCCGGGGGACTTTTGGGCTCGTCTCATCACTGAGGCCAAGAGCCTGGAACCCCGAGCCCAGTTTTTCGCCGAGACCCTGGGGTGCCGCCTGGAGGAGTGCGACCAGTTGTCCTCTTCCGGGTTCGACTTCCTCTACAACAGCTCCAAGTGGTGGGATTTCCAGGAAGACTGGTGCCTGGAACAGTACAACGATTTTCGCCGTATCGCCCCTTCCATCAGCTTCCCGGAAAGCCACGATACCGAGCGGCTGGCGGCCGAAAGCGGCGGCGCCCCTGAGGTGGCCCGGCAGCGCTACCTCTTCGCGGCCTACTTTTCCACCGGCGTGATGATCCCCGTAGGCTATGAGTACGGGTTCAAGCGGCGCCTCAACGTGGTTGAGACCCGGCCCGGGGACTGGGAAGCGCCCGGCTACGACCTGACCTCCTTTATCAAAAGCGTGAACCGGATGAAAAAGAAATGCCCCGTGCTCCTGGAAGAAGGGCCCCAGGTCCGGGTCAACCCCAAGGGGGAGCCGGTGGTGCTGCTGCTCAAGTCCCGGGAGAGCCGCAAGGGCCGGGTCCTGGCGGTGATCAATGCCACCCTGGAACCCCAGGAGGTTGCCATCCCCAACCTGGCCGGGCTGTTGGGGGAACCCCGGCGGGGCTGGAAGGACCTGACGCCGGATACCATCCCTTTGAAACTCCAGGACTCCCTGGCGTTTACGCTGCCGCCGGCCCGGATGCGGATTCTTTATAATCCCGACGGCGCGCCGTTGACCGAAACTGAGATTCTCCCCACCGGCTTGTGAGCATTTATGGCGAAACGGGGCCAGGAGCTATTTCCCTGCCACTCCTTCTGGGGGTTGGGGGAGGAGGTTGGGGAGAGGGGCCACTTACGAAAAGCCCATCGCCCCCTCTCCCAGGCAAACCACCCAAGGACGTCCCATGACCCAGAACCTGGCAGGTTTTAACGAGCACGGTATCGTGTTGGCCACGGACAGCCTGGCCACCCGGTTCGATACCGCCGGGCGGCCGGAGGTCTTTAACGTCAACAAGCTCTTTGCTTTAAGCCGGCACGCCGCCATCCTGAGCGGCGGCGCCGGGGTGAGCGTTCCCCTGTCGTTTGCCCTGCGCCGGCAGATCGCCCGCCACGCCGCCCCCCTGGAACTGGAGGAATTGGTTGAGTTTGCGCTGCCCTTCCTCTCCGACGGTTACGGGCGCCACCTGGACACCCATGGCCCGGAGGCCGAAGGTTTTCGCCGCATCTACTTCATCCTGGCCGGCTACGTTCCCAGCAGTCCCCCGCCCCCTTTCCAGATGGTCCTCCTGGGCAGCGAGGAAAACGAGCTCCCCCTGCGGCGGATTCAGGTCGGCAACGTGGTGGTCATGCCCCGGAACCTGGGGATGGAGATGCGCCTGTTCAAGGCCCTCAACCAGGGGGCGGACCTGGAAGAGGTCCTACACCTGAGTAAAGACTTCCTGGAAAAAATGGCCGCGGTCAAAGAAGAGGTGGGACCGCCCTTCCACTATGCCACCATCACTTCCCGGGGGTATCAGTCCATCGTCTTGTGAGTCCGGTCCAGGCTGGTTGCCGATTTGGGGGATTGGTGGCGCAGGTGCCGGCGGTCGTGGAAGAATACGGCGGACGCTGCCTGGCCCGGAGCGCCGAGGTCTCTCCCGTGGTGGGGGACTGGCGGCCTGCATGGATTGTCCTGATCGAATCCGACGGCATCGAACCGGTGCAGGAATTGTTTGCCTCAAAGGGGTACCAGGCCCTGGTCCTTCTCTATGAGCAATCCGCCACCACCCGGGCCATTATCGTCGAGGGTTATGGTTTATAAGTAATGGCAAAAAACCTACGAGATTAATGGGGTTAGATATAAGTCTCTTAGAGGGTAATTGATTTAATTTTATTTACGAAATCCACTAAGTGAAATGGTTTAGTCATAATGTGATGTTTATTTATTAAAGGGAATTTTTGTTTAATTTTTTTATCAGAATAACCGCTAATATACAATACATTGATATTATTATTTATTAATAATAACTTCTTAAAAAGATCTGGTCCTTCAATATCAGGCAATCCAATATCAATGATACATGTAATAAATATTGATTTATTCGGTTCAAATTTAGCTAATGCTGTCTCACCATTTGAACATTCAATTACATAATATTTATGTTTTCTGAGAATGTTGGCCAAAAGATTTTTTACTAATTCATTATCTTCAACCAAAAAAACTTTTTTATTATATATATTGTTATGTTTATTTGTATTTACCGAATTAAATTCTCCAAGATTTATGGGTAATTTATTACTAAAATAGTCATTGTTATCTGCTTGATAATTAATGCTATCTATCAAAATTTTAGCATCCTGAATAATAGCAGAAATCTGTTTTGTAATTTTGTAATTAATCCTAATATCAGCAAAGTCGTTATGTAATACTTCAAATGAACCCAAAATAAATTCAAATATATTATTGTACCTATGTAATATCTTATCGGTGGTGGTTAATTTATTATACTTTATCTTACACTGGCTATTAGACTTATTTTCATGGCAAATCATATATTCTGAGCGCAATTCAAGGAAGAATTCTAAGGATCGTTGAAGCTGTTGATTTGCCAGCCATGCTTCGCCAAACTCTTCAGAATCATTGTCAAGTCGAAGCAGTAAATCATCTAAATGCAGCATGGTCCCCATTAATGTGCGAGTGAGGTCATTAATCAATCCCCTGATGGAGCATACCGCTTTTCTCGTCACGGGTTCTCCTTTCGGTGGTAAATCGCTTTGAAAAAAAAAGGATGCTTACCGCGCAGGTAAGCATCCTCTCCATATAGATATCCACTGATAAGGGTTTGATAAGTAAGCATCTGCAAGTTCCTTCCTTGGAACTTACCAGAACTACTCAAGGCAAATCTCTAGATAAAAATTGAAACAAAAACCGGACCACCCTCCAGGCGGCCCGGCTATCCGGTTAAGGGACCAGCGGCTTTGTGTCCCCACCTTGCGATGAGTTTGACTTTGTCTGGAGATTTATTCTAACCATAGCTTTGCATTAAAGTCAATTAAAATAAAATAAAATATCTTATTAAATATGATAAATATGTAATAAGCTATAATTATTACGTTATTATTTGATTTTATGCGTTTCTTTCCCTGGCTCTCTGGATGGAATCGTTCTCTAAGAAAAATATTTTCAGGTGCCGAGCCTAGTTTTCCAAGGCACTGAAATCTGTAAGGCGTATCTCAGGCACCATTCCTGGTGCGTCAGGCGCATCCTTTAGTTAAGAAAATATTTTTTATGAACAAATGATAAATATAACACCATTATTTTGCCACCGTGAGCGTTAGGGAAGGGCTTAGATTATTGGAAAGGAGAGATCCTGCCCTCGGCCCAGAATGACATGAGTGGGGGACCTGGGGTTTTAAAATAGGTTGTAGTATAATACCCCCGTGGATTTACTCACTTTCTTCCAGCAGCTCATCAACGGCCTGTCGTTGGGCAGCCTCTACGCCCTCATCGCCATAGGCTACACCCTGGTGTACGGCATCCTCCGGCTGATCAATTTTGCCCACGGGGACCTGATGATGGTGGCGGCCTACGTTGCGGTCATGGGGGTGGGGATGTTCAGTTGGCCCTGGCCGGCGGCTTTCGGCCTGGCCATCGGGCTCACCGGCCTCATGGGAGTGCTGCTGGAGCGTGGCGCCTACCGGCCCCTGCGCCGGGCCCCCCGGATTTCCCTGTTGATTTCGGCCATCGCCGCCTCCTTCCTGCTCGAAAACCTGGCCCTGGTTATCTTTGGGGGCCGGGCCAAACCCTTTCCCGTGCCGCACCTGTTCGCCGGGGCCTTGGCCTGGGGCGGGCTCTTCGTGCCCCGCTTGAGCCTCCTCATTCCCCTGGTTACCGCCGCGCTCCTGGTGGGGCTCTTCCTCATCATTTACCGCACCGCCGTGGGCCGCGCCATGCGGGCCATCGCCATGGACCTGGCCACCGTCAGCCTCATGGGCGTCGACGTCAACCGGATCATCGCCTTCACCTTCCTCCTGGGGTCGCTCCTGGCCGGGGCCGGGGGGCTCCTGTGGGCCATGAAGTATCCCCAGGTCAATCCCTTCATGGGAATCCTGCCGGGGCTGAAAGCCTTTATCGCCGCAGTCCTGGGGGGGGTCGGCAACGTCACCGGCGCCGTCCTGGGCGGGGCTGCTCCTGGGGTTCCTGGAGGTCATGATCGTGGCCTTCTTCCCGGCCTGGGCCGGTTACCGGGACGCGGTGGCCTTCACCCTGCTTATCGTCCTCCTGCTGGTGCGGCCCACGGGGCTGCTGGGAGAGGCGCTGGGGGAGGAAAAACTTTGAGGAGTGATCAGTAGTCAGTGGCCAGAAATTACCGGTGCATTAATAATAATTATCCGGCATTTTTTTAGAACAACCTAAAACGTGAAAAGGGTGGTGGGGCGGGCCTCAGTGCCCGCCAGGGGCGCGCCGGCAACAGAAAGCTAAAAACTGACTACTCTTGAAAAGGGAGTTAGCCATTCGCACGCGATACCTCACCCTGGCCGCCCTGGTCCTGTTGTTCCTGCTCCTGTGGGGGGCCGGACGCTGGGCCGACGGGTATCAGGTGCGGCTCCTCAACAACGTGGCCATTTTCATCACGTTGGCGGTGGCCTACAACCTGATCAACGGGGTCTGCGGCCAGCTGCACCTGGGGCCCAACGCCTTCATCACCCTGGGGGCCTACACCGCGGCGCTTCTGACCATGACCCCGGCGGAAAAGACCCTGAATTTCCTGGTCACTCCCCTGTATTGGCCCCTAAGCCAGCTCTCCCTGCCGTTTCCTTTGGCGCTCCTGGCCGGGGGGCTGGTGGCCGTCGCCTTTGGCCTGCTCACCGGCTTTCCGGTCTTCCGGGTGCGGGGGGATTACCTGGCCATCGTCACCCTGGGCTTCGGCGAGGTGGTGCGGGTCCTGGCCAACAACCTCCAGGGCCTCACCAACGGACCCCTGGGCCTCAAGGGACTGGCCCCCCACACCACCCTCTGGTGGTCCTGGGGGGTGGCGGTGGCCGCCACCGCGGTGATCGCCGCCCTGGTCAACTCCAGCTACGGCCGGGCCTTGAACGCCATCCGGGAAGACGAGACCGCGGCCAAGGCCATGGGGATCAACACTTTTCGCCACCTGCTCGGGGCCTATCTCCTGAGCGCCTTCTTCTTCGGGGTAGGCGGCGGGCTGCTGGCCCACCTCATCACCACCATATCGCCCTCGCTCTTCACCTTTTTCCTTACCTTCAATCTCCTGATCATCATTGTGGTGGGGGGCCTGGGTTCCACCACCGGGGCGATTTTAGCCGCGGCCGGATTCACTCTGGCGGGGGAGTGGCTGAGGATCGTGGAGGAGCCCACCGCTATCTTCGGGTTCACCATCCCGGGTATCCCGGGGATGCGCATGGTGATCCTGTCCATGGCGCTGCTCCTGGTGATCATCTTCTGCCGCCGGGGTCTCATGGGCCGCCGGGAATTTTCCTGGGCCGGTTTGGGCCGCCTGCTGCGCCACAAGGTTGCGGGGACGGCGTCCGGCGCCGGGGAACCATAAGGTATCCATGGATCTGCTCCACACGGAAAACCTGGACATGCGCTTCGGGGGGCTGGCGGCCCTGTCGGACCTGAACCTGGAGGTGCCGGCCGGCGGCCTTTACGGCCTCATCGGTCCCAACGGCGCCGGCAAGACCACGGTCTTCAACCTCATCAGCGGGTTCCTGAAACCCACCGCCGGCCGCATTTTCTGGGACGGCCAAGACGTAACCGGGGAACTGCCCCACCGCCTCACGGCCCTGGGGATCGCCCGGACCTTTCAGAACATCAGGCTCTTTGGCGAACTCAGCGTTCTGGACAACGTCCTGGTGGGGTTTCACTGCCGCAGCCGGGCCACCTGGGGCGAGGCCGTGTTTCGGCTGCCCCGCTACCGCCGGGAAGAACTGGACCGCCGGTCCCGGGGGTTGGCGCTCCTGACCGAGGTGGGGTTGGCGGCGGTGGCGGACCAGCCCGCCGGCAAACTCCCCTATGGCCACCAGCGCCGCCTCGAGATCGCCCGGGCCCTGGCCACGGGGCCCCGCTGCCTCCTCCTGGACGAGCCCGCCGCCGGCCTCACCCCCCAGGAGACGGGAGAGTTGATAGCTTTCATCAGAGAGATCAAAGAGCGCTATACTTTAACCATCCTGGTCATCGAACACAATCTGCGCCTGGTCATGGGCCTCTGCCAACACCTCACCGTGCTGGACCACGGCCTCGCCATCGCCTCCGGCGCCCCGGCGGAGATCCGCCAAAACCCGGAGGTAATCCGGGCCTATTTGGGGAAGTAGCTGGCAGCAGGTAGCAGTTAGCAGGTAGCCGTCAGCAGTTAGCCATTAGCTATTAGCCGAAGCAAAGGCGCTGTGCTTTATTCCACTCGTTCCCTGTAGTCAACACATCACCAAGATTGATTTAAAAAACAAAAGACGTTTATAAAGAGAAAAAAAGTGTTACCTATGTCTCCGAACGTTTGTTACCCTTCTCTCCGGTCCAAACATGCTTCGGGGGGAGAGGTGGTAGGTTAGGTCGCCGGGTTCTTTATGATGGCAGAGCATCAAAGCAGTCCCATCTTTTTCCCTCTCCCCCAATGGGGGAGAGGGTCAGGGTGAGGGGGAAGTGATCTTCACGGAGTTAGAAATACGTTACCATATTTATGGGCGTTTCCAAGCCCAGCTTGGGAACGAGCCAATGTTGGTTTTTTTGCTGAAAGCTAACCGCTGAAAGCTTTCTAGGAAACAATACCATGCTGGAAGTCGTCGATCTCCGCGTCTCTTACGGGGCCATCAAGGCCCTGGACGGGATCAGCTTTGCCGTTCCCCGGGGCCGGATCGTGGCGCTGCTGGGGGCCAACGGCTCCGGCAAGACCACGACGCTCAGGGCCATCACCGGGCTGGCGGCGCCCGGGGGCGGCCGCATCGTGTTTGAGGGGCGGGAGCTGCAGCGCCTCCCCACCCACGAGATCGTCCAACGCGGCATCGCCATGGTGCCGGAGGGCCGCCGCATCTTCGCCAATCTCACCGTGTACGAGAACCTGCTGATGGGGGCGTATTTCAGGCGAGACCAGCCGGCCCTGGCCCGGGACCTGGACCTGATTTACGACACCTTCCCCCGCCTGGCGGAACGGCGCACCCAGGCGGCCGGCACCCTCTCCGGCGGCGAGCAGCAGATGCTGGCCCTGGGCCGGGCCCTGATGTCCCGGCCCCGGCTCCTGCTCCTGGACGAACCCTCCCTGGGGTTGGCCCCCCTGCTGGTCAAGGAGGTGTTTCACATCATCACCCGCCTCAACCAGCGGGGAGTGACCATCCTCCTGGTGGAGCAGAACGCCGCCGCGGCCCTAAAAATTGCCCACCACGGCTATGTCCTGGAGGTGGGCCGGGTGGTGCTGGAAGGCTCAGGCGTGGAGCTGCTGGCCAACCCCCAGTTGCAGGAGGCTTACTTAGGCGAGGCGGTGGAGGCGGAGGCGCCAGACCGGCCTTGACCGCGGGAGAGGGTTTTCCGGCTGCCAGGTTGTCCCGGGAAATGGGCCATGCCTTCCCCCCAACAACGCCTGAAAACGTGAAAATTCACGTAGGGTGCGTCTCACGCACCATTTTTGGCGCCTAATACCAAAAAGCAATCAAAAGACTATTAGTTGTCATTCTGAGCGCAGCGAAGAATCTCGCTTTTTGAACCGCCGAGATTCTTCACTGCGCTGCGCTTCGTTCAGAATGACATGGATATTAAATGTTCTTTGACTGCAACTTCGTGACGCGCCCCACGCAGGGCATTTTCAGAGCAGGGTTCAAGGCAGATTGTTCCGAGTTCATCAGGCCGGCTCACCAAGATACCGCCGCCGCCACTCTTTCCCCGCCAGGATTTTTCTGATAACATATTTTGTTGAAATTTGGTTTCGACTGGGGCGGCATTAAGCGCCCCCAAGGTGAATAGAGGTTTTTGCTGAAAGCTGACAACTTTTTCATAACCACCCAGGAGGCCGCAATGTTACCGGAAAGCATGGAGATCAAACTCAAATTAAAGGGGTTGCAAGACCGGTTGGAGACCCTCCGAGGTCATCTTTGATCTGGCTGGCAAACAAGTCAGGCTGAGGCATTTAGAAGAGCTGATGGCCGCCCCGGAGTTGTGGGACGACCAGGCCCGGGCCGCGGATATCCTGCGGGAGCGGGCCTCCCTCATCCAGGCGACGGAGGAATATGAGGCCCGGCACCAGCAACTGGAAGACCTGGATATTATGTTGGATATGGCCCTGGAAGAAGATGACCAGCCGGCTCTGAAGGAAGTGGTCAAGGACCTGGCGGCCCTGGAGCGCGAGTTTTCCGACTGGGAACTCAAGCTGCTCCTGGGGGGCGAAGAAGACGACAAGAACGCCATCGTCACCATCCACGCCGGGGCCGGCGGCACCGAGGCCCAGGATTGGGCCGAGATTTTGCTGCGCATGTACCTGCGCTACGCCGAGCGCAAGGGTTTCAAGACCGAGACCATCGACCTGCTGCCCGGGGACGAGGCCGGGGTCAAGAGCGTCACCTTCACCGTGAGCGGCCCTTACGCCCAGGGGTATCTGAAGAGCGAAAACGGCATTCACCGCCTGGTGCGCATCTCGCCCTTTGACGCCAGCGGCCGCCGCCACACCTCCTTCGCGGCGGTGCAGGTGCTGCCGGAGGTGGACGACCGCATCGCCATCGACATCCAGGACAACGACCTGCGCATCGACACTTTCAGGGCCAGCGGTCCCGGAGGCCAGCACGTCAACAAGACCTCCTCGGCGGTGCGCCTCACCCACCTGCCCACGGGCCTGGTGGTCTCCTCCCAGTCCGAGCGCAGCCAGCACCGCAACAAGGAACTGGCCATGAAGGTGCTCCGGGCCCGCCTCTACAACCTGGAAAAGCGCAAGCAGGAAGCCAAGAAGCATGAGATGCAGGAGTCCCAGAAAGAGATCGGCTGGGGCAGCCAGATCCGCTCCTACACGCTCCAGCCTTACCGCATGATCAAAGACCACCGCACCAAGCACGAAGAGGGCAACGTCGACGCGGTCTTGGACGGCGACCTGGACCGCTTTGTGGAGGCCTATTTGCTCAACCCGGGGGAGGAATAAAAGCAAGCGGTCAGCGGTCAGCTATCAGCTACAAGACATTGATGGCAGCGCCCCGGCCAACCTGCGCCTCAGGCAAAGCGGGCGTTGGATAACCACATAAAGGCGGGCAGTGCCCGCCCTACATTTTCCTATTTTTTTCTCCTGGATTTCAAGGATCAATTCGATGCTCTATAACCGTTGCGCCGATGTGGATGAGGAGTTTTGGCGGGCCCTGGCCCAGGCCGACCCGGAGGAGATCGCCCGCCGCACCGGTGTCCGCCGTGACGGGAAGGTCTTTCGCTTCCCTTTCTTTAATCAGGAAGCGGTGGTGGATGTGGACCGGCAACGGGTCTTCCGGGCCGGGGCGCCCCAAGAGGAACCGGGTTTCCGCCTCTGCCTGGTTACCGTGCTCTATCTGCTTTCCGTAGATACCGCCGGGCTGGGGCCGCCAGTCAGCCCCCTGGAACTGACCGGCGCCACCACTTTTTTCCAGAAGCGGGGGCCGCATGCCATTCCCAGCGCCCCCCTGGAAAACCGCTTCGGCAGTGATCTGGCCGGTTTTCTGGAGGTGGGCCGCCGCCTGGGGGCGGAGCCGCGGGCCAGCGGCGACGGCGCCCTGGCCTTCCCGGTCTATCCGGGGCTTGCCGTTGAAGTGATTCTCTGGCTGGCGGATGACGAGTTCCCGGCCCAGGTATCTTTTACGGTGCCATCCGGCCTGGACCGCTTCTGGCAACTGGACGCGGTGCTGGGCCTCATGGGGCTGGTGGTCAAGGAACTCCTCCGGGCGGCGACATCTGCTCCCGGTTAGCCCAGATTTGGGGGAATGACGTTCATGCCCCCGCGGTTACGACGGGGGCATTTCCCTCGGCCACCAGCCAGACTTCCAAGGCCCGCAAAAATCGAGCCCCTCGATATCCTCAAACCCCACGATACCAACACACTTTCTCTCTATGGGTCGCCTTGGGTAAAGCCTTACTTGAGCCTGCCGCCTGGCCGGGAAGTGAGGCCGGAGTTATTTCCCGGCCCGCTCGAAATACCCTTCCAGCAGGTCCACCAGGGCCAGGTCCATTTGGGCCGCAAAGACGGCCATCTCGGTGTTGTTGGTTCGAGTCGCCTGGTTCAGGCCGGCGATAACCGTTTTGACCGCATCGCGCAAGCCCTTGTCGACCACCCTGGGCTCCAGCGCCTGCCAGTGGCCCGCGGCTTCTTCACTGGTTTTTTGAATTGCCGGCCAGTCAGGCGGTGACGCGGCCAGGAGAACTTTCAGCCTGAACCCGACGTAATCGAGCTTGGCCACCTGGATCGGCACCACCAGGCCGTTGGGGTCCAAGGACTCAACCAGCACCCGGTAGGCCTCCACTGCGTTCAGGGCCACCGCGTGATGGTCGCCTTTCGATTCGGCCCGCCTGATTGCGGCAATGAACGAGGCCATTTCCCGGCGGGCCGGCGCGGAGAGGACCTTATTGACTCCCTCCGCTTGGTCGGCGTATGCTTTCAGGGCCTGTCGCATCCCCCGGGTATCGTTGGCCAGGGCCGATTCCGTCAAGTCCTCGAAGGGCGAGGCCGCCGCCAACAGCACCTGGTTTGACCCGGTAATGGCCGCCGGCTTGGCCGAGGCTGCAACCGCGTGGATAAAACCGGCGGCAGCCGCTAACCCAACCGCCAGGACCGCCACCGTCATCAGGTTGAGGGGCAAACGCTTCAAGTGCATAGGTTACCTCGTAAAATTCCGTTGATGGGTGCCTCTGCATCGAGGCGATTATTTTGGTGCCATCGTGTCTGGCGGAAAGGCGGAATGCGCCCAGCCCGGGCGGGTTATTTGGGCTTTCAGGTCCCGCTCGGTTTGCAGGCCGGCGCCTCCAGGGGCGAGGCCTCCGGTTCGGGTTGGGGGGCGACGTCCTCCCGGGCCTGGCCGGCTGCGGGTTTTTCCCCGTAAAACAAGGCCCCTTCAGTGTAGGGGGAGCTCTTGAAGCCGGTGTAGTGGACCAATTTCACCCGATGGAAACCGGCTTTGAGCATGAGGGCCAGGAACTCCTTTCCCGGTATGGCCCCGCCGATTCACTGAAACCAGTTTTCTATCCTATCGGCCTGATCGGGGGGCAGCGGCGCCACCAGGACCATGTCGGCGAGCATCAGCCTGCCGCCGGGCTTCAAGACCCGGTGGGCCTCTTCCAGGGCCTTCGCCTTATCGAGGGTGAGGTTGAAGACGCCGTTGCTGATGACCGCGTCAAAGGTGCAGTCCGAGAAGGGGAGGGCCTCGGCCTCCGCCACCTGGAAGGTGACGTTGTTAAGCCCCAGCCGCTCCCGGTGGACCCGGGCGAGCTGGATCATGGCGGGGGTGACGTCAATCCCGGTAACGTGCCCGGCCGTTCCCACCAGGCTGGCCGCCACCAGGGAGTCCACCCCGGCGCCGCAGCCGATATCCAGGACGGCGTCGCCGGGATTCAGGGGTCCCAGGCTGAAGGGATTGCCCACGCCGCAGAAGGCGGCCAGGACTTCCGGGGGGAAATCCCGGATAACCTCCGGGGGATAGCCCTGCAGGACCAGGCCGTCCCGGCCGGTGGGGTACCGGAAGCCAGAGCCTTCGCCGGCCGCGGCCACCCGGTCGTACTTCTTCCTGATGCCCTGCCGCACCTGGAGAATTTCCGGCTCGGTCAATTCCAGGCTCATGGGATTTCCTCTATCTGGCCGGTGGCACAGGCTTTCCAGCCGGTGGGGCGGCGTGGGCGGACACGCAGGTCCGCCCCTACCAAGCGTTTCTTTTCAATAAACCAACGCTCTAAAGCGCAGCCTCCAGTGCCTGTCCGGCAATCCATACAGCTACATGAGGTCCCGGCCGACGGCGAAGGCCTGGCCCAAAGATTTCCCGATGCCGTGATAGGTGCGAATCTCGGGGCCGAAGATGATGGGCCGGACTTTTTCGATGTCCGGGAAGCCTTTCTCGCCCAGGACGGTCTCATCGGCCTTGACGTCCAGGATCTCCCCGATGAACAGGGTATGGAGGCCGATTTCCAGGGTGTGGATCAATCTGCACTCCAGGACCAGGGGGAATTCCGCCACATAGGGGGCGTCCACCAGGGTGCTGGCCACCGGGGTGAGGCGGGCGGCGGCGAACTTGTTCACTTCTTTGCCCGTGGCCATGCCCAGGTAGTCGGCCTCCCGGACGTGGGCCTCGGAGGGCACGCTGATGGTAAAGGCCTGGTGCTGGACAATGTTGCCGTAGGAATAGGTGGCTTTGCGCAGGGACACGCCGATGGCCGGGGGCTTGGAGCAGCAGATGGAGGCCCAGGCCGCGGTCATGGCGTTGGGCTTGCCGTCCTGACCATAGGTCCCCACCACCCACACCGGGGTGGGGAAGGCCATGGTTCTGGGACCGATGGATTTTTTTGTTGGTTTCTCATCGTTCATAAGAATTTCCTTGGGCAATGGCCTGAATTCAGACTTGAGGTTGTGGCGCTGGGCTGTCGTCTAACTTGAGTTTGCCGAGCGCCTTGGTGAGTTGCAGCATGACTCCGATTCCCTGCCGGGTTTCCTGGCGGTTCAGTTCCGCCAGGGCGCCCAAGAGACCCAGAGGTTGGGCTTCTTCAAGGTTCAACTCCCGGGGGAGATCCAAAACCCGGTTGATGAACTGGACCGTTTCGGGGTGAGACAGCTTTTTCAGAATGCCCAGGATAAGGACGAAACCATCTCCCATGGCGGCGAGATCCTCCGGGCCGTACTGGGAGGCTACCTTGGCCCGCACCTCGAGCATGGCCGTGTAAGTGCGGAATACCCCGCGCTGCTCCAGGCCATCCAGATACTTGATCAGATTGGGGACCGAGCTTTTCATCATGGGCTCTATAACTTTCCACAGGTCGATCAGGTTTTCCATCTGCTCCAGGGCGTAGGTTATGTTCTTGACGCTCCGGAGGCTCCGCTTGAGCAAGGCGAAAAAGTCCTCCAACTGGAACCCGAACTCCACGTCCCCCAGTTCCTGCATCAAGATCCGGAAGGTCGAACCGACCAGGGGAGACAGATCTTTCCTGAGTTCCGCCATGCCCTCCTGGGATTTCACGAGAATTTTGAGCTGTTCCTCAACCCCGGCGAGTCGTGCCATTAAGAGTTCTTCGTTGCTCATGGCCTTTCCCCCGCTCAACCGTAAACATGGTGGACATGACCCAGCATCTTCCCGGCCATGAACATCTGAGGTTCCAGGGGGAGCTCCTGACCTTTCAGCATCATGTTGAAGTAGACCCATTTAAACATCATCTTGCCCCAGTAGTTAAAATAGCTTTCATCCAGGAGGCTGAAGGGGCCCAGTCCGGGGAAGGGGTATTTCCCGTGCAGCGGTTCCACCTGGTAGTTGAAATCGATGAGACTGGCTTTTTCATAGCCCGTCACAATAAAGCAGGTGGAATGGCCATCGTAAGCGGGGTTGGGCTCCTCACCTTCGATTTCCAGGACCAGGTTCTCGACGACGATATCCGACTCATAATGAGCCACGGAACCCGCCTTGGAAGTTGGCACATTGGTGGCATCGCCCACGACGTACATGTTGTCATAATCGAGGGCCCGCAAGGTTTGGGGGTGGGTATTAACGTAACCCATGGGGTCGCCCAGGCCGTTGTCGATAATAATCTGGGCCCCGAAGTTGGGGGGCACGGCAATGAGCAGATCGTAGGGGACCTCGTCACCCTTATGAGACTCGATGGTCTTTTTCCCTGCGTTTACCTGGGCAATATCGAAGTTCGGGGTGATCTTAATGTTCTTCTGCTCGCACAATTTTCCCAACGCCGCCGAGGCCACCGGTTTGGTGAAGGCGCCGGCCAAGGGGGTGACCAACTCAATCTCGATGTCTTTCCTGACCCCGTTGACGGAGAAAAACCAGTCGGCCATGAAGATAAACTCCAGGGGCGCCACCGGGCACTTGATGGGCATTTCGGCAATATTGACCACGATGCGGCCCTTTTTAAAATACTTCCATTTCTTATAAAGGGCCACTGCGCCGTCCGGGGTATAAAAATCGTGCACGTCCCCCCGCCAGTCGTCCAGCATGCCGTCCACTTCCTGGGGCGCCACCCGGCAACCTGTGCTGATGACGAGCCAGTCATAGCTATACTGGCCCTTTTTGGTTTTGACCTCTTTTTTGACGGGATCAATTGCCGTGATCTCATCCAGCACAAAATTGATCCCTGGGGGGACAAAATCGATCTTGGGCTTAACGCAGTCTTCCGGGGTGTAAATGCCGAACGGAATGAAGAGCCAGCCCGGCTGGTAATGGTGTTGCCAATCTCGATCGATGACGGTTATTTGCCACTCGGATTCCTCTAATTTTTCCCGGATCTTGGTGGCGACCATCGTGCCACCGGCCCCATGACCTAAAATAACCAGATGTTTCACAGTCGCACCTCGCTGGGGTCAGCCCGTGACTCATTTAAGATGATGTCAATAAATTCAAGGTAAGAATGAATCAGCGGCAATTCAACGGATTGGGGCGAAAAAATCAGTGAGTCAGGGCATTTATTCCCTGGATGAAAGGCTAAGGCTGGCAAGAATACCCCTGAACCAGCGCCGGACGCCGGCCTTCTGCCCCCATGGTTTTTTCGGCGCCAGCAGGGAAAAAAACAGGCCTGGTGAACTTCGGGTTCACCAGGCCCAGGGTAATGCTCCTATCGATGCCGGCCTAAAATCAGGCCGGGACCTTATTCCTCTTCGTCTTCCAGCACGATGCCGTCCCGCTCAAACTGGGCGTCGCGTTCGGCATGGGCCTTGTCGATCTCTTCCTGGCTCCAGGGCTCATAATCGAGGCACAGGGAGACCAGTTCCCAAAGGTACAGGGTCTCTTGGTAGTTGCCCATGTCCATGCGGCCTTCTTTGTGTTCTTTGCCCAGAGCTTTCATGATCTGGTCCCGGCAGTTGTGGCACGGGGCGATAACGAGCTCGGCGCCGGTATCCTTGATCTGGGCGGCCTTCATGCTACCGTAGGCCAGGCGCTCGGCATCGTAGGGCATAGCCCAGGCGCCGCCGCCGGCTCCGCAGCACAGGTTGTTCAGGGGGTCGTCGCACATTTCCCGGTAGAGGCTGGGGTCGATGCACTGCTGGGCGATCCAGCGGCTCTTCTCGCCATTGTTAGGCTCATCATTATAGAGCAGCACGGACTTGCGGACGTAATTGCAGGGATCGTGGACGGTGTAGGTTTCGTGGAATTTATGGGTGTTGAGTTTGATCCTGCCGGACTTGATGTATTCCTCCAGCAGGTCCATGACGCTGACTACTTTGAATTCGTCGAAGACTTCGGGGAACCAATTTTTGAACCCGACCCGGGTTGCATAGTAGGCATGCCCTCATTCGGGGTACAAAATGGTTTTGGCCTTGAGTCGTCGGGCGTTCTCGATGACCCGGCCCACCTGCTCCTTCCAGGACGGATCGTCACCGGAGAACAGGCCCCAGTTGACGCCTTCCCAGTTGGTGGACGAAACGGTCCAGTCTTCCTTGGCGGCGTAGAAGATCTTCCACCAGAACTTCATGTCGTCCGGCTCGCCGAAGGGCTCCTTGGAGTTGATGGTGACGATGATGTTGGCCCCTTCTTTGTCCACCGGCACGAAAAAGCCGGGGCAGGGCTGCTCTTCTTCGTTTTCCATCTCCACGCCCAGCTCGGCCAGCAGGTAGAGGAAGTCATCCCGGGGAATCCCCAGGTTGTTGCCGCGCTGGAGATTCATCATGGTGCCCTTGTGGATCGGTCCGGGCACGTGGTCCCGGTCCCGCAGGGTGCGGCAGGCCCGGAAGGTCTTCATCAACTTGATGCCCATCGGGCACTGGTACTCGCAGCGGCCGCACAGTGTGCAAACCCAGGGCCACTTGGAATCAATGACCTCCTGCTCCAGGCCCAGGACGATGGCCCGGATGGCCTTCCTCGGGTCCCAGCCGGGAACCAGTCCGCTGGCGGGGCAACCGCCGGCACAGGTGCCACAGGTATAGCAGCGATCCGCCAACTCGGGGGATATCCCGATTCTGCGGTGCTTCCTGTCCACCTTGATTTCTTTCACGGCCTCTTCTGGCATTTTCCCTCCAGTAAAGTGTGGTTAGTATAATCCCCATTGGCGTCAGCCCCGGGCCTGATTCGCCCTGAATCTGAGCGCCAGTTAAAGACTTAGCCTAATAATATGAGGCAGTTCTTACCTTAGCCCCTATCATATTTATAGAGAATTTTTTCCAAAAAATAAAGAGTTTTCTCTCCCTTCTCTTTGATTTTAGAGGCCGGGGCGCTCATGTCAAGCAGAAAATACTATTTTTCACAAAAACCCTCCGAGGCTCCTACACGAGGGCAAGGGCCTCCCGTGAGGGGCTCTGGTGCCCCCTCCCCAGTTGCGGTTTTTATCCGCCGCACCGGTTTTTTGTGATATTTTAACCAGTGGACCATAACTGTAGGGGAGGCGCTGCCCGCCATTATCGAGGTGGCCGCCGGCCCCCGCTAGGGCCGAGGAGGGTTAAAAGCTCGCGATGACCGATGAATTTGCCCCGCGTCTGGACATAGTGCAGAAACTGGCGGACCGTCTGGAGCAACGGCAGGACGACCTGATTGAGGCGGAAGCCGAAGATATCGGCACGCCCTGCTCCGCCGTCTTAATGGAAGTAACCATGGCAGTGGAACATCTCCGCACCATGGCCCTGGAGGTGCCTCTGGTGGCGGGCAAGGCCCCCTATGGCACCGTGGCCGCCATCCTGCCCTACGACGCCCCCCCGGTCATGGTGGGCCGGGTGGGCGGCGCCGCCATCTTAGGGGGGAACCAGTTCCGGTTCAGTTGCTCCTCGCAAACGCCCCGGACGGCGCGCCTTTTCCAGGAAATAGTCGCGGGCCTGCCGGGCTTCACCGCGGTGGTGGGCCTGGACAACCGGGAGTTCGGGCGCAACTGCGTCGACGACCCCGAAGTCAGGGTCTTCTTCATTTCCGGCGGGGGTGAGGTGGGGGCCGTCTACGAAAAGCAGGCCAACCACTTCGACAAGCTGTTTTTTGCCGGGCCCAGCGGCCTGCCGCCGGCGATCCTGTTCAAGGACGCGCCCCTGGAGGCGGCGGTCGAGTTCGTGGTGGGGCGGGCCTTCATCAACGGCGGCCAGTACTGCACTACCCTGAAGCGGGCCTACATCCACCAGGAGATTTATGACCGGGTGAAAGAGATGATTCTGGAGCGGCTGCCCGAGGTCCGGGTGGGGGACCCCCTGGACCCCAAGACCAGGATCGGTCCCATCAGGGTGGAGCGCACCCGGAAGCTCCTGGATCGGGCCCTGGCGGCATTTAAGGAGCCTCGCTACCTCGTGCCGCCCCGCCGGGACGGGGAGTGGCAGGGGCCGTTTCTGGTGGAGACTCTTGATCCCCCGGACACCGAGATGTTCGGACCTTTCCTGGCCCTGGTGAAGGTCTCGAGCGACGAGGCCGCGGTGGCCCAGGTGCTCCCCAGCCGCTACCCTTTTCTGGTGGCCTGGTTCGGCTCGCCGCCGCCGGGGGGCGAAGCTGCCCTGACCGAAAAATTCGGCATGACCTACGACAACCCGAAGTTCATTTTCACCCCCCTGCGCCTGCCCTTCGGGGGCAAAGGCGAAAGCGGCTGGATCATCGAAAACCACCACGGCCGCCTGACCAAACGTGACGGGGCCTTTATCTACAGCACCGAGCTGGTGCGAGATCAGTGAGCAGTGAGCCGTGAGCGGTGAGGCATAGAGGGGCGCCATAAGCCGGCCTACACGGCACGCCCTATAATGACTGGTGCGAGATCAGTGAGCAGCATAGGGCGGCCTGTGGCCGCCGTAATCTACGCACCATTAATGCTCCAGGCATGTTGGGTGGGCAGGCCCATTCCTTTTTCATTACCTCAATGACCGTGAACGAACTCATAGTGGGCGCGGCCCACGCCCCCTCAGATTGGCCCAAGACCTACCAAGAAGCGGTGGCTCTCCAGGAAGAGCTGCGGCGCCGGGTGGAGCTTATTCCCCTGGCCCGGCCGCCCCGGCTGGTGGCCGGGGTGGATGCCATCTGCAACCGGGCCGATACGGTCATCTTCGGGGCGGCGGCGCTGTATCGCTATCCGGAACTGGAGTTGGTGGAGGAGGCGGGTGTGGCGGGGGAGTGTCCGTTTCCCTACCGCACGGGGCTCTTAAGCTTCCGGGAGGTCCCCATTCTGGCGGCGGCCCTGGCGCAACTAAACGTGCGCCCGGACGTGGTCCTGGTGGATGGGCAGGGCATCGCCCACCCCCGGGGGCTGGGTCTGGCATCGCATCTGGGGCTGGTGGCGGAGGTACCGACCATCGGCGTGGCCAAAAGTCGGCTGGTAGGGGAAAAAGTTGAGCCGGACCTGGCGGCTGGGTCATTTAAGGCGTTGATCTGGAAAGGAAAACAGGTGGGATGGGTCCTACGGACCCGAAAGGGCATTAAACCGCTCTATGTCTCGCCCGGACATCGCATTACGCTGCCGGAATGTCTGGAGATCACCCTGGCTTGCGTCAGCCGCTACCGGCTCCCCTTGCCGGTGCGGCAGGCGGATCTACTGAGCCGCCGCCTGCGAGCCTAGACCGTGGGCCAGAGGCTCTGGGGCGCTTCGCCGGCGCTGTTGGCGTCGAAGAGGCGCTGCCGGTACAACGGGCAGACGTGATAACGCGAATTACTGCACCGCTGCTGCCCGGAATCCCACTCCCACCACAGGCAATTCTCGCAAACCCCCCGGATCTCCTGGTTGAGGCAGATTCGTCCCACATCCCCGAAATTGACCATCAACCCATCTCCCCCTGAGGTCCCCGCTCCGGAGGCACGCTGAAGTTGCCTCGCTCATCGAGAACCCTTAAACATCAATAAACTAAAGTCAAGGCAAATGCAAATATTTTCTTTAGGCAAGCCCGGAGGGAGCCACCGGGCAGAGGGGGGATGAGGTCAACAGGGCCCGGCGGTCCCGGGGCTTGCCGCTTTAAAAGAAATCGCTCTTTTTAAAGATTAGGGGATGGCTCTCGGGGTGGAGGATTTTGGCTTCCACCACCTCACCCACAAACAGGGTATGGTCCCCGGCGGCGAAGGTGTGCACCAGCTTCAGGTCAAGGTAGGCATAGGCCTGGGGCAGAACCGGGGCGCCGCTTTTCGCCGCAAGGCAATCCAGGCCGGCTAATTTGTCGACTTTGCGGCCGCTTTTGTAGCCGAAGCGTTTGGCCAGTTCCACCTGGTCGCTGGCCAGGACGTTGATGGCAAAAACGCTGCTTTCCATGATCAGGGTGTGGGTATAGCGGGGCGGGGCGATGGACACCATGACCAGCAGGGGCTTGAGGGAGACCTGGGACACCCAGGCCGCGGTCATGCCGTTGATTTTATCGCCCATCCGGGTGGTGACCACGTAGACCCCGTGAACCAGGGGCGCAAAGGCTTCCTCTTGCATCGCCAGTCTCCTTGAGGTTAGGGGGAGGGGGGAGTCGGGGCGTCGGCCCCCGGTGCGGCCGGTAAGGAATGGTCATCCGCGGCGGCCCAGTCTTCGCAGCGCCAAAACTTACCCACCCCCTGGTTCAGGCGGGCGCACAGCCCTTTGTAGGTATAGGACCAGGAACGGCAGGTGGAACAGACCTTCAATGGACGGGCTTTCAGATTAACAGGCATGATTGGGGTAACCCTTTCTGGGGATTAGTGAACTAAAAACCGAGACCCGCACCACCCGGTGATACCGAGTTTGCGCTCAACCAGGCAATTTATAGCGTTTGCCATAAATTCTTTCCACTTGGAGATTCTTAAATCCCCCTAAAATCAATGCTGTTCACTTAAGGACTGAGAGGAAGTCCGAATTCATCGCTTTTGTCATTCTGAGGGAGCCGGAGGCGACCGAAGAATCTCTCAATACGAGATGCTTCGCTTCACTCAGCATGACAAGCAGACAATGTAAGGTGTGGACACTATCCACCAATCCCTCAGAAAAGAACCTTAAGTGAACCGTATTGCCCCTAAACCCCCTCTTTCAAAGGTGTACTTTAGCAGCAATTCCCTATAGTTCCCTCCTTTTCTAAAGGGGGGTTAGGGGGGATTAGAAGGATGCCGCCATCGGAAAATACTTTTGGCAAACCCTCTATCTATTGTTGGGGCTAGGTGTCCGCCCCGGTTTAAGGGCACACCCGCAGATGCGCTCCCACGTGGTCATGTTACTGCGCCTCGGGGGTGAGGTCAAGGCGGAAATGGTCATAGCCCCGGCCGGAGATATCCACCTCGCCCGCCGGCGTTTCCAGGATAACCCGGTCCCCGTCATTGATGCGGCCCAGGGGCAGGGGCGCCGGCAGCCCGGCCCGGGAGAAGGCCGCGGGGAGGCGCCCGGCCACCTCCGGCGGGCAGGTGAACAGGAGGAGATAATCTTCCCCGCCATAGAGGGCCAGGTCCAGGGGGTCGCAGCCCAGATGCGGGGCCGCGGCCCTGACCCGGGGAGAGACGGGGACCCCGGCGGCGGGAAGGCGGGCCCCGACACCGCTGGCCCGGCAGATATGGTACAGGTCAGTGGCGATGCCGTCGGAGGTGTCGATGAGGGCCGTGGCCAGCCCCTCTTGGGCCAGAAGGCGGCCGGCCCGGAGCTGGGGCCGGGGCCGGAGCTGGGCCTCGGTTAACGCCACTTTCAGTTCCGGGGGCATCGTTAGGTCTTGCCGCAGGATCTTAAGCCCGGCCGCGGCTTCCCCCAAAGGCCCGGTAACGAAGATCAGATCCCCGGACTGAGCCCCGGAGCGCCGCAGCATCTGGGTGGCGGGGACCCGCCCGGTCAGAGTTATGGTGACGGTGAGCCCTGTCGGAGAGGAGACGGTGTCGCCGCCGATCACGGCCCCGCCGAACTCCCGGGCAGCCTGGGCCAGGCCGGCGGCAAACTGCAGGGCCCCGCAGCGGTCCCGGTCCGGGGGCCAGCCCAGGGACAGCAGAGCCGCGACCGGGGCTCCCCCCATGGCCGCGATATCGCTCAGGTTCACCGTCAGGGATTTCCAGCCCAACTGGGCCAGGGAGGTGTAGGCCAGATCGAAGTGAACCCCCTCCACCAGGGTATCCACGGTCCACAGGAGATAATCCGGGCCGGGGATCTCAATGGCGGCGCAGTCGTCGCCGATCCCCAGAATGACGCCGGGGGGGGCGGGGCCGAACTCCCGGCTCAGGGCTTTGATCAGGTCCCATTCGCTGGTGAGGGCATCTTCAGGCGGCATCTCTTCACTGGTGTGGGAGGTTCAAAGTTCAAAGTTCAAGGTTAAGAGTATGTCAATCAGGAACTTTTTTATGATTCACGAGTGGACCAAAGGGCCATACGCGACTGCCTCGAAAAGTTGTAGGGTGCGCACTGCGCACCATTTCACCCCTGGAGGGCCCGGAGGCTCGCCCCTCGGTCCGGGCCGGGGCGGTGGCGGCGCCGCTGTCGTTAATCCCGGCTCCGCAGCTTGGCCAGCAGCCGGAGCATCTCGAGATAGAGCCAGATCAGGGTGACCATGAGGCCGAAGGCCCCATACCACTCCATGTACTTGGGGGCCCCCCGGGCGGCGCCCTGCTCGATAAAATCGAAGTCCAGGACCAGGTTCAGGGCTGCAATGACCACCACGAACAGGCTAAAGCCGATGCTGGCCCAACTGCTGCCGTACATGAGGGGCATCCGGATGCCGAAAAACCCCAGGATTATGGTAAGGAGATAGAACAGGGCGATGCCCCCGGTGGCCGCCGCCACGCCCATCTTGAAGCTTTCGGTGGCCCGGATCAGCCGGGATTTGTAGGCCAGCAGCAGGGCCAGGCAGGTCCCCAGGGTCAAGCCGGCGGCTTGGATGACAATGCCGGGGAATTGGGCCTCGAATATAGTGGAGACGCCGCCGATGACCAACCCTTCCAGAAGAGCATAAAGGGGGGCGGTGACGGGCGACCAGGTCTGCTTGAAGATCGTGACCAGGGCCACGATGAACCCGCCGATGGCGCCCACCGCCACCCAGGGGGTTACCGCCTTGGGGTCCATGCTCCAAATCCAGGAGGCGGTGACCAGGACGCACAACAGCAGCAAAATCGCCTTGTTGGCGGTCCCCTGGATGGTCATGGCCTCGTCGCCCCGGGCGATAGGCCCGGCCGCAGTAAAGGTATTGTCCCCGAGAGCCGGGTTGCTAGTCCTCATAGTTTTCCCTCCGACATCATTGGTAATTTCCAGTTTATCAGGATATCCGCGCTCGGGAAACAAAAAGGCTGAGGGGTTTTTATTTGGAGGGCTGCGGCCGGCCGCCAGGAAGGTCAGCCATATGGGAGCTCCGGCGTCTTGCCACCGGCGGCGCCGGGAGATACCGCCGGTGGGTAGACCATCAGGCCAGGCTCGTCTCAGACAATGGCCGAGGGGTTGTTGTCGCCGATGGTGTCGTAGTCGGTGACGCCCATGGGTTTAACAAAATAGGTCTGGCAGACGTAATCCAGTTCTTGGGAGGTGAGTTGGGGCTTTTGCTCCAGGAACCGGGCCCGGTCAATCAGGTTTTCGACCAGGTCCCGCGGGTGGCAGGCGCAGAACGGCCGGGAAGAAATGACATAATAACGGGCCATCATGTCCCGGATGACTTCCGCATCAAAGTCGATCTGGTAACTGCCACAGACCCGGCGGAAGATCTCCAGATACTGATCCGGGGAGACATACCCGATAAATATTTTATGGCGGATACGTCTGAGGAAGGCCTCATCCGCCAGGCTGTACGGGTTCAGGTTAGTGGAAAAGATGATGAGCTGGTCGAAAGGCACCCCGAACTGCTGGCCGGTGTGGAGACAGCAGAAATCTTGCCGGGATTCCAGGGGATAAATCCAACGGTTGAGCAATTGTCGGGGGGTAATCTTTTGGCGGCCGAAGTCGTCAATGATAAACACGCCGTTATTGGCCCGCATCTGGTGGGGGGCCTCGTAAAACTTGAGATGAGGGTTAAACTTCAGTTCCAGGGCATCTTCGGTCATCTCGCCCCCGGCGATGACGATGGGCCGCCGGCATAACACCCAGCGCCGGTCGTGAGCCGGGGTCTCCGGGGATTGGGGGATGGGCTCGTGGCTGAGTTCATCGTACAGGCGGATAATCTGGCCATAGACGAACAGGGCATGGGGGACATAGACCGCATCCTGATAGGCATGGCCGATACAGCTGGCGATCACCGTTTTGCCGTTGCCCGACGGACCGAAGAGGAAAATCGACCGGCCGCTGTTGATGGCCGGGCCGAGTTTGGTGATGAGATAGTCCGGCACGACATAATCGGCGAACACGTCCTGAAGGCGGTCCCTCTCCACCTTGACCTGATTGATCGATTGGGCCTCCACCCAATCCCAATAATCCTCCAGGGGCACCGGGGCCGGCCCCACATAGCGGTTGGACTCCAGGCACTGCTCGGCATAGATTTTCCCGGAATCGGTCAGGGAATAGCGCAGATCAAGAGCCATGGTAGTTGTTTGGCTCAGGGCATCCCGGGCTTTGACCTGGACATAGCCCTGGCCCTTCAGATAGGCGAAAAGCTCGTCCACCATGCGGCGGGATATTTTTAAATCGTGGGCCATCTCCTGGGAGGAGATGGAATCCCGGAATAAGCATTGTTTGAGCAGGAGTTGGATCAGCAGACCTTTGGGCACCCCCAGGTCATCAAAAGTCTCGGGTATGGGGGGGTAGGCGTGAACAAACTGGGCCAATACCTCGGGTTCCACCAGGTCGAGATCCAGGAGATGTTTGGCCAGGTAACCCCGGGATTTTTTCTGCCGAAACAGGGCCGGAGCCAACTGTTCGGGTTCCAGGACTCCGGCTTTAACTAAGCGCTGGGCCAGATTCATTGCAATCGCACCTCGGAAGATTCTCCATCAGGTCGGTAATGGTTAAAGGTCCTTAAGGCCCCCATGACCCTAAAATTACCGGAATGAGTCTCCGGGACCAGGCAAAATCTGCCGGGGCCGGGATGATGGGTTGGACATCGCCTTAGGCCACATGAGAAAACCCGGCTGGATCAAATGGTGCCTTAAAATTTCCCTGCCACTACGGTAAAGATGCCCGTCAGGGCGCTGCCGATGGCGGATATACCCCCTATCAGGGCCACGCCGAGGATCGCCAATATGAGGGCATATTCCACCGCGGGAGAGCCGGCCTCATCGCAGGTAAATTGGATAATCTGGTCCATGATAGTCTCCTCGACACAGGGGGTTAATCGACAAAAATTTTGCGGGTGAGATTGTTCTTTGCGTTCAGTGTCCATGATTAGTCCAAAATTTTCCGCACCCCCCGGGTCTCCGATCATGATCTGGAAGGGTGAGTAATGATGGTGTCCATCGGTAGGGCCTCTTCCTCTGAAGCCTCCCGGGTCTCACTCAAGCCCGTCCGGGGCAGCCGGGATTGCCTCACGAGCTTCAAGGCGATCTGGTCCAGCCCCACCATGGCTTTGCTCTTCTTCTGGTGAAGGGGGAAAGGCACCATGTGACTGATGGCCGCCTCAACGCCGGGATCAAAGAGGACTTGCCCCATAATGTCGGGCTGGATATTCAGGAAATCACGGCACACCGAGCGGATAATTTCGGGGGCCTTCAGGTCGGCATTGCTTCTGACCATATTGACCACCAGGAAGAGATGGAAATCCCAGAGAGCCTGGGTCAGCCGGGCATGTTTCTCCGGGTTGGCATCTTTAAAATGGTCCAGCAGGTCTTGAATGGTGTTGAAGGTATTCCCAACCTCGGCTTCGCCTCCCTGGTACAGGAGCTGGAGGATTTCATCATCCTTGGCGAAATCCCTGGATAACTTGCGGTACAGAGCGCTCTTGATGAACCCATAGGCATTCTGGAGGGAGGTGGTCTGGGAGGTGAACAGGGCAATCTTCCCACCGGAAAAGTTGAAAAAATCCAAAGTGTTGAAGGAGGTGCCGGCCCCCTGGTCGAACAGCACATATTGGGATGGCAAGTCTTCGATATGCTGCAGCAGCCTGATTTTTTGTGCGAAGGTAGGGTTAGCCGCTCCCATCAGATCATCGGCGCCGCAGATGAGGCCGATGCCCTCAACCGGGGTTTCAATGATGGTATCTTCCAACCGGGTCACTTTCTTGGTCAGGAAATGCCCCAAAGTGACATGCGGGTAACGGACCCCCATCAGGGTGTGCAGATTAGCCCCGCCCAGGTCGCCATCGATGAGGATGACCTTCTTGCCCAGGCGAGCCAGTGCGACCCCCAGCCCTAGGGTTACCAGGCTCTTACCGATACCCCCTTTGCCGCCGCCAATGCTCCACAGCTTGAGTCTGCTTAAGTTTGCTGGCATGACCTACTCTCCATGAACTTCAAAGGGTTTTGCCGATTCGGTCGCCGGAAGCCCGGTTTTGCCAGAGAGGCCAAATAATTTTCCCGGCAATCCCCAGGCTGCCGAGCAGCCAGAGGGCCCAGCCAAATATCTTGTAAGTGGGAGAGCCGGCAAACTGGAGCAGGACTCCCCCTCCCAACAACACTATCCCGGCTATATAGCAACCGTGCACCAGGTGTGATCGCTCTGGATTTTTCCGGACCTGGTCATATCTGTCCCAGAGTCCCTGGATATCCTGAGAGGTGTGGGGCAGGAGACCGCTCAACTGTCTAAGGGCCTCGCTGGCAGGCTTAACCAGTTGCAATCCCAGGGACAAGGGCGGCTGCCCGTTGCCCCCGACCTTGGTCCAGGTTATTTTTGCCTTGATATTGGCAACTTCCTGGTCATCGGCGTCTTTTATCCGGAGGACGCAATTTCCCCCGCGGTAACGATCCCAGTCGGCCATGCCCCAGGGGTTGGTTACCCCCAAGGAAACCCCTCCCATGGACATGTTCTGGATAGTTACCGAGATGAGCAGGGGAGTCGGTTCCTTCTGGCCGGCAAGCTCCAACACGAGGTGGGGATGACCAGTGGCGTTGGCATCTGGTTGGCGTTGGCCCGAAGTCATGCCTTCCTCCTTTCTGCCGGTTTTACCACCGGCGCCTGAATTTCGCAGGAAAAGGGACTAACCGCTGGAAATGTGCCAGCCAATCCCTCCACCGGCGGTTGATGAGTCCCCCGATCACGCTTCACCCCGACTCCGGAAAAACGTCCGAGCCATAATACCGGCGCGATCCAACTTCTCACGGAAGGGAAGGGCGGCATTTTCCGGGTCGATGCTGACATAGTTCTTGAGACAGAAGACCACCATCTGAACTTTTTTCTGATCACCGGCCAGGTCGGGGTTATGATTCAGAAAATCACCGGCTGCCGCCTGAATTTCCTGGAATTGCTGTTTTTTTAATTTATTTTGGCCACTTACGGCATCCCAATTGAATTCTACGGTGGTTCCGGCGGAGTTTTGCCCCTGGTCAGAGGGGCCGGGGGAGGAACCGGCGAAAACCCTTTCCCACTGGGAAACCAGGTCGTCAATTTCCCCGGCCTGGTGACGCACCCCCGTCAGCATCGCTTCGTAGCGGCAGCTCTCCATGATGACCTTTTCCCCCAGCCCGGCCAACAACTGAAAGAACTGCCCGGAAACCGACTGGTCAAAACTCGGGGAAGATGCAGCCGCCCCCGGCTGAAGCCCAGGGTCGGCCGGCCCGGGCCCGGCAACCATATCCAGGATGCCATTGGTCGGCTGGGGGGCCGTGAGGGCAGTCGCAAGACAGCCGGCTGGGTTATCCGGCCGGGCCTCCCCGTCTCTTCTGGCCGGTACTCCCGGTGCCATGGCCTGGCTGACAAATTCCTGGAGATAGTCCCGCTTTCCCGGGTCTTGGCGGGCCTCACCGTGGGGAGCGTGCCACAACAGGCCGAACAAGAAGGCCGGGTCTCTAAACCCCAGACTCAGGGCAGTGTGGACAATCCCCTGATAGTACTCAGCCTGAGAGGCGGGGGGCACCAGCAGGGCTTGCAGCATGGAACCGTGAGGGGAGATCATCTGGTAGAGGTCTTTCCACGACGGTACCTCGGGTTTCACCATGGCGGCGGGGATAAACTCTTTGAGAAATTGCCAGACTGCCGGTTTGGGTGGCTGGGGCGGCGCCTCCCAGGGTGGCTGGAGCCAGCGCCAGGGTTCCCGGGCTTGGGGCTCCAGAGAGGGCGGCACCAGCACCAGGCCCCCCTCGCCATAGATCAGCACCTGGGGCGCCAGAAAGAAAGAAGGCGGAGTTTGCACCTCCGGCGGCAGGGTGTAGTAGTGTTGCTCCCGGCACCCGCCCATCTCGGCGACACAATCGGCACGCCATTCTCCACACTGGTCCAAAGAGAGGGCCCCTTCTCCTTGGTTTACTTCCAGCACCAGGAGATTGGAGGGCTTGCCGGTGCGTATGCCGATATTGACCTGGCCCTGGTCCGCACCCATCTCAGAGATCTGCTTGGCCCACTGCTCCACCGGCTGACTGAGGTCCAATTCCAGGGGGCTGCCTTCCGGCGACTTCATCCCCACCAGGACCCAGCCAAGCTGCTGATATCGCGGCGCGTAGGTTACCAGGAGATCCTTGAGGTCCAGGTTCTCTTTCAGATTGAAGATTCGGCCGATTTCTGCCTGGCCGACCCGGACGGAAAAATCCTTGGAAGTCAATGATCAGTCCTTGCGCTCATGAGATTGAGCCGGGGTTGAGCTCTCGGAACTTGGCTGGTTTTTTGGAAGTCAAGAGAGAAAGACCAGCTTCACCGGACCAACTCGGCTCGGATGCCAAGACCCCCGGGTCCGGCTCCGGAATTGGGCAGACCTGAAGGCGTTGAGGATATTTTTAATGCAGTGGGAGCTTTTCAACAATCAGGGCAACCCTGATTATCCGATTCCATTTCCCCTAATTTCCCAGCGGTCTTTTAACCATAGGGAGGGGTTGGAGGCGAAAACCGGTGGGAACTCTGAGGGTAAACCCGGAGGTTCAGGGCCCAGCCGGCACGGCAATCAGGCCATGGCGGTCAGCCGCGCCAAGACCGGCAACGTCAGGAATGCCGCTAAGCTTGCTGGTCCAAATGCGATAAGATAATGGTCATGACAACCGTTCCGATCAACATCCAGATTGGCCCAAACAACCAGAGGAACAACAACACACTTAAGTAATACCCCCGCATGCCCATGGTGTAATGCAGCATGCCGCGGTTGAGAATTTCAGTAATGTATTCGGGGGTTATTTTATGAGCCAAATTGAACGGGACGTTAATCATAAAGTTAACGTGGTTTAAATAGCGGATGGCCAGGCAGAAGCTAAAGAAAATGAAAAAGAAATCGACAATCAGCACCATCAATTTAAATAACCACAAGACCCGGTGTTCCCTGACCAACTCGTTAAGACTGGGGGTGATCTCCGCCATTTTTTGCGGACTGGCGGCTACGCTGAGCAGCCCCAGGCAGATCAGGATGCCCGTGGAGGCCAGGAAACTGGCAGCCATCGTCCAGTTGCGCAGGGTCTGGACCGCCAGGATATCCCGCCGTTCTTGCATGATGGATTCCACCCAGTGGCCCCGCAGGTGATTGGTAATCCCCACTGAGGTGGTCATGGGTTTCCGGTATATCCGGTAGATCCATCGGGCGTGGTAAATCACCAGGATGAGAAAGGAAGTAGCGGTGAGGTACAACTCCCATTGGCTTGAGTCGGGCATGGGTTGGTCCTTCCGTTGGACCCACAGGAATGGTCCGAATACCAGCAGTTTACCTCAATCGCCCCCGAAAGGTAAGGCTAAATGCTCCGGGAGGCAAAAAAATTAGCGTTGGTCCGCCCGGCAGGTGGGGGGCAGGAACTTCCCCGGCCGGTCTCAACCCCGGCATCCCTCCCCGACGGGTGCCGCCGTTTCCACCACGCCTCTATTGCCGGGCCGGTGCACGGCCGGGCGCCGGGGTGATTGCAATCCTCCCCGAGATCACGTATATAATAAAGAGTTGTTGTGGGTTAGCCTGGGAACACTCTAATAACCCAGAATTGTAATAGAACAACATCAAGGCAACGCAACAAAGTAAAACAACCTGGGGGGAGCGCTCTCGATGGCCATCACTGATTCCGTGCCGGCGCCTAACTTTATTCACCATATTATTGCTGAAGATTTAAAAAACCAGAAAAATGACGGCCGGGTGATCACGCGCTTTCCTCCGGAGCCCAACGGCTACCTCCACATCGGCCACGCCAAGTCCATCTGCCTCAACTTCGGCCTGGCTGCCGATTACCACGGCGTCTGCAACCTCAGGTTCGATGACACCAACCCCAGCAAAGAAGAAGTGGAGTATGTGGATTCCATCATGGCCGACGTCCGGTGGGTGGGGTTCGACTGGGGGGACCGGCTGTTCTTCGCCTCGGACTATTTTGAGCAGTTGTGCCAGTATGCCGTGCATCTGATCGAGACCGGCAAGGCCTATGTCTGCGACTTGAGCCCGGAGCAGGTCCGGGAGTACCGGGGCACTTTGACGCAGCCGGGCACCGACAGCCCTTTTCGCAACCGCTCTGTTCCAGAAAATCTGGACCTGTTTACGCGGATGCGTGCCGGGGAGTTCCCCGACGGGGCCCGGACCCTCCGGGCCAAGATCGACATGGCTTCCCCCAACCTGAATATGCGGGACCCGGTCCTGTACCGCATCAAGCATGAGAGCCATCACCGCACCGGAGACGCTTGGTGCATCTACCCCATGTACGATTACGCCCATCCCCTGTCCGACGCCCTGGAGGGGGTCACCCATTCCATCTGCACCATGGAGTACGAGGATCACCGGGTGCTGTACGACTGGGCCATCGACAACTGCCCGGTGCCGTTTAAGCCCCGCCAGTATGAGTTCGCCCGGCTCAACCTCTCCTATACGGTCATGAGCAAGCGCAAACTCCTGCAACTGGTGAATGAAAAGCACGTCAGCGGCTGGGATGACCCCCGCATGCCCACCCTGGCGGGGATGCGGCGCCGGGGCTACACCCCGGAGGCCATCCGCACTTTTTGCGAGCGCATCGGGGTGGGGAAGCGGGAGAACCTGGTGGACCTGGCCCTGCTGGAATTCTGCGTCCGGGAAGACTTGAACTACCGGGCCCCCCGGGTGATGGGGGTGTTGCGGCCCCTCAAGGTGGTCCTGGTCAACTACCCGGAAGGCCGGGAGGAGGAACTTGAGGCCGTCAACAACCCCGAGGACCCCGGCCAGGGCACCCGGCAGGTGCCGTTCTCCCGGGTGTTGTACATCGAGGGAGAGGACTTCATGGAGAACCCGCCCAAGAAGTTTTACCGCCTGGCCCCCGGGCGGGAGGTGCGGCTGCGCTATGCCTACTTCATCAAGTGCCAGGAGGTGGTCAAGGACCCGGGAACCGGCGAGGTGGTGGAACTGCGCTGCACCTATGACCCGGATACCCGCGGGGGCTACGCCCCGGACGGCCGCCAGGTCAAGGCCACCCTCCACTGGGTGTCGGCGGCCCACGCGGTTGCTGCGGAAGTGCGCCTCTATGACCGCCTCTTCACCCAACCGGTCCCCGGCGAGGAGCACGGCGGCGATTTTAAGGCCGATCTCAACCCGGCTTCGCTGACGGTCCTGACCTCCTGCCGCCTGGAGCCGGGCCTGGCCAACGCTCAGCCCGGGAGCTTCTACCAGTTCGAGCGCCAGGGTTATTTCTGCGTCGACGCCAAGGACAGCGCCCCCGGGGCCCCGGTCTTTAACCGGACGGTGACCCTGAAAGACCCCTGGGCCAGGCTCCAGCAGGCGCAGAAAAAATAGCCTGATCAGGCGACCGGCGAAGGGGGTAAGCCTGGCAGGGCCGAGCGGTCCTGCCTTCTTGTCGGCCTAACCGGACCGGCCCCGTCATCAGCCCCCGGCCGCCTCCGGCCTCAAACGGCCTCGGTTATTCTTCGTCCCTCAGAGTTGTGCCGATCAAGAATTGTCGGGCCGCCGAGCTTTCTGCCCCCACCCCCAAATTCGATTCACTACCAACCTGGGGGAGAGGCTACCGGAAACGGTTATTCCGGTAAAGTTTTTTGTGCATCTATGGTGAGGCTTTCCATGATATGATCACGCCAGTTGACCCGGGTGACGGGTATTGACCCGCCCCCTCCCCGGTGGGGGACCCTAAGCCACGTCGGGGCCTAGCATTGAAGGAATCACAGCAATGACCAGGAAGTCAGGCGACCGGCCCCTGGATGAATTGGAGCGGCGGTTTCAAGCGCTTCGTGACCAGGTTGGCGATCTGCCCCAGGCCGGCCGGCCCGGGTTGGAGATCGCTCTCCAGGAAGTCTCCCAGGCCATCGCCGCCCTGAGGGCGGACCGGGCGGCCGGGAAAAGCCCGGCAGCCGCCTCCTCCGGGGGCCCGGTCATGTCCCTGGACCAATACGAAACCATTCTGCACCATATCTTCAACGCCATTCCTGATCTTCTCACCGTCATCGACCAAGACTTCAATATCATCACGAGCAACTGGTATAACCAGGAACATGTCCCGGAGGAGGAACGGCGCGGCGGGGCCAAATGCTATCGGGTTTACGCTAACCGGGACCTTCCCTGTGAGTTCTGTCAGGCCCTGGCGGTCTTCGTGACGGGTAAACCCCAGACAGTAGAATGGCTCAGTCCCATAGACGGCAAGACCGTGGAAATCCACGCCTTCCCCGTAATGGATGAAACCGGCCGGGTGGTCTTGGTGGGAGAGCACGGGCGGGACATTACCGAGCGCCACCTGGCCGAAAAGGCTCTCAGGGAGAGCGAAGAACGCTTCCGGGCCATCTTCACTGCTGCCCAGGACGTCATCTTCATCAAAGACCGATCCCTCCACTATACCCAGGTCAATCCCGCCATGGAGCGCCTCTTTGATCGGCCTGCGGCCGACCTCATCGGCAAGACCGATACGGACCTGTTCGGAACTAAAGCCGGGGTTCACATCCGGGCCCAGGACCGGCGCGTGCTCGGCGGCGAGGTAGTTATCGAGACCAATGCCAGGTTGGTCCGGGGGGAGTCTAAGACCTTCCACGTGATCAAGGTGCCCCTTTACGATGACGCCGGGCAGGTCATCGGGGTATGTGGCATCGCCCGGGACATCACCGGCCTGAAACAGGCGGAGGAGGCCCTCAAAGAGAGCGAAGAGTGGTTCAAACTGCTCTTTGCCTATGCCCCGGACGCCTGTTATCTCATGAATTTGCAGGGAAATTTTCTGGATGTGAATCTGGCCGCGGAGGAAATTTCCGGCTATGGCCGGGAGGAGTTAATCGGCAAAAATTATCAGGCTCTTCCCCTTCTGGATGAACAGCAGAAATCGATGGTGGGCGCCCTCCTCCAACAAGCAGTGGACGGTGAAATTTTAGGGCCGGTGGAACTTATTCTGAACCGTAAGGATGGGGGAAACGTTGTCATCGAGGCCAAGGGCCTGCCGCTTCATAGGAAGGGGGAGAGCCTGCTGCTGGGCATCGCCCGGGACATCACGGCCCGGAAGCGGGCCGAGGAGGAGTTAGTCAAGAATCATCTGGAGTTGCAGGAGACCACCCAGCGTCTGGAGCAGTCCCGGAACATGCTGCAATTGGTTTTAGAATCGATACCCGTCAGGGTTTTCTGGAAGGACGCTGATCTCCGCTACCTGGGCTGCAATACCCTGTTCGCCCGTGATGCCGGCCTCGATCATCCGGAGCAGCTCATAGGCCGGGATGACTTTGCCATGGGCTGGCGGGAACAGGCCGAGCTCTACAGAAGGGATGACCGCCAGGTCATGGAATCCCGTCGTCCCAAAATAGATCTGGTCGAACCGCAGACCACCCCGGATGGTGGCAAGATCTGGCTGAAGACCAGCAAAGTCCCGCTGCAAATGCCCAACGGCGAGGTGGTCGGGGTTCTGGGAGTCTATGACGATATTACCACCCACAAACAGGCGGAGGAAGCCCTCGAGAAGAGGGAAGCCACCTTGCGAACCCTCATCGAGGCCAACCCTGAGTCTTTGTTGCTGCTGGACTCCCAAGGGGTAATTTTGGCGGCCAGCCAGGTGGCGGCCCAGAGGCTCGATAAAACCCTGGAGGAGATCATTGGAGCCGATGCGTTTGGCCTGGTCCCCCCTGAGATAGGCCGGAGGCGGTCTGAGATTTTCCAACAGGTGGTCGCCACCGGCAAACCGGCGCGGTTTGAAGACGTCAGGGGAGATTTTCACCTGAATATCTCCATGACCCCCATTTTCAGCCAGGCTAAGGTGGTGCAGGTGGCGGTTTTGGCGGTTGACCTTGCGTTAAGGAAACTGGCGGAAGAGGCTCTGCGGCAGAGTGAGCAAAGGTTCCGGCTCATGGCCGAGACCATCCAGGATGTCTTTTGGATCGCCACCCGGCACCTCGGCCAGATGATGTACGTGAGTCCGGGCTCGAGCACATCTGGGGATATGGACTCGAGAGGCCTCGTATCGCCATCCCCAACAGTTTTTTCTGGAGACCGTCCATCCGGAGGATCGGGAGCGCGTTTAGCTGCAATTACCGCGGCAAGGTTGCAAGGTAGTCCCCTGGAACCATGAATACCGGATCATCAGGCCAGACGGTACGGTACGCTGGATTCAGAACCGGGGGTTCCCGATTCGGGACGACCAGGGGGGCGTCACCCTGTTTACCGGGGTGGCCAGGGATATTACCGAGAGTAAGGCCCTGGAACAGCAGCTCCTCCAGGCCCAGAAGATGGAAGCGGTGGGCCGGCTGGCTGGAGGCATAGCCCATGACTTCAACAATCTCCTGATGGCCATCACGGGCTATGGCGAACTTATGCGGTCGAAGGTCCTTAAGGACGACCCGCTTTACAGCCACCTGGAAAATATTCTGAAAGCCGGCGACCGGGCCGCGGCCCTGACCCAACAGTTGCTGACCTTCAGCCGCCGGCAGATTGTCCACCCCCAGGTGGTCGACCTCAACCGGGTGGTCCAGGACCTGGAACCGATGCTGCGGCGGCTCATCGGCGAGGACCTCGACCTGGAAGTCGTTACTGCCGGGAGACTGGGGGCCGTGAAGGCGGACCCCGGCCAATTGGGGCAGATCGTCATGAACCTGGTGGTGAACGCCCGGGATGCCATGCCCCAAGGTGGCCGGCTCACCCTGAATAGTGCGCCGGTTGATTTTCCGGTGGGCTGCCACAACCGATTTGGCCTGACGCCGCCGGGAGCTTACGTGAGGCTGGAGGTGCGAGACACCGGGGTTGGCATGGATGAGGCCACCCAGGACCATGTTTTCGAGCCCTTCTTTACCACCAAAGAACCGGGCAAAGGCACCGGCCTGGGACTGTCCACCGTGTACGGCATCGTCAAGCAAAGCGGTGGTTACCTTGACTTGGCGAGTTCCCCCGGGGCGGGCAGCACCTTTACCATCTATTTGCCCCGCCTCGATCAAATGGTGGAACCGCCCAAGGCGAAGATCCCCATCACCGCCAGCTTCCGGGGGCAAGAGACGGTTCTGCTGGTGGAAGACGAGGACGTGCTCCGGAGTTTGCTGGCCAAGTTCCTGCGGCTCTATGGCTACACGGTGCTGGAGGCCCGCCACGGCGGCGAGGCCCTGCTGGCCTGTGAACGGCACCAGGGGCCGATCCATCTGATGGTGACGGACGTGGTGATGCCCCAGATGAGCGGCCGGGAACTGGCCGAACGCCTCATTCCCCTGCGCCCGGAAATGCAGGTCATCTATATGTCGGGCTACACCGAAGACGCCCTGGTCCAACACGGCGTGGCGGATCTATCGGTGGCTTTTCTCCAGAAGCCTTTTAAGCCCCTCGATCTGGCGCGCCAGGTTCATGCCGTCCTCCATCCTCCGGTGAATCGGTAGCAGTTTCCGTCGGCCGGCCAATAACCCCTCGCACAATTTTTGCCATTGTCTCCCAAACGTGCAGCCATGTTTCCGGGCCCGGTTCGTACCGTTTTCCGGCTTCTAGAGGTTTCTTCCGGCCCGGCGGTCTGATAGGATAAAGGGGATTCTTGGGGACGGGGCCGGCGGGGAGAACTTGCCGGAGACGCCCCCAGGCGAGGTTTTTTATTGACATTATGACCCGATGGCTTCTCAATTGACATAACGCCTCGAGCCGCCGGGCCCGCCGAAACCGGGCGGACGGCCGGGAGCAGTCGCGCCAGAGCCAGGGACCCAGCCGTAACTCATGATAAGTTCATGATGGGCGGACCCCTGACTTGAGGCCTCTGCGAACGTCCCTTAATCTGTCATTCTGAGGGAGCGGAGTGACCGAAGAATCCCATAAATATCGAGAAAATAAGAGATCCTTCGCGCCGCTCAGGATGACAAAATGGCTTTCCGCAGAGGTCTCGACTTTGAACTTTGAACTTGAAACTTTGAACTATTAGTCCGGAACTGAGAGAGATGCGCAGCCATGGTAGACAAGCTGGTATTTAGCAAGATCCTGGTGGCCAACCGGGGCGAGATCGCGGTGCGGATCATGCGGAGCGCCCAGGAATTGGGTCTCAAAGTGGTGGCCATCTACGAGGAGACCGACAAGGACGCCTTCCACATCATGCGGGCCGACGAAGCGGTTTGCATCGGGTCCGGCCCCCGGAAGGACTACCTCAATATCGGCAAGATCATTGCCGCGGCCCAGCAGACCGGGGCCCAGGCCATCCATCCCGGCTACGGCTTTCTGGCGGAAAACCCCGATTTTTCCGAAGCCTGCACCGTTGCGGGCCTGGCGTTTATCGGGCCGCCGCCGGAGGTCATCCGGAACCTGGGCAGCAAGGTCATCGCCCGGGAAATCGCTCAGGCCACCGGGGTCCGGGTCATTCCGGCTACCGAGGTGCTCCCCCAGGGGGGTCCGGGGGAAAAGGCCGCCCTGAAGTTCGCGGCAACCCACGGCTACCCCATCATGATCAAGGCGGTCTCGGGGGGCGGCGGCCGGGGCATTCGCCAGGTGGAGGATAACGACAGTCTGCTGACCGGGCTCAAACGCTCCCGCTCCGAGGCCCTTATGTCCTTCGGGGACGACAACATCTACCTGGAAAAATGCATGCACCGGCCCCGGCACGTGGAGGTCCAGGTCCTGGCCGATTCCTATGGCAACGTGGTGCACCTGGGGACCAGGAACTGCTCTATTCAACGCCGCCACCAGAAACTGGTAGAGATTGCCCCGGCCGGCCTGGACCCGGCTTTGACCGGGGAGATCTGCGACGCCGCGGTGCGGGTCGTCCGGGCCGCCAAGTATCTCAGCGCCGGGACCGTGGAATTTCTCGTGGAGCACGACGGCACCTATTACTTCCTTGAAGTCAATACCCGCCTCCAGGTGGAGCACACCGTCACCGAGGTGGTGACCGGCATCGACATCGTCCGGGAGCAGCTCTTAATCGCCATGGGCGAACCCATCAGCTTTGCCCAGGACCAGTTGATAGAGCGCGGCTTTGCCATCGAACTCCGGATCAATGCCGAGGACCCCAAAAACGATTTTCTGGCCAGCCCCGGGGAGATCCAGGTCTACCGGTCCTCCGCCGGCCACGGCGTCCGGCTCGACGGCACCATCTACCAGGGCTACAAGATCACTCCGTATTACGACTCCTTGATCGTGAAACTCACCGTGTACGGGTTTACCTGGCGGGAGGCGGTGGACCGGATGGCCCGGGCCCTCGATGGGTTTCTCATCATCGGGGTGAAGACCACCATCCCGTATTTCCAGCAAATAGTCAAAGAGCCGGATTTTATCCGGATGCAGCTGGACACGGCCTATATCGATGACCACCCCCAGCTCATGGATTACCGGGAGCAGGAGCGGGATGTGGAGAAGCTGGCCCGCCTCATTGCCGAAATCAATGCCCATGAGAAGAATCCTTATACGCTGTGAGGCGCCGGACCCGGCCCGGCCCGGGAGTGACCCGCCCGTAACTTATGGAAAAGGCGCCCGCCCGGCCCGCTGCCGGCGGCAGTGCGTACCCTAGATCAACCTTGAATTTTGAACCTCGAACTTTCAGGACAGGGGAAAGAACCATGCAGGGACGAATTTTCCGGGGAATGAGCCCCACCGAGATTCTGGAGGCGCTCCGGGAGTCCGAGGGCTACTACCTGTGCAACAACGAGCGGGATGTGTCCCAATCGGACTTCAAAAACCGGCTCATGCCCATGACCACGGTGCGGGTGGCGCCCTACCGGGAAGCCGTCGGGTTCTTTTCGGTGGAGGTGAGCGGCGGCGCTTCCGTCCACGTGGACCTGATGCGCAAACAGGTGAATCCGTTCGAACGGCTGCGGATCACCCGGAAGGCCATGCCCCGGACCCTGCTCCAGACCGTGTGCCGGGGCTCCAGCCTGTTCGGCTACCGGCATTATCCCGAAAACGTCATCCGGTTGGCGGTGCGGGAGTTCGCCCGGTACGTGGATGTCTGGCGGGTCTACGATTTTCTCAATCACGTCCCCAATCTGGTTCCGGTGATGGAAGAGGTGCAGAAGGCGTCCCGGCTCCTCATGCCCAGCATCTGCTTCTCCACCGGGCCGGAGCACACCGACCGGTATTATGTGGACAAGGTCAAGGAGATCCTGACGGTCACCGGTCCCGACGTCATCATCTCCATCAAGAATTACGCCGGCCTGGGGACCCCCAAGCGCATCGCCCAGTTGGTGGAGTCCATCTGTGCGGCTTTTCCGGGATTGGTGCTGCACTACCACGGCTGCAACACCGACGGCAACGACATCGGGCGCATGAGCGTCGCGGTCCTGGCTGGGGCGAAGATCGTGGACGTGGCGGACCACGGCTATGGGGCGATCTACGGCCAGGCCCCGGCCCTGACGTTGATCCAGGCCTTGGATGACCACGGTAAAAAAGCCGTGGGGGTGGACATTGAGGCGCTCATCAAGTCCTCGGATCTCCTGCGCCAGGAGCGGAAGATCTATGAGCCTTTCGAGAGCCCCTTTAGGGGGCACGACCCCACCGTGGCGACCTACAAGCTCACCGGCGGCGCGGTGGGCAGCGCCTTTGAGCAGGCGGACAAGGGGGGATTTTTGGAGCGTATGCCGGAAATCCTCACGGAAATGGCCCGGGTCCAGGCGGATTTGGGGAACTGGTGGTCGGTGACCCCGGGGTCCCAAATCATGTGGACCACCGCGGTCAACAACGTCCTCCACGGGCGCTACGAGCGGCCCTCCCTGGACCTCAAGAACCTCCTGCTGGGGCGCTACGGGCCCCTGCCATTTTTTAAACCCGAGGCCTGGATCTATGAAAAGGTGCTGGAATATCAGCGCTACGACGGCAAGAAGTGGCCCGAGATCCTGGCGGCGGAGGGGGGGATGCAGAAGTCCGGGGATGCCGACCTCTATGTAGAGTGCCGGCGCCTCGAAGCCGAGTTGGACCGGCCGGTCTCCGACGAAGACCTGGTGCTCTACCTCCAGTTCCCCTTCGATGCCCTGTCATTTTTCAAGTTTCAGGCCCAATGCGGCAAGGTCTGGCTGTTGCCGCCGGAAGTCTGGTTCCGGCGCGGCGGCTTCAAGAACGGCGAGTCCATCACTTTTTCGGACGAATTCGGGGTGCCCCACCATATCGAGGTGATCTCCACCCGCCGGGAAGGCGCCAGCGTCATCACCACCCTGATGGTGGACCACAGTTTCCAAACCTTCAGCGTCCAGGTGGAAGGGCCGAATAAAGCCGCAACCGCTTAAGAGGCCCCGGAGGTGGCCCGGCCCGGGCGGTCATATCATGCTGTTACGTGCCCTCAATCTCTTTTCTAAGCCCCGAGATTGGGCAGTTCCGGTTCGCCTCAGCCGCCAGGCCGTTGCAATCATGGTGATTTCCGGATGAGGCAGAAAATGGCAATTCCCAGGCCGATGAAGATCAACATGATGAAGATGGCAAAGTTCCGACGAAATTTCAACTCCTGGAAGCCTTTCTGAACCTGTTGGCTAAGGGCTGCAAGCTTCTTGGTAAACTCCGCGGTCTTGCTTTTCACCAGATTTACATCCACGCTATGAAAAAGAGTCCGGTATTCCGCCTGGGTTCTGAATAGAGTCTTTTCCTCGCTTCCGGTGGCGATTAAGCCGTCCTTCAGGGTCTTCAGATTCTTGTCGATCCGGTTGATCTTCTGCTCGGTGAGCAAGAGAGAGGCCTTGATCTCCTGGGCTCTGGCATAACTGTGGCAAACCCCGCATAATTTCTCGTTAATAATGTTGAGGTTGGCTTCTTGAATGTTATGGGAGCCGTGACATACAACGCAGTTGGGCCCCCGGCCGGTGGCCAGCAAGGCCTTGCCGTGAGCACTTTCCAGGTAGCTTTTCATGATGCCCAGGTGGCACTTGCCGCAGAACTGGGGTATCGCTTTGGGTTTGGGGACCCCGACGAAACCTTGTTTCGGCGACATGGCCAGGGCGACATCTTTAGGGTCGCCCCCATGACAGTCATTACAGGCCACGCTATTTCGATAATGGACGCTCTTGCGCCACTCATTGGGGATACCCCTGATTGCCGCCGGTACCAAGGTGGTGCCATGGCATTGGAGACAGACGATCCGCTCAATCCGGGGTTTTTCATTCGCAGGCGGCCCGGAAAATCCCGGCTGCGAAGTATCAGTCCAGGCGGCCCCCGGGAAGGCCAGCAGGCTCAGGAAGCAGGCCGCTGCCAGGAGAGTTTTCATCAGTAGGCTCCCCAGAAGGAAAGTCCGATCCAGGCCGCCAGGGTTACCAGGAAGAGGGCCAGCATCAGGGGCCGCTTGAGAATATTGGCCTGCCTGGATTTATCCAGGAAGGGCCAGAGGACGAAGACGACGATCAGGATTAACTGCAGGGCGATCCCCAGGAATTTATTGGGGACGAGCTTGAGCAACTGGTAAGGGGCCAGGAAATACCACTCGGGCCTGATATGGACAGGAGTGTTGAGCGGGTCGGCCGGCAGGGTGGTGTCATGGGGGAGGAACAGGGCCGGCGCCAAGGCGATGATGGCGAACATGATGGCCAGATAGACGACGGTCATCAGCGCCTCTCTGGAGACAAAGTAGGGATAGAAGGGGGGGCCGTCAGGATAGTCAACGTGCCTGAAGGCCTGCCATTCCTTTTCTTCCTCCCCGGCAGAGGGCGGCGCGGATATGCCGATACGCCGCACCAAAAAGGCATGCAAGCCAAAGAGCGACACGAGGAGCAGCGGCAGCAGCCCCACGTGGAGGGCAAAAAACCGGCTCAGGGTCGCCTGGGAGACATTCTGACTTCCCCGCATCAGTTGACAGATAAAATTTCCCACTACGGGAAAGGCAGTGGGGACATTGGTGACGACGGTAGTGGCCCAGTAACTCAACTGGCTCCATTGCAAGAGATAACCGCTCAAGCAAAAGGTCAGGGTGGTGAATAACAGGAGGGCGCCCACCACCCAGGTGAGTTCCCGGGGCTTCTTATAGGAGCCGAGGAAGACCACCGAAGTCAGGTGGAGGAACACCACCGCCACCATGAGATTGCTCCCCACCACGTGCATCAGGCGGAAGAGCCAGCCATAAGGCGCCAGGTTCATGATGGTCTGGATGCTTTTAAAGGCGTGCTCTTCCTGGGGGATATAGTAAATCAACAGCAGGATCCCGGTTACGACCTGAAGGATGAACGCCGCAAAGGCAACCATCCCGAGGGTATAAAGGAGATTGAGGGTTTTCGGGACGCGGTATTCGGTCAACTGTGATCTGATGAGTTCATCGAGGCCGATTCTGATCTCGAGCCAGTCTCTGAGCTGTTGTATCATCTTCTCACCCGATGACGATATCGCCGTCTGCGACCTTGACTGCGTACCTCGGCAAAGGTCTGGGCGGCGGTCCGGAGATCACGTTGCCTTCGAGGTCGTAGATGCCGCCGTGGCAGGGGCAGATAAAAATTTGTCGTGCCTTGTCGTAATTCACCAAACAGCCGAGATGGGTACAGACCCGGGACAGGGCGATATATCCCATGTCTTTCGTATGGATGATGATGGCAGGGGTACCCATGACCAGCAGATCTTTTGCAGCACCTACGGGTATTTCTTTCTGGGGGATGGTGAGGGGTTTTGCCGTGGCGGTGGCCGCCCCGGGAGTGAGGAAGCGGAACAGGGGGTAGAGGAATGCCCCGAGAGCGCTGAGCCCCAGGATGGATGTTAATAGTTTTAAAAATCCCCGCCTGTTCATAGCAAACCGAGAGGGCGAAATTCTTGAGGTCAACCCAGCAAGGTCAGGAACAATGAGCCGATAAGGGCAAGATCCGGACAACCAGGAAGAGGCCGGGGCGGGAAATCCCTGCCTCTCCCGCCCTTAAACTGTGATCCACTCCCGGCCACCAGCCCCTGACCCCGCCCCGGGTTAAAACGTCTGCCAGATCACGAGATAGAGCGAGTTGTTACTAGAGGCATTCCGCCTGGTAAAGGGATACGTGTCAGGCGGCACCCCATTAGCCGGGTCACCGGAATTCCCGTCATACTTGCTGCTGGCCCCATTAAAACGGTTGTAGACCGTGTATTGGAGGCTGAACTTGGTGACCAACTGCTTCCACCACGGCACATAATCCAGTTCAAAGATCCAATAGTCGCTGTTGGGTTTGCCGGTCCTGAAGCCGGTTCCCGCCCCGGGGCCATAGAGCACCGGGTCCCCGCTGCCCCAAAGATTGACATAGGCTACGGTGCCGCCGATGGTTCCCCAGTTGTCGGTGCGGTAGTAGTAATTGGCATTGATCTTATACTTGTCCAACCATTCGCCTTGGTTCAGGGAACCGCCCTGGGAGAAGGTGTCGTTTAACTTCTGATCTTCATGGATGTAGCTCGTCTGGAGGCTAAAAAGGTGCTTCTTGCCGACGAATTGATATTGGGCGTCAAAGCCGATATCCGTGAAGCGGTCGATGGGTCCCCGGGTATCGAGTAGATTAGGATTCCCGGGGATTGGATTGCCTTCGGCGTCAACTGTCGGCCCCTTGGGCGATCCTGAGATGTTCCGGTTCACCAGGCCGAAATGGCCCAGCATCACGGAGTGCGCCCCCCATTGTTTTTGGACAAATACCCGCCAGTAAGGGGCGACATCCTGAATTACCGGGTCGGTCATCGTGCCGGCTCCCAGAAATTGGAAGACGCCCTGCCGGGCAGTGCGATATACGGCCACCTCCCCATATAACAGATTGTTCCAGTAAAAATACGCCCCGCCGCCACCAACCGCACCTCCCAGGCCTTCGATTTGCGGTCCTGCCCCGGGGCCTAGGGCGGTGCCGTCGGCCGGGGCGGCAGACGGGAAACCCCAGGCCGGCGTGGTATTATACACGTCCGTCACCGTAGGATTGTTATTGAGGGTTACGCCCAGGATCAGGGGTTTGCCGAAAAGTTCGGGCCTTACGGTCGCCCTTATATCCGTGTTGTCCAGAAAAAACTTGCCCGCGACCCCGTCGTAGGTCCCCTGAACAAAAGCGCCCAGATGCTCGCCGTAAATCCGGCCACCGTAGAACAGACTGATAGCCTGAGGCACGTTGATATTATCGTTGCCCCGGTTCGAGGGATCGAAGTTAAGCTCTTGGCCGCCGTTCAGACCATTGTTCCCCGGCATGGATTTATTCAGATGGGTAAAAGACAGCTGGACCATGGCGGCGATGGGCGGGGGCCACTCATAGGGCTTTTTGGTATGTTTGCTGGCCGTATAACCGCTAAGCTTGAAATTCCGCCCTACCGGGGTCAACTCGGGAAAGACCGTGTGACAGGAACTGCAATCCAGGCCCGTTTGACGGGCAAAGCTAGGAACCGCATGGGAATTGGTGACCGAAATGAAAAGGAACCACCCCACCACGCCGAGCGTCAGAATCATGAGCCTCAATCTCTGACCGGACATTCCCGTTCCCCCCTGTTATGACACTGGTTCTCTGCGCTGAATCACCCCTCTGCCAGGTTGTTGTGCTACGAATCTGCCGATCTTAGCGACCGGGACCAAATTGCCTTGGTGAATGAAGCTCCGGTTTGCCTATTTTTTAAAGGCATGGGACATATAATCTATGACGGCCTTGAGCTCGGCGTCGCTCAGGGCGACGGGAATCATTTGTCCCTTGCCGTTATTAACAGTATCCGTGATTTTTTTGGCCACGTCGCCCTGCCAGAACCCGGGGTTGTTAAAATCGGCCGGCTTGGGGCTAAAGGCCATGGCCATGGCCCCGTTGCCTGCGCCATCCTGGCCATGGCAGGGAGCGCATTTTTCATTAAAAATTTGGCTCCCCTCAGCAGCCTCAGCCGTGGTTGGCCTTTGGGCCGCAAAAAGCACCACTCCCAGAAACAATCCAGCCGCAACCCAGGCCATAGATTTTTTCATAGCTCATTTCTCCTTATCGGTGATAGCAGCGGCAGGCCAGGCGATCCGTTGCAGGCCCAGATTAATTTTCGCAATTATAGTTAACCTCAACTACCTATACGGCATATAGCTCAAATATTCAATGACAGCAAGTTAAAAAATTCTCTCAATAATTACCCTGAACCCTGGTGAAGCTGGGGCTTTCCCCTGATGAGCCCCACGCTGGATTTTTTCACTCACCAAGATGGTTGGGACTGAAAATAGGTTTCTGAAAGAACGAGTCAAGTAACGTTTGGAAAGGCGGGGAAACCCTGGGCAGGTCAAAGAACCCGGCAGGAAATCCGGACCGCCTCAGGGGCCCTGGGACGCTGAAGGTCCATGACTGGCCGGACTTGTGCTTCACTTGGTTATGGCTTATAATCGCGGCCGGATTGAAGGAAGGCCCCGGCTGATTTTTCATCTGGGAAGATCTCGCGTCTGGCGGCCCAGGTAACCTACCGATACCTTTAGGAAACCGGAGCCGTAGGACCGACCCCCTGAAAGGGAGAAAGACCCAAGGCCGGTAGGCGCCCCCGGTTGAGGGCGGCCAAACCAGGAGAGCATAACTGCCATGACACTATTTAATCCAATCTATCATGCTTTAGCCGCTATGGGCTTTACCGACCCGATCCATCCGCCTCTGACCCATATACCCATTGGGGTGGTGGTGGCGGCCTTGATTTTCGGATTCGCCGGCTGGCTGCTGAGGCGTCCGGCCTGGAGCCAGGCGGCCCGATACTGTCTTTTCCTTGCCTGGCTGTTTATCTTCCCCACGGTGCTGTTGGGTTTCATGGACTGGCAACACTACTATCAGGGTGCCTGGTTCCTGCCCATCATCGTTAAGATCAGCCTGGCCAGTTTCCTCTTCGTGCTCCTGTCCATCGGGCTTATCCTGGTTAAAACCGGCCGGGAAGAATCCAAGGCCCTCCTGGCAATTTATCTCATCGCCTTCTTGACCGTGGGCGGCCTGGGGTACTTTGGCGGCCGCCTGGTGTTTGGCGGCAGGGCTCCGGCCGCGCCGCCGGCCCTGCAGGCCGGGCAAGGGCTGTTTGAAGACAACTGTATGGCCTGTCACCCTAACGGCGGCAATGCCATCATGCCCCAGGATATTGTTATCGGCTCCGATATGCTGAAAGATTTTCCGACCTTTCTGGGCTGGATCAGGGACCCCCGGCTGGATAACGGCAAAAAGGGGCCCATGCCCGAATTTTTGCCGGGGAAGATCAGCGATGGGCAAGCCCGGCAATTATATGACTACCTCATCGGGGTCTTGGGCAAGCCGCCGGCCGGGTGAGACCCTGCCGTTCATGAGCCCAGCCCAATCAAAAATCCGGTTATGGTGGGCCGGTGCTCTCATGCCGAGTTGCAATCAATTGCCGACAGAGGCGTCTCGCCTGGGCTGGCACAGACGAAAGGTTCGTGACCCTGGGGTTGGTCAATCCCGAAGAGAAAAATCCCCCCTCCCCCCCTTTAGAAAAGGGGGGAAAGACTGCGGTTTCCTTAAAGTCCCCCTTTTTTAAAGGGGGATTTAGGGGGATTTGAAGTTTCACGCTAAAGCCTGCGTCTGCAAATAATTGCCTTTTGATCGCAACTCGGTAAAAGGCTCATCACAGGTCGTCTGAAAAACGCCGGGGCTGGGACGGGCTGGGTTTGGCGCCTGGGGGTTCATGCAGGTGACCGAAGTTCATGGATTATCAAATATTGTTATAAACTTTAGAATATTTTATAATAAACCCGGAGCCAAGGAGGGCTCCGGTATGGATCGCGACGACGCCCTGAGCCTGGTCCGGACGCTCACCCGGCCGGTGGTAGAACTGTTTGCCCCGGACCGGGTGGAGGATTTCGAAGACGATTTTGCCGCCTGGAGCCTGAGCGCCGGGACCCTGGGGGTGGGAGAAAAAATCTCCGCCCTGACCCCGCCGGGGCGCGGTCTCGACACCACCCTGGTGTCGGGGATGTTCTTCCAAGTGGTGATGGAAGCCTCTCTTCTGCCCGCCGGTCCCCAGGAACGAGTCTCCTTCATTCGCACCCGGGCTAAAGATTATCTGGTGACCCAATTGGCCGGGCAAATCACCCTGTCACAATTTTACCGCTTGCTCACCCTCATCGAGGCAGAGGCGGGGCTGTATTTCACCCGGCAGGATTGGTCCGGGGGCAGATCCAGCCTCCGGGAGACCCGGGAGGGCGGCCTGTCCCCGTCCCCGAGGTTGCCGGAGCCGGTCAAGGTCGAGGCCTTGCGCCAGGCGCTGGCCAAAATCGATCTACCCCTGAAAGGCCGGCGCAAGCTCACCCCCGAGACCCTGGGGGAATATCTCCGGGAAACTGAAGGCCGCTGGTTTCGCCTGCTGGACTTAGAAGCCCGGTTTAACGTGAACAAAAAGACCGCCTGGGGTTATTTGCACCTCTTGCTCCAGGAAGGCGTCCTGATCCACAACGGGGAGAAGGCCAACCGGGTGCGTTATGCCTTGGCGGCACCCTTTAAGTCCGCTTCTGCCGGCAACGCCGGAACCGCAAAAAGTCCTAACGGCTTTTGAGTTCGTAGTCCTTGATGAATCGGCGCAGGGCATCCTTCTGGGGTTCGCCCAGCCATTCGCTCTGCATCAGGGCACGGGTGCGCTCCAGAATTTTGCCTGGATCCAGAAAAGGCGCCAAGGCTTTTGGGTTCAGGCGGTATCGGGCGTTGCCGTTCACCTGGATCATGGAGTGACTGACGTCCCTTTCCATAAATTTTTCCAGCAGGGCCGCTAAATTGCGGTCCTCGCTGGCCACCTGACTTACCCAGGTTACCGGTTCGGCGTTTCCCGCCAGGTCCTTCCACATGGATAAAAGGTGCGGCAGTTTGGGGCAGGTGAGGAGGGAATTGTCCCGGGCTGCATCCCTCAGTTTGGCAATCACTAGAGCTGCCAGGGTGACCTGATCGCTATGACGGATCAAGGCTTCCCGCTTCGGGTGTTCTTTGTCGGCCTGCTTGTCGCTGAGTTTGGCCAGTTCTCCGACGATCTTGGCACAGAGGAAAACCGCCCGGCCTTTGGCGATGGCTTGCCTCAGGGCTTCAGAACGGCTGTCCCACGGCAGGCGCCGCAGCAACTGCAAGATGATCTGGGTCACCCGCTGGTCGTTGCCGATGGGCAGCTTGCCGGAGCCTTCGTCCTCGGGCTGGATGAACTGATCGCCCACATCAAACAGGCTGAGAAAAATCGATGGGATAGACTCCACCGGAATCTCCTTGCCGGTATAATCCGTCACCCGGTCCAGAAAAGCATGGAGCCGGGTGAAGCCGTCGGGGCGGGCCTGAGCGGCCAGTTCCAGCAGCCGGGCCGAAAATTCCTGGGGGTTGTCGGCCAGGGAGAGAATAACCATGATCTCGGCATTGGAGATGTCTCCCAGGGGCAGCGCCAGATGGAAGAAGATGGGGAAGATGTCCGGGCTGCAGATGCGGAGTCGCTTGCGCCAGGTGGACTCATTGGGGGGTTCAAACCCCAAATCCCCCCACATTTCCCCCAGCTTGGGAAAAAGCTGGGACAGTAACCCCCTGACCGCTTCCCGATTTTCCTCGGCGATCTGGGTGACCCAGGATTCCTGAAAGATTCGTAGTTGCTCGATCTTACTGGCCACCCATTCCCGGCCGGTGAATTTTTCGGGATAAGTACGGATCATGTTATAGGCCTCGGGACAGAAGATGCGCAGGGTCTCGATCCCGATAAAGTCCACGGGGTTCACTTCACCCTGGACGGCCGGGTAGGTGACGCTCAGGGTATTGGTCAGCAGATTGATCTTGCGGGGGGTGCTGATGAAGTGTTCAATTCCCCTCATGTAGACATTGCCCCAATAGGTTTGGTCGAAAATCCCTTGGGGCGTGCCCGCCATGATGCTTTCCAGCCTGGCGAAGAGTAAGCGGGACAAGGAAGACCGGTCAGGCAAGGGCAGCTCAAAGGGGAACTGGACAATTTTTTCCAGGTAGTTTTCCCCGGAGATCCCCTGGGATTCCCGTAAGGCTTCGATCACCACTTTCTTGTCGAAGGTGAGGAGATAAATCATGTTGGGGAAATCGGCCACGGACTTGATCACCCCGAAGAGCTGGCGAATCTCTTCGGGATTCAGACGGTCGATGTCATCCACGGTGACGAAAATCCGCCGGGGTTGCTTCCGGAGCTCTTCGGCGATTTCCATTTTCAGTTTGACGACGTTTTTCACGGAAGATTTCATGGGGGTAAATTCCACCGCGATCTTGCCGATGGAAATGTAAGGAATGTGGATGCTGGCGGGCAACTCGGAGACCATGTCGGCAAACTCGGCGATTTTTCCCTGCAAAGCGGCCAGGTCACCATCGCTGGTGGCCAGGGAGGCCTGGAGTTGGTCAAAGAAATGTTTGGCCAGCTTTTCGTGCCCGGAAAACCACCAGGGATTGAAGGGCACAATGATGGGTTGCTCATGCTATCGGAGCTTGTTGAAAGTAATGGAACAGAAAATTCAACAGAGTGGTTTTGCCCGAGCCCCAGGGGCCATAGATGGCCACCACAAAGCCATCGGCCGGCACCATTTTGGTTAATGATAAGGCCAGGTGCCGGGCAAAAAGGGCATACCCCAGCTGGTCGTCTTGGGGATCGATCAGGGGTTTGTCGGCCGAGAGCGTGCAATAATGCTTTTCGGACAATAGTTAATCTCGCTATGGAGCGCGGCCAACCCTCCTGGCCGGGAAAACTCCTGATCATTCCCATCTGGGGGCCGCTTATCGGAGAGATAAGGCGGCAGCCGGTTCTGCCGGTCCCTTCCTTATAATTCGGCTTAATCCGCCCGAACTTAAATCCAAAAACGCCTTTCTCCCGGGGAAAGCGTTGATTTTGCCTGCCTGTGCCTATTTTTTGATCGATCTCTCTGCCAATCCCGGCACTCCTGAGCACCCGCGGGCATCTGCCCGGCCGGACCGCCTGTAAACTATACGGTAGCCTAAAGGATAATAATTATGGCAAGAGGGCGGGAAGGGGTTAAAATTATTATTTGCGGCTCAAGGCCCACGGAGCGCATCGCCGCTTTTCAGGCGGTGGTTCTGGATGTTTGGGCTTACTTTACCGGCAGCAAGGAATGAGACATGCCCCGAGGAAAAGAACGCCCCGCCATGGGGTTGAAGTTAG
>CAWKEQ010000012.1:0-259597 GCA_963848565.1 uncultured delta proteobacterium
GAATTTCATGTTCCGCTCCTCACAACCAATTAAACTATTCTATATTAATTATGTATAGTATAAACCATTGGGAGGGCGCGTCAAGGGGGCTCGATAATTATTTTCAGAATAGGGCCGGATAAAAGGTTTGAGGCCGTTAACCCGCGATGGATGCAGCCGGGAGCCGGATAGATCATTTAGCCAGGCATTGCCGGCCGAGAATATGCAGAGCCAGCCCCGGGGGCCTTCTTTATAACCTCAACCCCCAAGTAGATTCTTGCCAACGTACGGACCGTTTTTAGCCCCGCTTTCGAACGATAAGTGTCTACCCCTACTCTTACCATTCACCTGCCCCTCAGCGCCCCAATTAGGCCAATCTAAAGGCCCTTACGTGGACAAATCCGGGAAAAATTTCCAGGGTCGAAAATCACAAAACAGTTTCCCGAGTACCCCTGGCCTTGCCCCCTTGTTTGGACCATTTTGAATGAGAAAATTTCGCTTTTTTCCATTTATGGGGTCATGGTATATTCTTCTTGCCCACCCGGAAGACAAGGCTCTGCTGGAGAGCAACCTGAGCGCCGGGGTGGGGGAGCTGGCGGAGAGGCAAGGGTAAATAATCCTTGCCTTTCTTTTTCATTCTCCGCCGCTCCTGGAGGCGTTAAACTCCGGGGGTTCGGGGGCAGAGTCCCCGAGAGATACTCTACCGGCGACTGGTAGCCCAGGCTGCTGTGAGGCCGCTGCTCATTGTAGTGGCCCCGCCAAGCCTCGACCTTCTCTTTAGCATCCTCCAGGTTCAAAAACCAGTGTTCGTTCAGGCACTCCTGCCGAAACCGGCTGTTGAACGATTCGATGAAGGCGTTCTACAACAATTTCCCCGGAAGACTTGAAGGAAGCAAGAGGGAAAATCTGAAGAATCGGTAAGGATAGCCATCTCTATGGACACCAAACAAAAAGAGGGGTTGGCTGAAAACAGCCAACCCCTTGAATTTTGTGGCTCCCCGGGACGGACTCGAACCGCCGACAAGGTGGTTAACAGCCACCCGCTCTACCAACTGAGCTACCGGGGATTGTGTGGTCTATATCTGGCTGGGGGACAAGGATTCGAACCTTGATAGGCAACTCCAGAGGCTGCAGTCCTGCCGTTAGACGATCCCCCAGTAACGCACCTATTTTATATACGCAGGCCCGGGAAGTTTGTCAAGAGGGTTGGACGGTCTTGACGACTTAGAAAGTCCAGGCGGCCATCCTCAGCGATTGCCCGGCATGCCGGTCAGCGGGATTGAGCACGGAAAAGTGCACGAGACCGCCAGAAAGAAGCGGAGCTCCAGAGCCCCGCACGGCACGCAGGTCTTGAAGCGAACCCATCGGCCATTTTCCAGGATCTCCCAATGGCGGTCAAGGCTGTAATCGCCGGGAGTATACGATGTGGCGCAGGGTTTTCCCCTTGCCCCGGGGTCTGGTGGTCATTGACCCTCCAGAACCGGAGGGCCAGGGCCTGGGACTGCGCGCGCTGGCGGCTCCCCGGGTGGGCTGGACCCAAATCTCCTTCTCCTCGATGACCTTCCACACGGTGCCGTGAGCGCTTGTGCCGGACCCGCTGGCCCACCCGGGGCAGCTTCAGCTTGTCCCGCAGGGTGATGAAGCGGTAGCCGCTGAGCTCTTCCTTATCCAGGACCTTTCGCCCCCCAGATGAGATGGCGACGGCCCCGGCGGGGCGGTGACCAGGACCGAGAGCACCGCCATGGCCAGGATGAGTTCGCCGCCGGGGACCCCGGCCTCCAGCGGGAATGGCGCCGATGGCGGCCTGGACCGTAGCCTTGGGGATATAAGCACAATGCAAAAGAGCTTTTCCCGCCAGTGAGGCCCACGCCCCGAGGACGGACAGGTAGGTGCCCACCGAGCGGAAAACGAGGCCGAAGCCGATGACCGCCAGCCCGGCCAGGCCCGGCGTGCCAGGCCACCTTGGGGTTCACCTGGGCCCCCACCAGCACGAAGAGCAGGAGTTCGGCAAAGACCCAGAGGCGCTGGAGTTTCTGGGAGATGAGGTGGCCCAGGCTATCGGACTTTTCCAGGATGACCAGGCCCATGGTCACCACCCCCAGCAGGGCGGCGATGGGCACCAGGTTTTGGGCCAGGTCGCCCACCCAGGTCAGGACAATGGCCACCCCCAATACCATGATGGTGCGCCGGGGACTGGCCAGTTCAAAGCGTTTGAAAAACGAAGTAGAGCAGATATCCGGCCCCCAGGCCCAGGAGGATCCCCAGGACCACGGCGATGGGGATACTGGCCAGGTCCCAGCAGGAGGCTGACTCTTAGACCCTGGAGAGATCGTCAGAAATGGGTGAAAACGACGATGGCGAAGACATTATCCAGGGCGGAACCGGCCAGGACAAAGGTGGGAATCCCCTTTCGGGCGCCTTTGCCCTGCTCCATGAAGTAAATCATCATGGGCACCACCACCGCGGGGGAGACGGCGCCGATAATGGCCCCCAGCATGGCGGCCTGGAGCCAGGTGAAGGTGAACAGGTACACTGCCGCCACGCTGACCGCGGCGATCTCAAAGGAGGCGGGGACGAAGCACATGAGCAGGGCCGGGCGGGCGGTGCGGTTCAGGGTCTCCCGGCGCAGGGTAAAGCCGGCCCGGAGCAGAATGACGATGAGGGCGATTTTGCGGAAATCCGCTGAGACCGCGATCATTTCCGGGCGCAGCAGCCCCAGGACATAGGGCCCCACCAGGATGCCCACCAGGAGCATGCCCACCAGGCCCGGCATTTTCAGGCGGCGGAAGAGGTAGTCAGCCCCCAAACCCAGAATGATGATCAAGGCCAGACTGATCGCCATAAGAGTCTCCTTCAGCAGGGGTAAAGGGGCAGGGGCAACCTTGGCCCGGGCAACAAAAAAAGCTCCTGAACCCCAGGGGGTAATCAGGAGCCATCAGCGTCAGCGCGGTTCGGGCCGTGATACCGACTCGCAATCAACTATCCGGCAACCGGCTAAAACCTGCGGCGGCCATCAAAAACTTGCGGATTGCTACTCAGTATAAAAAATTTCCCAGGCGAGCTCCATCGCCATTTCCTGATTATTTTGAACACGAGGGGTGCAATAGTCAAGGGCAATATGACCGAGCCGCCAGATTACGGTCAGGGCCATGAGAGGCAACCGCCGCCCCTGGCACGGAGGCCGGAAGCGCCGATCTCCGGCCCCTGGCGGGGCATAAGGCGATACGGGGCGAGGCCCTACCTGATCATGAAGCAGAGTCTATCAGCTGAATAAGAAGTATCTCATTTTTAATAAACCCTTTCAGCATAATAATCATTAAAACCTTACTTGATATAGTGAATAGAAATCTTATTTTTAGATTATCACCCATCACCTCAAAAGGAGGCGGCCATGAAGGATTTTGATAAAATCATCCGGGAAAAGGGCCTGCCCGAGGTAGGGCAGGAAGTGCGCAGCAAAAAATACGGCACGCTATGGCGGGTCATGGAGAAGAAGGAAATTTGGGCCAACATCGAACCTGATCCCAAGACCGGCGATCCCCGCATGATCCCGGCCATTTATCTGATGTATTGGCGGGTCAAGCCGGGAGAGCGGCCCGGGGTAGGCAGGATGATGGGGTTTGAATACACCCTCTATGACAACACCTTTGCGCTGAATTGGGATACCATTGGCTGATTAGCGCTTTTCAAACCAGCGGCCGATGCATTATAGTAGGGGCCAGGGCTGCCGCCCGGGGCCCCTTTTTGCGCCAGCGCCCTGATCTGAGCCCGGGTGGATGATGACACAGGAGGAAGACGACTCATGACCGGGATTATTCTGGTACGCCACGGCCAAACCCCCTGGAACCTGGACAAGATTTTCCGGGGGTCCAGGGACATTCCCCTGAATGACCAGGGCCGGGAGGAGGCCCGCCTGGCGGGGGAGTGGCTCAAGGGGGAGACCATCCACGCGGCCTACGCCTCGCCCCTGTCCCGGGCCCGGGACACCGCCTTTGCCATTGCCCGGCATCACAATCTGGCGGTCACGGACCTGCCGGGACTCACCGACCTGTGCTACGGCGATTGGGAGGGCCTGCCCCTGGCGGAGGTCAAGGTCAGGTATGCCGAACTCTACCGCCAGTGGGAGACCGCCCCGGCCACCGTCCGCTTTCCCGGGGGCGAAACCCTGGACGAAGTCAAGGCCCGGGCCCTTCAGGCGGTGGAGGAAGTGGTGCAGCGCCACCCCGGGCAAGTGGTATTGCTGGCGGCCCACCGGGCGGTCAACAAGGTGCTCATCGCCGCCTTCATCGGCCTGGACAATTCCCACTTCTGGCGGATCGGCCAGGACACCACCGCCATCAACCGCTTTAACCGCGTGGGGGACACCTGGCATATCATGGGCCTCAACGACGCCTGCCACCTCCGGGACCTGACTCGGGGAGAATACGTGGATTTTTAGGGGGGACTGGGACGGTGGGACTGCTTTACCTCGTTTCCAAGTCGCACGGGGAAACGAGCTGATACCAATGAGCAATCATAGGACTATTCTTGTCATTCTGAGCGCAGCGAAGAATCTCTTTTGTTAAGCCGCCGAGATTCTTCACGGAGCTCAGCTCCGTTCTGAATGACATAATTATTAAGAGGTTTTTGACTGCAACTCAGTATGAAAGCTACGGCCAGCGTAGGGGCGACCCGGTGGGTCGCCCCTATTTGTAGTGGGGCGGGCGTCCCCGCCCGCCAACCGATATGGCGGCCAGGGACGGCCGCCCCACTATGGTTATATTCCCTAAAGCGGCCACGGGCCGCCCTCTAATTATCCCCAGAGTTATAGGGGCTAATCCCCTTTTTCCCCTTTCCCCTCTTCGCCTTTTTCCCCCGCTTCTTCCAAGCCTTTTTCCCCCTTCTCTTCCTCCACCAGCACCAGGTTGACGTGGCGGCGCCGGATGTCCACGTGGGCCACCTTGACGCGGACGGGATCGCCCAGGGCGAAGATGCGCCGGGTGCGCCGGCCGAACAGGCGCATCTGGGATTCCTCGTACCGGTAGTAGTCGTCGGGCAGGTCCACCAGGCGCACCAGGCCCTCGGCAAAGACCTCCTCCAGGGAGACGAAAAAGCCGAAGGCGTTGACCCCGGTGATGCGTCCCGAAAAGGTGTCGCCCACCCGGTGGGCCAGGCAGCGCACCTGCATGCGGGACAGCATCTCCCGCTCCGCCCCCACCGCGGCCCGCTCCCGCCGGGTGAGATGGCCGGCCTGGGTCTCCAGGTCTTCCGGTTCCAGGGAAAACGGGGGTTTGCGCTTCTCCAAACGGGCCAGGAGCAGGCGGTGAATCAGCAGGTCGGGATAGCGCCGGATGGGGGAGGTGAAGTGGGTGTACCAGTCGGTGGCCAGGCCGTAGTGCCCCAGGTTCTCACCGGCGTAGCGGGCCTGCTTCAAGGAGCGCAGCAGCATCAGCTGCACCATGGGGGCCAGAGGGGTCTTACGCACCTCGTCGAGAAACTCCCGGAGGACCCGGGGGTCCCGGTGGACCTCCTTGGGCAGGTCGAACCCCAGGCTTTTCAGATAGGTGCGGAACGCGGCCAGCTTCACCGCGTCGGGACGCTCGTGCACCCGGAAGAGGGAGAATTCCCCCAGGAAGGTGGCCACCGCTTCGTTGGCGGCGATCATGAACTCCTCAATGAGCTGGTGGGATACCAGATGATCCACCCGGCGGATGTCCGTGGGCCAGCCCCGGTCGTCCAGCACCACCTCGGCTTCGGGGAGGCTCATGAGCAGGCTGCCCCGTTCGGCCCGGCGCTCCCTGAGGAGGTCGCAGAGGGCGGTCATTTGGGTGAGCATCTTCACGAAAGGCCGGTAGCGGCTGAGAAGTTCCCGGTCTTTTTTTACCAGCAGGTCGTCCACCAGGCGGTAGGTGAGGCGGGCGTGGTTGCGGACCACGCTCCGGGCGAAGGTAAAGTCTTTGCTGCGGCCCCGGCGGTCGAAGTTGAGAATGGCGGTCACCGCCAGGCGGTCTTCCCCGGGGATGAGGCTGCAGACGTCGGTGGCCAGCTTCTCGGGCAGCATGTGCACCGCCCGCTGGGGGAAATAGACGCTGGTGCCCCGCTGGTCGGCCTCTTGATCCAGGGGCGAGCCCGGGGTGACGTAGTGGCTGACGTCGGCGATGGACACATAGAGGGTGAAGCCCCCCCCGGGCTTTTTCTCCAGGTAGATGCCGTCGTCGAAGTCCCGGGCGGTCTCGCCGTCGATGGTCACCATGGGGAGGGGGCGCAGGTCCAGCCGGCCTTTCAGGGCCTGCTCCGACAGGTCCGGATTGAGATCCGCGGCCTCGGCCAGGACCTCCGCCGGGAACTCGTCCGGCAGTTCATACTTCAAAATCACCAGCCGGGCCTGGACCTCGGCGTCTTCCACGTCACCCAGGACCTCGGTGACCACGCCCTGGGGATTGAGGTGGCCGGTGGGATAGTGGGTCACCGCGGCCCGGACCATCTGTCCCGGGGTGGCGCCGTTTAAGTGTTCCGGGGCGATCACCAGGTTGAAGAGGAGGTGCTCGTCTTCGGGCTCCACGAAATAGGTGTCGCCGGCCTGGGACAGGGTGCCCAGCACGTCCGTGAGCCGGCGGGAGAGGATCCGGATCACCCGGCCTTCCCGGCGGCGGCCCCGGCTGCCCTCGATCCGCACGACTACCCGGTCGCCGTGCCAGGCCTCTTTCAGGTTCGCGGCCACCAGGTAAATGTCCTTGCCGCCGGTCTCCGGGGTGACGAAGCCAAAACCGTCGGGGTGGACGGAGAGTTCCCCTGCCACCAGGTTCATCTTCTCGGCCAGGCCAAAGCGGCCGCCCTTGAGGGAGACCAACTGTCCCCGGGCCACCAACTGGTCCACCAGCGCGGCCACGGGCTCGGCCTGTTCCGGGCCGGCGTTGAGCAGCTTGAGCAACTCCTCCATCAACAGGGGCCGGGCGGCCTCCTGAAAGGTCCGCAGGATATGGTCTTCCTTGGCCGCCGGTTTCTTTTTCCGCCGTCTTCTCGTCGTCATCGTCTGCCTCGCAACCCGGGCCTTAAAGGGGTTGAGGTGTGAGCCGCCTTCGCCGCCGCGTTCGTTGATATCGTGGATTTAAAAAACATTCATTATAATATCAATATGTTAAACGGTAGTCACCAAAAAACGGCATCTGGGATAAAACCTGGCTTCGGCGCCGGCAGGTTGGAGGGGTGCTGGGTCAGGATCAGGCCGGGAGTGTCAGCCTTTTCCGGCCCTGATGACCTGAATTGAGGGGAGCGGGGTGGTCGACCGGCTGACGTGCAACCTGGCGGGGTAAATCAACCAGACTTGCAAGCCTAAAAATCAAGTATTGCAGCGCAAGATACTTTCTAAGAAGAGATCGTTGATCAGGCTTTGCGTAACTTTATCAGGTTTTACGTCATAAGAGCCTTTCTCGACAATTTCTTTTATATTATTAATTTTATCATTCCGAATTTCGGAAGTATTCGTAACGATTTCATAGGCTTTTTTATTTAAATCGTAATACTTGTACATTATATCAAGTTTATCTAACGAATTATATTCTCCTCTGTTGTTTTCATGTGGCGAGTAATAAATCGGTTCGGAAATTATTCTTAGCGCCAGTGCATATTCCGATAGGTGCACCTTCACCCGCTCACTGCGCACCACCAGCACATGAAACCCGAGATAATGATCTTTAGGGTCAGCGTGGGGATTATCCAAAGTTAGATAGCAAATATCGTCTTTTCCCAGTGGGGGCTGTCGATCACAAACGAAATAAATGCCCCCGAGACTGACATTCACTAATATGCCCTGGTCTGTCCATACTTCCTGGGATTGGGGCAGGTGGATGTGACAGATACGGGGCTCGAAGATATGAATCCGCCCGAACCGGCGTCTTTCAAAAGAGGCCGCCAGGGGAGTAGCCTGATTAGCTTTCATTGGCATTTCACCCAATAAGAAAAAGTCTCAGTTGCTCAAACCCACTTTTGGGATATCGGCACGATCATCAGAAATATTTAATTTTTTTGTCGGTATCATGGCAGGCAAGGCGGATTGCCCGGCCTTCCCGGGGACAGCCTGGATTAAACGAGCAGCCAGACCAGGGTGGCCACCAGCCAACTGGCTTCGTTGGCCAGTTCGCTTAAGGCTGAGCCGCGGCGATTTCGGTCCCAACCGGCCTCTTTGATGGAAAACCAGAGTTGCCCGAGCCGGGCCAGAATGGTGATATGGCCGGTGAGCACCGCGGCCCCGGCCAAGCCGGCGCCGCCCCGCATAAACATTTTGTAGGCCAGGGCTAATTGAGGAATTGCCTTGAAAAACACCGCCAGCCAACCCTTGACCATGGGGTCGACGAGGCCCAGTTCTAACCGGTAGGCCGCCGCCAGGGTCAACGCCACCCCCAGCCCCACGACCATGGTGGTGATGGTATCGGTCCGGCCCCAGACATGGGTGCCTTTCCAGAGCATCACCGCCAAATCCGCCGCCACCACGAACGTCCAGGCGGCATAACTGAGGATGGTCTGGAGCGTCACCCGGCTGGGTTGGTTCCGGTGGGCCCGAATGGTCAGCGCCAGATTCAGCAACAGGAATATCAGCCAACAGAGAAACCAGCTGAGGTTCACCCCCTGGCTGGTGGTCAACATCCGGTAGAATTGGCTGCCGCCGAAAATAAAGGTAAAGAGCAGTTGCACCCCGAAGAGGGCATCCGTGGTCAGCCGTTGCGCTGAAAAGGTGCTGGTCTTCATACCGGTCTCATGTCCAAGATAATACCCGGGGCCCCTTTTGTCATCAATGCCGGTATCGTTGCCGATAATTTCCTCGAAATCTGATGAGATGGAGCGCCTGCAGACTCGCCGCCTCAACCATGAGGGTAGCGGCTCAACCAGGCCAGGGTGACCAGCAGCCAACTTATTTCATTGGCGGATTCGCTCATGGCCGCGCCCTTGCGGTTCAGGTCCCAACCGGCCTCGGCAATGGCAAAGCCCAGGAGCCCCAGCCTGATGAGGATGGAACAATTGCTGGCGAGCAAAGCTGTCCCGGCCAATCCCTGGCCACCCTCCTGAAAAATGGTGTAGGCCAGGGTGATTTGAGGTATGCCGATGAACAGAATCCCGAGGTAACCGTGGACTATGGGGCCGCCCAGGCCGTGGCCCCGCCGGTAACCCCAGAGGATGATGCCCATGATGCCGGCTGCCACGATAATCGCGGTGACGGTGTCGGCGGCGCGCCAGATGTCCGTGCCCTTCACGAACAGTACTACCAGGTCCGAGGCGATGATCACGGTCCAGAGGGCATAGCAGCCCAGGGCCTGGAGGGCCACCCGGCTGGGGTAGCTTAAGTAAGCCCGGATGGTCAGGACCAGGTTGATCAGCAGGAACGCCAGCCAGCTGGCGAGCCAGAAGATGGGGATGCCCTGGGACGTATCGAGCAGGCGCAGGAATTCGCTGCCCCCGAAAACCAGGGCCAGGCCGATTTGGGCGAGGAACAAAATATCGGCGGCGAGCCGTTTGGTCGTGAGCATCGGTTTTCTTGCCGTTCTGGGCCCCTGCGCGGAAAAGATAAGGCTGGTTCGGGTCCATGTCCATGCCCGGGAGCGGTCTAAAACGGGTCCGGCAGCCCTGCCCCGCCGGCCCGGAGCCACTGAGGTGCGTTGGCTAGCCGCGTAAAATCGAGCTTGCCTGCCCCCTGATTCCAACCCGCTTCCCCCCCGAGGGGAAGCAGGGAAAAGTGGCCTCCCGGTCATGCTTCTCTGAATAGGTTTGTGCTTCGCTGAACAATCTTATATAATTTTTGGTGATATAACCCATTTTTACGGAAAAGGCGGGGCCTGCGAGTGTCAGAATTGCAGGTGGAGCGACTCACCGAACTCATACCAACGCGGCGGCAGGCGATCCTGTCCCGCTCTCAGGAAGACGTCAGCGCCGTCCTGGAGGTAGTAGCGCCCATCTTGGCCGCGCTACGCTCCGAGGGCGACGCCGAATCCCTCAGGCAGCATCGGCAGTTCAAAGACGACATCACCGCGGCGGACCTTCTGGCCACCCCCGAAGAGATCGAAGCCGCCTACCGGGTCTTGGACCCCCAGGTCATCGCCGCCCTCAAGATCGCCGCCGCCAATATTGAAAAATTTCACCGGGCCCAGTTGGACCGGGACATGTGGGCCATGGAAGTTCAGCCCGGCATCCTGGCGGGGCGGCTCTCCCGCCCCATTGACCGGGTGGGCTGCTACATTCCCGGCGGGTTGGCCGCTTATCCCTCCAGCGCCTTGATGAACATCATTCCCGCCAGAGTGGCGGGAGTGGCCGAGATCGTCGCGGCCACGCCACCGGGGCCGGGCATGGCGGTGAACCCCGCCACCCTGGTGGCGGCGCACCTGGCCGGGGCCAGCCGGCTCTTCAAGATCGGCGGACCCTGGGCCATCGGCTCCCTGGCCTACGGCACCCAGACGGTCCCCCGGGTGGACAAAATCGTGGGGCCGGGCAACAAGTATGTCACCGCGGCCAAGCTGTTGGTATTCGGCCAGGTGGACATCGACTCCCCCGCCGGACCCAGCGAGGCCCTGATCCTGGCGGATGATAGCGCCAACGCCCGGTTTGTAGCGGTGGACTTTCTCTCCCAGGTGGAGCACGATCCCGAGGCCGCCGCGGTCCTGGTAACGCCGGATGCGGAACTGGCCCGGAGCGTGGTGGCCATCATCACCGCGGAACTGCCGAGCCTCCCCCGGCGGGAGATCATCAATGCGGCCCTGAAGAAGTACTCCGGGGTGCTCCTGACTTCGTCCCTGGATGAGGCCCTGGAGTTTGCCAACCTCTATGCCCCGGAGCATTTGCAGATCGTCACCCGGGACCCCTTTGCCCTCCTGCCCCGCATCAAGCACGCCGGCTCCATCTTTCTGGGGCCTTATGCCCCGGTGCCGGTGGGCGACTACGCCTCGGGGACCAACCACGTACTCCCCACGGGGGGCTGCGCCCGGATGTTTTCGGGCCTCTCCGTGGATGATTTCATCAAGAAACCCACCTTCCAGCACCTGACGAAGGAGGCGCTCCGATCACTGAAAGACACGGTCATCACCCTGGCCGAACACGAGGGCTTGCTCCTACACGCCCGGGCCGTGGCCGAAAGGTTTCGCCATGATTAACGAAACGGCGCCGGGGCCGAGAAGGTTGACCCCGCCGACCCCGCGCTCCAAACCAGGACCATGAGCCATGCCAACCCCTAAAGTCCCTACGGTGATCCTGCCCGTAACGGAAATCGCCGACGTCCAGAACCACGCCAGTCCCCACACCATCGACATCGACAAGGTGGGGGTCAAGAACATCTCCTACCCCATCGTGGTGCTGGACAAGTTCAACGGCACTCAGCACACCGTGGCCTGCATCAACATGTACGTCAACCTGCCCCACCGCCACAAGGGCACCCACATGAGCCGCTTCATCGAAATCCTGAGCGAACACCGCCGGGACGTCAGCCTCAAGAAGATCGGCCCCATCCTGGAGGAGACCCGGCGCCGCCTTCACGCCCAGTCGGCTCACATCGAGATGAGCTTTCCCTATTTCATCGACAAGGAAGCGCCGGTTACCAAGGCCCGGGGGCTGATGCAGTATATCTGCAACTTCAAAGGCTCCATGGATGAGAACGGAGTCCTGGACCTGGTGGTGGGCATCACCGTCCCCATCACCACCCTGTGCCCCTGTTCCAAGGAGATCAGCCTGGTTGGAGCCCATAACCAGCGGGGCGAAGTCCGGGTCCAGGTGCGCTACAAAAAGTTTTTCTGGATCGAAGACCTGATCCGCATGGTGGAAGAGTCGGCGTCCTGCGAGGTATATGCGCTGCTAAAACGCCGGGATGAGAAGTATGTCACCGAGAAAGCCTACAGTAATCCCATGTTTGTCGAGGACGTGGTGCGGGAAATCGCTCACCACCTGAGCCTGGATGACAACTACAGCTGGTACGCGGTGGAATCGGAAAACTTCGAATCCATCCACAACCATTCCGCCTACGCCTACATCGAGTCGAACTAAAATTTTCTTAACACATGAATCGGCTTCTTTTAGCCGAACCTCTCGTTGGGCCGCCATGCCGCGCTTCTCCTCCCGGCCATGAAGCGCCATCCCGGAGATGGCCGCCGGGGCTAAAGGGTCTTCCCGGGAGCACCCCCCTTCCAGCCATTAGCCTTTTTAACTGTTCCTCCCCTAAAATTAGGTACTTTTGCCCATTGGCCTCAGCCCGCGGGATTATTAATTTGTAAGAAATAACGTAGTTTTGCATGGTTGACAGGTCCTGGCGCTGCCGGGGAAATATCGGCGGTGGAGCCTGGCAACAACAGCATGAAAGACCCTGATGCTTAATTCCCTGAAGGAGGCTGATATGAGCTGTTTCGAAAAGATTCACGGCGGTTACAAGGTGGACGGCCTGGAGTTGAAGGCCGCCAACTGCGGTTGCGGCGGTTTGAGCGGTCCGGGCGGTTCGGGAGTCGGCGATTGCTGCATGACCTTCTCCCGGGTCAAACACGAAGGCAACACCATCAAGTATTTCGGCAAGAAGACCACGCCCAATACCACCAACAACTTTGAGTGGGGCTATAAGGTCAAGAAGGGCGACCACGAAATCGAGGTGCGGATGCTGGACACCCGCGGCCCGAAAAAGTTCACGTTTGGCGGCTTCCCGCCTCCGCCCGCTGTCCGCCTGGAAGGAAAAAGGCTGGCAGGTGGCGGACCAATTCGAACGGCCGGTGACGGGAACCGGCGAGCCGCTGCCGGATTGGTGCGACAGCCCGACCTCGGCGTGCGAGCGGCCAAATATAGCCGTGGAATCCCCCAAAGGGGATAAGAAGTAAATAAGGCGGAAACTGCGGGGGGCGGATGGACCCGATGGACCTGGGTCCCACCGCCTCCCCCGTCGAGAAGGATTATGGGCAATCCCCCCCTGACCGCTCCGTAAAACCGCCGGGGGATATTCGTCTGGACTCGGAGTCTCACGGCAGGCGCAAGGCCCGACCCAAGGGGCGTGAGGCATCGTGGCCGGTAGATCGGTTACTCTTCAGACTTTTTAGGCTTTTTCCCTTTTTTCCCGGATTTACCTGCCGCCCCCTTCTTACCTCCCACCAGTTTTTCCTGGTCGGGGTGGGGTCCCAGCCACTGGACCTGGCCGGAATCGATATCATAGAGGGCCCCCACCACTTGAGCCTGGCCGTCCCTGACCTTCTCCCGGATGATGGGGCTCAGCCGCAACATATCTTCAATGGCCTGCCAGACGTTGGCCGTGATGGCGGCCTTGAGGAGCACGTCCTTGGCGGCGTCGGGGTTGGCCTCCCGGGCCTTGTCCACCGCCGGTTTGATGGGCTCCAACAGGGTGGCGATGTTGGGGGGCAGCTTGGCGTCGTCCAGACCGCACTGACCGCGCCGCACTGGCTGTGACCCAGGACCACCACCAGGGGCGTGGCGCGGACGTCCACGGCGTACTCGATGGAGCCGATCTCATCCGTGGCCGCAACGTTGCCGGCCACCCGGACCGCAAAGATATCGCCGATGCCCTGGTCGAAGATGATTTCCGGCGGCGTCCGGGAGTCGGAACAGGTGAGGATTGCTGCCAGGGGGTGCTGCCCCTGGGCCGGCGGTCAGGGCCCGGCGGGCCCGGTCCTGGTGGGGATGTTGGAGTTTGCCGTCCACATAACGGCTATTGCCCGCCTTGAGAAGCCTGAGGGCTTCACCCGGGGAGATCCCCGGCGCTTTCGTAGTCGCCAGGCTCGGAGCCGCCAGAGCCGCGGCCAATAAGAGCATAAGCAGCAAGAGGCTGATTTTTTTCATCGCAAGCTCCTCCAGGTTAGATGTGGCCGATTTGAGGCTGCGGTGGCGCGTTTTATACCATGCAATGGTTGAATCGCCACCTTCAATAGTGCGGGGCTCCCCGCCCGGTCAAAAAATCCGGGCAGTGGGGCGGCCGTCTCAATCCGCTACCGGTAGGTTTTCCCGTCACCTTCACTTGCCGCAGGAGGGGCACGAACCCGCGGGCTCGGGGCTCTTGCCGGGGCCTTCCTCCCCCCTCATCAGTTCTTTGGCCAGCTCCATCATCTGCTTCAGCTTCTGCGTCCACCCGGCAGTTCACCGTATCCGGCTCAAAGGTGCCGTCCGGGAGGCGTCGGCCCGCCGGAACCCCGGTGAGGAGTTCCAGGGCCTCGTCCACGTGGCCCACGGCCCAGACGTGGAACTTGCCTTCTTTGACCGCGTCCACCACTTCTTTTTTCAGCATCAGGTCCTGGACATTGGACTTTGGGGATAATGACGCCCTGGGTGCCGTCCAGGCCCCGGGCCTTGCAAACCTTATAAAAGCCCTCGATCTTCCAGTTGACTCCGCCGATGGGCTGGGCTTCGCCCCGCTGGCTCATCGAACCGGTCATGGCGATATTCTGGGCCAGGGGGAGTTCGGCCAGGGCGGACATCAGGGTGCAGAGTTCCGCCAGGGAGGCGCTGTCGCCTTCCACCATGCCGTAGCTCTGCTCGAAGCAGAGGCTGGCCGACAGGGTCAGGGGCTTGTCCTGGGCAAAGCGGCTCTTCAGGTAAGCCCGCCAGGATGAGGACCCCCTTGTTATGGATGTTGCCGGAGAGCTGGGACTCCCGGTCGATGGTCACCACCCCTTCTTTACCCAGGCCGACGCTGGCGGTGATCCGGGACGGGCCGCCCGAAGGCGTGATCCCCCAGGGCATAGACCGACAGGCCGTTCATCTGGCCCACCACCTGGCCTGCGGTCTCGATGAAGAGCATGACCTTCGTCGATGAACTCCTGCAGCTTTTCTTCCGGCAGGTCGGCCCGATAGGTCTTCTCGGCGATGGCCTTGTCCACGTCGGAGCCCAGGATCACCTCGTGGGTGTTGGTCCGGGCCCAATAATTGGCCTCCTTGAAGACGTCCTGGACCTCTTTAAGCTGCAGGGTGAGCTTCTGCTGATGCCCGGCCAGTTCCTGGGCATACTCCACCAGGCGGGCCATGCCGGTCTTGTGGAGAGGCATGAGCTTCTGGTCCTGGCAATAGCCGGCCTAACAGCTCGCAAAACTTCCGGAGGTGGTCGTCGGTCTTGCGCATCCGCGAGTCGAACTGGGCCTTGATCTTGAAGAACTTGTGAAAATCTTCGTCGTAGATATAGAGAGTCTGGTAGATATACGGGTCACCCACCAGGATGATCTTGATGTTCAGGGGGATGGGCTGGGGCTGGAGGCTCCGGGTGGTGATCATCCCGAACATCTCCATGGGGTCCTCGATCTTGACCTCCCCGTTTTTCAGGCAGCGCTTCAGGGCTTCATAGGAAAAGAACCAGCGCAGCAGGTCCATGGACCTCCAGGACGAGGTAGCCGCCGTTGGCCCGCTGCAGGGCCCCGGTGCGGATCAGGCTGAAGTCGGTCACCAGGGCGCCGAACTGGGCCCGGCGTTCCACCGCCCCGAACAGGTTGGGGTAGGTGGGGTTGTTTTCCATGATCACCGGGGCGCCTTTGGTATCGGAGTGGTCCACAAAGACGTTCACCTGGTATTGAATAAACGACGGCTCCGGCATGGGGAAGGGAAAGGGGCCCTGGGCGTCGGGCCGGCGCTTCAGGTCGTCGATATTTTTCAGGATATCTTCCTGGACGTCTTTGAGGTAGTCAATCACCTGGGGCAGGTCCTGGTATTTCTCCCGCAGCTCCTCCATGTGATGGCCCACCACGTAGAGGGCCACATCCTGGTCCAGCTTCTTCTCCTTTTCCTGGAACTCCTTTTCCATCTTGCGGATCTTGCGGATGGCCTCATTCATTTCGGTGTGGAGCTGGGCGGACTTCTGGCGCAGCACCTCCCGGTCCTCGTCGTTCAAGGCCTTGAGTTCTTCCTCGCCCAAGGGCTTGCCATCCTTGCCGGGGAAAATCATCAGGCCGGTGGGGGAGATGTTGAGGATGAAGCCTTCTTCCCCCGCCTTGCCGTCCAGTTCCTGGAGGATCTTGTTGCGTTCCTGGGTGAAGCCGTGCATGAGGGCTTCCCGGCGGCCGGAGTAGTCTTCGCTCTCGAAAACCTCGGGGATTTGCATCTTCAGGTTGGAGATGAGCACTTCCATATCCGCCTTCAGGAGCCGGCCTTTGCCGTTGGGCAGGCTCAGGCTCTCGGGCTTCTCCGGGTCCTTGAAATTATGGACGTAGATATAATCCGGCGGCGTGGGCTCTGGTGGCGGCCAGCTCCTGCACATAGGCCATGATGGTTTCGGTCTTCCCGGCCCGGGGCGGCCCGGCCACGAAGATGTTGTATTCCAGGTCCTTTACCCCCAGACCGAACTCCAGGGCATGGACGGCCCGGTCCTGGGCCACGACCTTTTCCTTCAGGGGACGTGATGTCCAGGGTGGTTTCGAAGCCCAAGGTGTCAGGGTCACAGACGGCGCGCAAGCTCTTGGGCTTCAGTTCCCAGCGGTTAGGCGACATGCTTCCTCCTCTGCAAAATCTCTACCAGCCGGCGAACCGCTTGGAGTTTCAAGCGGCCGCATTATGGATTGCCGCCGTTCAGGCGGTGTAGTGGACAGGCCTGAGGGGCATGAAAATCCGGACCCTCGATCTGGATGGTGTTGTGCTCCAGACCGAACCGATGGTGCAGCGTTTCTTCCAGATCCAGGGTAAGGCAGTCCCGGTTCGAGCTGGCTGTCGATGGTCACATGGACGCTCAGGGAATAGAGCCCCGAGGCGATGGTCCAGATGTGCAGGTCATGCACCTCCTTGACCTGGGGATGGCTCTTCAGGGACTGCTCCACCTCATCGAGGGCGATGTGCCGGGGGGTGGACTCCAGCAGGATTTCCGCGGCCTCCCGCACCATCTGCCAGCTGCTGATGACGATCAGCACCCCCACGATGCCGCCGGCCAGGGGATCGACCCAGTACCAGCCTCGCCACCAGATGGCCACACCCGCGGCGATGGCGGCCACCGACCCGAAGGAGTCGGCCAGCAGGTGCAGGAAAGCCGAGCGCAGATTGAGGTTGTGCGCCCGCGACGGCATGAGCACGTACATCCCGAACAGGTTAACCAACAGGCCCAAACTGGCGATAACGATCAGGGGGCGGCTGCTGATGGCAGGCGGCTGAAAGAAGCGGCCCGCGGCGGCGTAGAAAATATAGGCGGCCATGGCCCAGAGCACCAGCCCGTTGACCAGGGCCACCAGGATTTCCAGGCGATGGTAGCCGAAGGTCTTTTGGGCGGTGGGGGGCTTGGCGGTCCACTTGAGGACCAGGAGGCTCAGCCCCAGGGCGCCCACGTCGCTCAGCATGTGCCCGGCGTCGGCCAACAGGGCCAGGCTGTTGGTGAGAATGCCGCCCCCCAGCTCCACCACGAAAAACGCCAGTTGGGTCCAGAAGGCCAGTTGCAGGCGCCGCCGGCTGCTTTCGAACCGGTGATGGTGGGCGTGAGCCGCGTCGTTCATACCTGTTCCCGGTGAATCTCCAGGACCTGGTACACCCTCAGGCCCCGGGGGGTCTGGACTTGCACGCGGTCGCCCACGGCGCGGCCCAGCAGGGCTTTTCCCAAGGGCGAGGCCATGGAGAGGTGCCCAATGGCGGCGTCGGCCTCCAGGGGGCCCACCATTTTATACTCACGTTCCTGGCCGGTGTTCAGATTGACCACTTTGACCCGGGCGTTGAATCTTACCTTATTGGGAGACAGGTTGCTCCCCACCAGTACCTCGGCGTTGGCCAGGGTCTGCTGCAACTGCCTGATGCGGCGCTCCAGTTGCCGGCGCTGGACCTGGGCGGATTGAAAATCGGGGTTTTTCTCCAGCCGGCCTTCCTGGGCAGCCTCCAGGATCTCCTGGATTACCTGGGGACGCTCCACCTGGCTCAGAAACTCCAACTCCTGAATGAGCTTCTCATAGCCGGCCCTGGTCAAGAGAATCTTTTCCATGCCACCTGACTGCCGATAAGTGATTTATGCTTCAATGTAGTGGCTCGTGCGCCCCTGGTCCACCCGAGCCGCATAAAAAGCCGGGATAGAGGACAGCCGCCCCCGGCTGTCCCAGCGCGGGAACCGTCGTCCGGGCCCTGCATGGCGGCCACAGGCCGCCCTATAAACTGCTCCCGGACCCAGGCTGGAAAGCCTGTGCCACCGATTTAACGAACTCGTCAAGGCACATAGCCGGTTACCTTCTCACCCCCCACTCTTCCGCGGTGCCAGGGGCCAACCGACTGACCGGCTTTCCTGGTCTCAGGATAATAAGGTTCGGCAAAACCGTAAGTTTCAGTAAATTCCCTCTATTCTTATCTAAAAAGTGCGGCGGGGTCAACATCGGCAGGGAGGGCGGCCGGGCGATTTTATTCCCGAAGCCGCGCCTTGACAGCGGCTGCCGGGGCCGTCTATGATCAAGGCAAGCCTTGGGCGCCGGGAACCCGACGGGCCACTCTTGCGGTCCGAAGGTTAAAGGCCCTGCTGGGGTAAGAAGCCGGGGCCCACGAGAGGTCACCTCCAGACTATGTTTTACCGCTTTTCGCCTGAGTTGGTGTTGCGGTCTCCCTGGCGGCCTTACCGGCCCCGTCCGGGGGAGCGGGTGCTGGTGTTGGCCGCGGCCACCACCTTCCCCCCCAGCCATCCCACCACCCGCCTGTGCCTGGAACTCCTGGCGGCGGCCCTGGCCGAAGCGCCTTGCCCCGGGCTTTTAGACGTGGGCTGCGGCTCGGGGGTGCTCCTGCTGGCCGGGGTGGCCGCCGGCGCCCGGCTCGGGGTGGGGCTGGACCTCTCCGGGAAAGCCGTAGTGACTACCCGGAAGAACGCCCGGGACAACGGCCTGGCCGCTGCCGTCCAGGTGGTCCGGGGGTCCACGGAAAGTCTCCGGGGCCCCTGCGGCATGATGGTGGCTAACCTGCCCTGGGCGGTACAGATGGACAAAGTGGCGGAATTCACCCGGCTGGCGGCCCCCGACACCCGCCTGATCCTCTCGGGTTTCAAGGACACCCAGGAGGCTGACCTTATCGACTCCTATCAGCGCTCGGGCTGGGTCCTGGCCTCCCGCCTCACCCGGGACGAGTGGGTCATCGAACTCCCGCCGGAAAAGAGTTACACCTGGGTAGCCTGGCGGTTGCGGCGACTCAGAAGCCATATAAGGCGGGCATAGCCCGCCAATTCCTTTGATTAATGAGTGCGTAGGACTCATCCTACGATAAACTTCTCAGTAGGAGCGAGCCTGGCCCGCCGTGTAGGGTGCGCGCCTGGCGCACCATGTTATCTGCTCCGAGCGCTACAACAAAAGGAGATTAAGCGTGACCCCCGAAGAATCCTACCGCTGGCTGGCGGAGCACCGCTTGGAAATCGCCTACTTGGCATCCATGGGCCACGTCCTGGGCTGGGACCAGCGCACAAACATCCCCCCCAAAGGACATCCGCACCGCCACAACCAGTTCGCCCTGCTGGCCAAGTGGATTCACCTCCGGGCCACTGACCCCCGAATTGGGGAGGCCCTGGCCCGGGTGGAGGCCTCGGACCTGGTGGCGGACCCGATGGCGGATCCCGCCGTGAACGTCCGGGAGTGGCGGCGGGATTACGACCGGTCCGTCAAGATTCCCGAGAACCTGGCCGTCGCCCTGGCCAAAGCCACCGCCGAAGGGGAGACGGCCTGGGAACGCACCCGGCCGGAGGACGACTGGGAGACCTTCAAGCCCTTCCTGGCCAAGGTGGTCGCCCTGAAGCAGGAGGAGGCCCAGGCCCTGGGCTTTGCCGCCGAACCCTATGACGCCCACCTGGACCTCTTCGAGCCGGGGGAAACCGCCGCGGCCCTGGCGCCCCTCCTGGCCGAACTCCGGATGTCTCTCCTCCGGATTTTGTTGGCGGTCCAGGGAAGCGGGCGGCAGCCCCAGGGCGAGGTGGTGCGCCGGCATTTTCCGGTGGAGGCCCAGGACCGTTTCGCCCGGCTGGCGGCCCAAAGCCTCGGGTACGATTTTGCCGGCGGCCGCCTGGACAAGACCGCCCACCCGTTTTCTGTGGGCATCGGCCCCGGGGACGTCCGCATCACCACGCGCTTTGACGAGCACCGCTTCAGCCAGGCCTTTTTCGGCACCCTGCACGAAACGGGTCACGCCCTCTACGACCAGGGGCTGCCGGCGGATCACTGGGGCACCCCCCGGGGGGACACCGCCTCCCTGGGCATCCACGAATCCCAGTCCCGGATGTGGGAAAACCTGGTGGGGCGCTCCCTGGGTTTCTGGCGGTTTTTTTATCCCCGGGCCCAGGAAACCTTCTCCGTCCTCCAGGATGTGCCCCTGAGCGCCTTCCACTTTGCCATCAACGAAGTCAAGCCGTCGTTGATCCGCACCGAAGCCGACGAAGTGACCTACAACCTGCATATCCTCCTGCGCTTTGAGCTGGAGCGGGCCTTGATGAACGGCGACCTGACGGTTTCAGACCTGCCCGGGGCCTTCAACGACAAGATGAGCGCCTACCTGGGGCTGACGCCCTCCGGTCCCGGCCAGGGGGTCATGCAGGACATCCACTGGTCCGCGGGGCTGTTCGGTTATTTCCCCACCTACACCCTGGGCAACCTCTATGCCGCCCAGTTCTATGCCCGGGCCGAGGCGGAGTTGGGTCCCCTGGAAGAGCGGTTCGCCGCCGGCGATTTTGCGCCGCTGCTCACCTGGCTCAGGAAGAACATTCATTCCCAGGGCAACCGCCTCTGGGCCCGGCCCCTGGTTAAGGAGGTGACGGGGGAGGAACTGACGCCCCAACACCTGGTGCGCTACCTCCAACGGAAATTCGGGGCGCTGTATGATTTCCCGGCTGGGTACCTATAACCAACCAACATCATTAATAAAACCTGGTTAGACTTGGGGCATGATGCCCTGAGTTTGCGATAAAATAGCCCGCCCCTTAATCACGTCCAGTTCATGGGGGCATCGCCTAACTTTGAACCTTGAACCTCAAACTTTGAACTTTCTATAGTCAGGCTGCGGGGAGCGCGGGATAGTTTTCGCCAATCAGCAGGGCCACAAGGAGAGGACCATGAAGATCACCCTGTTCGGACTATGCTTTCTCGTGCTGTTGGGGTCGGCGGCTTCGAGCCAGACGGACCAGTATGGGCTGCCGCCCGGGGCTCGGATCATCGAGGTCCAACCTCTCCAGTCAAGGCAGCACCCGCATCGGGCCCTGGTGTTGTGGATGCAGAGTCCCCTCAAGGTTCCCCGGGATAATCCGGGTGACATCTATACCTGCCCGGAATACACCCGGGGCAGCCACTACAGCGGCCGCACCCGGGTATCGCTGGTTGACCAACGGACCAACAAAATCATCAACACCATCAACATCCTCAATTCCGAAGGCGACGATACCTTCGATATCCCCTATCGCATCGAGAGCGGGCTCTACTACCACGTGCCCGGCGTGCCCAAGGGCAAAGAGGGCAAACCCACCGTCATGTGGCTGAGAGACTACAACGGCGATGGCCAGGCCCGGGAATTCGCCCTGTTCGACGCCGTCGCCTGCATGGGACTGCCCACCACGTTGATCGGCTACCGAGAGTCCCAGGACCGGGTGATCCAATATCCCGTTACCCTGACCGTGATTTCAGGAAACCAGAAGTCCACCTCGACTGCCTTATGGGTGGATTATCTGTTCAGCAAGCCCCCGGTGTCCCCCGGCCATTGGAAATATGCCATCGATTACCGGGGGAGAGGCGGGAGCCTGGATACTTACGAGGTCAGTTATCTGCCGCAAGCCGGGAAATTCACCGGCCGCTTGACTGCCACCCCGGACGGCCCCTGATTGCCCCTGGCGGTTTGGTGCACCAGGGCCAAGCCGACGGAACGGGGCCCCTTCCGGACCACAACCGTAGCGGAGCCGCCATTCCCCCGGCGGCCGTCAAGAACGCAAAATGGCGGCGGCAATCGAGATTGATGCCGCCGCCACCTCCCTTTGAATCTAGCGCTATTTTACCAATACGGCAGTGGTGGCAAACGCTCCAGTGTTAGTCGGGGCTCCGGGATTGACCCCTTGGTTCGAAGGCCCCCCGGAAGAGCTTCCCGGAGGTGATACCGTGCTGCCATCCGTCGTCACTTCGATGGTCGCGGTGTTGACGTTCCAGGTGCTATTGGGATAATGGTCCAAGAAGTCCTTTTGGTCAGTATAGGTCACTTTTTTATTACCCGTATAGGTATCTTTTATGGTTTTAGGGTAAGTATAGTTGCCATCGTTACCGGTTCCGGACTTAACGTTGGTGATATCCACGTTGACAAAGGTCTTAACGAAGGTTGTCGGAGGTTGAATGGTAGCACAGGCGAAGGCCTCCGAGGCCCAAAAGGGGCCCATCAGCAACCGGGCCAGGGACATGAACCCCGTTTTCTGAAACAGAGAAGACGTGTTCATCACACCATGAACCACCAAGGTGGTGCGCCATTTGCCGGTGCTGGAATTCTTCTTGGCATTATAGGCCGTCTTCAAATTATCGAAAATGGGTTTCATATTACTGGATCCCCAAGGGTACTCGCTGGCGGGGTAGATTTGCTTCCCCACCGTAATATCGCCCACCAACACCGGCACACTATTGGTCCCAGTTAAAGTGGGGGTATAGATCTTTTTCAGAATGTTCTTGACGGTATCGGGCACCGAGTTAGTGGAAGGGTTGGGCTGGGGAGTGTAGAAATATGGTTGATCTGGGTCGAGTGCTGCGACTGGACTGGTAGGAATCTTTTTACTATAATTAACGGTGACCGTGGAGCCGCCGGTATCCCTAAAGGTAATCGTCTTGGTGGTGGAAGCGAAGGCCTCTTTGGGTCCAAACAGACGCTCCAGCCAGCCGCCGTGGCCGTTGGAGGCGACAAGAGGACTGTTCGTCCCGGTGGCCGGCAGGGCCAGAGGGACCTGAACGCCCCCGGTTACCACCTCGTTGGTAAAGCCCAAATAAGCAATGGCGGTAGCCCCAACCGTTGAGGTGTTAAACCCCAAAATTCCGGCAAACAGGTTGGATACCGGGCCATAGACGGTCCCCGCGGCCCGGACAATACTCACCTTCACGGCGTTGGCATTGGAGTCGCTGGCGCAGGTAGAGCCAATTGCCGTCCACGCCGTGCTGGGATCGCCCGCATTGATATTCCAGGTCCCAAAGAGGATGGTCAAATCATTGCGCTGGGTATCCGCTACTATCGTCTGGTGTGAAACCAGGCTCTGGCCTTGGGCCACCTCCATGGCTTTCTGCTTGGACGCCGTCGCATCCCGCTCCGCCACCCCTCCAGAGTCTACGATTAAGGCATTTGCCGCGGCCAGAGCCGAGGCATCAGCAACATTCTGGAGTTCATTCCGGACGGTGTAAAGGTGCCCCATATCGATAACCAGACTGACGCACGCCAGAAACGCCACGAGAGATATGGCGGTGATGATAGCTACCGATCCCTCTGTCTTTCTGATTAATGCCCCGAAGACCTTGCTCTTGCCCATAACAACCTCCTGTTCTCCTGTCAGGTTAAATTTTGATAATTGGGCCCTGCCCTTTCATGCGTCAATTCCGTTTCCATAAATCCAGAAGCCTTAATTCCCTCCGATCCCTCTATTCCTCCTCCGATGCATGCTAAATTTATTCACAGAGCATAATGGTTGAAGCCGTAAGTGTTTTTGTGCTGCCAAATCCGGGAAGAAAACTCGATATCATGAACCAGTGTTTAACGGCAGTCACCTTAACTTGTATGGGATAACCCTTGGTTCCCGTCGTATATCCGTTGGGATTGGTAGTGGGGAAGGTAACATCAGGGTTGGCGTCGCTGGGCAGGAGGCTCTTTAAGCCGAAGCCGCCCTTATTGCTGTTTTGTGCCGAGGTGTTGAGTACATAGTTTTTGATGGTAGGAGAGGTGATTGCATTGGGGGCTATCCGGACGCCGTTGCTATCAGTTCGATAAGTTATCCCGTAGCGGGCCCCCTCGCGGCTGGCATTGGTGATGACCTGTTGCATGTAATAGGCATGGCCAAAGTCAATGATGCCGGCAACAAGGAGAAAGAATAGCGTGCCAATTATGGCAAATTCAACCGCTACGCCTCCTCCGGTCTGATGTAAGAAACCACGGAGGTTGGACTTACCTTTCCGAGTCATGAGCCTTCTTCCTTCTCAAACCCTGGTGAGACACGGCCGGTAGGTACCGATATCCCGCCCCTTTTCTATTGAATCCTCTGGCCCTTACCGTAGGAGATATATAAAAGGAAGACAATTAGGGAATACCCTGATTTTTTCGCGATAATGATGGTATATTTTTCTACAGAAACCCTTATTCCTGACCCCTTTCCCCTCCCAATAGATTATTTCGGGGTAAGAAAGTGGCGCCATTCCCACTGCTGCACCTGTAACTCATCGCCACAGGGGGTTGGCAGTCATATCGCCGGTAAACCTTCTTTCCGGCTCACCCCGGCGGGGGGCGAGATAATCTCCTTGACTCATCCGGGCAGAGTGGATAGCCTGACCCATGCGCAGTTGCTTTATAGCGATTCCCACCTATTGGACCCATCCCGGGGGGGACGGGCTGGAAGAGATCGTCTTTGATCACCCCACGCCCCTGGACACGCCGGGGACGCTCGCGCGGACCCTGGAGAGCTTAGCCCCCCTGGCCGCCGGAGGGGCCGAGGTCGAAGTAGGCGTGGTGGCCGCGGCCACTGCGCCGGCCCTGGAGACGGCGGTGGCCCGCCGGGTCCGGGAGGTGATCGAGTCCCCGCCCCTCCCCTACCCGGTGAAGTTGTTCGCGGCCTCTCATCTCGGCATCCTCCAGGACTTCTGCCGGAACCAGGGGCGGGCCGAGTGGCTGCCCTTGCTGTCCCTGGCCGGGTATTCCCAGATTCGCAACCTTACCCTGATTCTCGCCACTATCTGCGGGGCCGGGGTGTTGCTCAGCCTGGACGACGACGAGGTGATCGCCGACCCGGATTTTTTGGTCAAAGTCGAGGCTGACCTTGAGCTTCTGGAACGGCAGCATCCCGTCTTCGGGCTGGCCGGGATTTATCGGAACCAGGATGGCGGCGTCCTGCTCCCGGAACCTGCCGCCCCCTGGGCCGCGTATTGGCCCAAGATGCGCATGCTGAACGCGGCGCTTACGGAACTGGCGCTGGCCGGCCCCCATCTGAAACCCACCTACCTCGGGTTCGGCGGCAACCTGGCCCTGCCCGCGGCCCTGGGACGTTTGCTCCCCTTCGATCCCGCCATCACCCGGGGTGAAGACACGGACTACCTCCTGAACGCCCGTATGTTCGGGATTCCTTTTTTTCTGGACAATAGCCTCAGCATCATCCACCTGCCGCCGGACAAGCCCCATCCCACCTGGATGAGGCTCAGGCAGGACCTGGTGAGGTTTTGTTACACCCGGCTGAAATTGCGGCAGCAGGAGCCGGGCCGCGGGCGGGAGATCGTGACTGCCGGGGATTTCAAACCCTATCCCGGTAATTTTCTTACGGATGACCTGGCCGAAAGAGCCTTTCGGAGCCACACCCTCCTGGCCCTGGACTACCTGGCCCAGGGCGACGCCGAGGCCGCCCGGCAGACCCTGATGAACCTGGCCCTGATGGACCGCTTGGAGCAGGAGGGCGCCGGGGTCTATGCGGCGTATATGCACACCGTCAGCCTCTGGCAGGCCCTCCAGGACTGGCTGGCGGCGCCTGAGGTCGCGGCCCGGGCCCGCCAGGCCTTGTGGGGGACTGCATGAGCAGCCCGCCTCTGGTGATCCGGCCCCGGGATTGGGAGCGCGGGGCGCGGCTCCCCGCCCTGGGATTGATCCCCGCCGGCAGCTTCGACCCTGAGTCGATAACCCGCCTGAAACAGGCGGAAGGGGTGCCGGTGCACCTGGTCTTTCCCCTGGGGAGCGCCCGGGAGGCCGGCAACCTGCACGCCCTCTTGTTGATGCTGCAGCCGCTTTTCGGCAGCCTCATCGATCAGGTCTGGGTCGCCTATGGGGGGGCCCGCCCGGAAGGTTTGAAGCGCCTGACCGATGCCTTTCCCCAGCTCAAGGTCTTCCCCGCGGCCAGGCTTCTCCCCCCGGATCAGCAGGGCGCTCCCCTGGGCAAAGGGGCCTCCATGCGGGCCTTCCTGTATCACCTGATGGTGACCGAAAACCTCACCCATCCCCGGGCCGTGGTGGCGTTTATCGACGCGGATATCCGTCCCCCCTACTTTCATCCCCGGTGGGTGGTGGATCCGGTGGGGACCCTCCTCTGGTTTCACACGGCCGAGGCGGCCAAAATCGTTTATCAGCGCCCCCACGGCGGCCGGCTGAACACCATGCTCCGGTCGCTCTTGGCCCTGTGCCCCCATGCCGGGGTCCAGGCCCTCCAGAAGTTAGTCTACCTGTTGTCCGGGGAGATGGCCGGCACCTTGAAGTTCTGGAGCCGCCTGCCCTTCAAGACGGGTTTCGGCGTGGAAATTTTGACCCTCCTGTCCTTCGCCCTGAACCACCTGGGTCTGGCCCCCGGCACCCCGGACCTGGAACACCTGGTCCAGGTTTACGTCGGACAGATGGACCACCGCCACGCCCCCCTCACCTCCACGCCCGGCAAGCCCGGGCTGGACCAGATGGCCGGGACCGTGTTCCACACCCTGATGGAGTCCCTGAAGGCCGCGGGCCTGCTGCGCTGGCAGGGGTCTGAGCCGGCGCCGACGCGGCTCAGCATCCCGGTGCCCGACGGGGATAAGGCCGAGCCCCTGGCCTGGATGGAGGTCCCCCTGGCGGACGTCACCCTGCCGCCCCTGGCGACCTGTCCGGAGGTGCGCTCCCGCCTCATTCCGGGAGGCGACTGATGCAGGTAGCCCAGATTGCGCCTCCCTGGATTCCGGTTCCCCCCGTGACTTACGGCGGCACCGAGCTGATGGTGGCCGGGCTCATCCGGGGGCTTACGGCCCGGGGGGTGGAGATCTGGCTGTTCAGCGCCGGGGATTCCACCTTACCAGTACCCCAGTACGGGCATTTCCTCCACTCCTTCTGGCCGCCGGACAAGTTTTCCGAAAACCTCCACCTGTCCTACGCCTTCGCCCGCTTAACGCAGCAGCCGCCCCAGGTAATCCACTCGCACCTGGAGTCCGCCGCGGGTTTCTGGGCCCTGGCCCCGGCCGCGCCTCTGGCCATTACCATTCACACACCGCTGTTCCCCATGAAACGGGACTACCTCCTCAGTTTTCCCAAGGTGCACCTGGTGGCGGTGAGCGCCTTTCAGGCCCGTCAGCTCAAGGGGCATCCCCGGCTGCACCTGATCCCCCACGGCCTCGACCTGGCGGACTATCCCTTTCAGGCCGCCAAGGAGGATTTCCTCCTCTTTCTGGGCCGCATCTACCCGGACAAAGGGCTCCACACGGCCATCCGCCTGGCCCGGGACACTGGAACCAGGCTGCTCATTGCCGGGCCGGTCTTCGAGCCGGACCGGCCCTATTTTGACAGCCGGATCAGGGACCAGGTGGACGGGGAGCAGATCGTCTACCTGGGGCCGGCGGACCATGCCCTTAAGGTTGACCTGATGAAACGGGCCCAGGCCCTGGTGCTGCCCCTGGAGGTGGATGAGACCTTCGGGCTGGCCATGCTGGAGGCCATGGCCTGCGGCACTCCGGTTCTGGCGTATGACCGGGGCGCGGTGCCCGAAGTGGTGGTCCACGGGGAAACCGGTTTTGTGGTGCACACTTACGAGGAACTGCGGGACAGCCTTAAGCGTCTACCCGGGTTGGACCCCCAGCGCTGCCGGAACCACGTGGCGCAGAACTTCTCCCGGGACAAGATGGTCTCGGACTATGTGAAGCTATACGGCGAGATGTGCCAGGGGGCTTGAGCCGGTTGGGATGAGACCCTGGGACAACAGTTCATAAATTCGCTAACGGATTGCTTACTTTGTGAAGATTACTTCCCCCTCACCTAGCCCTCTCCCGATTGGAGGTAAGGGAAAAGCAGGGACCAGGTTAGGGTGCTGGGGTCATGAAACGTCGCGATCTGACTACCCCCTCTCACCCCAGTTCGGGGCTTATCATTACCCACAAGTGGGGAAGTAGTTGATTCAACAAGTTTTTGGTGGCACAGGTTTTCAACCTGTGCGAGGGATTTTTCCACAGCCTGGAAAGGCTGTGCCACCGGGCAGGAATACTTATGGGTGGTGAGGGGGGCGATGCCTGACGTGAGGATATTGACGAAATCCTCTTTCTGGCAGCACAAGTGGAAACCGGCGCCGCCCTAAACCGGTGCGAACCTAACTAGCCGTCATTTCCGGGCTTTACTTCCCGAACTACCCGGTTTATGCTGCAAATGGGCCTATGTTTATCTCGCGGCTGGTACTGAAATTAGGATTGGTGCGGTTCGCCACCTCATTTTTGGTGGTATTGCTGGCCAACGTCCTGAACCGGGTGTTGATCGTGGACCTGATGGTGCCCGCGGCCCTGGTCACCTTCAGCTTCGCCTTTCAGCATGTCATGACGCCGGTGGGCCTGGTTACCGGTTATTGTTCCGACAACTATGCCGTCCGGGGCCGCCGCCGCGCCCCTTACATCTGGGGAGGCATGCTGCTCAGCGTGGCCGTGATGCCCTTCTTCCCGAGCTGGGCCCTGGCGCTGGGAGCCCAGCCCCACAGCCGCTCCCTGTTGTACGGGGGAGTGCTGCTGTTTTCCCTGTTCGGCATCGGCACCACCGTGTCCGCCACCGCCATCAATGCCCTTTTGGTGGACCGGGTCCCGGCCCGGGACCGGGGCGATGCCCTGACCATGGTGTGGATTTTGACCCTGCTGGGTTTTATCGTGGGCTCGGCCCTCTCCGGGCGGATGTTCCCGGCGTATGACCCCGACAAGATCCAGCGGCTCTTTACGGTGGTCACCCTGGCGGTGGTGGCGGTCACCATCTGGGGCGCCTGGGGCATCGAACCCCCCGACGAAGCCGAGGCCGCCCCCGGGCATCACCAGATGGCCTTGTGGGCCACCTTAAAATTCTTGGGCACCAACCGTCAGGCCCTGACCTTTTTTGCCTTTTTGGGGGCCAGCATTTTTTTCCTGGCCATCCAGTCCTTCCTCCTGACTGCGTATGGTGGAGCAGTGTTGGCTCTGCCGGTGGCCGAAACCAGCCGGTTCGGGATTTATACCACCTACGGCATCCTGGTGGGCATGGTGGGGGTGCATCTCCTGGTCACCGCCCGGCAGAACTGGGGCAACAAAATGGTTCTGGTGGCGAGTCTGGTGCTGGGCGCGGCGGCCTTCGGGTTGCTCAGCTTCACCTCTTTTAGACCCAACCCGACCTGGGGCATTTACGCCCTTTGTCTCCTGGGGCTGGCCCGGGGCTTCTACAACGTGGGGCTGTCCCACCTGACCATGAACATGGCCCACCCCACCTTCAGCGGGGTCTTCATGGGCCTGTGGAATCTGGCCAGCGGCCTGGCCCTGGCCGCGGGGGAAATGACCGGGGGATTTCTCAAAGAACGGTTCGCTTATCTCACGGGCAGCGAGGCCGGGGCTTACGGCTGGGTGTTTTTGCTCGAAGGGGTGGGGTTGCTGGCCTGCCTCCTGTTCCTGGTGCCCCTGAGTCTGGAGAAATACCGGCCCCAACTGGCGGTGCTGGTGGCCGATAAACCGGTGAAACCCTATTAGGATGGAAAAGAGTGGTCAGGCCGCGCCTTAAATTCGCAACTGCCGTGCCGTGCCTCACCCGGATCGTCTGGGCCTTGTTGGTCCTGCAATTGCTGGGGTGCGGGCCGGCTCCGGACCTTTCCCCCCCAGGGCCATCACCTATACCTTCGATGCCCCTACCCGGGAATTGATCCGGCTCCTGTCGGAGAAGGCCAACAGCGCGGCGTACAAGGATTTCGACCGGAAATTCAAAGGGATCCAGGTGCCGGAAAGCCTGCTCCCCTATGAGCCCTTTGTGCTGGGACTCTCCACCGAGAGCAAGATACCCGCGGTGTTGCTCCTGGATGCCCCCTGGGTGCAGCGCTACGGCGTGGCCGGCTGGCTCTATGAACTGGAACGCACCAAGGTCTTTGACCGGAAGGAGTTGGTGCCGGCGGTGGCTGAGGCCTTTTCCGTATCCCTGACCCAAATTACCGGCCAACCGGGCAAGCAGCTGGTGGCCGTGCCCACCTACATCAAGGGCAACATCCTCTTCTACCGCCGGGATATCCTGAAACGTTACAACCTGGCGCCTCCCCGGACCTGGGAGGAACTCAAGGCAATTTGCCGCAAGGTCCTGCCCCAGGAAAAATCTCTGAAATATGGCCTGCTCATCCACTCCACCAATACCCTGAATGATTTTTATCCGATTCTCTGGGGTTTCGGCGGCCGCATCAACGATGACGCCGGCCAGTTTGTCTTGCCCCAGAAGAATAATACCGCGGCCTTCCTGGCGGCCCTCAAAGAGCTGATCGCCATGCAGGGGAGCATTATTCCCGGGCCTGGGGCCCTGGCGCAATTCGACCCCGGAGGGAGCCTGCGGCAGGCTTTCTATCATGGTCAGACCCTGTTCATGGTCAACTGGAGCACCCGCATGAAAGACTTGAGCGATTTGATCGCCAAGGGCCCGTCTCCGGGAAGCCTCGCCAATATCAGCCAGGTGGGAGTGGCCCCCATCCCGTCCCAGGCCGGTCATCCTCACCACTATTCCAACATCGGCTCTTTTGGCTGGGCCGTCAACCGCTTCGCCGTAACCGACCCGGTGGTCATCGAGCATGCCAAACAGTTTATCGAGTTGGTGGCCGACGAGCAATTTCAGCTCCTGGCGGCGGAGACCATGGGCCAGGTGCCGTCACTGATCCGGGCCCTGGAGAAGGTCACCAATAAAGAAGTGTTACAGGTGTACCATGACACCTTTGCCCAGAAAGATATGGTGATGCGACCCCGGCCCCACAGCCGCCGGATCAACAATGTGCTGGAAAAGGTCATGAATGAGGCCCTGTTCGCCCGGCAAACCCCGGAGGCAGCCCTGGCCGGGGCGATTGCGGAACTGGAAAAAGACCAGACCCTTGATTAGATGAATACACCCGAGACCTTCATCCGCTATTCCCTGCGGAACCGGCTCTTCGTCCTGGCCGGGGCCACATTCTTGTTGTGCGCCCTGGTCATCCTGCTGTTTTTCCCCCTGCTCAACCTCACCCTGAACGGGCTCCAGAACCGCACCATCAGTTCCATGCAAGACGCCACCGAAGTGGAAGCCACCACCATTTCCCGGCTCCTGGTTCTGGAATTTGCGACGATTAAGGGATTGCTGCAGGTGACCCCGACCTCGAATACGGAGATGGATCAGTGGATTGAAAATCTCATCTGGGAAAAGGTCACTTTTAATGAAATCATCGAAGGGGTTGAGCTGATCCGGGGGCAACAAGACGCCCAGGGTCGGCACCTGACCTATATGTTTTACCGCCGGGAGGCTCCGGAACTGGAGCCCATGGCCGGCCCCCAAAAACTCATGAAGTCGTTTCAAGGCGTGGAACGGGACCTCATCAACAGCATTACTACGCAGCAGCGAGTGGACAACACCCTCCAGGGGTCCGTCAACCGGGGTCCTAAAAAAGAAGGGGCGATGCTGCTGCGCTACATGCCGGTACACGTGCTGCGGGCCGAGGAGGGAGCGGTCTTCTGGGGCGTGGCCAAAATCGGCATCGATACCAACCGCATGCGCCAACTGCTCTTTCTCCAGAGCCAGGAACAGACCAACATCCGCCGGGATATCTGGGTGGAGATCATTTTGAGCCTGCTCATCTCCGGGATTCTGGCCATGAGTCTCATCTACTTTTGGGTACGGCACATCACCGAGCCTTTGCGGACCCTCAGTGTGGTGACCGGGGCATTGCAGGGCGCCAAGCCCGAAGATTTCGAGCTCTGGCTGGAGAACCTCAAACGGGTGGATTCCCAGGGGCAGGCCGAGGTCGTGACAATCCAGCAGGTCCTGGCGCGGTTGGGGACGGCCGTCCCCAAACTGGGGCAACGGCTGATTGACGGGGAAGCCCATGCTTCTCTGGGGAGGGTGATAGCCCGGGGGCTTCCGACCTACCAGGCCATGCAGGCTCAATTGCAAGAGCTGGAACAGGAACTGGGCGAGGGTGGGGACGCCGGGGCGCCTCTGCCGGCCCAGCAAACCCTGGCGTTGATGCGGGCCAGACAGGATACGGTGCTTGAGGATCTCGTCCACCTCTGGTCTGATCCGGAAGGGGCATGGGAACGCCTGGATATCACCCCCGGAATACAGCGGGCCTGGCGCCTGGCGACCCTGGGGCTGCCGGAGGAGGTCACGGCCCAGCAGGAGTTAGTGCCCCTGCCGCCGGTCTGGGGGTCAGAAAACAAGCTGAGCCTGGCCGTGCTCTATCTCCTGGCTTTTGCGACGGATCTGCTGCCACCGGCCGGGGAACTGGGTCTCAAGGCGGAGCCCAGCCCGGCGGGGGGGGTGCGCCTCATGGTCTGGGTTTCCGGGGCCCCGCGCTCATCATCGGAGTGCCAGGAGTGGTTAAATCCGTTCGGCGATCCAGGCCGGATCCAGGGAAGCCTGGGCCCGGCCATAGCTGCGGCCATCGCCTCCCAGCACGGCGGCAGTCTCACGGTGGCGCCCCGGGAGTCCGGTGGCGCGGTCTTTTCCCTGGAGATCCCTCCCATAGCGGAAGAACCTCATGAACCGGTTATTTAGGGTGGTGGGGGCCCTGGGCGGGCTCCTGTGGCAGGCCTGGGGCCGGTTCGCCGGCCGGATCTTCCGCTTGCTGGACATCTGCGCCATGTTCCACCGCCTCCTTTTAGGAGTCTTTATCGGTCCTCCTTTTTTGGGCCTGTTTTTCCGGGAACTGAGCCGGCAGGTGTATTTCACCGCCATCCGCCGGGCCTATATTCTGGTCTTTACTTCCCTGATGCTGGGCATGTTGGTGATCGTCCATGCCACCCAGCAACTGGTCAAGTTCCAGGGGGAGGAATTCATCGGCTGGCTGCTGGTCACCATCGTGGTCCGGGAAGTGGGACCGGTATGGGCCGCGTTCTTCGTCCTGCTCAATTCCGGCGGCGCCATCACCGTAGAGATCGGCAACATGTCCGTGAACCAGGAGATTCGGGCCTTGCAGATGATGGGCATCGACCCCTACCGTTTCCTGGGAGTGCCGCGCTTCTGGGGGCTCACCCTCAGCCTGCTGTGCCTCTATATCCTCTGCGTCTTCACCTCCATCATCGGGGGGTATCTCTTTGCCCAGGCCTTCGCCGAGATCTTCTGGACCAAATTCTGGCTGTCCTTCGTCAATGCCCTGCAATGGGTCGACCTGAGCGTGGGTTTCGCCAAGACCACGCTCTTCGCCATGCTCATTGCCACCGTGTCCATTTATTTCGGCTTCAATTGCCGCGTCAACGTGGACGAGGTGGCGCGCAACACCTCCCTGGCCGCCATCTGGAGCCTGGTGCTCATCGGGACCATTGACATCATCCTGACCGCGGCTTATTACCTGTGAGCGGCCCTGGGCTGGGGCCGCAGTGACCCGGCGGTATCTATGCTGAACCATGCCTTAAATCTGGATCTGGTCGCCCTGCCGGAAACGACCGCCTGGCCCGCGCCCCTGTCCTTGACCGTGGCGTTCAACGAGGTCGTCCTCATTGAAGGGGCCGGCCCGGCCGTCAGTAAGTCCCTGCTGGAAGTGGCGGCCACGCTCCTCTCCCCGCTGGCTGGCCACGTCCGCCATTGGGGCCGGGACGCAGCCCTGCGGCGCCGGGACCAACTCTACCGCCTCAGGCGCCGCATCGCCTATGTCTCACCCTGGCAGGTGCTGCTGCACCTCATTTCCCTCCGGGATAATATCGCCCTGGGCCCCTGTTACTACCATGGATGCCAGGAAAATGAGGCCTTGGCCCCCTACACCGACTTGCTGGAGCTACTGGAACTCCAGGGCCATCTCACCCAGTACCCGCCCCAGGTGACTCCCGCCACCTATGCCAGGGCGGTGTGGGCCCGGGAACTGGTAAAAGAGCCGGAGTTGATCCTGGCGGTGATCACCGGAGAGCTCGCCACCATTGACGGGGCCACCATGCTGGCCAATGTCCTCCAAAAATACCGCGTCCGCTACGGGACCGCGGCCCTGCTCCTGGGCGAGTCCCTGGAAGCCTTTTACCCCCTGGGGCATCGGCTCTTCAGGCTGGAATCGGGGCGACTCCGCAAACAGGCGACCTTGGAACACCGGGCCCGCCCCCTCACGGGCTACCTGCCGCTGGTGTGAGGTTCACATAGCAGAAATGTAGGTAAAGATCAGCACCGAGATGAGATGGATGAAATATTTTGCCGACAGTTTTTAGGTGAGATCTCTGTGTAGATAACTCTTGCCAATTAGCGTCGGCCCCATCTTCTCGCGTTTGCCAAAAGTTCTTTCCTCTTATCCCCTCTCTTCTGCTCAATTTCCTCTTGACAGCGCTATCAAATTGCGCTAATTTTGTGAAAAATTCCACAAGAGGTGGGGTATGGTCTTTCCCGTGTCCGGCGTGGAGGTCAACCCGCTCATTCCGCCTTTAATTGCCTTCCTGGTCTCTACCTTCACCTCCATGGGGGGAGTCTCCGGGGCTTTTTTGTTACTGCCCTTCCAGGTAAGCATCCTCAACTTCACCAGCCCGGCAGTTTCTCCCACCAACCTGGTCTTCAACATCGTGGCTATCCCTTCCGGGGTCTACCGCTACATCCGGGAGGGCCGGATGAACTGGCCGCTGACCTGGGTGGTGATCATGGGAACGCTCCCGGGCATCTTCGCCGGGGCCCTCATCCGGGTCAACTGGATGCTCGACCCGAAAAATTTCAAGCTCTTCGTGGGCTGCGTGCTCCTCTATATCGGCCTGCGCCTGCTCTATGAGCAGACTCCCCGGGCCAAGCGCAAAAAGGGCAAGATCCTGGAGTTCGAGGCCCGGGTCCAGGAGCGCTTGAAGAAGGTCCTGGCGGAGTCGGCGTGCTCCGGCGTCGGGCAGTGCCTGCCTTCTGCCGCCCGGGTCAAGACCGTGAGTTGGAGTTTCAGACGGGTCAGCTATGAGTTTTTAGGGCGAGACCTTCACCTTCAATGCTCCGGCCCTGTTCGCCCTGGCCCTGGTGGTGGGGCTCATCGGCGGCACCTATGGCATCGGCGGCGGCGCCATCATCGCCCCCTTCCTGGCGGCCATCTTCGAACTCCCCATCTACACCATCGCCGGCGCGGCCCTGATGGGCACCTTCCTCACCTCGGTGGCCGGGGTGGGCTTTTACTCGGTAATCGCCCCCTTTTACCCCAATATCGGGCCGGTGGCCCCGGACTGGGCCCTGGGGGCGCTCTTCGGCCTGGGCGGCTTTGCCGGCATGTACATCGGGGCCCGCATCCAGAGATTCTTCTCCGCCAAGCTCATCCGCATCGGCCTGGGGGTGGTTATCTCGGGCCTGGCTCTGCGCTACATCCTGGGTTTCCTGATGAGTTGAGCCTGGCCGGGGGCACTTCCTTTCCCGGCCGCCATCCCGAATTATTTTTTTGTGTCTCCAGGGAAAAGGGTATACCATCGGGTCTAGCCTTTTTTATGAATGCAGTAGGGCGCGGTTGAGGCGCCACTCTCTGGTGCCTGGGACGCACCCACCTTGCCGCCGGTAATTCCGGTTAACGTTTTTTCATCGCTTTGTTGTGGCCAGATGGTCTTGAATCGTGGTTATGCGATTGCGGGCCGGCCGGAAACGCGTCGTTCCGCCAGCGAGGCCGCCATGATCCTGGAATATTCCGAAAAGGGTATCGTCTTCTTCCCCGACTCCGAGCCAGCCGGCACGCCAACGGATTTCGGGCTGCAATACGAAGACGTCTTCTTTGATACCGCCGACGGCGTCAGGCTCCACGGCTGGTGGGTGCCCCAGGCCGGGGCCCCGGTCCTGTTGTGGTTCCACGGCAACGCCGGCAACATCAGCCACCGCCTGGAAAATATTAAGCTGCTCCATGACCTGGCGGGCGTTCAGATATTCATCTTCGATTACCGGGAATACGGCCGCTCCCTGGGCCGCATCAGCCGGGAGGGCACCTTTCTGGACGCGGCCGCGGCCTACCGTTACGTGGCCGAGACCCGGGGCATACCAGGCGGCGACATTGTCCTGTTCGGCCGCTCCCTGGGCACGGCCCTGGCTACGAACCTGGCCAGCCAAAAGCCCTGCCGGGCCCTGATCCTGGAGTCGGCCTTCACCAACTCTTCGGACATGGCCAGGCTGCTCGCCCCCTTCCTGTTCGACTGGCGCCCCAAGGTGCCCTATGACAACCTGGGTAAAATTGATGAAGTAAAAGTGCCGGTGCTCATCGTCCACGGCGGCCACGACGAGATCATCCCGGTGGACATGGGCCGCCGCCTCTTTGCCGCGGCCAACCCGCCCAAGGACCTCTACATCATCCCCGGGGCCCACCACAACGACGTCTATGGGGTGGGGGGCCAGGCTTATTTCGAGCGGCTGAAGAATTTCATTTATCAAGCGAAAAATACCTAGGGCGGCCTGTGGCCGCCGAAATATGGCGGGCACAGCCCGCCCTATAAGTTCTCTTATGACCAACCTGCATCGCCGGGCTCTACGCCTATCCTACTTCACTATCGCCTACAATGTGGTGGAATGCGCCCTGGCCCTGGTGGCCGGCTCCCTGGCCGGCTCCATCGCCCTGGTGGGCTTCGGCCTGGACAGCCTGGTGGAGTCTCTGTCCGGTGGGGTGATGATCTGGCGGTTCGCCCGGCACGACACTCTGAGCGCCGCCGAGGAAGAGCGCCTGGAACGCCGGGCCGTCAAGATCGTCGGGTACACCTTCTTCGTCCTGGCGGCTTACGTGCTCTATGAATCCGTGGAGAAATTAATCTTCCAGGAGGCCCCCGCCCCCAGCCTGTTGGGCCTCGGCATCGGCCTGGCCTCCATCATCGTCATGCCGGCCTTGTTCGCCCTCAAGTATCGCACGGGAAAATCCCTGGGCAGCGCCAGCCTCATGGCCGACTCCAAGCAGACCCTGGCCTGCGCCATGTTATCCGTGGCCCTGCTCCTCGGCCTGGGGCTCAATTATTGGTTCGGCCTCTGGCAGGCCGACCCCGGCATCGGGCTGGTGATCGTCGCCCTCCTGATCCGGGAGGGCTACCACACCCTAAAGACCGAAAAGCTCTGCAGTTGCGCCTCCTGCGGCTGTTTGCCCCCGTCCTCCGGCGATTGATCTCCTGGGGGTGTTAGGTAAATGGCCCCTGCCCTTTTCTCCCATAAACCCAAACTAAATTCAGGATTTTACCCCCCGCAATTAGGAAAATCCCCAATTGTCAGGCTTGGCCGCCGGCCGTATGCTAAGGGAAAAAACCAGACCTACAAGGATGTACTATGGACTACACAAAGTTTATGAAGAGTATCTCGGGGGTCGACGCCGACGAAGCTGGCTCTGTGGGCCGCGCTGCTTTTCATGGTGTTGGTCGCGGGTATGGCGCTCCTGGGCTCCGGCCCGTCCTGAGAGATCGTGCCGGGTTGCGGTTAAGCCGTTGCCGTTTTGTCCAGACGCTGGCTGACGCCTTTGAGGAGGAGAGGCCAGGCGATGGTGGCGTCACACAGGACCTCGGCGTAACGCCCGCCATCTTCTAAAGAGACAAACTTGCCCCAGGAGACCCCCTCCTTGAAGGTGCAGCCGCTCAAGCCCCCCCAGTGGGCCGGCTCCGGGCAGAGCCGCACGCCGTAGTGAAACCGCACTTCCGGCAGATCCAGGTTCAGGCGGGTTTGCAGCAAATCCAGATAGGGCGCCACCTGCTGGGCCCAGTTCCGGGGGACGCCGCCGCCCACCGTAAAGATTCCCAGTTTGGGAGTCTCCAGGGCCTTTTGGGCATAAGCGCCCAGGTCCAGGAACGGGTTGAACTTCAGGGAAACCGACCCCAGGGCCGTAGCAATGTCCTTACCCTCGGCCAGGGCCTGCCGCACCATAAAACCCGCCAGGTCCAGGCCCAATTCTGAATCCGTGAAGGCCGGGATGAACACCGGCACCCCCTTCAAATAGGCGGAGCGCAAGATCCCGGGACTGTCGCTCTGTTCCGCCAGGTACTTGCCCAACTCCCGGCAGATGCTGGCGGACGACCAGGTCTCCTCCGAATCCAACCCCTCCAGCACGCTACGGAACACGTCTTCGGCGTAATCCAGGTTGGCTTCCATCTCCAGGGTGTCATAAATGCGGTTGTAGCCCTGCTGGTAGAGCTGCCGGTCCGAGACCTGCTCCGGGTACTTGTAGTGCGCCCGGCCCAGGGTCTCGATAAACCCGTGGGCGATGAGGGCCCCGGTGGTAATGACCACCTTAAGCCAACCCCGGTCGATCATCTCGCAGATCATGAGGCCCATCTTGGCCACACTCATGGCCCCGGAAAAAGTGCCGACCATGGCGCACTCCGGGTCCCGGACCATCTGGGTCAGGACCTCGGCGGCCTCCCCCAGACTGCGGCCCCCGAAGGCGGTCTTGCCCATGGCGGCCAGGAGTTCGTCAAAATCCTGGATGCCATTCACATCCATCGGCTCCAGGGGAGTCAGGCCGTCTTTGGCCCCGTCGTGAAAGTCTTCGTGTTTGCGCCGCATTTTGGTTTCCCGTTTTCCGTTTTTCGTCAGGTTTCCGGTTGGTTCGCTACCAGTCAATCAAAAAAGGTTCTTCCATCAGGTTGTAAAGTATCTTAAATTCTCCCATGAGAAAAGACCCGCACCCCCGCCCTTTTACTGAAAACGGAAAACGGAAAACCGTCACTTCAACCGAGAGTGATAAATATACCCCAAAGCCTTGTAGAGCAGCCGGGCCGCGGTAAATTCGCTCACGGTGTTCCCGGGGATGGGGGCCAGTTCCACCAGGTCCAGGCCGATGATGGGGCCCCGTTTGGTCAGAGTTTCTATGATGTTCAGGACCTGGGCGTACGACAGACCGCCGGGTTCCGGGGTGCCCACCGCCGGCATGATGCCCGGGTCCAGGGCGTCCAGGTCGACGGAGAGATAGACCGGCCCCGAAATGCCTTGGAGATGCGACAGGGCCGCCTGCCAGCCTTCCGGGGTGTGCAGTTCTTTCGCCTTGAACAGCTTGAGGCGGGGCGCCACCCGGAGGAGCTGGTACTCGTCCTGGGAGTAGCTCCGCACCCCCAGCAGCGTCAGGGGGCGCCCCAATTCATAGGCCCGGCGCATGACGCAGGCGTGCGACAGTTTGCTGCCGTCGTAGCTCTCCCGCATATCGGCGTGGGCGTCCAGACTCACCACCGTCAGGTCCGGGTAGCGGGTCTGCATGGCCTGGAGCAGGGCCACGGTGATGGTGTGTTCGCCGCCCAGGGCGCAGATGAGTTTCCCCTGGGAGATTAAGGGCATGACCACCCGCTTGATTTTCTCCACCATGGCCCCAGGCCCCGAGACCTCAGGCAGGATAGGGGCGGCGGTGGCCAGGCGGATGGCGGCCGAGGGGTCCCAGTCATAGTCCTCGTCCCACAACTCCACCTGGCGGGAGGCGGCCAGAATGGCCTCGGGGCCGCCCCGGGCGCCGGCCCCATAGGTGGTGGTGGCTTCATAGGGAATGGGCAGGATCACCGCTTCGGCTTCTTTGACCGGCAATGACCTCAGGTCCAGGAAGTTTAGCCCAGGCCATCTCAGTTTTCCTCCGGCGGTACGTCTTTGAGGTCCATCTCCTTGAGGCGCCGATACAGGGTGGCCAGGCCGATGCCCAGGAGGCGGGCGGCCAGTTCCTTGTCGCCCCCGGTCTTTCTCAGGGTTTGGATGATGGCCTGGCGCTCGATCTCATCCATGGAAGACCCCACCGGCAGGATGATCTGGTCGTCTTCCGGGGAATGCCGGCGGATTTCGTCAGGCAGGTCCTCGAATTCCACCATGTTGCTGGCGCACAGGGCCACCGCCCGTTCCACCACGTTCTGCAACTCCCTGATGTTGCCGGGCCAGTAATAACTTTTCAAGGCGCCCATGACTTCCGGGCTGAACCCCATGGCGGGGCGGTCGTTTTCCAGGCAAAACTTGTCGAGGAAATGCAGGGCCAGCAGGGGGATGTCCTCCACCCGGTCCCGCAGGGGCGGGATGACCATGTGGATGACGTTCAGCCGGTAGAACAAATCCTTGCGGAAGCGCCCCGATGCGACCTCCTCTTCCAGATCACGGTTGGTGGCGGCGATCACCCGGACGTCCGTCTTCAGGGTCAGGGTCCCCCCTACCCTTTCAAATTCCCCCTCCTGAAGCACCCGCAACAGCTTCACCTGGGTGGACTGGGGGATCTCGCTGATTTCGTCCAAAAAGATGGTGCCGCCGTCGGCCAGTTCAAAGCGGCCCTTGCGCTGCTGGATGGCCCCGGTGAAGGAGCCTTTCTCGTGGCCGAAGAGCTCCGATTCGATGAGCCCTTCCGGCAGGGCGCCGCAATTGAGTTTGACCAGGGGCCTGGGCCGCCGGGGACTCTGGTGGTGGATGGCTTCGGCGATAAGCTCCTTGCCCACTCCGGACTCCCCGGAAAGGAGCACGGTGCTCTTCATGGGCGCCACCTGGCTGATCAGGTGCAGGGTCTTGAGGATAGCCGGGCCCCGGCCGATGATGCGGCCGGTGGGGCCCCGGTCCTTAAGGGCCTCCCGCAGCCGCTGGTTTTCCACCAGGAGCTGCTGGGTCTCCAGGGCCTTGTTCACCACCTTGCGCAGGTCCCTCATGCGGAAGTCTTTGGTGATGAAATCGTAAATCCCCCGCTTCAGGGCGGACACGGCCTCGTCCACGGTGGCGGCGCCGGAGATCATGATGGCAATGGCTTCCGGCCGCAAAATGCGCAGGGCGCCGAAGAGTTCGGTACCCTCCATGTCCGGGAGCTTCAGGTCGATGATGGCCAGGTCCACGGGGTGACCGCCGGACTTCGTCCAGGGCTGCGGCCCCGGTGCCGGCCAGATGGAGTTCATGACCCAACTTCTTCAATCCGGTCGCCAACGCCTCCCGGGTGGGGGCGTCGTCGTCCACGACGAGGATAACGCTCATAAATGCTGTGCCTGTTCCTAGTCATCAGTGGATAAAACTACCTTATCACGTTGGGGCGCAACGGGGAAAGGCAGGTTCAAAAACTCTTGCTGCTTCCCCTTGTCTTTTCCCTATTTACCCCTTATTTATAAGCTGCCGAGCCACCCCAGGATCACCCGGGTGATCTCGGCCAGCACCTCCGCGGTCATGGCCTGCCCCCCGGCCCCGAAGGAATGGCCCAGCCCGGGGAAGACGTGGAGATCGCTCCGGACCGGCATCTGGCCCAGGACTTTCCCCAGCAGGTCCATCCGGCAAAAGGGGTCCCGGGCGCCCTCAATGAACAGCGCCGGACAGGGCAGCTGATAGAGGGGTTGATCCCTGAGTTGCTCCGGTTTCCCCGGGGGGTGCAGGGGATAGCCCAGGAAGACCAGGCCGCTGGCGCCCACGTCTTTGGCCACGATTTGGGCGGCCAGGCGGGCCCCCATGGATTTGCCGCCCAGGTAGAGCGCCAGGCCCTTGAATTCGTCCATTTCCGCCACATATTCCAGGACCAGGCGGAAGACCCCTTCCAGGGCCTCGTCCGGGTCGGGCCTCTTGCGGCCGGCCTCAGCGTAGGAAAAATTGAAGCGCAGCGTCACCAAACCGGCCCGGGCCAGACGCTCGTGCAACCCTTTGAGCAGGGGCTGGTCCATGTTATTGTTAGCCCCGTGGGCCAGCACCAGAACCCCGTCCATGGTGGTGCTCCGGGGCACCCCCAGGGAAGCGCGGATGATCCGCTCCGGCCCTGCCGGCAACGTAAAGGGACGAATCTCCATATCTGCCTCTCGCCGCACCAGGAAAAAACCAGCTTCTTTTATCGGGGGAAAGTTTACCCTTTTTTCCTCTCTACACTCAAGCACTTAATTTTTCGGAGGGGCGACCTTCCTAATATTATCTTGGATAATTAAGCAGTTGTCCATGGCGGGGCTCATTGCTGCCAGGGGCCCGGCGTCACCCGTAAATGAGGAAAAGTTGCTGCCGGGCCTACCCCTAACTGTGAACCTTGAACTTTGAACTTTGAACCTGTCAGGATAGAGTTATTACCTCGATTCGGTGCATTTAAAAGTCCGGCAGCCGGTCCGCCTCGTCCAGAAGGACCCGCTCCGGCTTTAGATCCGCCAGATCATCCCACAGGCCGGGGGAGTCCTGCCAGGCCACCAGGTGCTCCCAACCGCCCAGATGCACCACCCGGCGATACCGGGTGATCAGGCCCCGGAGCTTGCGAGCCAGGGAGCGTTCCCGTCGCCGGGTCTCGGAGGCGCCGGGAGAGATGGGCCGCCGGGGGGCTCGGGCCAGGGCCTGCCGGGCCCGGCGGAATTCCGCCGCCACAAGCTCGGTAAGTTCACCGTCGGGGGTGGTGAGCAAGGCCTTGAGATTAGCCGGGCTCAGGAGTTCCGGCCCATACCGGGGCAGGTGCTGCCTGGACAAAAAACTGAGGTCCAGGGGGCGCCAGGGAACGCCGGTCCTCCGGCGGTAATCCTGGGCTGCCTTGACCTCAAAAGGCAGGGCCACCTGGGCCGCCAGGCGTTGGATGGCCAGGTGCCGGGCCGCGCCCTCCGGCAGTTCGGCCAAAGCCTTGGCCAGCTGCCGCTGCCACCGGTCCTCGTGCTGCCGGCGATAGCGCAGGGAAAAGGGGCTGATCTCCACGGTGACCAGGTCCGGCCTCAGGTGGGTGAGGAGTTTCCCGGCCCGGGCCTGGCCCCGGGGGTCGCCGTGGACCGTGCCGATGAGGGTCAATTGATAACTGGCGACAGGCTCCACGTGGCGTTTTCCCTCCAGATTTACCGGATCAAAACACGCGGTCATGCCTCATAATCAGCCTTTATACCGGGTTGGGACCTCTGAGAAAGTCCCCCAACCTGTCATTCTGAGGGAGTGGCACGACCGAAGAATCTCATAAGCTTAAGAAAAACGCAGGGGCGCACCTGGGTGTGCGCCCTCGCGGGAGAACACACCGGTCTCTCCCTACAAAAATTGTCCAGTGACCGCTCCTCGCGATGAGATCACCGTGAGCGGATCAATGAGCGTTATCCCGGGGTCAGCAGCCAGGTTTTTCCAGTCGAGCCGATCCGGTTCAAGGTGGACCGGCACCCAGGCGAACGTGAGGTGCAGATGGGGCGCCAGCGCGGTTTTTTGGCCGGGGCCTCGCGAGACGGTCGCGATGACCTCACCGGCAGCCACCAAACGGCCGGTTTCCAGCGACTCCCGGGGAACGGTGTGGCCAAACGCCGACACAAGCTGTCGGCCCCCGGCCGTAAAAATGGCGTGGTTCATATAGATGGATCTGCCCAAAAAATCCTGGTCGATCTTGACGATGCGGCCGGCAAACGCCGCGGGAATTTTGGTATGCTGGTCCACGGTTTTCGTCAGGCCCCCGGCCTCTTCAAAACGGTACAGGTCCAGCCCTTCATGCGGCGTATACCTGGGGCCCTGATCACCCCACCATTTCTCCTGAGCCTTAAATAGCATGCCCGGGTGAAAGACCCAGCGTTTAAACCCGTCCATCCGGGGCCGGTTGTGCTCCACCATAAATTCCATAAATTTGCTTTGGAGGTCAGTCGCTGGGGACATGGCTGATTCGGCTAGGGAAAATTAGGCATCTACCTTATCGTTACCCGCGGGAGATTGGCTGCACGCTCCATGAGTCGGTTGGGGCGCCGTAAGCTTTGCCGTACAAATTCCCCCAAATCGCCCTTTTCCCACGGGGGACTTTCATACTCCCCTTCGAAAAAGGGGGCCGGGGGAATTTTTCATCCTCGGGGGTGCGACCTTTGTGGTTCATGCAGGTTTAGCCTGATCCGGGACAGATTATAGGGCGTGCCGTGCACGCCGGATTATGGCGGCCACAGGCTGCCCTATAAAAGGGAAAAGGCGGCACCGGCGTCTCGCCTGTACTTTCAGATAAAGGTAAAGGCGGGCAGTGCCCACCCGGCATTTTACCGCTGCCCCCTAATCCTGCACGAACTCCCGGCCGGTCTTCAGGGCCATCTCGGCCTTGGCCAGCTGGCGCCCCAGGTAGATGGCGTGGTTGATATCCGAGAGGGCCACGTCCCGGGCGATCTGGTGTTGCAGGTATACCGCGGTGTTGCCCCGGTACTCCCTCAGGGTGACGTCTTCGAAGCGGTGCTCCACGATGATCTCACCCGCATCCAGAGTAACGCGAAAGTAGCCCATGGGGTCGAGATTGACCGTGAAGGGGCGCTTGCCTATGATCATCAGGGCCCGGTCCAGCTCCCGGGGGTCCAGGCCCAGGGAGTGGCTGATGACCACGATGGCCCCGGGGGCCAGCCCGGCCTCTTGGGCCACCCAGGCCTGGATGGCCATGAGCCCGTAAACATTAAGCAGCCAGGCGTCCATGGCGTTGTGGGTCCGGAAGGCGGCGCTCAGCGTCAGTTTGCCCTCGAACTTCCGGAAAAACAGGGACACCAGGCAAGGGCGGCCCTCCTTGACCGTCAGGTCCCGGGCGCTGTCCCACAGGGCCACGTAGGATTTGCGGTCTTCTGGGTCGGCTTTCAGCCGATTGGCGCAAGCTGCCAGGGTGTCCAGGCCGAAATAATTATGCAACCGGTGGCCGTAATTATAGGTCTCATCAGGACGGAGTTTGCCCCGAAGGATGTCTTCCTGATAGCGCCGCAGTTTCCCGGGAGCGATATTGACTTCATGGAGTTCCTTCTCCGAGGCGAATTCCGGCTTCTCTATCACCACCTTGACGTGCTGCAACTCCAGCCGGTCGCCCTTTTTCAAGGTTACCCGGCGGCCGAAGCGGGTGAGGAGATAGAGCACTTCTTTCCAGGCCGCAATGGGCGTATTCTGCACCACCACATGGCCCCGGGGATTACTGGGGAAATATTGGACTTCAACTTCGGGCAGCGGCACCTGACGCCGCTCAAGTTCCTGCATGGCGTTAGGCTTCCAGTTGAGGAGCAACCTTTTGAAGATCTCCGTCCCGATCTGCTCTTCATTGGCGTCGCCTAACCAGATAAGCTCCGGCATCGCAGAAAACCGCTCCGGCGTCACCAGGTCGTCGATGATCCGCCTGGTCCCGCGAATCCTGGCCGGGGCTACCCGGATTTCCGATGATGGCGGACGGTATTGCACCAGGGAGGTGGTCACCGGCTCGAGGCCTAATTCAAAAAATTTTTGCAACTCCTCCCGGGAGCCGGAACGATTGTTACCGCAAATGAAGAGCGTTTGAATCTGCGGGTTGTACAACAAATTCCTCAGCAGCTCCCGCAGGCCGTTGCCGTAGAGGGTGCCGAAGACGGCGATGGGGCTGGTGGCCGGGGCCAGATCCACCCCGGCCCGGCGGAAGCGCTCGATGACATAATCCACCTTGGACCACAGGGTCACCACCCCGATGGTCCCCTGGGGATTGATGACCGTCAGCCGGTCGGCGAAATGCAGGGCCTTGAATTCCATGCCTTGGTTTATACCAAAAATAAGGAGGTATTTATACGGGATTTGGCCAAACCGGTTTTTTTCCCGGCGAGATATCGCTGCGGTCTCCAGCCGTGACCTTCCCCCATGCCTCATTTTCCTCCGTCGCGCTGACCTGAAGATCACGATAGCGTGCTCAGGACGACAACCTGGCCTGGCGCCGAGCCCCAAAATCGCCTGCCGGGATTGCCTTTGGCCCAACCATGCTTATCTTCACGTGAACTAGACACCGACGCCCCAGGGCCGCCAGGGACGCAGAAAATCGTCGGCGATACCTCTGGCCACCGGGCCGCAGAACCTTGTGCCGCCCGGGTCACAGAGGCAACCATGCTGTCCGAAGTATTTCCTCCTGGCCGCAAAAGTGATAGGGTATCGTGCGGTAAAGAAACTGGTATCGGCAGCCTTGCCGGATGAAGGGAAAATTGATAACTATAGATAACTATAACTGAAGGACAAGTAGGGGTGAGTGATCCGGGATTTCCCACAGGCAACCAAGCATAGACAAGGGAGGGGCGACAATGGCGGCTTTTAAGGAACGGATGTATCTGCGGAGCTTTCAGGAGATTAGTAAGGTCCTGAGCTCCACCCTGTCGGTGGACGAAGTGCTGGATCACATCGTGCGGCAGATCACCGAAGTCATGAACTTGAAAGGGGCCACGATCCGGCTGGTCAACCCCAAGACCAACCGGCTGGAGCTGGCCGCAGCCCACGGGTTGAGCGACAACTACCTCAAAAAGGGCTCCGTGGACGTGGACAAGAGTATCACTGATGCCTTGAGCGGCCGGCCGGTGGCCATTTTCGACGCGGTCAACGACCCCCGCATGCAGTATCCCCAGGAGGCCAAGGCAGAAGGGATCGCCACCCTGGTGGCTATCCCCATGGTGGCCCACGGCAAGGTCATCGGCATCATGCGCCTGGTGACCGCTGAACCCCGGGAGTTCACCATGGAAGAGGTGGATTTTGCCTGCGCCGTGGCGGAACTGGGGGCCCAGGCCATCAGCAACGCCAAGATGTATGAAGACCGCACCAAGGAATTCAACTTTCTCAAAGGCCTGCTGGAGGTTTCCAAGGCGATCAACTCCGCCCTGGACGTCAAAAAGGTCCTCAACCTCCTGGTAAAGACCGTCACCACCGCCCTGGACATCAAAGGGGCCGGCGTGCGCCTGTTGGATGAAAAACGTCAGCAGTTGGAAATAGTAGCCTGTTACGGCCTGAGCGACCGCTACATCACCAAGGGTCCCGTGGGGACCGACAAGTCCATCACTGACGCCATGATGGGCAAGGCGGTGTCCATCTACGACGTGGGCAGCGACCCCCGGGCCACCTACGTCAAGGAGTCGGAGGAAGAGGGCATCAAATCCATCCTCTCGGTGCCCATCAACCTCAAGGGCAACGTCATCGGGGTCATGCGCATCTATACCAGCGAACCCCGGGATTTCAGCGATGATGAAATCACCTTTATCTCCTCTCTGGCCGAGCAGGCGGCCCTGGGCATGGAAAACGCCCGTCTCTACCAGAAGCTCAAGGGTGAATACGAGGAGATGATGGGCGACATGTACCGCTTCACCGGTTTTACCCGGTTTTAGGAGAGAGCGCCGCCGGACCAGGGCTCGGGAGGTTTCCGGGCCCGTCTCAGTTTCGGCATCAGGGTTAGGGGTTTGTCGATTTTGCCCGGGACCGGGCCTGCCGGGACAAACCAGGGAGGATGGCCCCTGGGCCGTGCCGCGTATCGCCACCACCCGCACCCAGACCGCGCCGGCGGAGAAACGACTCCGCTTCGGCGGGAACCGCTGCCACCTCCTTTTCATCCCCAGGAGATCACATGTCGCACTACTACGAAGAAAATGACCTGGAAAGATTCGCAGAAATGGGCAAGTATTGCCCCGACCTCTATAACAGCTTTATGAACTATTACCAGTCAGTCATGAGCGCCGGGGCCCTGACCACCCGGGAAAAGGCCCTGATTGCCCTGGCCGTGGCCCACGCAGTCCAATGCCCTTACTGCATCGACGCCTATACCCGGGGGTCCCTGGAAGCCGGCTCCAACCTGGAGGAGATGACCGAAGCCATTCACGTCGCCACTGCCATCCGGGGCGGGGCCACCCTGATTCACGGCATCCAGGCCGTGAACGCCGCCGCCAAAATCACCCTGTAAGGCAGAAGACCCATGCTGCCCTTTGCCCGCCAACTAGAGCATCTGGGTTATGCCGGCCTGCATGCCGAGGACCTCACCACCCTGCAGGTCAACCTCGGGTGGCGCTGCAACCAGGCCTGCAAGCACTGCCACCTCCTGGCCAGCCCCCACCGCCCGGAACAGATGGAACGTGACACCATCGATGCCCTCCTCCGGGTGGTGGAACGCTGGTCCATCCCTTCCGTGGACCTCACCGGGGGTGCGCCGGAACTTAACCCCCATTACGAGTGCCTGGTGGAGCGCCTGGACCAGGCGGGGACCCATATCCTCACCCGGAGCAACCTGACGATCCTGCTGGAACCCGGCAAGGAACACCTGGCGGAATTTTACCGGGACCACCGGGTGGAGCTGGTGTGCTCCCTACCTTACTACCAGGAAGACATGGTGGACCGTCTCCGGGGGGCGGGAGTGTTTCAGAAGAGCCTGGAAGCCTTGCGCCGCCTCAATCGCCTGGGCTACGGGCAACCGGACTCGGACCTGAAGCTAAATCTCATGTACAACCCCGCGGGCGCCTACCTGCCGCCGGAGCCTGGCCCCCTGGAGGAGCAATTCCGCCGGGAACTGGCGCAGCGCTACGGGATTCACTTCCACCAGCTTTTAACCCTGCTCAATATGCCCATCGGGCGCTTCAAGGAGTTTTTAGAGCGGTCCAAAAATTATGAGCGTTACATGGGGAAGCTGGTGTCCGGTTTTAACCCGGCCACAGTGGCCGGCCTCATGTGCCGCAGCCTCATCAGCGTCGCCTGGGACGGGCGCCTCTACGACTGCGACTTCAACCAGGCCCTGGATTTGCCCCTGATTGCCGGCCTGCCCCAGACCATCGGGAACTTCGACCTGCCGGCCCTGGCCACCCGGCCCATCCGCCTGGGGGACCACTGTTACGGCTGCACCGCCGGCCTCGGCTCCTCCTGCGGCGGCCGCCTGGCCGAGGGATGAATGCGGCCAGGAAACGTGGGGGGAGGGCTAGGGGCTGTTGTCCTTAGTCCCCTCCCCCAACTCGCAATTCCCCCAACGGCGGCCAGCGCCAGGTAAAGAGGCGTTCGGCCAGGTGGCGGGTCAGGAAGACCCAGTGGTAGGCCGTGGTCCGGAGGTTGCCGTGTTCCAGCCAGCGGCGGCCGGAGGTGGCGATGGGCGGCGTCAAAAGGCGGAGGCGGGTGCGGCGCCTGAGCCGGATCACCAGGTCCAGGTCTTCCGGACGCCGATGGCAATAGCCTCCCAGGGCGAAGAACAGGTCCCGGCGCACGAACAAGGCCTGGTCGCCATAGGGCAGGCGAAAGAGGCGGCTGCGCCAGTTGGCCCCCCAGGCGATGAACCTGAGGAAGGGAGTGGGCGGGATCAGGCGGAGTGCGAAGGCCCCGGCCCCGACCCGGGGATCCAGGGAGGCCAGGCGCAGGGCCGCCAGATGGGCCGCGGTCAAGACAGTATCGATATGCAGGAAGACGAGAAGATCACCCCGGGCCACCCGGGCACCCGCATTCATCTGGGCCCCCCGCCCCCGGGGCGCGCTGAGCCAGCGGACGTGGGCCAAGCCGGCAACCACTTCCCGGCTGGCGTCGGTGCTGCCGCCGTCTACCACAATGATTTCCAGATCAGGGGTCCAGGGGAGATTTGACAGGGCCCCGGCCAACATCGGGGCCTCATTTAAAACCGGCAGGATGAGGGAAATGGTCGGCTCCGGGGACAAAGCGGCAGCATCCGGCATCCCTGCCGTCTGGCCGGGCCCCGCCGGGAAATGGGAGATATAGCCGGGGAACCGGGACGTCCCGTGGACTAACCGGCTCCTATCGTCGCTCATTCTATGACCGCCCTGCTCATCATATTTGCCAAGGAACCTCGCCCGGGACAGGTAAAAACCCGTCTCAGCCCCCCCCTGTCCCCTGAGGCCGCCGCCCAACTCTATCACAGCTTCCTCTTGGATATCCTGGAAGAAATGCTCCGGGTGCCGGAAGTGCGCCTGGCCGTGGCCTTCAGCCCCCTGGAGGCTCAAGCTTTTTTTGGCGGCCTGGCGCCGCCGGGCACGGACCTCTTCCCCCAGGAGGGGGCGGATTTGGGAGAGCGCATGGCCCGGGCCTTCGCCCGGGGCTTTGCCGCCGGTTTTGGCCCCGTACTGCTCAGGGGCGGCGACGTCCCTGATCTCCCGGCCACAGTGGTGTCGGAGGCCCGGGAAGTGCTGGCGGCCGGCCGGGCCCAGGTGGTCTTGGGGCCGGCTACCGACGGCGGCTACCACCTGGTGGGCCTTACCGAGCCCCAGCCCCGCCTGTTCCAGGGGCCGGCCTGGTCCAGTACCACGGTCCTGGCCGACACCCTGGACCTGGCCCGGCACCTGGGCCTCAGGGTCCACCTCCTCCCCCCCTGGCCCGACATCGACACCTATGACGACCTGGGGACGTTCCTTAACCTGCCACGCCCGGCCCCGCAGCCGGGATGGCGCAGCCTCGCCCAGGCCCGGAGACTGCTCGGCCTGCCGGGTCCCAAGCAACCCGAATCGGTCTGATAATCCGGACGTTTCCCTGCTTGGACCTACCCGGCCAGAGATATGCCGAGGCGAAGTTATGGTTATAGTGTTTGCCTTAAATTCTTTCCACTTGGAGGTTCTTAAATCCCCCTAAAGTCACCCTTTTTCAAAGTAGGACTTTATCAGCAATTCCTTATAGTTACCCAATTTGCTAAAGGGGGGTTAGGGGGGTGAGAATGATGCCGCCGTCGGAAAATACTTTTGGCAAACGCTATATCGGGCGTGCCGTGCCCGCCGGCTTATGGCGGCCGCGGGCCGCCCTAGGCGTGATGAACCCCGGCGGTCCGCCGCCGTCAGGTCCCAGGTCTATCGGTTAAGAATTCCTACCGGGACCCGCCTGCCTGGGCCTAAAAAGCGGGGGGACTCGCGGGTTCGCCACAGCATTTTATCGTTTTACCGGGAAAATTGAGGTAAAATTTCCCCAGGAGCACCGTGTGGCAAATCTTCACAAGATAAATCCGCCCAGAACCGCCAACAAGGCGTCCGTCATCCGCCCGCTCCTCTTTATGGTGTTGATCGCGGCAGTGATCGCCCTGCAGTATTTTCACCTGGAGCAGTACCTGGACCAGGAGCGCCTGCGCCGGTTCGGGGCGGCGCACCAGGTCCTGCTGCCCCTGATCTTCCTGGCGGTGTGGACGGTGGCGCCGCTCTTCATGCCCGGCCTCCCCATTACCCTGGCCGGCGGCGTGCTCTTCGGACCCATCTGGGGGGTAGTCTATACCGCGTTCGGCTCCACCCTGGGCGCCGGGCTGGTCTTCCTAACGGCCCGCTATCTGGCCCGGGACTGGGTGGCCGGGAAACTGGCCGGCTCCCGGCTCATGTCCCTGGACGCCAAAGTGGCCCGGCATGGCTGGAAGATCGTGGCCTTTACCCGGCTGGTCCCCGTCTTCTCGTTCTCCCTGCTGAACTACGCCTTCGGCCTCACCCGGGTGGATTTCTGGCCTTACCTGGCCGCCACCTTCGTCTGCATGCTGCCCTCCACCATCGCCTACGTGTACTTCTCCAGCAATATCCTGGAACTCCTGAACGGGCGGATTTCCTCAGGACTGATTGTCGGGGTGGTCCTGGTGGTTGTGGTCAGCCTCATCCCGCTGGTCTATAAATGGCGGAAGGCCAAGGCCGGGGAACCGGTGGATTTCTAGGCCGGCCCCGCCGGTTGCCTCCCAGCCGCCACGCTCTCACTTATTGATTCAGGAAGGCCAGCAACTCTTTATTGAACCTGTCGGTAGCTTCAAGATGGGGGATATGTCCCACCTCGGGTATTTCCACCAGGACCGCGTGGGGAATCAACCCTACGGTCTTTTTACCTAAGGCCGGATACTGGCCCACCTCAGGAAGGAGTTCCTTTTTTACCCGGGCCTTGCCTACCACGGTTCTGTCCGCCTGCCCGATAATCAGGAGGGTTTTGGCCGTGAGATAGGGAAATTCATGGCATACCGGCTGTTCATAGATCATCTGGTAGGTCAGGGCCGACGACTTGGCCAGGCGGGGATATTCACCACTCAATTTCCAGCGGGCCGCCACCCGGACATAGGCATCATATTCCGGCTTCCAGCGGACATAGTAAGCCTGGTGATATTTGCGGATGCCCGCCTCTTGAGCGTTTAATTCATTGGCGTACAGCGCCTCAAGAGGAGCATACGGCACAAACACCCGGTAATCCTCCAGGCCGATGGGATCTTCCAGGATGAGCCGGGTTACCGTTTCCGGATACATCAGGGCAAACCTGGTGGCCAGCATGCCTCCCATGGAATGTCCCACCACCGCCACCTCTTTTATCCCCAGACTGTCCAACAGCTTTTTCGTGTTGGCCACCAGCAGGTGAAAGCTATAGTGGATATCGGGCTTGGCGGATTTTCCGAACCCGATCTGGTCGGGAACCACGACCCGAAAACCGTTGGCAGACAAAAAGGCGATGGTCTTGCTCCAGTAGGCGCCAAAAAAGTTCTTGCCGTGTAAGAGCAGGACAGTCTTGCCGTTGGGATGAGCCGGCATAACGTCCATATAGGCCATCCTTAAATCCTGGCCTTCGAGGTGCAGAGGCAGAAAGTCAACTTTATACGGGTAAGCATATCCCTCCAGGGTAATGGAGAGAGGTTTGAGCTCCTGAGCCATGGCCCCCGAGGGCAGGCACCAGATGCACACCAATAAGGCGGGTAGCCACTTTTTGATTTGCTCACGTCTCATGGGTTCTCCTTATCGACCCGGCGATCCGGGAGCCAAAGTTCTTCCCTAACCCCGGATAATCTTTTCCACCTGGATGTCGTGGACCTTGAGGAGCTTCCATAGGGTCACCCGGCTGATACCCAGGAGGCGGGCCGCTTCGCTCTTTTTGCCTCCAGCCTCGTTAATAGCGTCGATCAACCGCTGGCGTTCGTCCATCCCCCTGCCGGCCCGGGCCACCCGGCGCTCCCGGAGCGGGGGCGCCGACCTCGGGAGAAACGTGGCCGGGAGGTGCTCCGCCTGAATAACGCCTTCGGGACACAGGACAAAGGCGTACTCAATGACATTGATGAGTTCCCGGACATTGCCGGGCCAATCGTGGCCGGTGAGCAGGTCCAGGGCCGCGTCGCTGATGCCGGTGAGGGGTTTGCGGGTCTGGCGCCGGGCCCGGTCGATGAAGACCTTGACCAGCAGGGGAATATCTTCCCGGCGTTCCCTTAAGGGGGGCAGGTGAATGGGGATAACGCCGATGCGGTAATAGAGGTCTTCCCGGAACCGGCCCAGGGCCATGAGCCGGTGGAGGTCCTTGTTGGTGGCGGTAATGACCCTGACGTTCACCGGGATGGGGGCGTGGTCCCCCACCTTCTCGATGATCTTTTCCTGGAGCACCCGGAGCAGCTTGGCCTGGGTCGCCATGGGCAGGTCCCCGACCTCGTCCAGGAAGATGTCCCCGCCACTGGCGGCCTCGAAGCGCCCCACCCGGGTGCGGTCGGCGCCGGTGAAGGCGCCCTTGACGTGGCCGAAGAGCTCGCTCTCCAGCAAGGATTCATTGAGGGCGGCGCTGTTCACTTTGATGAAGGGGCCCTGGTGCCTGGGGCTGAGGCGGTGGATGGCCGCGGCCACCAGTTCTTTGCCGGTGCCCGACTCCCCGTAGATCACCACCGGCGCCTCGGATTGGGCGGCGCTGGAGATCAGGATGAACAGCTGCACCATGACGGGCGCCTTCCCGATGATGCCGTGAAACTCGTCGTCATTGTTCAAATCCCGGCGCAGGCGGGAAATGAACAACTGCATCATGTCCGGAGATTTGACCGGCAGGTCGTAAGCAGGCTCCTCCCGGCTGAGTGACCGGCGCAGATGCGAAATGACCCGTTCCTTGGCCTCCACCTCGCTGAGGTCGGTGAAATTCTCGACCCCGGCCACCACCTTGCCAAAGCTGTCCTTGAGGATGGCGGCGTTTTTCAGCACCGTCAGGGGGGTGCCGTCCTTTTTTTCCAGCACGCACTTGCGCCGCCGGACATGCCCCTGCCGGAACAGCTCGCATTCTTGGTGCAGGCCCCGGCTCATTGAATCCATGCAGGTGTTGCACTTGAAGATGGTGCAGGGCTGGCCGACGAGTTCCTCACGGCGGTAACCGGTGATCTTCTCCATGGCCAGGTTGACTGACAGGATCACTCCTCCCTCGTCCACCACCACCAGACCGTCCACCATAGTGTCAATGACGGTCTTCCAGAAGTGCTCCTGGCCTTCTTTAAACAGGGTCTCTGGAGTCCCTGGCTTCACTTTGCAGGCGTTACCTGTCAATGCCACTCCCTTTGACGCCATGATCGACCCGGCGCCGGGTAAAATCAGTCTGGACCGAAAGAGCCCCAAGGTCTCCTGGCCGCCTGGTTCGCCGAAGAGAACCGCGTCGCCCGGGCTGCAAGTTAACAGTTAATTGCTTTACGTTTGTTAATGATAAACGATTAACGTTTGGCTGCCAAGCAAATAGGAATGCTCTATAAATCATGAATGACTCAAACCAGTTAATGAACCTACGCTTATCATGAGCTCTAGGCCAGGTTCTGGCCAAACTTAAGCCGATAACTCCGGGGAGTTTCCCTGATCGCCCACCCCAAAGCTCCTCGCGGCACCGCGGAAGCCGGCACGATCGCGGGAAAAGGGGAGAAGCCAGTGATGCCGGCAGCGCCCGGTGCGGCAAAGGCTGTCTTCGCTCTATAAGGTGGGCCAGAAGAGGTTAAGCAGCCCGGATCCTCAACCCTTTAATCCTGGAAATAATTTTTTATCCTTATGTTGGCACCATTTTTGATAGGAACTCAGCGAGGTGCGAATTTGCCACCTCAGAGGGTCGAGACCTACCCCGACCGAAGAGGGACCATTTTCCGGCGGGGTGAGTCGGAGCCTAAAAAAGCCGGCTGATACCGGATCAGCGGCCCCATAGTCAAGTGGATCATGCGGTCAGGTGGCGTCACCTTTGACCATAATATTGATGCAGGAGGATTTCATGCGGAACCGAACTGGACTCATCATTTTTTCCCTGACCGTCCTGGCGGTGGTAGCTACCCTGGCCCTGGCGGAACCGTCCTGGGCAGGCAAGTTGGAGGAAGCCATTGCCAAGACCCCGGTGGGCACCGGCCCGGGCATGATCCATCCGGACATGCCCAAGGGGTTCATGGGAATTCCCGGCGCGCCCCATTCTTTCTGGCTGTTCTATATCCTGTGGGGCATTTGGGTGGGGTGGATTTTTTCCTCGGTGGGCGCCTTCGGCGGGGTCATGGCCGGCGTCGGCCACATCACCGTCTTTGGACTGGCGGATTACGGCCGGAGTTTTAAACAGACCAGTCCCCCTTTGAACAAGCTGCTCACCGACTCCATCCGGGTGTGTAACCAATATCTGGTGGGCTTGTCGGCCTTTATCTCCTCTCTGACTTATTACCGAATGGGCCGGTTGGTGCTGCCCTTGGGACTCTGCCTGGCCGGCGGCGGCATCCTGGGCGCCTATCTGGTTCCGATGTTGTCCGCCGGAAAAATCAATCTGAGCAGTTATATCGGCTATTTCGGCATTGTAGTCTTCGCCGTGGCCTTCGTCCTCTTTTATGAAACCACCCCCGCGGGTCAGGCAAAGAAAAAAGCGGCCAAGGCCGCGGCCAAGGCCTTTGAAGACATTAACATCCGGAAGTGCGTGGTGGATGAGACCGGGGCCCAGGCCTGCGGTGTCCAGGTCACCCACTGGGGCGCCTCCAAGATCGTCTTCACCTTCTACGGCCAGGAATTCTCCTTCAATCCCCTCTGGCCGGTGCTGGGCGGTTTTTTCATCTCGGCCATCTCCGCCTTCATCGGGGTGGGCGGCGGCTTCCTTTACGTGCCTTTCCTGACCTCGGTGGCCGGGTTGCCCATGTTCATCGTGGCTGGTACCTCGGCCCTGGCGGTTTTGGTGAGCATGGTCACCTCGATTTTCACCTACATGTTCATAAAAAGCGTGCCCGTGGACTTCGTCATGATCTTCACCGAAATGATCGGCATTTTCATCGGTTCCATCCTGGGCCCGATCACCTCCAAGTATATCCCGGATATCTGGCTGAAACGCATCTTCGTGGTTTTGGCCGTTTATGTAGGTCTCGGCTACCTGACCAAGGGCTTTCTGGGTCATTCCATTATGCCGGGGATGTAATCGTCTGACACGGGATTGGGGCCGGCCATACCGGCCCCAATCATGAGGTTCACTCGACAATCATGGAAATGCACCCGGTTTTCTTGTTCATAGACCCTTACCTGATCTGGTTTTACCGGATAACGGGGCACGCCTGGTTCGATTTTATCCTCGGCACCTTCATGCTGGCCCTGATGGCCGTGATCATCGGGGAACTCAATATCGCCCTGGCCTATCTGGCCGCTCGGCGGCGCATTGAACGGGTCACCGATGAGGCAATCAAATACCAGAACCTCTCGCTGGAAGCCCTGACCGCCGGGGATAAGGTGGCCTATCGTGCCGCCAACCGACTGGCCAACGATGCCTTCGGCCACTCATTTTTCATGCAGATCGCCCTGTCAGCGGCGTTTCTGTGGCCCGCCGGATTCTCCCTGGCCTGGATGTCCCAGCGCTTTGCCGAGCTGGAGTTTCCTCTCCCTTTCCTGCCCTATTCTTTGGGGTATGTCGGGGTGTTCCTGTTCCTGTTCATCGCGGCTTACTTCGTTTTTAAGCCGGTGAAGTACAGGATCCCCTATTTCCGCCGGATTAAAGAGATGCTGAACGCGTCCAGCTTGGCGGTCCGGAACCTGAAAAGCTTCAGTGATTTGCTGGCCCCAGTGCCGGGCGGCAAACCCTCTGGGGCTGGGGCCGGCAAAGTGAGCCCATCGTCGTGACCCGCCATCCCAAGCGCCGGGCGGCCCCTGGCCCTGCCAGGCCGGGACTGGCGGACCTGGGCAACTTATTTGTCACTATTCATACCTTAACAATATTTTGATAAAGTATCATCAACGTCGCAATAACGCAGAGGAAGGTCCTGATATGGCAAACGAAGTCTACAGCATCTGCTTCATGTGTACACAACGCTGCCCCATCCGGGTGGAGGTTGCCAACGATGACGTGGTGTGGATTGAAGGCAATCCCCATGTTGACAGCAGTTTGTGCGCCAAAGGCTCCGCCGGCCTGAGCCTGCTCCATGACCATGAGCGGCCCCAGTACCCCATGATCCGCACCGGGGCCCGGGGAGCCGGGCAGTGGAAACGGGCCACCTGGGATGAGGCCCTGGATTATGTCGCTGATAAACTCAAGAACATCATCGAGGCCCACGGCCCTCAAAGCTTCCTCTGGGGGGAGCGGAACAATCTCAATACCCATATCGTCAGGACCCTGATGAATGGTCTGGGCTCTCCCAACCATTTTACCCATGAGTCCCTGTGCAGGGGTTCGTTGCTCACCGCCATTGGCGCCGTGACGGGCTACCCTTATTTTCCGGCCGAGGTGGGCGTGGATTATGCCAACATGCGGCACCTCATCTTGTACGGCCGTAATTTAATGGAATCCCTGGAAAACATGAAGTCTACCAACAGCATTCTGGACAGCATGGGAAAAGGCGCCAAACTCACCTATATCGACCCCCGGGTCAGCATTACCGCCACCAAAGCCGACCGCTATTGGATGATTCGCCCCGGCACCGATCTGGCCCTGAACTATGCCCTGATCCGGACCATTATTAAAGAGCGGTTGTACGACCAGGAATACGTCCAGCGCTGGGTCAGCGGGCTGGCCGAACTGCAGGCGTTTGTGGAGCCTTATACACCCGAGTGGGCCGAACAGGAAACCGGCATCCCGGCCGGCGAAATCGTGGCTCTGGCCCGGGAAGCCTCGGAAGCCAAGCCCGCCGTGATTTTCCATTTCGGCTATCGGAGTTCGCACTATACCGACGATATCTATACCCGCCGCTCCATTCTCATGTTGAATGCTTTGATGGGAAGCATCGAGGCCAAGGGCGGCATTGTCTTCAAGAAAACCGCTAAAGACGTGGGCCGGCCTGGTCTCGCCAAATATTCCGACCAGGAGTTCCCCGAGATTTCCCACCCCCGGTTCGATGGCGCCGGCGAAGCGGCTTTCCCCATCATCAATGCCTTTCACGGTAATGCCCAGCAGTTGGCCCCTGCCATCCTGAACCAGGACCCATATCCCATCAAGGCCCTGATCGCCAACCGCTTCGACCCCCTGGTGTCTATCCCCGATTTTGAAGCCACCCGGCGGGCGTTTGATAAACTGGACCTGCTCGTCGCCATCGAAGTGAATTACAGTCAAACCGCCTGGTACACGGACGTCATTCTGCCGGAGTCGATGTATCTCGAGCGCTCCGACCCCCTCCAGATGGTTACGGGCCTAAAACCAACGCTTTATATGCGCCGCCAGGCGGTGACGCCGCGCTACGATACCCTGCCGGCCTGGCTGATCATCAAGAAGCTGGCCCAGCGTTTGGGTCTGGGGGAATACTTGCCTTACGAGACCATCGAGGACATCTGGAATTTTCAACTCAAGGGTACGGGGATAAAGATCGAAGATTTCGCGGCCCGGGGCTTTGTGCCCCTGACTGATAAAGCTTTATACTGGGACCGGCAGGATGGGATCAAGTTCAAAACGCCATCAGGCAAGATTGAACTGGTGAGTTCCTTGATGGAGAACGCCGGCTTCCCCTCTTTTGTGCCCTACACCCCGAGGCCGGCGCCGCCGGAAGACCATTTCCGCCTGATCGTGGGGCGTTGTGCGGCCCATACCCATATCTCAACTCAGAACAATCTCTACCTGAACGAATTGGTGCCGGAAAATGAATTATGGATCAATACCCGGCCGGCCGGTCGTTTGGGGATAAAAAACGGCGACTATGTCGAAGTGTCCTCGCCTCTAGGCGTCGGCAAAATCAAGGCGAAGGTGACGGATTTCATCCATCCGGAAGCGGTGTTCATGCTGCACGGTTTCGGTAAGACCGTACCGGCCCAAACCCGCTGCTACCAAAAGGGCGCCAGCGATGCCCTGCTCCAGAAAAACGTCACCGACCCGGTGGGGGGTAGCCCGGCCTTGCACGAAACCATGGTCCAGATTCACCCCCTTACCTGAGTTTTCGGAGGACACCTATGAGTCTCTATTATCTCACCCAAGACCAGAAAAGATGCATCGGTTGTCTGAGCTGTGAAGTGCATTGCAAAACCAACAAAGGCCTCCCCTTGGGACCAAGATTGGGGCAGATCATGCCGGTGGGTCCCCAAATGGTGGGCCCGGCCCCCCGGCAGGCCTTCGTGTTCATGCCTTGTTTTCACTGCGAAGAGCCCTGGTGTGTAGCCGTCTGCCCCACCGGGGCCATGCGCAAGCGCCCCAAAGACGGCATTGTCTACGTGGAACAGTCCCTCTGCGTCGGGTGCAAGAGCTGCATTTCCGCCTGTCCCTGGGGCGCCCCCCAGTGGCAACCTCAGATCGGCAGGGTCGTCAAGTGCGATTACTGCATGGATCGCATCGACCAGGGGCTGAAGCCGGCCTGCGTAAGCAAGTGTGTGACGCATTGCCTCCATTTCGGCCGGGCCGACAGTCTGGACCCAACCCGCCGGGAGCGCTTCGCCAAAAACGTAGCCTTGGAACTGGAAATGATAACCAGAGAGTAAAGTTTAACCCTGAGAGGAAAGGAACGGATGGCACAATACGAGGTTCAAGCCCGCTCGACCGAGACTTTCGGGCGGGTGCTTTGCAGCGCCCGCAACCATCATTTCGTGGCGGATGGGCCAACTCAAAACGGCTGTCCAGGAGAGGCTGTCACACCTGCCGAACTATTTCTGGCCAGCGTTGCAGCCTGTGGCGTCGAACTCTTGCAGGTTTTGGCCAGGAAGAAAAAGATCCCCCTGGAAGCTACCAACGTTGAAATTAGTGGTATAATAGATCGCACCAATCAGGGTCGCTCGGATTTTACCCTGTTCACTGTAATCCGTCTGCAGTTCCGCTTGAAGGGAGTAACCGACGCACAAGGCGCCAAACTCGTCGCGGCCTTCCAGAAAAGGTGACCATTGTATGGGACGGTCGCAGTTGCGACCCCGGATATTCAAGTCGAATTTTCCACCGAGCCTTAGCCAGATAATACCTTGGAAAAGACTGTGGTGACCTACTTGCCAGGGGGGATTTTTCATGCGTAAAAAATTAATTTTGGGGGTTGTGGTGCTGTTATGTATGGCTTGTGCAGCCCCGGCTTTTGCCCAAGCGACGTCTAATGCTGCCCGGCAGTGGGTGAAAAAAGCGGTGGAATTCTACCACGCCCACGGCAAAGAGAAGGCTTTGGCAGCGTTCAGTGATCCCAAGGGTCAGTTCATGAAGGGTGATCTCTATATTTTTGTACTGGATCTCAACGGCAAGATGCTGGCCCACCCCAAAGCTGACTTGTGCGGCAAAGATTTCATGGTGGTCAAGGATGCACGCGGCAAGCTCTTTGTCCCAGAAATCGTCAAAGAGGCCAAGGAAAAGGGGAATGGCTGGATCGAATATAAGTGGGAAAACCCCGTGTCCAAAATGCCCGAGGATAAAATCACCTACTTTGAGAAGGTTGACGATGTGATCATCGCCGCTGGATACTATGAGAAAGGTTGTTGATGCTCCTGTTTATCCCGCAGCCCTGCGCTGGCGGAAAATTCACCACCCGGTATGATACCTTCCTGAATTTCCCTCTAGAGCCACGGCCTTCCCCGGCCTGGGCCAAGACGAGGAGAACTTCCTAACCCGGCCGCCATTCAGGGCGTCTTCGGGCCAGGGTTCTGGTCAAAAGTCTGCAGGACCGCGATGCAGCCGGAGGGGCGCCTCCAGCAGTTATCACCCCGCCACAACCTCCCTTAAAGTAGGATAAACACCGACCTGGCTATGGCGTAATATCCTATAAAATAATCAGACTCCTGCCGACAGTATTCGTCCTCGCTTTGACCTATCTTTATAACACCATCATGCTTAACTTCAGAATCCTCTGCAATTATGCAGCAATAGAAGCGTCCGCTCCCCGGGGTCTCCGGATCGTGGACGGCTAGCACAGGAGAGAGTTCGGATGAAGGCTTTGCCGTCATTGGAAGCTCGTAATCAAAAACTAAACCCGAGGAGAGAGGTGCGACAGATGAAAAAGGCAATGGTTTTCGGAATCTTGACCTTACTGGTAACTTGCATGTCCTTTAATGCCGGGCCAGTCTGCGCCGCAGAGGAATTCACGGTTGGCTGGCAACCTTATTACATTGACAGTTACACTCCTGCGGTTATTCAGGAACTCAAACTGGCGGAAAAATACCTTCCCGGGGTAAAGGTCAATTACCAGGCAGGTTTGCACACCGCCCTCTTTGCGGCCAGGCTTCTGGCCGGCCGGATCCAGGTAGGTTACGGCGAAGCCAATCCCACCAATATCGTTTGCAGCACTCGTGAGCAGGGCGATGTCCGGCAGGTTGTCTGTACCAGCAACTCCGCCGCCGGTCAGCGCTGCGCCTTGTTGATGGTCAGAAACGATGCCCCCGACTTCAAGACGCCCTTAGACGCGATGAAATGGCTGGATGGCAAGATCCTCGCCTCCCCATGGGGCAGCTGCGCTGACAAGTTCGTGCGTATCGCCAAGGAAAAGTTGGGCATAAAGCCGGCAGAGTATCTTAATCAGAGCATCGAAATCATCACCACGAATTTCAAGGCCAAGAAGATTGACGCCGCCGCGGTGTGGGAACCCACCGCATCGAGAATCGGCCACCTGGCGGGCCTGGGAATTGCCAAGCTTGCCGCTACTGGTGCAACCTGCAGTGATCCCGACGTCGGCATGATGATGATGCGCGGCGATTTCATTGATAAAAAACCCGAACTGGCCAAAGGTTGGCTCAAGTGCGAACTGGAAGCCGAGCGCTTCATGGCCGATCCCAAGAATCGGGTAAAAGTCGTAGAGATGATCGCCAAATACGCAGTGGGAATGCCTAAAAGAGCCATTTGGTTCGGCCTCTATGGCGAGATTCCCAAGAAGGTTGGCGGAGTTAACCCCAAAACCGTCTTCCCCTTTGCCATTACTCCTGAAATCCAGAAATACCTTCGTGATCTTTATGCCTTCCAGCGCACGCAGAAGCAGGTTCCTACTGCGGAACCCCCTGCTAACATCCAAGACACCAAACTGGCGCAGGAAGTGTTGAAGGAAGCCGGTCTGAGTTCGCCCATCGGCGAGATCGTCGCGGCCCCGGCTGGTGAAAACCCGTTCAAAGATTAACGTAGCGTAAGTTTTTTGGACCTTACCCTTCTCTGGCCCGGATGCCGGAGGGCCCCGGGCCGGAGGAGGCTTGACGCAATCACGGTTGGGAGCCACTCCTCCTGAATTTCGGCGCCCGCAAGACCGGAGGCGCCATAGACACCCAAACTTTAATCCCCATGCGGGGCTCCCCGAGAAAATAATATGAGACCAGAAAAAACAAGTGAAATCGAAACACTGGCCGAGCAGGGAGTCCAAACCCCTGTGCTGTCGCCCGAAGAGGAGATACCTTACCTGAGCTGGGAAATAATGGTAAGCCGGGTCAAGCATGCGATGTCGACTTCGGCGCCGTACCTGGCGGCACTCGGATTATTCTCCACCCTGCTCCTTTATTGGCTATTGACGGAAGTCTTTAATGCGCCATATTTCGACAAGATTCCCGGTCCGGTCACCGTGGCGACTGAATGGTTTTCGCATCATCCTAAGTACGGTATCTCTATCTATAGCAGCGTCTATTACGAGCACATTTGGGCAAGCTGCCGGCGGATTATCGAGGCTTTCTTGCTGGCTACCGCCCTTGGAGTGCCGTTGGGATTGTTCATGGGCTGGAATAAGATCTTCAAACAGTACACCTTTCCACTGTTTGAAATGCTCCGGCCTATCCCTATGCTGGCTTGGGTGCCTTTGGCGATTTTGATGTTCCCGGGCTACGAAGCCAGTGTTATCTATGTGACCTTCCTGGGCTCCTTTTTCGTCACCACCCTGAACACTCTTCTCGGGGTCGAGTCCATCGATGAGGTCTATTTCAGGGCGGCGCGCTGCCTTGGGTCCAAGCCGCGACATATCTTTTGGCATGTCATCGTGCCTGGGGCGCTGCCATTTATCTTCACCGGGCTGCAAATCAGCATGGGCTACGCCTGGTTCTGCCTGGTGGCGGGTGAGATGATCGCCGGCCGGTATGGCATTGGTTACCTGATCTGGAACGCCTATATGATGATGCAGGAACCAGTGTTGATAATCGCCATGATCACCCTCGGATTTTTGGGATGGGCCAGCAGCGGCTTGATCCGCATGTTAGGTAGGCGCTTAATGCAATGGCAAGTCAGGGAGATGGCTAGATGATACCCAGTCAGAGTGTAACGGAAAATACCGGCGGGGCGCTTGCGACCAAAGCTTCCCAACCTACAGTTGGCAAGATCAGCATTCGGGACGTATCCGTCATTTACGACCCGGAAGGGGTTCACGTCGTCGCGGTTGAGAACTGCTCCATAGAAATTCCGGCTGGAGAGTTCTGTGTGATCGTGGGGCCGTCAGGATGCGGTAAGACGACTCTGCTCAACGCCATCGCCGGCTTTCACGGGATCACGGCAGGTGAAATTCATCTGGACGATAAGTTGCTCTGCTCCCCCGAACAACCGACGGAGCCGGGAGCCGACCGGATCGTGGTTTTCCAAAACGGCGCTCTCTTTCCATGGAGCACGGTGCTGGAAAACGTCATCTACGGCCCGGTGGTCCAGGGCAAGATGACGCGCGACGAGGCCAAAGAGGTGGGCCACGAACTCCTCCTCCAAATGGGGCTGGCCGGCATCTCACGCAGCTATCCGAGTGAGATCTCTGGCGGGATGTGCCGCCGGGTGGAGATTGCCCGGGCCATGATGAACGATCCCAAGGTGCTGCTGCTGGATGAGCCTTTCCGGGCCATGGACGCCCTTACCAAGACGGTGATCCAAAAATATCTTCTCGATGTCTATGATGCTTCCAATAAGACCGTGTTCTTCATCACTCACGACCTGGAAGAGGCCATCTTCCTCGGCACCAGGGTCATTGTGGTTACCACCCGGCCGGCCCAGATTAAAAAGGTGATTACCGTTGACCTACCTCGGCCCCGGGATTTCCGGGTGCTCTCCTCGCCCCGTTACCGGGACCTGAAGGAGGAAGTCATCGAAGCAGTCCATGAAGAGGCCCTGAAGGCCTTTGAAGCTGGCGAGCGGGAGCGGGCTTAGCAGGACAGAGGCGGAGATTCCAACCGGCGGTTCCGTCGGTCTACATAATGTGTAGAAGGAGAGGTTTTTTATGGCCACACAACCTAAGAATTCCAAGGACGCCGTCCTTACAAAGAAGGTCAAAAAATTCAAGGGGTTTCTGACGACCAAGTCAATCCTCCGGGGATGTTTTTCGATCGTCGTAGCCTTGTTCATCTGGGAGCTCGGCACCAGATACGAACTGCCCTTCCTCAAGGCGGTTCCAGCCCCCAGCGCGGTGCTGATCTCTTTCAAAGAGGCCATCTTTGACCTTGCCTATTGGGAATCCTGGGCAGACAGTTTTCGCCGCATTGGCCTTGGCTTTTTGCTCGCCCAGGTTATCGGCGTTCCTCTAGGGCTGCTCATGGGAACCAGCCGCTTCTTCCGGGAAATGACTCTGCCGGTCTTCGAGGTGTTGCGGCCCATCCCGCCCCTCGCCTGGGTTCCCGCCTCGGCCCTTTTCTGGCCGACTCCTGAGATGAGTATCGTTTTCGTCACCTTTCTGGGTGCCTTTTTTGTGACGATCCTCAACATCGTTGGCGGGGCCCGGAGTATCGACGCTCGCTACATCCGGGCGGCCGTCTCCCTCGGGTCCAGCCGGCTGGATATCTTCTGGCGCATCATTCTTCCCGCCACCTTGCCAAGTATCGTCGTGGCTATGTCGGTGGGCATCGGCATCTGTTGGAATACGGTGGTGGCGGCTGAGATGCTCGCTGGCCGCTCCGGCCTTGGGTTTCTGACTTGGCGGGCCTATGTGACCTTCACCTATCCCTTGATTGTGGTGGGTATGGTCAGCATCGGCATCGCCGGCTACATTTCCAGCGCCCTTATCCGGCTGCTGGGCGACCGTTTGATGCCATGGCTCAAAACCGCCTGATGCCCCTTGAGAAAACCTAAAAGGAAGATGGAAATGCCGCAACCAAGCACCAAAGATAGTGGAAACGGGCGCCAGGGCCTTCGCCCTGGACTGACGCAGGCCGGTTCGGCCGAGATGACTGTCGAGCACATTCGCAAGACCCACGGCCTCAAGCCCTTGGTTAAGGTGGTGTTGGACGATTGCAGCTTTGTCCTTGAAAACCGCAAACTTACCGTCTTGATCGGTCCTTCGGGATGCGGCAAGACTACCTTGATCGATATCCTGGCCGGCTATGATACCCCGGATTCAGGGAAGGTCACCATCGATGGCCAAGCGGTCAAGGGACCCGGGCGCGACCGGTTGGTGGTCTTTCAAGAGACCGCCCTCTTTCCCTGGATGACCACCTTTCAGAACGTCAGCTACGGTCCCGACGTCCGGAAGGAAATGAGCAAGGAGGAGCTCCGGGTTGAAACGATGAAGCTCCTCAAGCTCGTCGGGCTCGAAGCCTTCGCCGACAAGTACCCCTCACAACTCTCGGGCGGCATGATGCGGCGGGCCGAATTGGTCAGAGCCCTGATTAACCGACCGAAGGTCATGCTCATGGACGAGCCGTTCAGGGGCCTGGACGCCATGACCCGGGCCCTGATGCAGGAGTATTACGTCCGTCTCTTCGAGGCCAATCCAGGGACTAATCTCTTCGTCACCTGCGAAATCGAGGAGGCGATCTTCCTGGCTGATCGGCTCGTGATTATGAGCAACCTTCCAGCCAACATCAGAAAAGTTATCGAAATCAATCTTCCCAGGCCGCGCCAGTTCCAGATGCTCACTTCCAAAGAATATCTGGGGTATAAGAGCGAGGCATTGGAAATCCTCCACGAGGAAGCCATGAAGTCCTTTGCCAAGGGCAAGACGTCGGCTGCTGATTTTGTGGAAGCCTATTCGACCATAAGCGGCTCAAACGATTGATGGCTCCTCTTGCCAGGAGGTCCCGTAGATGTCTTGCGGGACCAGCCCCGGACCATCCCCGGCATCTTCCGGTCAAGGTGGTGTCCGACAGGCACGCGGGCAGCGATCCATTGACTCGACCAAGCAAAATCCGTATAATGGAAGTTATATTGTCTATACTTAATTTGGTTAAGTCACTTGCCGACATCCATAGTGGGTATAGCCCCTTTTGGATAATGTCTGACATAGACCCACGGGAGATTTCTTAAATGGGAAAAGATTCTCAATTTAGGGATGAACTTAAGAAGGGCTACGCCCTGCTCTTCGAACGGCAATGGCCTCCACTGGTAGGAGGGTTATTGCTCGGACTCCTGGTTATACTGATTGAGGCCTGGTCGCGGCCTTGGGGCATTGTGGGTGGAATCCGCAATTGGGCCGATTGGCTCTTTTATGGCGCGGGTTTGTATGCCAAACAACCAAGTAACCCCTTCCTCTATTCCAGCTCAGTGATGGATATCGGCCTGATTCTGGGGGCCTTTGCCGCTGCGCTCCTGGCCAAAGAGTTTGCCATGCGCATGCCGCCGCGGCTGGAAGCCATTAAGGGATTTGCCGGTGGACTTTTCATGGGGGTAGGCTCCTCGCTGGCTCTGGGATGTACGGCGGGAGGTTTTTATACCCCCCTCATCAACCTGTCGGCCAACGGGTTTGTGATGATGATAGGTTTGACCTTCGGAGCTTATCTCGGCCTACGCTACATCTTTTGGGAACTTGAACACTTTCCAGCCGCCAGCGCCACGTATACCCCACCCCCTCAGGATGAGGCCCCGTCTTTTGATTGGAAGAAGGTGCAACCCTTTTTGGGCGGGGCGGTTTTGGTCGGCCTGCTCCTCGCGGCAAAATATTACGGCAGGATTTCTGCTGTTGAGACCGGAGGATTGCTGCTGTTTGGGGCTGGTATCGGAATCGTTATCCAGCGCAGCCGTTTCTGCTTCGTGCGCGCCTTCCGGGATCCCTTTATGACCGGTGAGGCTGAAATCGGCAAAGCCATTGCCGTCAGCATCATCGTTGCCTGCGTCGGGATTGCGGTGCTCAAATTTAACGGGTTCAGGTACGAGTCGATGTATGTGGTTCCCGCTTTTGGTTGGGGGGCTGCGGTTGGTGGCGTTATCTTCGGCATCGGCATGGTCATCGCCGGGGGTTGCGGCAGCGGGACCCTTTGGAGAGTAGCCGAAGGAAATCTGAAGTTATGGATTGCGTTGTTTGCTTTTGCTACCTCCAACTCCCTTATGACCATCTTTAACCAATCGTGGGGCGTGCGGGACACCCTGGGAGCGGCAGTCTTCCTCCCCAAATATTTTGGCTGGATAGGTGGAATCCTGCTGATAATTGCACTCTTAGTGGTCTGGTATCTCATTCTCTCCTGGAATGAAAAGACCAACAAGTTCACCATGGAACTGTAACGGCTAAGGGGATCTGGACCTTTCAAGGAGCAATCCCTGGTTCAGGGCTGAGGCAAATATCAACTACGAGAAAGGAAAATGACCATGGATGAGATTAAGTCCGATGAAATTTTGGATTGCCGGGGCCTTAGCTGCCCTATGCCAGTTCTAAAGATTAAAAAAGCCATGGAAAAGCTGACGGCCGGTCAGGTATTGGAAGTCTTGGGAACCGACCCCGGAACCCGGAATGACCTGCCTGCCTGGACCAAGCGGACGGGGAACGAGTATCTTGGAGAGAAAGAAGGCACCGGTTTTATTCACTTTTATGTGAAAAAAGGCTGAAATGCATAAGGGAGGAGCCTCCCGATCTAAGGCCATCAAGGTAGCTTTGGGCCCATGCCGCCGCGGGGATGCTGCTCCAAACCTGTCTTTGCCGGGAAATTTCAGCCTTACCCTTGAGAGTAAGGCATAACTACCTCTGCTTGATCGAAGAAAGGGGCATTATGGCAAAAACGTTGGGAATATTGGTGGCTACGAAGGAATCCTTGCCACACCTGCTGGGTTTGGTGGCCGCGGCTGAAAGGAAAGGGGTGTCCGTAAACGTGTTCCTGACCGCGGAGGGGGTTTGGCTCTCCCAGGAGCCCCGTTTTGGAGAACTCGCGGGCCGGGCCGAGATATCCTTGTGCGATGTGGGATTCAAGGCGTTTGGACTCGAAGGGGAAGTGCCCGGATTGAGTGAAAAGGATTTCGCTACTCAGGCCAAACACGCCGAAATGCTGGCAGACTGTACTTATTATGTAATGATTTGAGGGATGCTAACATGCCTGCAAAAAAAGTAACGATCCTGGGGCGTCACCCCCATCGCCAGCACGAGGCATTACGGTCCAGCCTGGGCTGCCTCCTGGAAAACCATATGGTAACTTACCTGGTGGTGGACTACGAGGTGGAAAAGGACCAGGCCTATCTCGAAAACCTGGAGTTTCTGGACGAAATGGAAGGGGAACGCTTCAGCAATCATATGGCCAACGTGGAGCAGCACGGATTCACCTATCTTTCCCTGGCCCAGATGGGGGAATTGCTCCGGGATCAGGACATCATCATTCCTTTCTGAGAGGCACTATGAAAATATTGCATATTTTCCGTCATCCCCCTGATCAGGTTATTCGGGAATTAGTCGCTATCACCTCCCGGGAGCGAGAGGCTACCGAATTCCCGCTGTACGAAGGCCCGGTGGATTATGATCGGCTCTTAGAGTTGGTGATTACCAACGACCAGGTAGTTTCCTGGTGGTAGGGAGGAACCGATCCGACGCCTGGCCCGATAACCTACCATGGCGGGGAGGAAAATCCATTTAATCTCTCTAAGTTATTTTTGTCCCCTTGGGGCAAAATCAGCCAAGCACAGGTTCAGGGGCAAGTCCCCGCATCCCTGACGTGCATGTCCACGTTGTTGATGTCCGGCTACCTCGCTCCTTCGGCGAGGTAGCCGCTTGCGCCAATTTTTTCACCAATGCGGCAGAGCGACAATGACCGGGAGGGCGCCAAAGGACGCATAACTGGCCTGTCTTAGCACCTTTAATGAATTCAAAACGATCAACCCGACCGAGCTTTCCTCGTCGGGGGGAAAGGGAAGGATGAAGGCCAGCAACCGGATACCGATGGCCATGTCTGTTTCCCTGGCCATGTGGTACATGCCCCGTGAAAATTTCTCCGTGGTAGTCAAGCAGGTCTCCGAAGAATATCACCTCACTTCGCCGATACTCAATCTGTCAGCCTTTCAGGGCGGTTATGACTGTTTAAGGCTTGCACAGTGAAAGACCGGTCAGATTCGGGTCGAAATGTCTTTTCCCACTTTTCTCCATTTTTGTTTAGGCGGCAGCCCCCCAATTGCTTAGAATTATTCTATAGTATCGACACGAATAGATGTTTGTGCCGCGCCGTTTTCTGATACTCTCTGTGCATAATTCAGGCCCCAGGAAAACTTTCCATGACAAAAGCACGTGTGATTACCCTGACCTCGCTAACCATGCTGGCATTTGCAGGTAATCAAATTCTCTGCAGGGCCGCACTCAAAGATACCAGCATTGACGCAGCTAGCTTTACCACAATTCGATTAGTTTCCGGAGCTGTTATCCTGTGGGTAATAGTGAAAATGCGGGACGGCGCCCGTAGCAGTGGAGGCAATTGGCTGTCGGCGCTTATGCTGTTCGCTTATGCAGCCTTCTTTTCTTACGCCTATGTGACCCTGCCAACGGCAACCGGTGCACTACTGCTTTTCGGTTCAGTACAGACAACCATGATCGGCCACGGAATTTGGTCGGGAGAACATTTGAGGCGGGTGCAACTTGTTGGTCTCTTTCTCGCCTTCGCCGGACTTCTTGGTCTCTTGCTGCCAGGGCTCACGGCCCCGCCCCTGTTCGGCGCCATATTGATGTTGGGCTCCGGGGTGGCATGGGGCGTTTATTCTTTGCGCGGCAGAGTTACGGGCGATCCCACCAGGGAAACGGCAGGAAATTTCCTGCGCACTGTTCCCATCGCGGCAGCTATAAGCATTTTGAGTTTCAATGTCGCCAGCCTCGATAATGTCGGAGTTTGGTATGCGGTTGCGTCTGGAGCACTGGGGTCTGGAATAGGCTACGCCCTCTGGTACATGGCCTTACCCGCACTGAAAGCCACCAGCGCGGCAACCGTGCAACTGAGCGTTCCGGTCATTACGGCCCTGGGTGGCCTCGTCTTCCTCAGTGAGCCCATAACCCTGCGCGTGACGTTGGCCTGCGTAGCAATTCTCGGTGGAATTGCCCTGGTGGTTCTGGAGAAGCGCAATGCCAACTCCACCTGACAGATCGTTCCAGGAGACCCGGCGAGCGGGCAACTGCTTGACGCAGCGCCATGAATGATCCTCAATTCTGCCTTCCGGGGCCGGATCGGACCGTTACTCGTCGCCTCGCTCATGCTCCAGGGCCCATCGACCGATAAGGCGTTAAGTTTGGGAGGGCAGGGGCAATCATTATCGGTTACCGTCTTTGGTCATTCGTGGGCGCTGGTCGTGCCGGTCGGCGGCTGGTTCTGGTTCTGGGCTATCTCGGAGGGGTCTGTCTGCCAGGCGGGGCTGGTGGAAATGGTGAGTGCCGGGATTTGCGGGGTTAGAGCCTCGGCCGCCAATCTGCCCCTGGATGCGGCATAACCACCGTTTCAGCGGCAGTTTTCGGAATTATTCTGGAGTGGTATAATAGAGGTGTGGACCCCACCGCCGTGACGATCTGGGCCCCCGCTTTCCTGATTCTGGCGCCGGGCGGAATACTTTCCTCGATCACGGCGTTTGTGCTCCGCCGCCTCCCGCCGGCAACCTTCATGAGCGGCGGAAACAGGTAAGGCCGCGAGCCTCAGGCTCATGCGGGCAAGGAAAAGGAAAAGTTCTGAATGAGTCCAGCTATTCGCATCATCGGTCGTGAGAAACCGATCACTGTCGAGGTTGGTGCGACCCTTTTGGAGGCATTGGTAGCGGCTGGCTTTTCCGTTGCGGCCGATTGCGGCGGCAAAGGCAAGTGCGGCCGCTGCAAGGTCAAGGTCCATGAAGGGGCCTCAGCTCTGCCGCTGTCTAAAATAGAGGCCAAGGGTCTCACCGAATTAGAGGCCGCCCAGGGCTATCGGCTGGCCTGCCAACATCAGGCGGTAGACGGACTGGTTTTGGAAGTCGTTGAAGAGTTGTATCGGCAGGAAGTTTACAAGCGGCTGGGAATCGGTCTCGGCAAACCTCTCCCAGTCGGGCCCTCTATCCATCCAACGCCTCTTCCTGATGGGGAGATCGACAGTGCCTTGGCTCAAGCCGGGCTGGCGAAGGATGTCGATTGGTTGGCCGTCCTGCCGGACGCAGGAGAGCGGCGATCTCCTGTCGCTGAACCGCCTGGCGTCTCGAAAGCCTTGCCAACCTCCCGCCGCTCTGCTCTCGTTACCGAGTTCGGCCGGGTGATCGGGCTGGCGGATCAGTCTTTTGCCCCTCATGGGATCGCGGTGGACCTTGGCACTACGACCATTGCCGCCTACCTGGGCAACCTCCAAACCGGAGAGATCCTCGGCGTTGAGACCGCTCGCAATCCTCAAGTTTCCTTCGGGGCCGACGTCATAAGCCGCATCACCGCCGGTGCTGATCCAAAGCGCGCCGCGGCCATGACCGGGCTGGCTCGTGAGACCATCTCTGCCTGCATCCGGACTCTAGGCCGGCGATATGATCTTCCCCAAGGGAATCTGGTAGACGCGTTGGTGGTCGGAAACTCAACCATGATTCACCTTCTCCTCGGCGCCCCGGTGTACAGCCTGGGAATAGCTCCTTATCGACCCCTATTTCACGGCAGCCTCAGGGTTCGGGCGCAAGAAATCGGCTTTCCCCTCCATCCGGGCGCCTTCGTGCAAACGCTCCCTCTTCCTTCAGCCTATGTCGGCGCCGATACGATTGCGGCCTGGTTGTGGGCCGAACGAACTTTGGACGACAAACCGACGCTCCTTTTGGACCTGGGGACAAATGGAGAGATGGTGCTGTCCGCTCATGGCCGCCTGTGGGCCACTGCCTGTGCTACCGGTCCCGCCTTCGAAGGCGCCACCCTCAGATGCGGCATGGTCGGCATGCCTGGAGCCATCGAGAAGGTGGCTTTCCAGGACGGGTCGCTCAATTTGACGGTGATCGGGGACTCCACGGACCCTTCCATCCGCCCCAAGGGCCTGTGCGGGTCCGGTGCCATGTCCGTGCTGGCAGGTCTTCTCGATCACGGGATCATCCGTCCTGACGGGAGATTCGAACCTGGTTGCTCGCATGCCTCTCTGCGGCATACGGATAGAGGAGACGAATTCGTGGTCGCCGCCGCCGCCCAGACTGGCAATGGCCGCCCTGTCGTACTGCATCAGAAAGACGTCCGAGAATTGCAGTTTGCCAAGGGCGCCGTGGCCACCGGCATTCAATTCCTGTGTACCGCGGCAGGGATCCAGGCACCCGCCCGCATCTTGCTGGCCGGAGCCTTCGGCAATGTTATTGAACCGGGCGATGCCCGGGCCATCGGCTTGATTCCGGAGATCGATCCCGACAGCATCGTAGGAATCGGCAATGCTGCCGGACTGGGGGCCTCTCTAGCCCTCTTGGATGTCCGGGCCCGCGATCGTGCGGAAGCGTTGCTTCATGAGGTGGAAATAGTAGAATTGGGCGGCGCCCCGGGGTTCAGAGAGACTTTCTTTGCGAACCTTGTTTTTCCTGACCAGCGGCAAACCAACCACGCCTACCGTCAGGAGATTTAGAAATTATGCTTTCCTTCCTTGCTCCCAGCCTGCGCAGCCGTTTGGTGCTGCTGGTCCTTTTTGCGGTCCTCCCGTCCCTGGGGCTGACGCTCTACACGGGACTGGAAGAGCATCGCATGCAGCGGGAACAACTGCAACAGAATACGCTGCGCCTTACCCGCCTGGCCGCGGCTGATCTGACCCAGGTTATAGAAGGAGCTCGCCAGTTACTCACCGGCCTTGCCTTGATAAATGAGGTCCGAGAGTTTAACACCAAGGCGTGCGGTGCTGTGTTTAGAGAGCTGCTGGCGGAATATCCCGATTATGTGAATATCGGCTTGATAGACAAATCGGGCAATGTCATCTGTAGCGGTAGCCAATTTGATATGCCGGTCACTCCGGCACATCACGCCTATATCAGGCGCGCCCTTAACACCGGCAATTTCGTCGTCAGCGGTTACCAGATAGATCCCGCTACCGGAACTTCAGTGATCGTCTTTGTGGCTCCGGTGTTCGACGATTGGGGTCGGGTTAAGCCGGCCGCGGTTTTTGCCTCTCTGAACTTGGCCTCGTTCAAGCGGATCGATATTGCGGCCCAACTACCCGCCGGCGCCGTATTCCAGGTGCTCGACTACAATGGCGCCGTGCTGGCCCGGTACCCCGACCCTGAAAAGTGGATCGGCCGATTCATGCCTGCCGAACTGGTGGTTCTAGCCGGGATGAGGGAAGGCCGAAAATCGCTTGTGACCCTTCAGGGCAGCGGTCGGCTCTATGGGATCACCACGATTCGCGCCGCTCCGGAGACTGACATCTACGTAAGCATCGGCATGTCGAAGGAAGCGGCTTTCGGCCCCATTGAGAGAGTATTACAAAGGAATGTGGCCGCAGTAGGCCTGGTTGGCATTCTGGCGCTGCTGGCGGGGCTCATAGGGAACGATGTCTTCATTGTGCGGCGTTTGAAGGCGCTCGCGATCGCCACTAAACGATTGGCCTCCGGGGATCTGGGCGTGCGGATCGGACTGTCTGACGATCGTGATGAACTTACCGATTTGGCCGCTTCGTTCAATGAAATGGCCATGTCCCTGGACAAACGAACCACTGAGGTGCGCCGGGCTGAGATCAAGTACCGGAGCCTCGTGGAGCAGATGTCGATGATCACCTACATTACCACCCTGGACAAATCGATCGGCACGCTCTACGTCAGCCCCCAGATTGAAGCCGTCCTGGGGTATACACCGGAAGAATGGCTGGCTGACCCAGGACTGTGGGTCCAACTCCTTCACCCGGAAGACCGGGATCGGGTCCTGGCGGAAGTTCAGAAAAGTCTGCAGAGCACCGATGGGGTGTTATTTCAGCTCGAATACCGTATATTTACACGAAGCGGTGCCATGCTGTGGCTCTACGACGAGGCCATTTCGGTGAAAAATGAACTGAATGAGCCCGATTTTTTGCAGGGCATCATGTACGATGTCACCGAACGCAAGCGTTTTGAAGAAGAACTAAAGAGTTCGCATGAAAGAATGCGGGAACTTGCCGGACACATAGAAGCCGCCCGGGAAGAAGAAAGGACCAGGATTGCCCGAGATATTCACGATGAACTGGGCCAGGTGCTTACCTGTCTCAAGATCGATCTGGCCTGGATGGATAAAAAGCTCCATGCCAAGGGTCAGACGGCACGGCCAGCGTTGCTGTTAAAAAAGATCGCCGCCATGCAAGATACCATCAACAGCACGGTGCAAATGGTTCGAAAAATCAGCACCGGACTCAGGCCGGTTATCCTGGACCATTTCGGTCTATCCGCAGCCATCGAATGGCAGGCTTCGGAGTTTCAGAGCCTGACCGGAATACAATGCCAGTTCAGCACCACTGCCGAGACCCCGGATCTGCCACTGGATGAAAAGGCCGCTTCCGCGATTTTCCGGATCTTTCAGGAGCTGTTGACCAACATCACCCGTCACGCCAAGGCCAGCGAGGTAACCATCAGCCTGGGCAAGGGCAGGAGCATGCTGAATCTGGAGGTTCAGGACAACGGCAGAGGCATTACCGAGAGGGAAAGCCTCCAGGCAAATTCCTTTGGGCTATTGGGAGTGCGGGAGCGAGTTGCTCTCCTGGGTGGCAGGTTCGACATTAAAGGCATCGCGGGGAAAGGCACGACCGTCACCGTGCGTATTCCCTTCTCCCGTATCAACATTGCCCAACCATTACAAAACGTAGGCAGCTAAGGAGCCACCATGATCAGAGTACTGGTCGCCGATGATCACGCCATCGTGAGGCGTGGCTTGAAGCTCATCCTGCAGGAAGAATTCCATAACATTCAATTTGGCGAAGCCAGCGACGGTCAGCAGGCGCTCAATCTGGCTTGGAAGCAGGAGTGGGATATCGTGATCCTCGACATTACCTTGCCCGGCCGCAGTGGATTGGACGTGCTCAAGGAGTTGAAGCAGATCCGCCCGAAGCTGCCCGTGCTGGTTCTGAGTATGCACCCGGAAGATCAGTTTGCGGTCCGCACGTTGAAGGCCGGCGCCTCAGGCTATATGACCAAAGAAAATGTCGCGGAGGAACTGGTCAAGGCTATTAGGAAGGTTTTGGCCGGGGGAAAATACGTCAGCGTCTCTCTGGCGGAAGAACTAGCCTTCCGACTGGAAGCCGATGATGAGAAGCCGCTTTATGAAAAACTCTCTGATCGTGAATACCAGGTTTTGTGTCTCATTGCTTCAGGCAAAACCGTGAAACAGATATCCGAGAAACTATCGCTCAGCATCAAAACCATCAGCACTTACCGCACCCGGATTCTTGAAAAAACCAAGATGCAAACGAACGCCGAACTGACCCATTATGCCCTAAAAAACAAACTGATCGACTGTGTCCCCTAGAGGTGCTGCCAGGGAGGCAAAGTGCAGATGGGTCGCCTTCCCTGTAGACAAAGTGGCTATTCTTTGATCTGCTTTTTGAGTGATCTTGCGAAGTACCCGGTACCCCTCCTCCATGGCGCCGTTTCGGCCTTGTTCCACCAGGCTGGGTTCGGTTTCCACCAGCGTTTCGGGATTATATCTATCGCATAGGCTTTCGCGGGAACATCGTGAGAGATTTCATACATTTTCTCGAAGATAAAACCACGGCCATAGATTTTGTCCAGCCGGCCAATCCATTCCTTCCAGGGATCGGGGTTATACTTCGGGGAAATGACCCGCTCGAGATTGTCCATCTCTTCCTGCGCCCATTGGATATTACGGATACCGCATCTCCAATGCTCAGTCCCCGGAGGGGGTGGATTGCATTCACCAGAGCCGGCCTTCTGCCAGATGGAAGCTTCTTCCTTGCCAAGGGTGGCGACCTGAGCGTGATAGGCCGCCTCCATGAGGGCGTCTCTGAGTTCTGCGGGCATCTTCTCCAGTGCCTTCACATTCATACCGGTGACCCAGTTGCCCGAGCAGTACTTCAGGTAAAGATACTGACCGGTAAATTTAGTAAAATGGTTCACCTCAAAGGGAATTTCCCAAGCGTCAGCGCCATCTATAGCCCCCTGACGCACTGCCTCTACGACCTCTTCGTAGGAGATGGCGACGGGGTTGACTCCCATGAGCTGCATGCTCTTGAGGCCGAACAGCGTATTGGTGGTCCTGACCTTGGCATTCGTCGCTCTCAGTTTTTCGAGGGTGTCCAGGGGTGGCGTACCTTCCCCGTATTTCTTCTTGCTCATGAAGAAGCCCCGTAGACCATAATCACCAAAAAGCATCTCCAGGCCATAGGTCCGGCGCATCGGTTCGCGCCAGAGATCCTCGCTTTTGTAATCAAAAGCGAAAGAATAAAGGGCGGCGCGGGATTGCCAGAGGGCTCCAAAGTCGAGGATGTTCATGTACGGGCAGATCATCGAAGAGTTGTTGGTGGAAGCCAGGTATAAGTCGATAAGGCCCTGGATGCACTTTTCCGCACACGTCAACTCGCCGCAAACGGAGTTCGCACCCTTGACCTCGATCTGAATGGCAGAGTCGGTACGCTCCTCGATATCGTGGATGAAATCGTAGGCCCCCACTTTGGCGACCCACGTGGCGTCAAGGTCGTGCCCGGCCATGCCGTATTTCAGTATAACTTTGGGCTTGGTCTTCGCACGACTCTTCGCGGTCTCAGCCGCCTTTTGGGCCAGCAACCTGGGGGTTGGTTCGACGCTGGCCCGGGCAAAGCCGCCATAAGCCAGCAGAGTGGAGGTGAAGCCGAATACTGAGGCAATGCGGGTGAAATCCCGACGGGACATCGCCTTCGGTTGCGAAACTTTTTCGTCCTTCTTCCCGTGGTCGTCTCTCTTCATTGGGGTTTCTTAATTATACCAATATAATTGCAAAACGGCTACCTCGTTCAGCGAACCAGCTAGCCGTTCTGCAAAATTTCTGATATGTCGGACTTCCATCAAACCATTTAGCTGACCAGCTTCTGCGCCACCGGAACCGCAGCCGCGGCGTCGTAGGCAAACCCATCAGCCCCGATACGGTCAGCGAAATCCTGAGAAACCGGGGCGCCGCCGATGATCACCTTGACGGAACTCCTAAGGCCCTCTTCTTCAAGTTTCTTGATGATAACAGGCATCTCATCCATCGTGTTGGTGAGCAGCGCGGATAATCCCAGCAATACCGGCTTATCCTCTTTAACCGCCGCGATGATTCGGGAAGTCTCCACGTCCGGTCCCATGAAATTGATCTCGAACCCGGCGCTGCCCAGCATGGTGGCAACCAGTTCGAGACCGATGTCATGAACGTCACCTTCAACCGTAGCAAGCACCACCTTCCCGCTGACTCCGCCCTCTCCAACCACGAGATGAGGCTTAAGAACCGCCATGGAGGCCTTCATAGCTTCGGCCGCCATGAGCATTTCGGGGATAAATTTTTCTCCAGCCTCGTAGCCGGCGCCGCAGTCGTGCAGCCCTTTGACGAGCCCTTTATCCACGATGTCCTGAGCCCTGATACCTTCTTCCAGCGCCTTTTTAACGAGATCGACTGTGACCTGTTCCTCTCCGTCAAAGACTGCCTTAGTGATTTCCTCTAAGATTTTCACCGTCATCCTCCTGGGTTACTAGGCTTTTTTGTCGTAACTACCGTAACGGCGCGCCGCATAGATCGTTGCATCGCGATTGACATAAGGGGTATTCTTCGGCTCCCAGCAATTGGGTCCAAGCATGCAGCGTATGTCAGCACCTTCGACAGTCTCGATGATAATCTTGGACTCTTCGATGAGTTCATCGGGGGTGCCAAACTTGAGAGTTGTCGCATAAGGCACAGCCTTACGATCCGCCGTGGAAGTCTTGGTAGCAGCCCCGTAGTTGCCATTGAGGAACTTCAGGTTCGGATTGAGGCCGGCGTTTCTCACTTCAACAGCCTTATCGACGCAAAGATCGATGTTCATCGGCCCCAGGAAATAACCATCGGCCTGGTTCTGATAAACGAGATCGAGGCGATCATGCCAGTTGCCGCAGGGATGGAACATGACCTTCATGCCGGTTTCACGGCGGATAGCCTCGATGAACTTCCTTTCATAAGGCTGGGTCAGGGCTTCATAATGTTTCCTGGAGATGCAGTCCGCGGAGGAAACCGGGTCGTTGACCCACACACAGTCGACTCCCGCTTCATGAGCGGCAATGACCATTTGCAGCCAGCCGTCCAGGGCGTTTTCCATGAGTTCGACCGCCCAATCCGGGTCCCGGGCGACAATCAAAAACCATTCTTTGAAACCCGTCAGACAGGCGGCGGTACGGGAAGGACAGCTCCCCCAGGTCATGATGGGCACCTGCTGTTTGCCCCCGCCTGCCTTGATCAGTTCCTCTTTGAGGCGTCTGATGCACTGCAGGACCCGAGGCATATTCCCATCTTTGCGCGGGTCGAGTTTCCACTTCGCCTTCTTCATATCCTCTTTGGTCTTGATGAAAGGCTCGGCAATCTGGGGCACATCGTCTTCGGGATACTTGAGAGTCGCACCGATAGCTTCTTCGACGGGTCCCATCATATCATAGTCGATGATACAATCATACTGGAACCGCTGCTGAGCCATGATCTGTCCCTTGACATACAGTTCGGGATCTTCCCAGGCCTGCTTGAAGGTCACCCCGATGTATTCCAGAGCGGCCCAGCGCGGATGGACATGCACGGGGATCCGATCCAGCTTTTCGCCGTTCATGGCGGCGTACATTCTTTCCCAGGGGGTCACTTCGTTGGACCCGTCATACAAATAGTAAGACATTTTTCTCCTCCTGCTGATTGGATATAAACATTGGATTTGGCGTAATTTGCTGCCAATCTGCTTTTACTGCCATCCATTCTTCCGAATCCCTGGTGGAGGATTCGGCAGGGCCTTATAGATCAATTCCACTTCCCGGACCATGGCACTGGCAGTCTTCAAGGTTCCCGGAACCACCGGATGACAAACGATATTACCGGATAATTCCTTCCTAAGAAACTGTGCATCCTTGGCTCACCTTCCCAAGGTTGCCCGGATGAGAGGAATTCTCTCAAACCATTGTCGTATTTATAGATTAGGCTCGGTCCAAAAGCTGTCCGTATGCGTCTGATTTTTACATAGGACTCTCACCAGATGCTAAGTAGGGCTTTGTCCTACATTATTGCGTTTTGGATAAAGACCCATGGTGTCAATGGAGGGACCCTCTCCCCGGGCTTCATGGCAAGGCGGGAAGCTTAACGGGAGAGAGAAAGACGAAGATGCCTGAGTTTCCCCATTCCGCTGGCGCCTCCGGTCGGAGCCGCACCTCTTAACAGGGCCAGATTGACCTTGTGAACCGGCGCCGCCCGAGGCAAAAAGTTCCGGGACTGGGGCCCAACCGTGCTTCATTGCCGCTACCCCGGCGGACGGTTATCATTTTACCAACCTTGCCACATCCTCCAGCCGGGATTTTCATCCTGGCTTATCAAAAGGTATCCCCCGCCGAAGCAGGCCTGATACATTGCCTCCCTAACCGTAAGGTCGCCGGCTCTGAGCTCGCTTGCCCGGCCAAGAACCGGCTGGTCCTGTCAGCATCACTATAACCGGGTCCATGTTAAATGGCCATTCTGACCCATAGGGCTTTTCCCAGGCACCGGCCGGACCGGATCCACTCTTAAGCCTCATCTGGAGTAGCTTATCCAGAGCGGTAGGACCTTGCCTGACAAAATAATTGCCGTCTCGCCGACAAGAAATTAGGAGTCTCCCCGACAGATATAATCCTCTGGACTTCTATTATATAGGCTGATTGCAGAAGGAGTTAACTCACAACACCCACATCCTCACACAGGAAAGGAATCGAGACATGAGCGAACCTATCAAGGGAATCACCCCCACCAGTCTTGAAGGGGTAAGAATGGTATCTCCCAAGGAGGCCAGGCAGATCCAGGCCCAGGGTGGATTACTTATCGCCTGCTACACTCACATGACGGATTGGGCTCAGGCCAGGCCCATCGGTGCAATACACATTACCATGGATGTCCCCAAAGACCATAAGCGGACCGATTTCGACCTGAAAGATGCCCAATTCGACGTATCCGCGCTGCCGCATGATAAAGCCCTTCCCATCGTGGTGTTCTGCGCGGACGATATGTGATGGAAGTCCTATCATGCTGCCAGGCTGGCAGTGCAGGCCGGACATAAAAACGTCAACTGGATGAGGGTGGGCATCAAGGGCTGGCACAAAGCCTTCTATGCGACGGAATCCGAATCCAAGCTTTTGATGGGGTTGATGGATCTTAATCTGAGTAATCCCGCCACCTGGGTCATTGCAAAAGACCAGACCAAATCCCTAAAAAATCCGACCTTCTTGGATTTGCGCTCACCTGACCAATTCGCTCAGGGACATGAAGAAGGCGCCATCAATATCCCTTATGCCGATTTGTGGACTTTCGAGAACCTCGAGAAACTGAACAAGAGCCGGGATATCGTGATCATTTATGATGATCCGGTGGTGGCCGGTGCCTTTGCCCTGAGTTTGAGAATGCTGGATTATAAAGCCTTCATCCTTAAATAAGGGCTCCCTCAGCCGAAATGACTTTCCAGGGCCATGGTTGCCTCATAATCTCGGTCAAAGCCTGCTTATCATTACTGAAGCAGCACAGAGGGCATCAATCCGTCCCCGGGTGCTCCGCTCTTTGGTCAACCGAGCTAGTGCGGCAACCTTGGCCACCTCAAGCCAAGAATAGGGTTTGGGAAACTGACGCCTGAAACCTCCGTCCGGTTTGACGGTAAAATCCAGGTTGATGGTTGGCTTTAACCCGGAGGCGTTAACGGACCACACAACCCATGAGTCTTTCGTTAACCTCCGGGACCAGGTTCACTGGTGAAAATCCTTTGGATTTCAAAGGCTCCTACCTCGTTCGCCACGGTTGTTGATGCTACTGTCACCCAATGTAGGACAAATACGGACCTAATGGAGTGGGAAAGTCCTATATAAAAATCAGACTCTCCCGGACAGCCTTCAAGGCCAATTGTGGATTAGAGTGTAATCACTGAATTCGAATCTCTGTGTCGTTACTTGGCGTCACGTTCTGACGACCTTACGCCCGATTGATAACACTTCGAAACGGATATATTTCTTGCGGCGCAGGTGACCACATTTCTATTAACCCACGGTTACGGATGTGCCAATCTAAAAGAGCGTTTTTATCGGCCAGGTTTTATTAAAGGAATAAATTGATCTTATACTTCAAACGAAAGGAGCTTTGAAAGATGTCTAGGCTGATGAGAAGCGTAAGTGTATCGATTGTTGCCCTTTTTATGGCGGTTCTCTTTGCCGGGTCTTTCGCCTTTGCGGCAGAGGAAGCCAAGACCCAGGGCGTAGGACCCAGCAAAGATTGGACGGACAAGCAACTCCAGGATTTCTCCAAAAAACCCTGGACCAAAGATGAACTGAATAAAATGGGGCGTGCACCCAGATATATTTTGAACAAAACCATCCACCCCCGTGCTACGGGCACAGATCTTTCGCCAAAGCAGCTCTATCAGAACGGTGAAAACCGGCATCGTGCCATAATGTTCCAGTATGGCGTCGGCATTTCCGCCAAAGATTTCTACAAGCTCTGGATCGAGCAGGAAGGCTACAAGAACCCGAAGATCAAGCTGATTGACGTCCGCCAGGCCTCGGAATTTGCAGAGGGGCATGTACCCGGTGCGATCCGCGTTGACACCGGCCTGGCCTATTGGTTGCTCCCCGGCAAAGCTCCGGACCCCACGGCCACCTACTACCTGATGTGTAAGGGCGGCACTCCTGAAAATGGTGGAAGTCGCGGCGCCATCGTCAAAAAGATGATGATCGACATGGGCTATAGCGGCCCGATCTACAATATCACCGATGGCTTCAGGGGTTGGCTGGAAGACGGTTACCCAGTATTGAATTCGCATGGCCTGATGGTTCTGGTACCGGGCACCTTCCAGATTCCTGCAAAGAATGCCCCGGAAATGGAGAAGAAGGTTACCCCCGTGGTGGAACCGGCCATAATGGGGACGGCAGCGAAGTTGGGAGTCAAGGATTGGTAAAATGGAGACTGCTTGGGGCCAGGAACAGAGTTTGACCGGAGCTTGCCGATAATTCCACCACGGGTACACCTTTAACGGTTGAAACTCGGCACGCCAAGGCATGACTTTCTCAGGCACCATCAGCTCAAAAGATCTCCACGCTTGACCAGATCGCTTCCAGGCTGCACAGTATTGATCCTGGAAGGGTCAACGTGGAGATCTTGATTTTTCTGGATGAGAACTGAGAAGCCCACTCAGTCCAGCGGCTGACCACCGATCTCGGTCAGGTAAAGAATACGAACAGGTGGATCTATCAGAATTGTAGGAAATCTGGGCATTGGAAAGGAGCTTGACGCAATGGCGACAAATCTTACAACTGTGGTTAAGTCAGTAAAAAAGGAAGTGCGCATTTGCCGTGACAAAGGCGTGGTGATGATCGGGGAACGGATCAACCCCACGGGCCGCAAGGTCCTGCGGGCTGAACTGAGCGAGGGCAAATTTGATCTGGTCCGCAAAGATGCCCTGGCCCAGATTGCTGCGGGAGCAGGGATTCTGGATGTGAATGCCGGGGTCCCCGGGGCCGATGAACCCGCCCTGATGGTGAAAATGATCCAGGAAATCAGAGAAGCAACCGACGACTTCCCGATCTGCATCGATTCTCCCAGGACCGAAGCGCTGGCGGCGGCTCTGAATTACTACTGCAAAGATGGGGCCAGGCCTTTGGTGAATTCGGTGAGTGCCGAAACCAAACGCATCAATACCGTGTTGCCTCTGATCCAGGAGTTTAAGTGCTCCGTCATCGGGCTATGCAGCGGTGATTCGGGCATCCCCAAGACCGCTGAAGACAGATTGCAGAACGCCGCCAAGATCATCGAAGCGGCCGCCAAACTGGGAATCCCCGCCGAGGACATCGTGATCGATCCTCTCGTCCTGACCCTGGGGACCGAATGGAAGGCTGCCAAGATAGTCCTGGATGCTATACGCATGATCGTCGACCGTTTTGGGGTCAACATCACCATGGGCGCCAGCAACGTCTCCTTTGGCATGCCTGACCGGGAAAATCTCACGGCGTTCTTCATGGCACTTTCCGTGGAGGCCGGTTTGTCTTGCCCGATCTGCAACCCATTGAAAAAGCAGGAAGTGACTGCGCTGCAAGCCGCCGACCTCATCATGGGCCGCGACTCCTTTGGCATGAAATGGATCAAGGGATTCAGAGCCCGCCAGGCCGCCTGAACCCGACCAAAGCGGCGCCACTTCAATCGCGCGGGGGGGTCTCCCCCCTGCCACCTCCTCTCTCATGGGCAATCGTTGCCTCCCCAGCAATTCAATAGATCTCTGGCGCCGCAGCCCCCGGGGCCCGCGCCTTTCTGGTGGGTTACCTGAGGGCGGGGTCTGCCTATGCACGCGATAATTAACCGGTTTTGGAATCGCTTCTCTTATGTCATAATAGAGTTTAGAAAAAATTGTTCCTATATCAACGGCAAACCGTCTAACTTGCTAAAGCGCCGGTCACGGCAAATCTCATGACATTTATCGATATTCCTGGAAGACCTGGGAGTTAGTGGATTTCGCTATGCATACCCGAAATGGCGGCTGTGATCCGGAAAATTGGAGAGCCGGCGTCGAACAGGCATTACATGCCACCCAAGGGATATTGGATGTCCGCTGGATCGATGCCAACGATCGGCAAAAGATCAGGCAATTTGAAAAAGAATTGCAGGAGCGCGGCCTGGGAGGATTGGGCAAGTATTGTAATGAAGGAGTTTTAAAGGTTCTGGGCAGTCAACACGTCTGCGCGGTTTTGAACAATAATGAGTTCCGGCACGCCACAGAGCCTTGCCTCTCTTGGGTGGTGGGTGAGGTGGTCATTGGTGAGGAGGTCAGCGACCCCAAGCGCCTTGAAGCCTTGAAAAAACTCCCGGGGGTCAAGGTCTTCGGCAAAAATTTTGTGGTTTTCTTCGACAGGATAAAGGCCACCGGCGGCAAGCAGCCGACCTTCGTTTTCCGAGCTCTGGCCTTTCCTGAAATTGAGGGCATACCCGGCGTCAGAGATGTGCTTTCCGCCTCTCCCCACGGGTCGGCCGATCTTTTCCTCAAGGAAAAGTTTGGCTGGGAGGCGGGCAAACTCGAATTAGGTACTATCCTTATCGGTTTTAACCTGGACCCTCTGTGCCTCGATTGCCAGGCTGAAGGTACCTACAAGGATTCAGGATGAAGGGGACCCGACCCTAAGGGCCTAGCTCATTGCGGCAACGCCCTCGGGCCATGAAGTGAAATTATGGGAAAGGCCCTTACTTTTCTGATTCTGAGCATCCTTCTCGTGGCTCTTCTCCTTTTTGCCCTCCTCCAGCAGAAACATCAGCCGTGGCAAACCTATCAAGCCGCCCACCGCGCCGCCCAAGCCCATAAACTGCGCCTGGCTTTGCAAGGTTCGCTTCCTGAGGCCGAGATTCAGGCAAGAGTCGCCTTCGTGAGCCAGGCGCCGCTTCGGGTGAAAGAAATTAAGCCAACGATCACCGGCAAGGAGGAAAGATGCCTCACCTGTCACGACGGCCTGGAGGAGATCGGCCCTTCGCATCCGGTTGAGGTCTTCGGCTGCGTGGTCTGTCACGGAGGTCAAGGCCTGGGGGTTTCGGTGGAGATCGCCCATCAGGGTCTCATCGGCGGCCGGAATCCCTCGGACCTGGTGGTAGCCGACCAGACCTGTGGCAAACCGGGGGGCCAGTGTCATGCGGAGCGGAAATTGACGGCCCAGAATTCAGTGGACCGGGTTCGCTCCGGCATTATGGCGACCATGAGTGGCGTCATTGCCAGCCTCCGCTATTCATGGGCGGCTCAGCCATCAGATGAGGCCAAGTATGCCTCCGTCGGGGTTCAGAATGCCAGCCCAAAGCCAGGCGGTTTAACCAAATTATTGACGATTCCCCAGATGGGGCCAGGCGTCGGCAAGCCTCCTACCGACCCTCTGGGACGCCCTCTAACCACTTCGGGAGAAGTTGCTGACGACCACTGGCGGAAGCTCTGTGCCACCTGCCATCTCTGGAACAGTCGCGAAGACGGCCCCTCAGCCCACTCCTCCGGCTGCGCCGCCTGCCACGCCCTTTATAATGCCAAAGCTACCTACGAGGGCTCTGATCCGACCTTACCCCGTGCCAAACCTGGTTATTCGAGGCATCACCGGCTCACCACCGCCATACCCGTGGACCAATGTCTGCGGTGCCATAATCGCTCCGGGAGGATAGGACTTTCTTATTGCGGTCTTGAAGAGGCCGACGGCTACGGCACTCCCTACCGGAAAGGCCGCCCCAACCTGGAGGCCCTTTCCGGAGAGCGAGATGTACGCCACCTGGCCCCTGACATTCACTTCGAACGGGGCCTGGCCTGCATAGACTGCCATTCCGGCAAGGACGTGATGGGTGATGGCACCCTCTACAGCCACATGCGCCACCAGGTCGATATTCGCTGCATCGATTGCCACGGCAGCTACGGCAAACCGCCGCGCACCAAGGTCTTGAGGGCTGATGACGAAGAAGCCCTCTGGCGGGGCAAGGCTCTGAGGTGGCCGGATCTCTTGGGCCAAGAGGTGGGGGTGACTCAGCGGGGGACGGCTATCTTGAATCTTCGCAAAGAGGATGGCAAAATGATCCTGCGCAGCAAGCTGGATCAAAAAGACCACCCTTGCCCGACCATTTCCGACCTCACCGACAAGTATCATGGCCTCCCCGGCCATGGGGCGGATCGCCTGGAATGCTCGGCCTGTCACTCCCGCTGGGCGCCCCAGTGTTACGGCTGCCATGACTACCGGCGGCGCGGCGCCGAAGGTCTGGATTCCATGCTCAAGGTCAAAACCGAGGGCCTCTGGCAAGAGACCAGGGATTATTATCGGTTTGACAAGCCCACCTTAGGAATCAATGCGCGCCATAAGGTCTCCGTGGTCGTGCCGGGCTGCCAGGTAGTCTTTACCGAGTTGGACCCGAGCGGCAAACCTTTGCCCGGAAGCGACAAAAAGGTATTCCAGAGCCCAGGGTTGGGGCACGGTATCGTCTCGACTCCCATCTCGCCTCATACGACGCGCCCGGAGGTTCGATCCTGCCAGGAGTGTCATGCCGACCCGAAAGCTCTGGGGATTGGGCAAGGCTGGTTCAAGGCTGGAGAGCGCTGGGAAGAGAACACCTTCCTTCCTTGGGTGAAGCCGGAAATCAATCCCATGGGTTTTGCCTGGGAGACCCTGTGCGATCCAACGGGGCGGCCTCTGGCCTCCACAACTCACGTGGGGGCGCGTCCTTTTAATGCAGCAGAATTGAAACGCCTTCTCCGGGTGGCCCCCTGCCTGCCCTGTCATGGCCGTTATGATGATCCAATCTGGGCTAACCCGGAGGATGCCTTCGTCAAGGCCACATTACCTGCCCATCAGCAGAAGGTGAGCCGCCGGTTGAACGGAACGGGAAATGCGGGTTCTGGTAAGCTTCATTCTAACGATTAGTCTCGGCCTCGGGGTTGGCGCGGCCTGGGCCGGGCCCCAGCCGGGTCCGGAGCGCGCCTGCGCGCCGGGACTGATAAGCGGCGCGCCCGATTTCACGCAATCTGCTTATGCCTGCGGCCGCTGTCATGGGGAACAGGACTCCTGGGTAAAGCGCTCCCTCATGGCGACCGCCAGCGGCATCATCAATCAGACTCGTTTTCTTTGGGGAGCCCAGGAGGATACCGGGCCGCGATTTGCCACGGCGGCCATCGAGCCTCTGCAACTCCTGCCCACTTTCGAAGACTCGGGCGCTCTGGTAGACGACCTGCTCCGCCGCCGCTGCCTGCGCTGCCATCTCGGGGCTGCCGGCCCGACCCCCTCGGGAGGACCACCAGCAGGGGTGCCCGACGGCAAGGCTTGTGTAGCCTGCCATATCCTGACCGGCGGCGAGAGCATTGCGCCAGACCAGGAACTTCCTGAGTCTGGAGATAAAGCCGGGTCAAATCGCCTGACTACCGCCGTGCCCACCTCCCAGTGCCTTCACTGTCACCGCGGCAATCGCGTCGGGGCTGATTTTGCCGGACTTTTCGAGCGGGATCACTCAACGTCCTATAACTTCGAAGCCTCAGACCCCGATAGAGTTCCTCACCTCTTTAGCCACGCCTATCACTTCCTGCAACCTGATATTCATTACGAGCGCGGCATGCATTGCATCGACTGCCACCCGGTGGAGGAAATCATGGGGGAAGGAACCATCCAGGCCCATTCCCGGGAGCAGGTTGGCATACGTTGCACAGATTGTCACGGCCTGCCGGACAAACTGCCACAGACCCGCCGGGTGAAGCCCACCGATACGCGGGCCCTGCGGGCAGCCCGGGCCAATCCGCATTACGATCTCCAGCCCGGGCAAAAGGTTATTGTCACCTCAAAAGGTCATTTGCTGACGAACACCAGGGAGGTCAAAGGCAAGTTCCTGCTGGTATCCAAGGTTGATGGTAAAAAACACGCAATCCCGATCCTGGCGCGAGAAAATCCCAAAACCGGCCCCCTCGATCATCGTATCCCGGGCCACCTGAAAAACCTGGAGTGCGCCGCCTGCCATGCCGCTTGGACTTTTCAAGACCTCGGGTTGCATCTGACGCGACTGGAGGACGCTGATTACGACCCGTGGCTCTGGCTTACCCGGCAAGCTGATCCGCAGGTTCAGCAGGTTCTGGAGGAGGAACTGGTGAAGCCGCCCTCCCAGAGGAAATTGCCGACCTCTTTCGACTATATTACCGGCCGGTCGTCGCCGGGCCTCTGGTTGGCAGGATACTCCATGCGCCGCTGGGAGGGGGTCATTTTAGGGGTCAATGACCGTGGGCTGGTTAGCGCCATGAGACCTCATTATCAATATTGGGTCAGCCGGGTGGACCCCGGGGGGCGGGTGCTCAGGGATTCCGCCATCCCCACCACGGCGGCGGGCCGGGCGGCGCTGGCCTGGGCCCCCTATTCCCCCCACACGATCAGGCGCCAGACCGCCGCGTGCTGGGACTGCCATGGGAACCCCCGCGCCCTGGGCCTGGGGCAGCGGTTGATCCGGGCCAAGGATGCGCAACCGCAATGGCTGACCAGACCGATCGCCGACGGTCTGGGCACAGAGTTCGAACTGGATCAGGTGATTGATGGGGGAGGCCGGCCCCTGCAGATCACCACGCTACCCAAGGCCGCATTTCTCGACCGGCCGCGGCTTGAACGGATGTCCGCCAGTAATCTCCTTTATGTGAAATACCTTCTGGAGTATTATGAGAATAAGGAAGCCTATGGAAATCCTCAGGGCTTTACAGGCCCCAAAAAGTAAGCAGGGCCAAAGCGCACCCTACTGCCAGGAGAATTGCCACGTGGAAGCCGAAGTGATAGCGTGAATCCGGCCGGCCGGCGCCGGGAAGCCAGGGAAGGACACCGAGGAGGATCACGGCGGCTAGAGGGATAAGCAGGCCTGCCAGGAAGGTCGGCAGGTGGCGCAGCAACACCTGGAGCCAGATGATGAGCCAGGGAGCAGTTATTTCACCAACGCCCGGGCCTGCCGGTGGGGGCAGGGCATAACCGATCGGCAGAAGCAAGGCCAGCCCTAACAGGATCAGGGTCAGGAGCACGACGGCCAGCAATTCTTTGACTATGAGTTCTCTACGTCTGGCAAATTTTGACGGTTTTTCAGGCATTTCTGGTCATCTTGCTGGGCAAAGTTCGGGGTTGGCAAAATGTCAGCACCTCATTAATTTTATTAGATAATTATATGTTACCTCGTGAAGAACGCAAGCCTGCCGAGTCCCGTTTGGGACGTCGAGATTTCATCCTCTCCCTGGGATGGGCCCTGATAGGGTTGGCCGTTGCTGCCATAACTGGGATAACCGGACGTTTCCTCGCAGGCTCCCAGGCCCGGTCAGATCCGGGACCGGCGAATCTCGGCCCTCCCGATGCTCACCCCATCGGCTCGGTGACTCAATCCGGCCGGATAGTCCTGTTGCGGGACGACGCCGGTTTCTGGGCCATAAATGCCACCTGTCCCCATCTGGGCTGCCAACCCGCCTTTGACGAGGACCGGCGCATATTTCTCTGCCCCTGCCATGGAAGTCAGTTCGATCCGGAGGGGCGTTTGCTGGCCGGACCAGCTCCCAGGGGCATGAGTCTGGCCGTTTTGCGCCTGGATACCCAGGGGTCGCTGATCGCCTATCCGCAAGAACTGGCCCCGGCTGGATATAGGTTCAAGCCGTGAAGTTCGACACGTTCTTAGAGCACATCCATCCAGCCAAAATCTCGGCAGAGCGCATCCGCATCATCTCCACCTTTTGCCTTGGCGGGGCGGCTTTCTTCCTCTTCATTACCCTTGGCTTTACCGGCCTGCTGCTCGCCGTTTACTATCTGCCCAGCGCGGCTGGATCCAGGGCGGGGCTGCACGATCTGACCTATGTGATTCCCTTTGGCCAGCTCATTCGCTCCCTGCATTTTTGGGCCGGCCAGCTTATGCTCGCGGCTATCCTCCTGCATACCTTACGCGTGGTCGCGGCCCGGGCTTACCTGCCCCCTCGCCAGACAAACTGGCTGGTCGGAGTGATCCTCTTGCTCACTACCTTTGGTCTCGATTTTTCCGGCTACGTCCTGCGTTGGGACTCGCAAACCATTTGGGCGGCTCAGGTAATGTCCCAACTCCTGGGCCGGGTGCCGCTGGTTGGCCCCTCACTGCAACAGCTCCTCCTGGGCGGACCTCAACTGACCGAATCCGCCCTCCTGCGCTTCTACGCCTTCCACTGCCTCTTTGGACCGATACTGTGCCTGGGCCTGATCATGTACCATTTCTGGCGGGTCAGGCGGGATGGTAAACTGAGTAAATCTCTCTAAAAAATGGCTGTAGGACATAAACTGACTCGCGACCGTAATGAGCTCCTATGGGAAAATAGGATATTTTCTGATAGCACGCCTGCCCTGGTTCTGACATGCTTACGTTATGTTTGAAGTTTGATAATGTAGGAACTATAATAAACGGGGAGGAGTAACCAATGCGGCTAGCTAGGAAAGTTCTCTTAGGATTATGTCTGGTTTTGAGCTTGGGGCTCATCTTTGCGAATGTGGGCCTGGGCCAGGGAGCTAAGCCCGCTGACACCCAAAAATCTGGGGTTGCGTCCGAAGGTAAGGGTACACAACCTGCCGAGGCGGCCAAGGAACCCAAAGTGCAGGGCACGCCTGCGACCCCAGCGGCAACTCCTTGTCCACCCCAGAAGCCGGCCGAGCCGAAAAAATTGCCCCCTAAGGAGGCACCCAGAGAGGGTTGTTAGCCTCATGCCTTTGACTGGCTCAAGGTGACGCTAAGGTTCATTAACTTTTTTCAACCCACCCGTGGGAAAGGCTCTGCGGGAGGGCAATTTGAGGGTTGCGGTGGAGGGCAGGGTTAATTCCCTGCCCTCGGTCTCCCTGCCCATCCGGGTCCTGGTGGAAATGACGACGTCAAATGGATCGGCGGCAACCCCCGCGCCGGGTAGCGAAGCAGCCCTGCCTGCCCTGGCCGGCTAAAGAGAGGTTTAGCCAATGATCGCCAGCCAATACCCCCTGCTACAGGTCAATATCTTCACCTTCCCCGGCAAAGCCATCGCCGAGGCCGAAGCCGTGCGCCAGGCCTTTATCGATTCCCTGAAACAGCGGGCCTTCGACGAGTTGGGCCCCCTGGATGTCCAACTGGTGGGCTGGCGGGGCATCGAGGGCCGGGACGTCATGGTGGAAGTGCGCTATGAGGGGGCCTCCAGCCTTTACGAACTGGTCACCCCGGACATGGTTCCCCGGATCATCCAGAGCCATCTGGACGAACACCGGCCCGTCCGCCGCTGGGTGGTGGGGAAAGATTACGAGGCCTACTACGAACCCCAGAAGATGTACATCTCCGAACTCCTGGGCAAGATCGACCCCCAGTGCCTGGAAGAATATCAGGACTTCGATGGCTATAAGGCCCTCCGGTCCTTTTACAGTCAGGGGTTCGACTCTTTCCTGCAGAAGGTGGTGGCCGCAGGGTTTTGTGAATTTTCCCGGACCACCAGCACAGCTTTCGGCGCCACCTGGTGTGAACTACGGGTGGAGAAACAGCGCCCCATCCTGGTGGTGAACGCCGCGCCGCCTTATCCCCAGGCCACCCCCGAGATGCTATTGCTGGAAGGCGTGCCCCACCAGGTAATCGAAGGCATCCTGCTGGCAGTCAACACCCTCCGGGCCGAAGCGGTAATCGTCTACCTGCCCGCCGAGGCCACCCTGGCCCGGGAGCGCTTACGCTATTGTTGGGACAAATTGCTTGAGAGCAACGTCCTGCCGCCGGCCTTTACGCCGGTGCACCTGGAGATCGTCGCCAGTGAACCTCGCTTTCTCGTGGAAGATGAGGAACTGTTCAGCCAATACCTGCACTCCACCCTGCCCACCTCCTTTTGGCAAAAGTACCCCAGCCCCACCTTCCTGTTCCACGGGTTGGGCACCATCGCCGGGCTCCCCTTCATCGCCCAGACCCCGGTCTCCTGGTTCCGGAAACTGGGGATTGCCTGCGCCCCCGGCACCATGATCTTTCGCCTCATGGGGGCCGTGGAGCAACCCGGTTTTGTCGAGGTTCTCCTGTCGGCCACCCTGGGTGATGTGATCAACGGAGTGGGCGGCGGCTTCCGGCACGGCCGGACCCCCAAGGCCATTCTGGTGGGCGGCACTCTGGGGGGCATCTTTCCCCCCAACTTCCTCCAGGTGACCCTGGGCCACGAGACCTTCCGGGAACTGGGGGCTTCCCTGGCCCTGGGAACTATTCAAGTCCTGGATGAGAAGGATTGCATCATCTCCCTGGTGCGCCGGCAGATCGACTTTCTCCTGGATCAACCCGGGGCCCAATGTCCTGCCTGCCATCAATCCCTCATCCGCATCCGGGATTTGCTGGCCGAAATTGCCGGTGGCGAGGCCGCCGGTGACACCCTGGAGGAATTGAAGACGGTCTGCGAACGGCTGAAACTCAATGGCGGCTGTCAGTTGGGGCGCCAGGCGGTCAATCCCATCCTCACCTCCCTCCAGTTCTTTCCGGATGAATACCGGATGCACACGGACAACAAAACCTGCCCGGCCCGGGTGTGCGCCAAGCTCCTGCCGGCGCCGTGCCACATGGCCTGCCCGGCCGGTATCGACATTCCCAGCTACATGGCCCTGGTGGGTCAGGGCCGCTTTCTCGAGGCCCTGGAAGTGATTCGCCAGGACAACCCCTTCCCCTGGGTCTGCGGCCTCATCTGCCCGCACCCCTGCGAACGGGCCTGCGTCCGGGGCCATCTGGATGAACCCCTGAACATCAAGTATTTGAAGGCCTTTGTGGCCGACTGGGCCACCAACCACGGCGAATATCTGCCCCTCAAACCGGCGCCGTCCAACGGCCGGAAGGTCGCCATCGTGGGCTCGGGCCCCGCCGGGCTCTCCTGTGCCCATTACCTGGCCCTGAAAGGCTACCTGGTGACGATTTTTGAAGCCATGCCCGAAGCCGGCGGCCTCTTTGTGGCCGGCATCCCCGAGTACCGCCTGCCCCGAGCGGTGGTGCGCAAGGAAATCGAACTTATCCAGTCCCTGGGGGTGAAGATCAGAACCGGGGTCACCGTGGGTCAGGACGTTACCCTGGACGAACTGCGGAGCCGGGGGTATGAAGCCTTCTTCCTGGGGATCGGGGCCCACCTGGGGTACAAACTGAAGATCGAAGGCGAAGACGATTTTCCCCAGGTCTACGATGTCATTAACTTCCTCAAGAAGGTGAACCTGGGGGACAAGTGGCCGCCGGCCGACCGGGTCGTGATTATCGGGGGCGGCAACGCCGCCATGGATGCGGCCCGCACCTGTGTGCGCCTGGGTTGCCGGGACGTCCACGTCTCCTACCGCCGCACCCGGCGAGAGATGCCGGCCCATCCTGAAGAAGTGGAACAATCCCTGGAGGAAGGCGTCAAGATCCATTTCCTCACGGTGCCCATCAAGATCGGCGGCGAGCCCGGGCAGGTCCGGTACCTGGAATGTGTCCAGGCCGAGTTGGGCCGGCCCGACGCCAGCGGCCGGCGCCGCCCCATCAGCATTCCGGACAGCAACTTCCGCCTGGAAGTGGGGGCCGTGATCACCGCCATCGGCCAGCAGCCCGACCTCTGTCCCTTCCCGACGCCTCCGGTCAATACCAGCCCCTGGTGCACCATTATCACCGACCGGGGCAACACTCGCACTAACGTGGCCGATATCTTCGCGGGCGGCGATTCAGTGACCGGCCCCGCCACCGCGGTGGAGGCCATTGCCGCGGGCAAACAGGCGGCCCTGGATATTGATTATTACCTGAGCGGGGCTGCCGGCCTGGCCCCTACCGTCAATATCCAAAAGCGTCAGCGGGTGCCGTTTTTAGGCATCCCGGCCGAGACCAAAATCACCAATCACCGGGTCCCCACACCCTTTCTGGACATGGAACAGCGCCGCACCAATTTCGACCGCGTGGAGTTGGATTACTCCCCGGAGCAGGCGCAAAAAGAAGCCCAACGCTGTCTGCGCTGTGACATCTGTATCCGCTGCGGCGCCTGTGAGCGGGTCTGCCGGGACACCATGCAGGTCTACGCCTTGAAATTCACCCAGATCAGCACCACCGAACGGATGCTCAGCGATTACGGCCGAGCCCAGGAACGCTGCATCGCCTGCGGCGCCTGCGCCTTGACCTGCCCCACCGGCGCCATCGAATATATCGAGGCCCCGGATCACCGAGAAGTGCGTCTCTGCGGCACGATCCTCAACGAACTGGAAGTCGACACCTGCCCGGGTTGCGGCGGCCCGCTGCCCCCGGCCCGCTATCTGGGGTACGTCAGTTCTCACAGCGACGCGGTGATGGGCAAGCAGGTGCTGCGCCGCCTCTGTTCCGCCTGCGCCCGGCAGCAACGGGCCCAGGAGTTTGTCAAGCTTTAGCTCCATAGTGCGGAACTCCTGCTGACCCGGAGTCTTTCCTATAGGGGCGAGCCCGTGTGTCCGCCCTAAGTGGGGCGCCAATGCGAGTGCGCCCCTGACCGCGTGGGCCCACCAACGAAAGAAAATCCCCCCGGATAATTGCGTCTCGGCCCCGGACCCCGGCCAAAACTCTTTAAGGAAAACCTCGATAGAGGTATAATCCCCTGCAAGGAGCTTACACCTTTGGCGGGGAGGCCCGAATGAAAGCCAACCTAAAATGGACCACGGCCCTGGCGGTTATATTGGCAACCTGGCTCTTTCTCCCCGCGGCCTGGGGACAATTAAGGGTCAAATCGGGGGCCTCTTCCAGATCAGGCGGCATCCTGCATCCCAAGGATTTGGAACGGCGGATCTTTCAGCTTACCAACGAGGCCCGGCGCAAAAACGGCCTGTCGGCCCTTGACTGGGATAGAGACCTGGCGGTCCAGGCTCGGGCAAAAAGTGACGACATGCTGAAGAAGAATTACTTCAGTCACACCAGTCCCGAGGGCAAGACCTTGAAGGACCGCTTCCAGGAGGAAAAGCCGGCGTCCATCAGGAACATATCCCGGATCGGCGAGAATATTTACATGGGGGCCAAGCTGGATTATACCACCGACATTAAGACTCAGGCCCGGCTCATCGTCGATGGCTGGATGACCTCACCGGGCCACCGCCGGAATATCCTCGACCCCCAATATACCCACTTAGGCGTGGGGGTGGCGGCCAAAGACAAAGTGTGTTACGCCACCCAGGTTTTTGCCGGAGTAAAATCGCGCCCGGAGTGAGCCGGCCACGCCACCTCTTGGCGGCCTGCCCCCGGCCCGAACCCTCGCTGACTGCGGCAAGCAAGCCCCGGCGCTCAGATGATTTTCCCGTGAAACAGACCATATTATCCAGATAACCTGTTGATATCGCTTGTAGGAGCCGATGTGAAACCCGCCCCGCTAAAACCCGCCCGGAATAAGACCCAGCCCATGACTCTCAAAAACAATCCGCAGGTCAACTGGTCCGATAAGATCATGGCGGAGTGCATCGGGGAGGAGCCTCCCCCCTGTCAGGCCGCCTGCCCCCTGAACATCCGGGTAAGGGAGAAGCTGCGCCTGATGCAGCAAGGCGACCTGGCCGGGGCCCTGGCCGTGGTCCTGGAGCGCTGCCCCTTCCCCGGCATCCTGGGCCGCATCTGCACTCATCCCTGCGAGGCGGCCTGCACCCGCAACTCCCTGGACCAGCCCCTGGCCATCGCCAGCCTGAAACGCTTCCTGGCTGACTGGGCCCCGGACGCGGTGCTGAACGTCGCGCCGGGACCGGATCGGCGCCCAGCGGGTCGCCATCGTGGGCGGCGGCCCCGCCGGGCTCATGGCGGCCTATGAGCTGCGCCGCTCCGGTTACCCGGTCACCCTCTTCGAAGCCGAAGCCTTCCTGGGCGGAGCCCTCAGGCTTTACATCCCCCCCTACCGCCTGCCCCGGGAGGTGCTGGAGCGCGAGGTGAGCCTCGTTGCGCAGCTGGGGGTCGAAATTAAGCTTCGCACCCGCCTGGGCCGGGATGTCCACCTGGAAGACCTGCGCCGGGATTTCGCCGCGGTCTTCCTGGCGATAGGCGCCCACAAGGGCCTCAGCCTCCAGATTCCCGGGGAAAACCTGACCGGAGTGCTGGACGCCATCAGTTTCTTAAAGGCCATTAACGCCGGGGCTCACCCGGAAGTCGGCCGCCGGGTGGCCGTCATCGGCGGCGGCAACGCCGCGGTGGACGCGGCCCGCTCCGCCTGGCGGGCCGGGGCCCAGGAGGTAAGCCTCCTCTATCGCCGTACCCAGGACCTCATGCCGGCCCTGGCCTCGGAGGTGGAGGAGGCCCGCCGGGAAGGCGTTCAGTTCCATTTTCTTACCCTGCCGGTGCGTCTCCTGGGGGACGACCGAGTCCACGGCCTGGTGGCCCAAAAGACCGAGTTGGGAGAGCCCGACCCCGGCGGCCGCTCCTGCGCGGCGCCGGTCCCCGGCTCCGAATTTACCCTGGAGGTGGACCAGGTAATCACGGCGGTGGGCCAGACCGCGGATTTTAGCTTTTTCGGACCCGGCCTGGCTTTTGACACCGCCACCATCTTCCGGCTGGAGACGGACCCGGTGACCCTGGCGACCCGGATTCCCGGCGTCTTTGCCGGGGGCGACCTGATCACGGGGCCCCGGAGCGCGGTAGAGGCCTTGGCCGCCGGCCGCCGGGCCGCCCTGGCCATCCACTGCTCCCTGCAGAGGGAGCCGCTGCCCCAGGAGTTGCCCCCCCTGACCAGCCGGTCCACCAACCTCATCGTGGATACCCGGGGTGCTACAGTCACTTCCCGCCAACCCATGCCCGACCTGAGCCCGGCGGCTCGGACGACCCAGCCGGACGCCGAAGTGGAGTTGGGGTTCACCGAGGCCTCCGCCCGGGCCGAAGCCGACCGCTGCCTCGCCTGCGCCTGCTCCCAATGCGTCAAGAACTGCCCCTTTCTCCAGCACTATGTGCCGCAGTTTCCGGCCACGGAAAAAGGGCTGGTCCGCCTCCTCCGGGAACAGGACCCGGCTAATCCCCTGATTCCTTACTCCTGTCATTACTGCGGCCTGTGCCAGGGGGTCTGCCCCCAGGACCTCCACGCCGGCCGGGCTTGCCTGGCAGCCCGGGAAGCCCTGGTGTCCAAGGGTCAGGCGCCGTTGCCCTCCCATAAGGGCATCCAGAATTACGTCAAGTGGGGCGCCTCCCCGACCTTTGCCCTGAGCCGCCCGGACCCCGCCACCGGCAAGGCGGTCCGGGTCTTTTTCCCGGGCTGCTCCCTGTCGGGCCACGCCACCGGGGTGGTAAAGGCAGCCTTTGCCTATTTGCGGCGGCAACTGCCGGATACGGGCATCATGCTCAACTGCTGCGGCGCCCCCAGCTATTTCATGGGGGAAAAAGACGTCATGCTCCGCATCATCCGCAACGTGGCCGGGGAACTTGAGAAACTGGGAGCCCAAGAAATCATTGTGGCCTGCACTCACTGCTACCAGACCCTGACGGAGTTCCTCCCGGAGTTCAAAACCCGCTCGATTTACGAGGTACTGAACGAAGTGGGTCTGCCGGACGAAGTCCACGCCGGGCCGCCCTGGACCTTCAACATCCATGATGCCTGCGGCGCCCGCCAGGCGCCCCAGATCCATGCCGCGGTGCGCCGCCTGGTCACCGGCCTGGGATATGAGGTGGAGGAGATGGCCCACAACCGGGAGCGCAGCATCTGCTGCGGCTCCGGCGGCATGGTGCCCGCGGTGGCCCCGGAACTGGCCAAGCAAATGACCGACTTCCGGCTGTCCGAGGCCAGCCGGGACCTGGTAACTTACTGCGCCTCCTGCCGGGCCCGCCTGAACAAAGCGGGGCACCCCACCCTGCACGTCCTGGACCTGCCGTTCAACCCGGCCTGGCAGCAAACCAAAACCCAGCCCCCGCCCCACAACCTCCTGCGCTGGTGGCGCCGCTGGCGGCTGAAGCATTATTTCAGGAGATTGTAGTGGTTTTGGGCTAGAGGGCTCAGGGCTTTTTCGTAAAGGCCCCCTACCCCCGCCCCCAAACCCTAGAGCAAAGGTGGCACCGGCGTCTCGCCGGTGCGGGTGGCTGATATTCTGGTTCCCAAGCTGCGCTTGGGAACCCTAGATGGCGCCAAGCTGTGCTTTGCACATTGATTCAGCTTGCTCTGGAGGGAGAGATGAGAAGAAAATTGCCTGACAATGCCAAAGAATGGATGGTTTTTCTGGCGGAAACACCGGTGGGGTCCCTCAAGCTCTCCTTTACCGAACAGGGCCTCAGCGCCCTGGAGTTTGCCGGAGAAGGCGCCGCTCTGGCCCCGAAGCACGACGCGCCCCCGCCGCATCTGAAGCCGCTCATCGAGGCCGCCAAACGAGAGCTCATCGCCTACTTCCATGGCTCCCCCACCGATTTTGCCGCCCTCATCCTGGACCCCCAAGGCACCCCGTTTCAGCTCCGGGTCTGGCAGGAGCTACGGCGCATCCCCAGGGGGCAGACCATCTCCTATGGCGAACTGGCCCGCCGGGTGGGCAACCCCAAGGCCTCCCGGGCCGTGGGCCAGGCCAACGGCCGTAACCCCATCCCCCTGATCATCCCCTGCCACCGCGTCATCGCCGCGGACGGCAGCCTGGGGGGCTACAGTTCCGGCCTGGACCGCAAGCAATGGCTGCTCCACCATGAAGGGGTAAGGTAAGACAATTTTCTTTCTGGTTCCCACGCGGCGCTTGGGACCCCTATAAGGCGCAAAGCTTAGCTTTGCTCCTTGAGCCAATATTTACCCGTAGGGGCGGACCCAGGTGTCCGCCCTTTTTTATATCAATAATATCCTACGGGAGGAAAAGCGTCGCAATGTTGAAGCTGCCGCTGCCCCGCCATTCCTGCCATTTTTTCTTGGATTTTTTCCTTTTATTCAGGCTAAATAAAATCTGATCAACTTCTGGCGGGAAAAGAGAGATGAATGGAGAGCGAATAAGGCTTTTGAGGCTGCACCTGTTATGCATGCTGCTCCTGACGGTGCTCATCCTCCTGCTCTCTCCCGTTCGCTTCACACGCGCACAAGACTCCAAGCAAACCGAGACCCAAAAACTTTGGACCGGCAAGCTGATAGACGGCCGGGTGATCACGCAGGCCGATCTGGATGAGATTCTCCGGTCGCATGCCTTATGGCTAAAAAGTCTCAGAAGTAATTTCAAGGAGGGGAAAAGAGCCAACCTGAGCGGGGCCGATCTTTCTGGAGCTGACCTGAGCGCAGACGAGCTTGAGATGGCCAACCTGAACGGGGCTAGGCTGCTCATGGCCAAGCTGAGCGGAGCCAGTCTTAAGGGAGCCAACCTGAAAAATGCCGATCTTTCTAGAGCTGACCTGAGTGGAGCCGAGCTTGAGATGGCCAACCTGAATGGGGCTAGGCTGTTCGTGGCCAAGCTGAACGGAGCCAGTCTTAAGGGAGCCAACCTGAAAAATGCCGATCTTTTAGCGGCCGATCTGCGCGGAGTCAATCTGAGCAAGGCCGATCTTTACGGAGCCAACCTGCGCGAGGCTTATTTAGAGAGGGCCATCCTGAGCGAGGCCATCCTTTCGGAGACCGACCTCAGCGATGCCAACTTGAGCGGAGCCTTCCTGAATGAGGCCAACCTAAGCGGGGCTTATCTTTCCAGGGCTAACTTGAGAGGCACCGTGCTTTGGTTCGCCAACCTAAGCGGGGTCCACTTCGAACCCAAACCCGGGTCAGTGTCTGATGTGACTTTATTGCTTAATATTAAAGGGCTTTCATTATTGCGATATGATATTTCATCCCACGGCCTGGTGGAGTTGCGGGAGGCCTACAAGAAGGCAGAGCTGCGGGAGCCGGAGCGGCAGGTGACTTACGCCCTGAACCATACCCGCCGTATCAAGCTTTGGGAAAAGCCGGGACTTCCCAATAAGGTAGAGAGCCTTTTTAACCTTGTCTGCTTCGAGTGGCCCTGTCAGTACGGTATGAATCCCGGACGGCCCCTAACGATTTTGGTTCTGGGACTTTTTCTCTTTACTCCTTTCTATCTCTTGGCCCTGCGAAGCCGGAAGCAGGATACAGGTGTCTGGGTACTGCCAATGCCAGACCGGGTGTTAGACCGCGATATTAAAGACAGACCCATCAAACTGACCTTCCTTAATCCCTTCCTGCCTTCATCTGAGGACCGTGGGGTCAAGTTCAGGGGATCGATCCAGCGTTATCTCGGTTGGCTGTGGGTGGCCTTTTACTTCAGCCTGCTCTCGGCCTTCAACCTGGGCTGGCGGGAGCTCAACGTGGGAAACTGGATTTCCCGCCTCCAGAAGCGCGAATACACCCTGCGGGCCACGGGCTGGCCGCGGACCGTGGCCGGGTTGCAGTCGCTTCTCAGCGTCTATCTCCTGGCCCTATGGGTGCTCACCTATTTCGGGCGGCCTTTTGAGTAAGATAGGAGGCGTCCCCTTACACGGCGCAGGCTAAAGCCTGCGGCTATAAAAAAATACCATTTGAATACCGTTGAAATAACCACCGGCGAGTCGCCTGTGCCACCTGGCTTTTTACTGAAAACTGACCACTGGAAACTGGCAACTGCTTTTAAGGTTTGCAGCTCCGGCAGGGGCTGTAGCCCTGGAGGTAGGCCTCTTTCAGGGAGGTGAAGCGCACCTGGTTGGCCTTGGCCATTTTGGCGGCCAAGGGGCACTGGGGCCGGTGCAGGCGCAAGCTATGGCGGTTCCCCAGGTAGAAGGCTTCGTCTTGCTTGAGCAGGTGCTGCCACACCCCCCGCCGGGCGGCGATGGCCTCTTGCTGGGCCGTGAGCAGGACTTTTTGGTAGCGCAAATTCGGGGTAATGAAATAGACCCGGGCCAGGCCCTGGCGCACCAGTTCGGCGTTCACCAGGGTGTGGTCCGGGAGCCGGATGTAGGCCAGGAGGCGCCCGTAGTGATCGTAGCGCAGCCGGTCATATTCCAGGGCAATGGTCTTATTCAGGGTCAGCTCGCCCAAGGCCGCTTTGGCCTTGTGGGCCAGAAAATCCGCCGGATGGCCGTCTCTCTCCATCTCCGGGGCATCGATGCCCAGGACCCGGACCTTGGCGCCGCCTGCCAGCACCAGGGTATCCCCGTCAACGATCCGCACCACCAGGGCTGCCTGGGGCGGCCGGGAGGATTCGTCCTCGCAGGCGCCCAGCATCAGACTGCACCCGGCCAGGAGGATCAGGCTAGAAATTAAGGCTCGCGGCCACGGGGATCTTTTCCTGCTTGAGTCTTGCCACAAAGTAGGGAATGGTCTCCTTCAGACCGGTTTCCAAGGGCACGGCGGGCTGCCAGTCCAGCAACTCCCGGGCCCGGGTGATGTCCGGGCGCCGCCGCCCCGGATCGTCCGCCGGCAACTCCCGATGAATAATGGCCGAAGGCGTGTTGATCAATCCCAGGACCTTTTCCGCCACCTCCATGATGGTGTACTCCCCCGGGTTCCCCAGGTTGACGGGATCGGACACGTCGTCCCGGTTCATCAGCCGGGTCAGCCCTTCCACCAGGTCGGAAACGTAGCAGAACGATCGGGTCTGCTGCCCTTCCCCGTAAATGGTGATGTCCTGCCCGGTCAAGGCCTGGACGATGAAGTTACTGATCACCCGGCCATCCTCCAGGGCCATCCGGGGCCCGAAGGTGTTGAAGATCCGAGCGATGCGGGTATCCACCTTATTCTGGCGGTGATAGTCCATCATCAGGGTTTCCGCCACCCTTTTGCCTTCATCATAGCAACTGCGGATCCCGATGGGGTTGACGTTCCCCCAATATCCCTCCGGCTGGGGGTGGACCTGGGGGTCGCCATAGACCTCGGAGGTGGACGCCAGGAGGATGCGGGCCTTCACCCGCTTGGCCAGCCCCAACATGTTGAGGGTCCCCAGGACATTGGTCTTGATGGTCTTCACCGGGTTGTACTGATAGTGCACCGGCGAGGCCGGACAGGCCAGGTGATAGACCTGATCGACCTCCAGCATGATGGGGTTGACCACATCGTGCCGGATTATCTCCAGCCGGGGATGGTCCCGCAGGTGCAGAAGATTGACTTTGGAGCCGGTAAAAAAATTATCCAGGCAGAGGATGTCGTGATCCCGGTTCAGCAGGTACTCCACCAGATGGGAGCCGATAAACCCTGCCCCACCGGTAATCAAGATGCGGGCCATAGGCGTTTCTCCTTTCACGTCGCCGCGTGGCTCCATTGTAACCGGCTTCAGCCCTGAGGTAAATTCCTCCGGAGCATTTTTTCTTTTTCGGGGGTTGACAATCCCCGGCATTTTTCTATAGGCTGTAATCAAGTGCCTCAGCGTAAGGGGGTAAGATGGAACCCCACCTGCGAATGGAATGCTTCTGTGGTACTCATCCCCTGGCCGCTTGTTGTTTCTTTACGTCGTAAATATCAATTGAACCTCCAGCATTTCATCCATCAGGGTGAAAAGAATCCATTGAAACCATGAGGGAGGCAACTAACCTATAGGCTATAACCAAGGAGGATAAGCCATGCGTAAGATTATCTGTTTAACGGTGGTATCGGTCATAGTATTGGTGAGCTCGGTATTTGCTTCAAATATGCAGAGCATCGGCAAAGACCGGGTGAATGTGCGTTCCAAGCCAAATTTAAACTCCGAAGTTGTTTTCGAGGCCTCCCTCGGATACCCCATTCAAATAGAAAAGCGGCAAGATAACTGGGTCTATTTTACTGACTGGAAGAATAACACCGGTTGGGTCTACAAACCCCTGATCTCCCGGACGCAAACCGCGTTGATCATGGTCGAAGAAGCCAATATCAGGAAGGGTCCCAGCCTGAGGAGGCCCGTAGTCAAGCAGGCTTGCAAGGGGGAAATCTATAAAATTTTTGACGAGAAAGGCGAGTGGGTGAAGGTGGGCTACTACCTGGAAAATGAGGTAATCGGCTGGATCCGCCAGGACCTGGTGTGGGGGGAATAGGCGGAGCCCGGGTGTCGCCCGGGCCTCATTTAGCCATTGCCCCGGGAGAGTTTATCCCTTAAACTGGGCTAAAGCCGCTTCGAGGCCCCGCGACCCCGTGTCAGCCGGCCTGGACCTGGGTCTTCCCCAGGCCAATCTCTTCAGAGGTTACCTTTATGCATACGGTTCCCGGCTTGCCGCCACCACCGGCCCCAAGCGGTGTCCGCCGCCTCATCGTCATGCTCCTGGCCCTGGCGCTGCTGTCCGCCTGCGCCCCATCGAACCAGCCGGATGAACAACTCCGCAAGGACGTGCAGGCGCTCAAGGCCCAAGTGACCGCTCTGCAGGAAAAGCTCAACCAGGTGCAGACCGGGCAACAGGCCATTTTGGACCGGTTGAAGCAGCCGGCGCCCCCGGTTCCGCCGCCGGTCGCGGCCCCGGTTGCCCCGCCGGTTGCCCCGCCCCCGCCAGTTGCGCCCATGGCCCTGCCGAGCCCACCTCCGGCCCCGGAACCTCTGACCGTAGCCCAACTCCTGGCCGGCAAAGACCGCTACCTGGGCACCCGGGTCCAGGTCAAGGGCATGCCGGGCCCGGTCATGGTACACCACAAATCTCTGATGCTCAAAGGGCCCCAGGGCATGGTCGAGGTGCTGTTCGGCAACCTGCCGGACCCGAAGCTGATCCAGACCCTCAGCGCCGCGACGCTGGACAAACCCGTCACCGTAACGGGGATGGTAAACCTGCCGCCGGCCCGGGGCGGGGGCGCCCAACTCCAGATCAACGCTGAGGCTGTGGAATTCTGAGGCCCGCCTTGCCAAGCGGGCTGACCTGGCGAGCCCTAACCCGCCGGGCGCTCACAAAAAAGCTGGTGTCCGGCGGCCTGGCGTCCGAGGCCGGCGCCCCCAGCCTGCGCCGCAGCCTCACCCGCCTTGACCTGGTGGTCATCGGCGTGGCCCAAATCATCGGCGCCGGCATCTTCGTCATCTCCGGGGTGGGGGTGAAGATCGCCGGCCCGGGGATCATCCTCTCCTTCCTCCTGGCCGGGGGGGCCTGTACCCTGGCGGCCTTGTGTTATGCCGAACTGGCCTCCATGATGCCCCAGGCGGGCAGCGCCTACTCCTACACCTACGGCATTTTTGGGGAACTGGCCGCCTGGATTATCGGCTGGGACCTGATTCTGGAGTACGGCATGGGCGCCGCCACCGTCGCCGCGGGCTGGTCCTTCTATCTCCAGGACCTGCTCCGGGCCTACGGCCTGGCCCTGCCCGCCTGGGCCAGCGGTCCGCCCTTCACCGAGCCGGGGCGCGTCCTCAACCTCCCCGCCGGGGCGGTGGTCATGGGCTTCGCCGTGCTCCTGATCTTCCGCACCCGCCTCAACGCCCTCATCGCCCGGGGCCTGGTCCTGGTCAAGCTGGCCGTCATCGCCTTCATCCTGGCCCTGGGGGTCTTTTATATCCGCCCGGTTAACTGGACGCCCCTGATCCCTTATGGGGCCGGCAGCATCATCCAGGCCGCCTCCCTGGTGTTTTTCGCCTTCCTGGGCTTCGACGTGGTGGCCATCACCGCCGAGGAGTCCCGCCACCCTGAACGTGACGTCCCCTTCGGGATCATCGGCTCTCTCGGCCTGTGCAGCCTCATCTACCTGGCCGCGGCCTTAACCCTGGTGGGGATGGTGTCCTACACCCGGATCAACCCGGACGCCCCCTTCTCCACGGTTTTCCGGCAGGTGGGCCTGCCCTGGGCCGCCGACCTGGTGGGCCTGGGCGCCATCATCGGCATCACCAGCGTGCTCTACATGCTGCTCCTGGCCCAACCCCGGGTGCTCTTCGCCATGGCCCGGGACGGCCTCCTGCCCCCGGCGGTGGCCGCACTCCATCCCCGGCACCACACGCCCCACCGCACGACGCTCATCTGCGGCGCCGCCGTGGCCCTGGTGGCCTCCCTCACCCCCATCGCCAAGCTGGCCTTTCTCTGCAACATCGGCACCCTGTTCGCCTTCTTCCTGGTGTGCCTGGGGGTGCTGGTGCTGAGAATCACCCGCCCTGCCCTGCCCCGCCCTTTCCGGTGCCCCGCCGGCAAACCGGTGGCCGCGGCCGGCGCCCTGGTCTGCCTGGCCCTGATGCTCTCCATGCCGGAAGGCTCCTGGCTGCGCCTGTTCCTCTGGCTGGTCCTGGGTCTGGCCGTCTATTTCCTCTACGCCTGGCGCGCCGGCCGCTTCGATACCGCTCAAGAAGAATGATTGGTTTGAGGGAGGGGGTATACCAAGTTGCGGTCATACAGGTAATTTTGATTTTTGTAGGGGCGCACCTGCGTGTGCGCCCTGAGGCCAGGGCGGACACCTAGGTCCGCCCCTACAGGATAGAGGTGTTTATTACTTCTCTGAGCACAACCTGGTATTAGGGGGCACGGGCGGGAAAGTGAAACGCCTCCCCTCTTCGGCATTCGGGTTGGCGCTAACGTATGTCGAACTAACGGCGGGATGCGCTACGCTTTCCCGCCCTACGACCTCTTCATCCCGGGTGGCAGTTATCTCCCCCTGGCGCCAGCGCCACATAGGGCACTCTCTAATGGGATCAGTCATAAGCAGTAGCCAGTGGTCAGTGGTCAGTGGTTTCTCGTTCCCAAGTTGCACTTGGGAACGAGATAAAAGGCGACCCGCCGGGTCGCCCCTACGGTTACCCCTGACCACTGGCTACCGGCCCCTGGCCCCTATCCCCTGACAACTGACAACTGACAACTGGCAACTGACTACTGATCACTTCCTCACCCCCAGTTCGCCCCAGCCTAGTTTGGTGCGGAGGATTTCGAAGTGGCTGTGGTAGGGGGATTTTACCAGTTTCAGGTGGTAGGGGGCCCGGCGGAATTCCACTCGGTCTCCCGGCTCCATTTCCCGGCCCACCTGGCCGTCCAGGGTGAGATAGACGTCCTGGACTTTTTCGTCCAGGGTGACGGCCACGGTGACCGTGTCCGGCAGGATGATGGGGCGGTTGCTCAGGGTGTGGGAGCAGATGGGCAGCAGGATGAGGTGGTGCAGGGTGGGATAGACGATGGGCCCGCCGGCGGACAGGTTGTAGGCGGTGGAGCCGGTGGGGGTGGCAACGATGAGCCCGTCGGCCCGGTAGACCGTGAGGTATTCCCCGTTGATCCAGGTGGTCAGTTCGGCAATCCGGGCCAGGGCGCCCTTGTTGATCACCGCGTCGTTCAGGACATTTTCCCGCCAGTACTCCCGGCCTTGCCGGAAGAGGCTGACGGTGAGCATCAGGCGCTCTTCCACCTCGAAGTTCCCGGTGAGCACATGCCCGGTCATAGAGGGGTAGAGTTCGTCCAGGGAGATTTCCGTGAGGAACCCCAGGCCCCCCAGGTTGACCCCGAAGAGGGGCACGCCCCGGTCGCCGTAATGGCGGGCGGCGCTCAAGATGGTGCCGTCGCCCCCCATCACCACGATGAATTCCACGTCGTCCGGCAAAACCGGGATGTCGGGTTCGGGCTCGTTTTCGCAATGGCAGGCTTTGACGCCGCGCTCTTCAAGCCAGGCCTTTAAAGCCCGGCCCGCTTCCAGGGCATCGGGTTTGAATTTCTTGGTGATGATGGCGACGGATTTCACCGGACCGGCCTCCCGCAGTTGACAATTATCATAATGTTGGTAAATTTTCAAAGGATTGTTGTTCTGATATTACTCCGGGTAGGATGGTAGACTTGGTGGTGTGTTTCAAAAATAAAGTGACATTGGCAAGCCAGGCTCTTACCCCCCTTTATTAAAGGGGGGCAGGGGGGATTTTGATCAGCGCCTGAAATCCCCCTAAGTTCCCCTTTTTCAAAGGGAGACTTAACCTGCAAAGTCCAACGTTCTGGACCTGATTTCATGTCCAGCCAATTTTGAAACGCTCCCCTGGCTATATCTCTTCCGGCAAATTTTATCCGCAAAGGAGTTACCATGCAACTTGCCCGCCGTATCCGCCAGATTCCCCCGTCGGCCACCCTGGCCCTCAATGCCAAGGCCAATCAGCTCAAAGCCCAGGGGGTCGACATAGTCAACTTCGGGGTGGGGGAGCCCGACTTCGACACCCCGGACAACATCCGGGAGGCCGCCATCCAGGCCATCCGGGACGGTTTTACCCGCTACACCCCGGTGGGGGGCACCCCGGAGCTCAAAGCCGCCATCGCCAACCGGTTCCAGGCCGACTACGGCCTGAGTTACAAGCCCAGTGAGATCCTGGTGTCCTGCGGCGGCAAGCACAGCCTCTACAACCTGTTCCAGGTGCTCTTCGATCCGGGGGACGAAGTAATCATTCCGGCCCCTTATTGGGTCTCTTATGTGCCCATGGCCCTGCTGGCCGAAGCCAAGCCGGTGATCGTCCCCACCCAGGAGGCCAACGGCTTCAACCTCACCGCGGCGGAGTTGAAGGCCAACCTCACGCCCCGGACCAAGGCCCTGATCATCAACAGCCCCTCCAACCCCACCGGCGGGGTCTACACCGCCGACGAACTGGCGGCCCTGGGGGAAGTAGCGCTGGCCGCGGGGCTCTATATCATTTCCGACGACATTTACGACAAGATCATGTTCGACGGGGCCAAGTTTGTGAATATGGCCATGCTGAGCCCGGAGCTCAAGGCCCGGACCTTTGTGTTCAACGGCGTCTCCAAGGCCTATGCCATGACCGGGTGGCGCATCGGCTACCTGGCGGGCCCCGAAGCCGGGATCAAGGCCGCGGACACCCTCCAGAGCCAGAGCACTTCCAACCCCGCCTCCATTTCCCAGAAGGCCGCGGTGGAGGCCCTCTCCGGCCCCCAGGACTCGGTGGCCAAAATGCGGGCGGAGTTTGCCTGGCGGCGGGACGACATCTACCGCCGGGTGCTGGATATCCCCGGGGTGACCACCGTCAAGCCGGGTGGGGCGTTTTATATCTTTCCCAATTTTTCGGCGTATTATGACCGGCTGAAGGTGGAACCGGGACAATCCCGGTCCGGGGCACTGGCGGCCTATCTTTTGGAGGAAGCCCGGCTGGCGGCGGTGCCCGGCGGCGAGTTCGGCGAGGACAACTGCCTGAGGTTCTCCTATGCCACGTCCCGGGAGCGCATCGCCACGGGATTGACGAGGATCAAGGAAGCCCTGGAGAAGTTGGGATAAAAGAGCAACAGGTGGGATAAACAAAGGAAAGCGCGGCCGGCTTCCAGAGCCGGGCCGCGCTGTCCGTTCAACGCCTGCTTAGCGGCCGGCGGCGTTACGTTTGGACGCCTTCAAAGGATTGACCTTCTGGGCGGCCTCTTTTTTCTCGGCCTTGATATGGGTGGCCAGGTTGCAGGCCCCCCGGCGCCATTTGCTGGCCGGGTCCGGAAAAGAAGCGCAGTAAGAGCTGCCGTTGGAACCTAAGATCCGGTCGCAGCCTTCACATTCCGTCACCACTGTTTTACAGCTGCCGCCATTGAACGAACAGCCTTTCTTGGACATAAACGTACAATCTACCCCTGGTTTCAAAGTTGCGCAGTGCATGGCCGTAGCCCCCCTTGATGTGCAGTAAATCTTATATTTATATACTACATCTATTATCAATGTCAAGAGCCGGGAATTATTTTTTGGTCAAGGGCCTTCTTTTCTTCCCCCGAATCAGCGGCCAGGTTTGAAAAGTGCCAGGAGCCAGGGCGGACAGGAACTTTTCATAAGATGCGGTTCAGCCAAACCCCCCGGAATGTCTGACCTGCACCAATGCAAGGCAATGCCCACCGGTTCCGGAACCATTGACCGGATGGCCCCGGGTGATTATGTTAGCGACAAGTCACGCCGATAGGGGGCGCGCCGATGGCCAAAGACAGTCTCAAGGATTATCAGGAAAAGCGGGATTTCGGGGTCACTCCCGAGCCTCCGGGAGGCCGGGGGCCGGCTTCAGCGTCGCCCATCTTCGTCATCCAGAAGCACGCCGCCCGCCGTCTCCACTACGACTTCCGCCTGGAAGTGGACGGCGTCTTGAAATCCTGGGCCGTCCCCAAGGGGCCATCCACCAACCCCCAAGACAAACGCCTGGCCGTGCCCACCGAGGACCACCCCCTGGAATACGCCGGCTTTGAAGGGGTGATCCCCGAGGGCGAATACGGCGGCGGCACGGTGCTGGTCTGGGATACCGGCAGCTACCGCAACCTGACGGAGAAAAAGGGCGAGGCCATCCCCATGGGCCAGGCGGTAGCCCACGGCCATGTCAAGTTCTGGCTGGAGGGCGGCAAGCTCAAGGGCGGCTATGCCCTGACCCGCTTTAAGACCGGCAAAGATGAGGCCTGGCTCCTGGTCAAGGCCGACGATGATGAAGCCGACCCCCGGCGGGACCCCGTGGCCGACGAGCCCCAGTCGGTGCTCACCGGGCGCACGATTGAGGAGATTAGCGGGTAGCGGTTAGCGGTTAGTTTGTTGACAATGCCCATTCTGAGGTTGAAGTCAGCATTTGTTAGCCATGGGAATATAGTCTCCATGCCCTTGCCTGCGCACCAAGGCATGGGCACCTCTGGCGGCGGTCCTCCAATCTCTCTTCTCAGGGAGCAATGGCGCCGGTTTGATGGGGGGCACGGCAGTCCGCCCTGACGAACTTCTTCTTTTTGCCGGTGAGCTCACGTCTTATAAACGACTGCATATTATCGATGGCTCACCGCTAACTGCTATCCCCCACCACTTTCTGCTATAATAAATCATGGACCTGATCGCGGCCTTGATGGAGCCGGCGGCCTACCCGGAGCCCACCCGGGGGGTGGCCTTAATCCAGACGCACATCTCCTGGGTCTTTCTCACCGATGGTTTCGCCTACAAGGTCAAGAAACCGGTGGACCTGGGGTTTTTGAACTTCACTACCCTGCGCCGCCGCCACCATTACCTCCAGGAAGAACTCAGTCTCAACCGCCGCCTCTGCCCCGAGATCTACCTCAAGGTTCTGCCCATCACCGCGTCCCGGGGCCTGGTCCGGGTGGGGGGCCCGGGACACCCCGTGGACTATGCCCTGCAAATGGTGCGGCTGCCCCAGGACCGCATGATGGATGAGGTGGCGGATCGGGGTGAGCTGCGCCAGGAGCACCTGGACGGCATCATTGCCCGGCTGGTGCCATTTTACCGGCAGGCGGCCACCGGCCCCCGGATCAACAAGTATGGGGAGCCGGCCATCATCGCCTACAACCATGAGGAGAACTTTGCCCGGACCGAAGCCCTGGCGGGGCAACTGTTTCCCCGGGAATTGTTTGAGGCGATTCGGGACTTTGCCCGGTCTTTCCTTTCCCGGCGCCGGTCCCTGTTCTTAAGGCGCATCCGGGAAGGCCGCATCCGGGACTGCCACGGTGATTTACACATGAAAAATATCTGCCTGGCCGATCATACCCATATCTTTGATTGCATTGAATTTAACCACCGCTTCCGATATGGCGATGTGGCCGCGGATATCGATTTTCTGGCCATGGACCTGGACTTTCACGGGTTTCAGGACCTGTCGCGGCATTTTGTGGCTGCGTTCGCCGCGGCCTCCCAGGACCCAGAACTGCTCCAGGTGCTAGATTTTTACAAGTGTTACCGGGCCTACGTCCGGGGCAAGATCAACGCCTTTACCGCCCAGGACCAGGCCCAGACGTCGGCGGCCCGAAGCCAGGCCCTGACTACGGCCCGGGCCTATTTCACCCTGGCCGGGGAGTATGCCGAAGCGGGGGAACGGTGGGCCGCTTGATCGTCGTGGTCTTCGGGCTGATGGCCTCCGGCAAGAGCAACCGCTCCCGGGCCCTGGGCGCCAGCCTTCACTGGCCGGTGATCCACAGCGACGCCGTACGCAAAACCCTGGCGGGGCTCAACCCCACCGACCGGGTGGCCGTGGACTTTGGTCAAGGCATCTACGGCGAGGATTTTTCCACTCGGACTTACGACGAGATGCTGCGCCTCGCCAGAGCCCACCTGGCTGCCGGGCAAAACGTCATCCTGGACGGCTCCTATAAGCGGGCCGGGGAACGGGACCGGGTCCGGCAACTGGCCCGGGAGGGGCACGCCCGAGTGGTGTTCGTCTATTGCGAGTGCCCCTCGGCGGTAGCCCGGGAGCGCCTGGGGATCAGGCTCACCGACCCCGAGGCCATCTCCGACGGCCGGGTGGAGCTCTTCGAGGACCAGGCCCGGGACTTCGACCCCTTTATGCCGGAGGACCGGCCGCTGCTCCGGCTGGATACCACCCGGGACCCGGCGGTGGTGCTGGAAGAACTCGTAAGTTTTGTCCAAAGTTATGTATAGGGCGGCCCATGACCGCCGTAAATCGGCGTGCCCGGCACGCCCTATGAGCTGAACCCGTTGGAATACTTCCCAGGCTAAAGCCTGCGGCTACCTGCGAAGCTGGCGGCTCCCTGAGACCTGGCCCGTTGGGGCTCATTGCCCTTCGAGGCGCAGCACCCGTAAGAGAAGCTTGACAGAATGAATTTCTTACGATAGAAATAAACCGAACGGTCGGTTTATTAAATAGCAGGGACAGGGGAGTCATGAGCAGCAAGGGTGATCTAACCAGGCAACATATCATCGATAAATCCATGCAGCTCCTCTCGGTCCAGGGATACTTCAACACCTCCATAGCCGGGATCATTAAGGCCACCGGTCTCACCAAGGGCGGTCTTTATGGCCACTTCCGCAACAAAGAAGAGATCTGGTATGCGGTCTATGCGGAATGCGTCAGGATTTGGAAGGGTATCGTTTTCCAGGGCGTGCGGGATATCAATGATCCCCTGGCGCGGATTGAACGGGTCATAGAAAACAGCCTGAAAAATTACCTGGGGGGCGGGGTGTTTGAGGGCGGTTGCTTTTTGTTCAATTCCCTCGTCGAACTCGCCGGCCAATCCTCGGCCATGAGCGGCCACGTGCTCAAAGGTTTCCGGGATTTCGCCGGTTTGTTGCGGCAGTGGCTGGAAGAAGCCCGGCAGCAGGGCCGCTTGCGGGATGGCCTCAGTACCGACGAAATTGCCGATTTCCTGGTAATCTCGCTGAACGGGGCGGCCCCACTGTATGCCGCCAGCCGGGATCCTGCTGTTTGGCAGCACACCCTGGCCCAACTGCGCCTTTATCTCAAGTGCTTGAGCAAACCCAGTTAACCCTCATTCCAGGCTGAAAAATAAGGAGGCTGCGTTATGAGCTACACTCATGTCATGGTGGAGAAACGGGATCGAATCGGCATCATTACCCTGAACCGCCCCCAGGCGATGAACACCTTCAACATCCCTTTTGCCCGGGAGCTGAATGACGCCCTGGCGGAAATGGAGAAAGACCCCGAAGTCCGGGTAGTGGTGATCGATGCCAATGGCAAACATTTCTCCACGGGTATTGCCCTGGACGAATTCAAGAACAAGACCAGCAAGGAGTACCGGGAGTTTATTCACCTGATGGACGAGCACAACCACACCATTGCCCGGATGAAGAAGCCGGTGATCGCCTCGGTCAAGGGCTATGCCCTGGCCAACGGCGCCGGCCTGTCCTTTGCCTGCGACCTGACGGTGGCGGCAGAGGATGCCAAATTCGGGACCACGGCCATCAATGTCGGCCTCATCTGCCTGGGACCGGCGGCGCCCCTGGCCCGGAACGTCGGCCTCAAAAAAGCCCTGGAAATGGTGCTGACCGGAGATATTATCTCGGCCGCCGAGGCCCAGAGACTGGGACTGGTCAACAAAGTGGTGCCGGCTGATCAACTGGAGGAAGCCACCCTGGAATTGGCCGCCAAGCTGGCCGCCAAAAGTCCGTTGGCCCTCCAGGCCGGCAAATCCGGACTCTACGCCATGCAAAATGTGGCGTACCACCAGGCCCTGGACCTGCTGAGCGACCGGTTTGCGGCCCTGTGCTGTACGGAGGATGCGGAGGAAGGGGTCAAGGCCTTTTTGGAGAAGAGAAACCCGGAGTGGCAGGAACGCTAACGCGGTGGGCGATATCTGAACCAGCCCGAAAGGACGCAAGGTGATCACCATGAATATCGACGAGGTAATGACCAATCACGGCTTCAATTTCTCGGCAAGTTGCGGCGGGAAAGGGTCGTATACGAAATGGATCAAACATCGGGGGAAGCGCGCTTATATCGCCATCACGGATGCAACCGGAGAGAGCTTCCCCACTACCCTGGAGGACCCCGTCCGGGTTGCGGTCCACGACCTCAAGTCGGGGAGCGAACTTGAGACCGCCCAGGAGATCGGCTCCCTCAGCTCTTATCTGGCCTCACTCGAGGAGTAATGCCAGGCCCTGTAGCGAGGCGCCAAGATGCCGCTCCTCCCCTGTTGGTTTTGTAGGGGCGGGTTTTAAACCTGCCCCTACGTATGATATCAAGGGGATATCTCATCGGTTGGTTTCCTTTCAGACCGAACTCGGTATAACCGAAGAAGAGCGGTTTTTGTGCCCCATTTCCGGGGGCCGTGGCCCTTGGGTTTTTGGAGCTCGGAGAATCTTGACGCTCGCCCTGACAAAAAGGGGGCTGCCCAAGGGAAAGTTTTCGGCCAAAATATCGAGGCCTGGGTTAGAATAGCATTATAAGCCTCATAATTGGGAGGCGCAGGCTTTAGCCTGGGCCCGCACCGCCTGAAAAGCCGGCGCCACCCATGACAAAAACTTTTCGGAATAGGAATCAGCATGGCATTTGACGATATACCTGGACCTGAGAAACCTAAGAAGCCCAAACTAAAGCGCATCCTGAGCGGCATGCGCTCCACCGGCAAGATGCACCTGGGGAACTATTACGGGGCCCTGTACAACTGGAAGCTTCTCCAGGAAGATTATCAGTGCTACTTTTTCGTGGCCGACTGGCACGCCCTGACCACGGAGTACGAGAACCCCCAGGCCATCAGCCGCTTCATCCCGGAAATGGTAACGGATTGGCTGAGCGTGGGCCTGGATCCCCTGAAATCCACCATCTTCGTGCAGTCGGCCATTCCGGAGCACTGTGAGCTCTACCTGATCTTCGGCATGTTTACCCCGGTGCCCTGGCTGGAGCGCAACCCCACCTACAAGGACCAGATGGAGCAATTGGCCCACAAGGACCTGGCCACCCACGGCTTTTTGGGCTACCCGGTGCTCCAGGCCGCGGACATCCTGATGTACAAAGCGGATGGGGTGCCGGTGGGGGTGGACCAGGTGCCCCACGTGGAGATGACCCGGGAGATCGCCCGGCGCTTCAACCACCTCTACCGGCCCATTTTTCCGGAACCGGAGGCCCTCTTAACCGAGATTCCCAAACTCACGGGCACCGACGGCCGCAAGATGAGCAAGAGCTACGGCAACTGCATCTACCTGAGCGACCCGCCGGAGGTAATGGCCAAACAGGTGCGCCAGATGACCACCGACACCCTGCGGCCCTTCCGGAAGGATCCCGGCGAACCGGATCGCTGCCTGGCCTTTCCCTACCACCGGCTCAATTTGCCTAAAGAACGCCTCGAGGAAATTACCACGGAATGCCGGGCCGCCAAGCTGGGATGCGTGGATTGCAAAAAAATGCTGGCCGAGGCGTTGCTGGAGAATATGGCCCCCATCCATGAGCGGCGCCGGTATTACGAGGCCCACTCGGACGAGGTCCTGGATATCATGCACCAAGGCAACGACCGGGCCCGGGAACAGGCCCGGCGGACCATGGCGGAAGTCCGGGACGCGATAGGCTTTAACCAAACATTCCAATTGGTTCCTTAGCGGCGCTAAGGATGATTTGAGGGAAGACCGGGGGACGTTTTCTGTACGTGTTCCCCGCCCTCCCTTCAAACTCCCCTCTCAACCCCTGTTAAGGGCTTGGGGCTTGGGGGAGGGCCTGAGCCCTGAGCCCCTTCCCCCAGAAAATCATTATCCAAAACTATGACCACCGAGCGCTTACAAAAATTTCTCTCCCGGGCCGGGGTGGCCTCCCGGCGCACCGCCGAGGCGATTATCCAGGCGGGCCGGGTGGCGGTCAACGGCCAGGTGGTCACTGCCATGGGGGTCAAGGTTGACCCCGACCGGGACGTGGTCCAGGTGGATGGGAGCACCGTCAAGGTAACCGCAGCGCCCCGGACCGTCATGCTCCACAAGCCCTACGGGTATGTCTGCACCACCAGCGATCCTGAGGGCCGGCGGGTGGTCACGGAGTTGTTGGGCAAGCAGGCGGGGCGGCTCTATCCCGTCGGCCGCCTGGATTACGACGCCACCGGCCTGTTGCTGCTCACCAACGACGGTGAACTGGCTTATCGCCTGACCCATCCCAGCTACCAGGTGCCCCGCACCTACCGGGTAACGGTGGAGGGGGAAGTGAGCAAGGAAAAGGTGCGGCAACTTTCCGCTGGCGTGGACCTGGATGGCCGGTTTGTTTACCCCGAGGTGCTGGTGAACAAGCGGGAGTCGGGAAAAACCGTGTTGGAAATCACCGTACATGAGGGGCGGTACCATCTGATCAAGCGGCTGATGGAGCAGGTGGGGCACCCGGTGGTAAAATTAAAGCGCATCGTCTTCGGCCCCCTCAAGTTGGAGGGACTGCTCCGGGGAACTTTTCGGGAGGTCACCGGGCGGGAGATGGCGGCCTTGAAGGCCGGGGTGGATCTGAAGTGAGCCCGGAGGAGAGACCGTTGCCGCCGGAGATGATTCCGGAGCCGTTTTGGGAGCCCGAGTCCGTGCCGCCCTGGCCGGCCCCCAAACCGCCGCGCCGCCTGCTGCACCTGGGGTTGCTCCTGGCCACGGTGGTCACCACCGTCATCGCCGGGGCCATCCAGCAGGGGATCAACCCCCTGGAAACCCCCGGGCTGCTCTACAAGGGCATCCCTTTTTCGTTCACCCTGCTCTTGATCCTGGGCACCCACGAGATGGGACATTACCTGGTATCCCGGCGTCACCACCTGGACGTGACCCTGCCCTACTTCATCCCGGCCCCGCCCATTCCCTTCATTATCGGCACTTTTGGGGCCTTTATCCGCATCCGCTCCCCCATAAAAGACAAACGGGCCCTGCTGGACGTGGGCTGCGCCGGGCCGCTCACCGGCGTCCTGGTCGCCATCCCGGTCATCCTCATCGGCCTGAAATTGTCCGCGGTCACGGTCATGGACGTGGGCGGCGATAATTTGACCCTGGGGGAGCCCCTGCTGTTCAAGCTCTTGAGCTGGCTGGCCCTGGGGTCGATGACGCCGGAGCAGAATGTCCTCCTGCACCCGGTGGCCTTTGCCGGCTGGATCGGTCTTTTGGTCACGGCCCTCAACCTGTTGCCGGTGGGACAGTTGGACGGGGGCCACGTGGCCTATGCCCTGTTTCCCGAATACCACCGCTATATCTCTCTGGGGGTGCTGGGCCTGCTGGTGGTCTGCGGGGTCATATTTTGGCAAGGCTGGCTGCTGTGGGCCGTACTCCTGGCTTTTCTGGGCTGGCGCCACCCGCCGCCGTATCAGTTTTGGGTGCCCCTGGACCGGCGCCGCCGGGTTCTGGGGATTATCACCATTATCGTATTCGTACTCACCTTTACCCCGGCGCCCTTTGTCCTGGGGTAACGGGTGATGAATAGCCGGCATGGTCCGATATGACCGGTGGATTTTGTGTGAAGACTTATGCTCCCGATAAATGAAACTGCGACCTACAAGTTTTGTCCCCAGTGCGGCGGGATACTGGAGAAGCGGCTGGTTAAGCCTCAGGAACCCCACCGCCTGGTATGCACCGCCTGCGGCTTCATCTTTTATCTCAACCCCAAGCTGTCGGTCATTGCCGTGATCCCCATGAACGGCGGCGTGGTCATGGTGCGCCGGGCCATCAACCCGGGCTACGGCCTCTGGGTGGTGCCCGGGGGGTTCGTGGACCTGGGGGAAGTGGTGGAGGACGCTCTGGTCCGGGAGACCCAGGAGGAGACCTACCTGACCGTGCGCCCCCTCCGGTTGCTCAATATTTATTCCTATCCGGACCACCCCACCGTGATTACGGCCTACGTGGCAGAATATGTCTCCGGCGAACTCGGCGCCGGGGATGAGACCTTGGAGGCCCGGGTCTTTGGGCTCCAGGAGATTCCCTGGCCCCGGATTGCTTTTTCTTCCACCAAGGAGGCGCTCCGGGAATATATCAGCCGATATAGTAGTAAGCAGTGAGCAGTGAGTATTGAGCGGTGACTAGGGATTGGCGCCGGCAATCTATCCGTAGGGTGCGTTCTACGCACCATTTTTCCTAGAATTGCCGGGGCGGTCGGGCCACCTGTACGAGCCGCCAATAAAAAACTCCGGGAGAGCAACATGGACCTTTTACGCCGACAACTCCTCGAACTCCTCAGGGAGAAATCTTTCCGTTACAGCCCGGATATGCCCTTCAAGCTGGTAAGCGGCCGGGAGAGCCCCTACTACATCGATTGCCGCCCCACCACCCACAATGCCCAGGGGCTGGCCCTCATCGGGGAGATTTTCTTTGACCTGATCCAAGATCTGAAGGTGGACGCCATCGGCGGCCTCACCATGGGGGCGGACCCTATCGCCCACGCCACCGCGCTCACCAGCTATGTCAAGGGCCAGCCCATCAACGCCTTTTCGGTGCGCCAACGGCCCAAGGACCACGGTACCGGCGGGGTGCTGGTGGGGGATGTGACCCCGGGGGACCGGGTGGTGGTGGTGGAAGACGTCGTCACCACCGGCGGCTCGGCGCTCCGGGCCGTGGCCGCGGCCCGGGAGTTCGGCCTCAAGGTGGTCAAAGTGCTCATCCTGGTGGACCGGGAGGAAGGCGGCCGGGAGGCGGTGACCCAAGAAGTCCCCGAGGTCGAGGCGGTCTTCACCATTTCGGATTTAAGATAGCAGGATCAGTTCTGTAACGTATTGGCGTTAAAAAGCATGCGCTGACCATGCCAAGCGTTACGTCATCAAGCCGGCTTGATCTCGTGATTGCGGTGGGTAGGGCGCTCCCTTTCTCCCTGATCATTTTTTCGCTATCAAGCGGTTTTTGCTGTAGCCCGCCTTGCCGGGATAGCCGCATCAAGGGGCGCCTGCGAGCCGGGGCCCCGACTTATATCGAGTTGCAATCAATTGGCGACAGAGGCGTCTCGCCTGGGCTGGCACAGACGAAAGATTCGTGACCCCGGGGTTGGTCAATCCCGGGGAGAAAAATCCCCCCTACCCCCCTTGAGAAAATGTGGGTAACTATCATGAATAGCTAACAAAGTCCCCATTTGAAAAAAGGGGATTTAGGGGGATTTGAAGTTTCACGGTAAAGCCTGCGTCTGCAAATAATTGCCTCTTGATCGCTTTTTGGTATCACTGAACACCTGGGCCGCTGCGCCGGACGAAGTTGTCCCGGTATCCTGTCAGGTCTGGCCCCTGCCGCACCCGCACCAGAGTAGAAGTCCTGGTAATGAAGCCCAATTCCCCTTGGGCCGTGTTCCAGAGGGTGCTTTAGCTGTAGCCCCGCAGCTTCTGTGATCCTTGGTTCTGGATGTTCTCTGCCTGACTTTTAACCATCTTAATCGACATGTCATCAGGTAGTACTACCTATATTAATGTACCCATTTCTCACCTAATATTCATAGTTACTCTGCGTGTATCTATAATATTTTATATTAACCAGTTTTCTACTAATAACGCTTCACGCCGTTGCAAGGTAACCGACCCGCCGATTTAACTCCGGTTTAGTCCGCAGAATAGAGCCCGCCGGGACCGGTCGGAAAGGAACTGTCGCTGCTGTTACCACCGACCGGCCAGGCGGCGTCAAGCAAGCATGGTCATTCCGTTTCAGGTCACCAGCCGGGGAATATCGGTAAACTTCCCGCCTGCCTCGTAACTTTATTGCCTGTTGGCGCCGGTTTTTAAGAACGATAGACTTGGATTTATCTCTATAACTATGGTATATATTAGGTTATTATTTACCAAGCCTTACCTACCCGTCAAGCGCTACGTGAGCGCTGGCCTCGGCTCCTAGGCGCAAAAGGGGGCTTGTTGGGCGAATAGTGCCTCCCATGAGGAAAATGAGACTGCTTCTCATACAGGATAAACCAAAGATGGTCCGGGTGGTTTTTATCCCGCCGCGGCGGCACATCAAAGCCTTTAGGGGGTGCTGATCATGCCACCTTTTCGCGTTGTCCTCTCTGATCATGAGATTTTGTTCCTTCAATCTATTACGAAAAATCTCGAAGAAATCCCAGACCTTGAGGTGATGGGACAAGTTGTTGCCGATCATGAATTACTGAATTTCTTAAAAAAAACCCCCACGGACTTGGTCATACTGGATATCCACAATCGGCAGCAAATCGATCTGATTCAACAGATCAAGAAGACATTCCCAAAAATTAAAATATTGATCTTAACAATGGAAAAATCGAAAAAGTTTTTACTCCAGGCCATCTTGGCCAATGCTGACGGATATATGCTTAAAGAGAACACCTATTCAGACCTTATCGCGGCGATAAGAATAATTCGCCAAGGAGGCAGTTATTTTTGCAATGTGATAGCTGGCAAAATGGTTGAGATTATTCGCGCGCAATTTGGCCATAAAATAATTACAAAACCATTAAGCCCCATGCAACTAAAGGTATTAATACTTAGATGTGAATCGAAGTCATACAAGGAGATTGCCGGGTTATTGTCACTTAATTACAACACAGTAAGAAATTATATGGTAACTGTCAGGAGTAAATTAAATCTTAAGACTCAATCTGATTTAATAAAATATGCCATGCAACAAGGATATATTCCTAGTATAAATACAGAGAATGGCACATAACGGCTCTGCACCAATACGTTTAGGAAATATCGATAGATTATGATAAGTGTATCATGGTGGTTGGCAAGTTCATGGGGAACAGCCGGAGAAGCCGAAACTGACTGCTGATTATTTATATTGATTTATAGCCCCTCATCCCTGACCTTCATCTATGACTGATTCCAGCAAAGAATTCCCCGTGTGGCGCTGGCGCCAGGGTCAAATCACCGCCGCCCGGGATGCAGTAGCAGTGGAAGAACCCCTGGAAATCCGTTTAAGCGGCGAGCCTTTCCAGGTCTTGATGCGCCTGCCGGGCTGGGAGAAGGAACTGGCCCTGGGGTTCCTCTATACCGAGGGCATCGTCCGGGAACTGGCCGAGGTCATCACCATGCACTTTTGCGGCACCGGCACCGACCCGCTGCTGCCCCCCAACGTGGTAGACGTGATGCTGACCGAGGCGGCCTTAGCCCGCCGGGGCCGCCGCCATATCGAGGTGTCCTATTCCAGCTGCGGGCTGTGCGCCAAAGAGGCGGTGAGCGAGATTAGCCGGAAGGTCCCCCCTGTGGCCGGTCAACTTACCATTCCCGCGGAAACGCTCCATGCCCTCATGAGCCGCCTCCAGGAATCCCAACCCACCTTTCAGGCGACGGGGGGCACCCACGCCGTGGCCCTGGCCAGCCCCGACGGCAAAGTCTTCATCCCCGCCGAGGACGTGGGGCGTCACAACGCCATGGACAAGGTCATCGGCCGGGCCGTCCTCACGCGCCAGGACCTCACCGGTTTAGTAGCCCTGCTGTCCGGCCGCATCAGCTTCGAGATGGCCCTAAAATGTATCCGGGCCGGTATCCCAATTCTGGCCGCGGTCTCGGCCCCCACCTCCATGGCCCTGGAACTGGCCCGGGAACTCAACCTCACCACCGTGGGCTTCCTGCGGAACCAGCGCCTCAATATCTATACCGCGCCGGAACGGGTAGCGGAGGTCGGGCATCAGGCTTGAGAGAGGGGGCCAAGGGCTTTTTCATATAGCCTTTGCCAAAAGTATTTTCCGGTGGCGGCATCATTCAACCCCCCCCTACCCCCCTTGAGAAAATGGTTAACTATAAGGAATAGCTAACAAAGTAACCCTTTGAAAAAGGGGGATTTAGGGGGATTTAAGAATATCCGAGTGAAAAGAATTTATGGCAAACGCTATAAATGGCCCCTGCCCCCTCTTCCCAACCCTCTCCCCCAACCCCCATAAGCAAAAGAAAAGGGGCGACCCACCGGGTCGCCCCTACTAAAAACCAAAAATCAACAACCGCAAACCGCGGTTTACGTCGGCTGGTTGATGGCGGACAACTGCCAGGGGTTATTGCCTACCGGCCGCGAAAAAGTCCAGTATTCCTCGAACTTCACCGGGTCCGTCTTGCTTCCTTCCACCACCTGGCCGGTGATTTCATCCACATTGTAGTCCAGCAGGTTGGCGAAAACCCGCACGGTAACGAAGTCGGAGCCCGATTCCTGCCAGGCCTCGGTGATATCCACCGACCGCACCGCGATATTTTCCAGGCGGTTGATCTTCTTCTGGGCTTTCAACGCCTCGGCATCTCCCTGGAAAATCCGGTACATTTCGTCGGTCAGCAGGCTGCGGACAGTGGCCATGTCCCGGTTGGCCCAGGCGCCCTGGACCTTAAAGAAGGCATCCGTGCCCCATTCCTGGAATTTGGCTTCGTCGAAATAGGGGTCGAACTGCCGGATGTTGGCCAGGCCCTGCTCCAGGTCCGGGTCGCCCTCCAGCGCGGCGGCCTGGGGTTGGTCATATAACGGTGCGTACTGCGGCTGAGGCGGCAGCGCCACGTTGCCGCTGCTCTGGTAATATCCCGCCGTGGCGTCGGCTTCCCGGCGCTTCTTCTTGATGTACCAATAAATCAGGTAGGCAATCCCCGCCAGCAGCAGGATATCCATCAAGCCGATGCCGCCCCCGCCGGTGCCGGCGCCGGTGCCGCTTTGGGCCGCAGGCCCGCCGAACAGGCTGCGGAAGAGCATGCCACCCGCCAGGCCGCCCAGCAGGCCGCCGCCGAAGCTCCGCATGAAGCTTCCCGAGGATGGGCTCGGTTGGGGAGTCGTAGCCCCGGGCGCGGTATAGGGCCGGGTGGGGGTTGGCGTGGTGGGCCGGGGCGCGGTGTAGGGTCTAGGGGCCGTCATGGACCGGGAACCCCGGCTGCCCATGGAGCGGCCGCCGCCCGCCCGGGCCCAGGCATCCAGTTGGAAAGCCCAGCCACACAGAAATAACAGGGCAAAAAGGATCAAAACACCTTTTGTCCAGGTTTTCAACTTCATAGATGTCCTCCGAGACCAGGTTCGGTTATTGGCAAGCAACTCAATACTTCAGGTCAATTATATCGGTTCCCGCCGCGCCAGGCACGACAATTCGCCGTCATCACCCCGGCCCGGGCCGGTTGACGCCACTCGTCACCGCGCCCGCCCCAGGGGTCCGTATCGGGCGCAGTTGCCGGCGGCCGGGAGTTGAACGCTACTTTTTCTCGGGCTTGACTCCCATCTTTGCCAACTCGCCGCAGCAGAGCGGATTCCCCAACCGGCAGCCTGCCTGAAAATCGGCAATGGCCTGGTCCCGTTGCTTCAGGTGATACCGGTAGATATTGCCCCGGAAGAAATATGATATCCCCAGTTCGGGCTGCAGGCGGATAGCCCTGGTGAAATCATCCACCGCCTTCTGGTATTCCCCCTGGCAAAACCAGGCCATGCCCCGCTTATTGAACACCCAGGGGTCTCTGGGGGCCAGCCCCGCCGCCCGGTTGAGGTCGGCGATGGCTTCGGCGAACTGGCCCTCCTGGGCCAGGCAGTCCCCTCGTTCCTTGCAAGCCTCGGCGTTCCGGGGGTCGCAGCGCATGGCCTGGGCAAAAATCAATATGGCCTCCGGCCGCCGCTCCAGAGCCACCAGGATGTTCCCCTTGGCCAGGAGAAATTTGACATTATTCGGAGTATCCGCCAGGGCCTTATCCACATCCTCCAGGGCCTCTTTGTTGCGGCCCAGGCCCTGCAATGCCAGGGCCCGGTAATACCTGGCCTCCCCCACCTGGGGATAACGGTCCACATAGGTATTGAGCAGTTTCAGGGCCTCTGCGTTCCGCCCCTCCTTTTGGGCCTCCATCCCCTTGACCAAGAGCGCCTGCCCGGCCCAGGCCGGAGATGCCAGGATCATCAGACAGAACCAGGACATGACAACAATTCGCCGTGGGACCATTGCCGGTCTCCTTACCCCCTGAGGGGTGCTTACTATGATCAGCCCCAAGACGGGACGAAGAAGGGCCACCTGCCTGGACAGATGACCCTTTATACCACAAATTGATTTTTCTCTTCCAGCATTAATAGCTGCGCATGGCCCTCAAGCGCGCCACCCGCTCTTCCAGGGGCGGGTGGGTGCTGAACAGGTTCATGAGGCTGCTTCCCGTCAGCGGATTGACGATGAACATGTGGGCCGTGGCCGGGCTGGCGTCCATGGGGGCCCGCTGCACCCCCAGGGAGAGCTTCTCCAGGGCCCGGGCCAGGGATTCGGGGTTGTGGGCCAGATGCGCCCCGGTTTCGTCAGCCAGGTATTCCCGGGAGCGGGAGATGGCCATCTGGATGAGCATGGCGGCGATGGGGGCGATGATGGACATCACCAGAATGCCGACAATGCCGGGGCCTTCCTCGCTGTCCCGGCCGCCCAGACCGAAGATGGCGCCGAACCGGGCCATGTCCGCCAGGATCATGATGGCCCCGGCCATGGTGGCGGCGATGGTGGAGATCAGGATGTCCCGGTTGCGCACGTGGCCGATCTCGTGGGCCAGCACTCCTTTCAACTCAATGGGGGTGAGCAGGCGCATGATGCCCTCGGTGGCCGCCACCGCCGCGTGCTCGGGGTTGCGCCCCGTGGCAAAGGCATTGGGGGAGTCGTCCGGAATGATGTAAACTTTCGGTTTGGGAATACCCGCCTCCCGGGCCAGTTCATCCACAATCTGATGCAACTGGGGGGCGTCCGCCGGCGTCACTTCCTGGGCGCCGTACATCTTTAAGACAATCTTGTCCGAGAACCAGTAGCTGAAAAAGTTCATGCCCACGGCCAGGACAAAGGCCAGGTACATGCCGGTACGCCCGCCCAACAGCCTCCCGATGACAATCAGGAATACGGTCATGCCGGCCAGTAACAGCACGGTTTTTATTCGGTTTTCCATCGTTTTGCTCCTTGGGGAGATTCCTTTCTGTCGTTATGATTACCCCCCTTTTGAGCAGGGGGGCTTCCAGGCTTCCCAGTCGATGACAACGGTTGAATCAACCCTCTCTGGGTAGACTGCTTTATCTTATAAAAATAAAATCAGTCACCGGGCTTGTCAATGGGCTCCGGTGGTGCGGCCGGCAAGATAAGATGCAGGAAATATTCCTGATTTCCCTTGGGACCCTTTAAGGGCGCGGGAAAGGCCGGGCTTACTTTGAGGCCCAGGGCTGCGGCCGCCGAGGCTACCCGGGCCACCGCCGCCTGCTGCAACTCGAGGTCTCGCACCACCCCCCCCTTCCCCACCTGGCCTTTGCCCACTTCGAACTGGGGTTTCACCATGGCCAGGATTTCGCCCCCGGGAGAGAGAAACTCCAGGATTTTCGGGAGCACCAGGGTCAGGGAAATGAAAGACAGATCCAGGGTGGCCAGGTTAATGGGCTCGGGGATGGCATCTTTAGGCAAGTGGCGGATGTTCACCCGGTCCAGCACCATCACCCGGGGGTCGTTCCTGAGACTCGCGTCCAGTTGCCCGTAGCCCACGTCCACGGCATAGACGCGCCTGGCGCCCCGGGTGAGGAGGCAGTGGGTGAAGCCCCCGGTGGAGGCCCCGGTGTCCAGGATCGCCTTGCCCACCACGGACACCGCAAAATGATCCAGGGCCCCGGCCAGTTTCTCGCCGCCCCGGCTGACAAAGGGGGGCGACTCCTTGAGGGTGAGCCCTGCCGCTTCCGGCACCATGGCGCCGGCCTTGGGCAGCTCCAACCCTTCAACCACCACCCGGCCGGCCAGGATCAAGGCCTGGGCCTGGGCCCGGCTCCGGGCCAGACCCCGGGCCACCAGAAGTTGATCGAGGCGGGTTTTCTGTTTGCGGTCTGCGGTTTTCAGGGCTGTTTTCTCGGCCAGGAGGCCAGTGCGTCTGAAATTATTATAACTCGAGTGCCCAATGCTTCGGATAGCAAAATGCTCTTGATCGGGTCTAAAATCAAATCAAGCGCGCTCTGCAAAGCCAGTTTGTCATCCTGAGCGCAGGGAAGGATCTCATATTTTCTCGTATTTATAGCGTTTGCCCAAATTACTTTCCGATGGCGGCATCATTCTAATCTCCCCTAACCCCCCTTGAGAAAATGAGGGAACTATAAGGAATTGTTGCTAAAATTCCCCTTTGAAAAAGGGGGACTTAGGGGGATTTGAGAATCTCCAAGTGGAAAAAATTTCATGGCAAACGCTATACGAGATTCTTCGGCCGCGCCGCTCCCTCAGCATGACAGGTTCGGGGACTTTATACCAAGTTTCGTTCAAAGAAGTAATAAAATCTCCCGGCTTGTAGTGGGGCATCTGCGTATGCGCCCATTGGAGGGCGGACACCTAGGTCCGCCCCTACAAAAGATAAATTACCTATAATGAGCGCAACTTGGTATTAGCAGCGGTCTCAACTTGAAATTGGTGGCCCTCTATCTCGATAACCGCAGGCGCTCCTGGCGGAGGCTGCCGTAGTGCAGCCGTTTGCATATTAAGGAGCGCCTCGCGGTTTCATTTAGATGGACTGCGGGTGACCGCCGCCGGGAGCAGGCGCTATTTGCCGGCGATGCGGGTCCGGGCGGCCTCGTAGGTATCATTGATGATCCGGGCCGAGACCTGCTCCAGGGCCCGGCTCATCCCCTGGGCCAATCCCTGGGGGGTTTTCTCCGGCAGGGGCTCCAGGACTCGGTAGTTTTTCTGGAAGACCACCCGCTGGGGCAGTTCCTCCTTATCGGTATCCAGGAGGGTGACCGTTAGGGCCAGGGAGGCCTGCCAGGCGCCGGTGGCATCCAGTTCCTGAAATTCCGCCACGCCGCCCTCGAGCCTGAACCGCTGCTTACCGACGCTGTCGGGGCCAAACACGGCTTTGAAAAGGCCCGATTCCCGCAAATCCCGGATGAGATAGTCGGTGACCAGGTAGCCGGGATTGGCGCGCCAGCGGCTGTAGTGATAGGTCTGGCTCTGGTAAGGCCGGGGCTGATAGACCATGGCGTGGGTGTTGAAGGTCTGGGCCACGGAGAACAGCTCAACTTTGAGCTCCGCCGGGATCTTCCCCCTGCCGCGCACCACCGGGGCCGGGTATTCCAGGATGTACTGGTTGACCAGCATGGGGGGCTTGCCGCAGCCGCTCAGGCCCGCAACCAGGCAGGCCGCCAGCAGAGGGAGCCAGGGCCTTATCGCCCACCGGCCCGGGCGGGGTCGCCCGGCAGGACGGGGCGTGCACATGGGGGCAGTCATGGCCTTCATTCATTCCACCTTTTCTTGGGGGGCTTGCCGAACAAGAGGTCCGAGGGGCGGTCATAGACTCTCTGGAGAAACGTCTCCAGGGTCTCGGAACTCTGGCGCAGGTTCTGGCTGGTGGCTTGCAGTTCCCGCGTGAGTTCCCGGGTTTTTGCCAGCGTGGCCGGCAGTTGCATGCCCAGGACCTGCTGGTTGACGGTTTCCAGCATGGCCCGGGCCCCTTTGATGGCCTCCCGGGTCTCAACCAGGGTCTTATCCAGGCCGGCCTCGCCCAGGATCTTGTCCGCCCGGGCGGTGAGCCGGTCCAGGTTGCCCGACGCGGCGTCAATCCGGGTCAGGATGCTGGCCACCTGTTTGCCCTTGATCAACTCTTCCAGGGCCTTGGTGGTGGCCAGCAACTGGTCGGAGATACCCTTGGCGTCAATCTTTTTGAACTTTTGCACAACGTCGTTGGCGCCGGCCATCAATCTCTGCAGCTCGGAGGGCCGGGAGGCAATGATGGGATACTCCGACGGGAAATCGATCTTGGGGGAAAAGTCCGGGTCCCCGGGTTTGATGAGGTCCAGTTCCACGAACATGATGCCGGTGATCCCGGCGGATTTGAGCTGCGCCACATAATTTTTTTGCAGATCTTCCTTCATGTTGATCTTCATCACCACGCCGATGTGGCGGTTATCGGCGGCCACCCGGATATTTTCCACCAACCCTACATCAACGCCCCGGAACTTGACGGGGGAATTGAGCTGGAGGCCCTGCACCGACTCGTCGAAATAGCTGATATAGGTCACCCCCTTCTGAAAGTAGCTGGTGGCGCCCACCCAGATAACGGCGGCAACCCCCATGACCACACCCAGAATCACAAAGAGCCCGATGATCAGATTGGTTTTTTGCCTGGCCATGTTACGTTCCTTGGGGCGCGGCTCCGGCGGCTGGCCGGCGGTTGAAAAAATTGACCACCCGGGGGTCGGTGGAGTGATCCTTCAACTCCCGGGGATCGCCTTCGGCAATGATGCCCCGGGCCTCCCGGTCCAGCATGATCACCCGGTGGGCGATGTTGAAAATGGATTCCAGTTCGTGGGTGACAATTACCATGGTGGTTCCCATCCCGGCATTGATGCTCTTGATCAGGTTGTCCAACTCCACCGAGGTGATGGGGTCCAGACCGGCGGAAGGCTCATCGAAGAACAGGACCGAGGGATCCAGGGCCATGGCCCGGGCCAGCCCCGCCCGCTTCTGCATGCCCCCGGAGAGCTCCGAGGGTAGGTGGTTCTCATAACCCGCCAGGTTTACCAGCCCCAGTTTCATCCTGACGATGAGTTCGACGGTGGCCAAATCCAGGTCAGTGTATTCGTGGATGGTCAGGGACACATTTTCCGCCAGGGTCATGGACCCGAAGAGCGCTCCGGACTGAAAGAGCACCCCGAGGTCCATGCGTACCCGGCGCAAGATGGCCTCGTCTTCGGTGTTAATATCAACGCCGTTGACCAGGACCTGGCCGGCGGCGGGTTTATAGAGGCCTATCATGTGCTTTAGCAACGTGGACTTGCCGCAGCCGCTGCCCCCCAGGATTACCAGGATTTCGCCTCGCTTAACCTCGAAGCTCACCCCGTCCAGGATGGTATTGTCCCCGAAGCGGGCCGTCAACTGATCGACGACGATGACCGGGGCCTCTTCATGGTTGGTCACAGGCGCACCCATTAGTAGCGTTTTCCATCAACAAAGTGACGTCAACGACTTGATTTTCCCCCCCTTTCCTAAAGGGGGGTCAGGGGGGATTTTTATAAGCGCTTAAAATCCCCCTAAATCCCCCTTTTTCAAAGGGGGACTTGACCTGTCAAGTCCAGCGCCCCATTCTTGTATTCTATATCCATCCCCTTATGGAACGCTCCACCAGTTAAGTGAACGCGGCCTTGATTTAGTCAGGTCTCCGTCTATATGTTGAGATAATGGAAGACCAGGGCAAAGGCCGAATCCGTGACAATGATCAGAAAAATCGCCGACACCACCGCGGACGTGGTGGCCGCGCCCACCGCTTCGGCCCCGCCCCTGACCTCAAAGCCCCGCTGGCAGCCGATCCCGGAGATGATCACGGCAAAGACCCCGGCTTTGATCAGGCTGGTGACGAGGTCCATCAGGCTCAGGCTGGTCTGGGTTTCCTTCAAGTAGGTGTAGGCCGTCAGGTCCAACCCCACGATGCCCACGATCAGACCCCCCAGGATGCCGAAGAAGTCGGCATAGAGGGTGAGGAGCGGCACCACGATCATGGCCGCCAGGACCTTGGGGACGGCCAGGAACCGGACGGGACTGAAGCCCATGGTAGTGAGGGCGTCCACTTCCTCGTTGACCATCATGGTGCCGATTTCCGCGGCAAAGGCCGATCCCGAGCGCCCGGCCACCAGGATGGCGGTCATGATGGGCCCCAGTTCCTTGACAATGGAGATGGCCAGCAGAGAGGCCACATAAATGTTGGCTCCGAACTGTTTGAGCTGGAGCGACGACATGAAGGCCAGGATGAGACCCAGGAGGATGGCGATGAGCCCCACGATGGGCAGCCCGTCCACGCCGGCGCGCTTCATGTAGAAGGCCACGTCGTCCCAGCGCACCGCCCGGGGATGGAGGAGGGCGTGGGTCAGTGCCCCCAGGAGTTCCCCCAGGAAGGTCAACATCCGCTTGTAGTCGCTCAGGACCTTGAGGGTCGTCTCCCCCAGCCGTTCCAGGAAATTGCCGGTTGGGCGATCGGAGATGAGAGGCGGGGTGGCCAGGGCTTTCGGGTCGATGAGCCCCATAATCCCCCGGGCCTTGTCGGTGAGGTTGGCGAAGGCAAAAGTCACCGACCGGCCCCGGGCGTTGCTTTCCAGTTCCATCAGGGCCAACGCCCCGGCGCTGTCCAGGAATTCGACGCCGGCCAGGTCCACCGTCAGGCTGGCGGGGATCATCTCCTGGAGGCGAGCCTGGGTCTCGGTAATGAAGGATTCCAGGTTATCCAGGGCGATGCGCCCGGACACGGTGAAGGTAACCTGTTGCCCTTTATCGCCGCTTACCTGAATGGTGTGGCCGTGCCCTGGCACTCTGGCGTCTTCCTTATGCTGGTGGGGAACAGTGAAGGACCTGTCAGTCCAGGAAGGTCCGCCCTGGTGGTTCTCAAGAAACCGGCGGAGTGGAGCTCAGGTATTAAAATCCAGAGCCAGGAAATCCTTTTCCGTGAGATTCCACCTCTTTTCCGCGTCCGCGGAACTGATGGCAATGGCGACCAGACCGATCAATTTATCTTCCTGGATGAGAGGGGCGCAGACGAGATAGAGTTTGGAGGCGTCCGGCAGGAATAACGCCTGCTGCTGGATCTTTTTGCTGCTGATGGCTTTTTTCACCAAGTCATAGCTGGAGTAATCTTTCGCCTTGCCGTCCCCTTTGACGGGATATGACGACAGAATCTTGCCGGACGGGTCCAACACCCCGATTTCAAAAGGACACAAGCGGCACAACTTAACTGCCGGGGACTCGACTTTCTCCAGAGCGGCCTTAACGCCGGCGATGTCCTTTCTGACGACCGGCTCCATCAGGGTGACGGCGAGACCGTCAAAGCAACTTTTTAACTCGTGCTTAAAGGTGGCGATCCCGGGGTTCAACGGGGGCTCCTGGTGACACCCGAAAAGGAGGATGACCGCACTCACCACCAGAAGAACCGGCCAAAGACCGGCCAGATCTCCGCAAAAACTGCTCCGCCAGAGATTTCTCATAGATCATATACCATACTTGTTAATGAATTCTTATTGCTTATACCCTATTATCCCCGTATCTGGCAAGAAAATCGGCTGGGACCCGATGAAATTACCGGGGTCCGACACATGAAACCACCATAGTATTATTCTCCCGGGTTCCGGCGCTAAACTTAGGTATTAAGAAAACATTGTTCTGCCGTTGACAAATAGGGCCGACACCTATTAAGATAACTATTGTACAAAAGTGCGCTCATGAGCTAAGGGCCGGTTGCGGCCCGATGATCGTCAATTACTCCATACTCCGGGAGGATATGGATATGCCAGGTTTCAACGGGATGGGACCATGGGGTCGCGGGCCCCGGTGCAACAGAAATTGGCAGGATTACGACCGGGGGGGCGAGTATGAGTTCCCCGGCTACGGTCCGGCCATGTGGTGGGATATCTCGGCTGCCAGGTCCTATGCGACACAGAAAGAGGAACTGGCCGATTTGAGGTGCCGGTCCCAAATGTTGACCCAGGAACTGGAAACGGTTCAGAAGCGGATCGCCGAACTGGCCAGGGAAGTGGACCGGACCCTGGACGGATAACCCGCGACTGATTTTTTCACCCCAGGCGGCGCCCGTCCGCCCTGCCCTGAAGCTACCGGGCGGGGCAGTCAGCATCATCGCAGTACCGGCTGCGGAGCCGACACTCCTCTGGAATAATGCTCCCCTGCCCTGAATTCCAGGGTTTTCTCCCGAAACCTTTCACAGTTTCCCCCCGCTAGGCCTTCCCTGCCTCCCACTCAGCTCTCCTGAGGGACGCCTGAACCCCAAAGCGCCTGGGATACGATGGCGCCTGGCCCGCCAGAGAGGCGCCCTGAGCCTCCCACAAAACTTTTCCGGACAACCCTTGCTACCCTCTCAAAACATGACTATTATTTTGTCTATATGATACTTTTACTAAGACAAGCCTTGATCTTCATGATCGCGACTATGGCGCTCAGTTTAGGCCTGGCGGTCGGCGCTCCGGCTCAAGACCCCGGCAGTCGCCGCGTGACCGCCGCCGCGCCGCCCCAATCCGGGAGCGATATAAGCCATCAGGAAAGGACGACTTTGATGCAAACAGCCAGGCACTCGCCGGAGGTAACAATACCGCCGCTGGATGCCGCCGCGCCCGCCCACACGGAGACCGCTACCTTCGGCCTGGGCTGATTCTGGGGTCCGGATGCCCAGTTCGGGGCTATCCACGGCGTCATCCGCACCCGGGTGGGGTATGCCGGCGGCACGCGGCAGCATCCCACCTACCGCAACCTCGGCGACCACACCGAGACCATCGAGATCGATTTCGACCCGGCGGTCATCTCTTACGAGCAACTGCTGGACATCTTCTGGCGCAGCCACCATCCCGGCCAGCCCGCCTGGTCCAGGCAATACCGCGCCGTGATTTTTTATCACGGTGAGCGGCAGAAAGCCCTGGCCGTGAAAACCCGGGATCAGGTGGCGGCCCGGCTGCACGGCCCGGTCGCCACCGAAATTCTCCCGGCCGGCCCCTTCACCCTGGCCGAAGGGTACCATCAGAAATACTACCTGCGGCAAAGGCCCGACCTGCTGTCCGAGTTCGAGGCCATCTACCCCACGCCCGAAGCGTTGGCGGGGTCCACCGCCGCGGCCCGGGTTAACGGCTACCTGGCCGGTTACGGCGACCCGGCGGCCCTCCGGGCCGAACTTGACGACCTGGGTCTCTCCCCCAACTCCCGCCGGAAGCTGGTGGACCTGGTGGGAGCAACGGCCCACCGCTCCGGCCCGGGCTGCCCGGTACCCGGAAAACCGGCCTCCTGAGCCGGGGGAGGCCGGCGGGGATATCACTTCCGGAGAATGCGAAGCATCCCGGGGGCCTCCCTGCCTCGCTTTTAGGGAATCTCCCGGAATTCCGCCTCAGCCAGGGTAAGTTTGGCCTTGAGCAGCTTCCGGTACTTCTGGGCGGCCTTGTCCAGGTCTTTGGCCGCCATGGCCTTGAGGAGGTCGCCCTCCAGTTCGGCCACGTCCAGGCGCTGGTAATAGTCCATGGTCTCCTTGAGGTGGGCCAGGACGATCTTGCCCGTCAGGATGGGGTGATTGTTGGTAACGTTGGCATCCTGAAAGCGGGTGCCGTGTTCCAGTTCCACCTCCAGGCCGAGGACAAAATCCACCAGGGGAATGGGCATGCCCTCGGTGTTGACCTCCTGAAGAATCGCCCGGGCCTCCTCGGGGGTTACCTTGGCATCCGCCATCTGGGTCCAGTCCCTGATCTTCAGTGCCTTGCAGACTCGCTGTACTTCCTCCATGGTGACATATACGGGCAGGTCCATAATCCGCTCCTTTTTTTCGGGGTCAATGACTTTTGATTCAGCCAGTTAGGCGCCAGCAGCCCCGGGCCGGTGATTGGGCCGGGTGTAGTGTGGCGCTTGATAATTGCTCTGACCTTTAAAACTGCCGTTTATTACCCCCCTTTTCCCAAGATGGACTTAAGGAAGGTCAACTGAGAATCAGAACCTAAGGATATACCCTAGATATTATCAAGCCTGACTCTATCTCAGGCGTTTAAAGTCAAAATCCGCCTGGGCCAGTTCTTCTTTGAGATGGCTGATGTCTTGTTTCTTCTTGATGGCGGCCTGGATTTCGGCGCTGCCCCGGATATCCCCCAGGAGAATCGTCCCCACCAGGAGATTGTCCTGGAGCACCAGCTTGCGGTAGGTCTTCCGGGCCGGGTCGGCGTGGACCATGGCGCTCAGCTTCCCCTCGGCATCGATGTCGCCGGCGGCCACCAGGTCGATCCCCACCACCTTGAGGACGTTGGACGGCAGGGTGCCCTCGTACTTCGCCATTTGCCCCGCCATAGCGGCCCCGGCCACCGCGCCCTGCTCCATAGCCGCGGGCCAGATACCGTAAAACCGTCCCCGGTGCTCGATGAGGTCCCCGGCGGCGTAAATGCCCTCCCGGGAGGTCTGCATGGTGTCATCCACCTTGACGCCTTTGTCGATGTCAAGCCCCAAGGCCTGGGCCAGGGAGAGATCCGGCCGCACCCCGGCGGAAATGAGCACCAGGTCTCCGGTGATCTTCTCCCCGCTTTCGAGGTTGACCGTCAGGCCCTCAGGGCCGGGAGCGATCTCCCGGGTCTTGGCCCCCAGGTGGAAGGTAAAGCCCATGTCCTCCATCTGGCCCGCCAGGATAGCGGCGCCGGCCGGGTCCATCTGCCGGGGCAGCAGCCGGGGGAAAAACTCCACCACGACGATCTTCAGGCCCAGCTTGCGCAGGCCGTTGCCGGCCTCGAGACCCAGGAGACCGCCGCCGATCAACACCGCGGTTTTGGCTCCCGCCGCGGCCTGCTTGATCCGGTCGGCATCGTCCAGGGTCCGGAGGGTGAAGACCCCGGGGGAGTCCGCTCCCTGCATGGGCGGCACAAAGGAGTTGCCGCCGGTGGCCAACAGGAGCTTGTCGAAGGGGAAACGCTGCCCCTGGTCGGTCTCCACAAATTTCTGGTCGGCATCGACCCGCTTCACCCGGGTGCTGAGATGGAGGTCGATGCGGTGCTGGTCGTACCAGTCCTGATGATGAATGATGATCTGGTCCGCCGCCTTCTCCCCCGCCAGATATTCCGGCAGGCCGGGGACATAATAGAACGGCCGGGACTCCCGGGAAAAAACCACAATTTTACCTTCCGGGTCATGTTTCCGGATATTCTCCGCCGCGGCATTGCCCGCCACGCCGTTACCGATGATCAGATACGTGGTCATGCTGGCTCCTTTCTGCCGGGGGCTTGAGGGAACGTTGGGCCAATGCTTCCCGTCCCCTCCCCTTCTCAGTCCCCGAAAACCTAACTACCCTTCGGAGTCGCCGGCCCCAACCACCGGCAGGACCTGGTCGACCTGAAAGAAAACCAGAAAGCGGGGACCTTCTTTTTTTTCCTTTTCATCCGAATAGGTCTTGCGGCGCAGGGAGTACAAGAGATCGGTATCCTGCTCCTCCCGAATCTTGCTGAGATAGAGCCTCTTGCCCTTATAGCCGGGGCCCGCCTCCAGAAACAGGTAGGCGGCCTGGGGGTTGGACTGCAGGTTGTTATGGGTCAGGCGGTGAGGCATGATAAACGCCACCGAATTGTCCTCCATGACGTGAGGCCGGGCAAAAATTGCCAGGTTGACCCGGCCGGAGGCATCGGCCGTGGCCAGCACCCCGTGGCCTTTGACTTGGTCAAAATACGCTTTCAGATCCATGTAAATCCTCCTGATGAAATCCCCCGGGGGGAACGGTTGATCGCTGAGTTGCCGAGGCCCGGGCCCGCGGGACCCGGGCCCCCGGCCAGCCGGCCGGCTTGCTCCCGGGATGACGGGGCCGGCTGATCCGAGGCGTCCCCAAGCTAAGGATGGGAGCAGGTAATTTATGCCCTCAAGCGGGCGATGGGCATCCCGAACCCACGATTTAAGATAGTTTTCTGATGGTCCGATTACTTGGTATGTTCCAGACTTCAATACCGGAGAGTCGATTTTTTCCCTCCCCCTTTATGAGGGAGGGTTAGGGTGGGATTCTCTAAGAGGTGTTAAATGCCAACGGGGTAGCAGACAAGCCCCTCTCTTACCAGGGGATTAATGCGGGTCCAGTTTTCGGACTGATTACCTGTCTACCTTTCTGGATCTCGGTGGCGATCAGTTCCCTGACCCGGGACCCGGAGGGAACCCGGCCGGCTGGCGATTGCCGGGTCGGCAGCCGCCGTGGGAATCCGGCCGGCGCCCGCAGCCGGGTCAGACCTGGAGCACTTCCTCCCCTTTCGGGGTAATATGATACCGGTTGCCGTCCTGCGACAGGAGCCCGGCCCCGGTTAAGTCCCGGATGGAACTCTTGATGCGAAAGGACCGCAAACCGGTCGCCTGGGCCATTTCGTCAATGGTGACCGGCTGGCGGCACTCCTTGAGGATCATTTCGGCGTTCGGGGACAGGGTCCCGTCAGGTTTAACACACATGGCGGCGCCCCCTAAAGCTGCTTTTTGCAGAAATACCAGTCTTTGCAGTCAAAACCCTCAGTGAGACGCACCTCGGCCAGTTCCTGGGTCCGGGGCGGCGGCACGATCACCGCCTCCCCCGGCTGCCAGTTGGCCGGGGTGGCCACCCCGTGTTCGTCGGTGGCCTGCAGGGCCCGGATGAGCCGCACGAACTCCTGCATGTTGCGGCCGGTGGACAGGGGATAATAGATCATGGCCCGGAGGATGCCCTTGGGGTCGATGATGAAGACGCAACGGGAGGTCTCGGTCTTGCTCTCCCCGGGCATCACCATGCCGTAAAGGGTGGCGACTTGGCGGTCCAGGTCGGCGATGACCGGGAACGTAACCTTGACCCCGAAATTGGCCTCGATGTTCCTGACCCAGGCGATATGGGAGAAAACGCTGTCGATGGAGAGCCCCATCAACTCCACATTCATCGTGCGGAATTCTTCCGCCAACTGGGCAAAGGCGACGAATTCGGTGGTACACACCGGGGTGAAATCCGCCGGGTGGGAGAAGAGAATCAGCCAGTTCCCCTGGAAATCTTCCAGGCGGATCGGGCCCATGGTGGTTTCGCATTCAAAGGCGGGGGCGGGCTCACCCAACCGGGGCATACAGGGGATATCTTCAACCTGTAGAGTCACAGCCTCTTCCATAACTTCCTCCTTGTTTTTTGGCTCTATGCTGGTAATCTTGCGGGGGGACCGGATCGAACCAGGCCGCAGCATCAGTTTAGTAATTGTTCTTAATTAATAACTATTATTTCATCTGTCAAGGGAAACACCTTCATATAATCAAATAAGGCTTGATCAGGCTGCCGTCAACGTCTCCAGGAAGCAAAGATTCATGGCGGCCGCGCTGTTTTTCCCTTGGCGTTTTGGGTGCGGCTGTCTTACAATGGCGGCCAACGGCAGTGTCCCCTTGAAATGGCCTATGCCTTTGAGAGCCGATCAGGCCCCCATCGGCAAAGGCATGGGGAGGGCAAAAATCCTTGCAGTCCAGAAAGGAAGTGACGGTCACATTTTGCAGACACCCAGAGAACTGAGGCGCGATGTGATCCCCGCAAGCCGGGTAAGCCGGCTGGTTGGCCTCGCCGCCGGCCTGGCCATGCTGGGCCTGGGCTGCACCATGGTGGGCCCGGACTACGTGCGTCCGCCGGTCAAGGTGGAGCAGACCTGGATCGATACCGCGGACAAACGGGTCAAAACCGCTCCGGCAGACTACAAAGACTGGTGGCAGACCTTCAAGGATCCGGCCCTCAACCAGCTCATCGACACCGCCTACCGGGAGAACCTGACCCTTCGGAGTGCCGGGGTGCGGGTTCTGGCGGCCCGGGCCCAACTGGGTGTCGTCACCGGCCAGCTCTATCCCCAGTCCCAACAAGCCACCGGCTCGCTGCAAAAGGTACGCATAAGCCCCGGTGAGGTTCTCGGCGGTTCGGCACAAAGCTCATCGTCTTTCGGAGGCATGAGTCTGGCTCAAGCCCAGGCCGGCCTGACGGCCAGTTGGGAACTGGATTTCTGGGGCAAATTTCGCCGGGCCATCCAATCCGCCGATGCCAGCCTCCAGGCGAGCATCGCCGATTATGACAACGTCCTGGTCAGCCTGACCGCCGATGTGGCCAGCAACTATATCCTCATGCGCACCCTGGAGAAACGGCTGGCTATCGCCAACGAAAACGTGCGCATCCAGACCGAAAGCCTGCAAATCGCCCAGGCGCGGTTTTTGGGCGGCACCACCTCGGAACGGGACGTGGAACAGGCCAAGACCATTCTGGCCAACACCCAGGCCACTATCCCCACCCTGGAGAGCCAGTTGCGCCAGACCAAAAACGCCCTGTCCGTGCTCTTGGGCCTGCCGCCCCAGGACCTGGCGAATTTGTTCAAGGGCAAAGCGCTCATTCCGGCGCCGCCACCCCAGGTGGCGGTGGGGATCCCCGCGGACCTGATACGGCGGCGGCCGGACATCCGGGCTGCGGAATTCCGGGCCGCGGCCCAATGCGACCAAATCGGGGTGTCCAAGGCTCAACTCTTTCCGGCCTTTTCTCTGACCGGAACCTTTGGGCCCCAAGCCACCGATGTGGGAACGGCCACGCTGGCCCACCTGTTCAACTGGCGCAACCGGGGCGGCTCCATGGGCCCGACCGTGCAGTGGAATATCCTTAACTACGGGCAAATCACCAACGACGTCCGGTTCCAGGACGCCCGGTTCCAGGAGTTGCTCATTTCCTATCAGAACTCGGTCCTCAAGGCCCAGCAGGAGGTCGAGGACAACCTGGTGGCCTTCCTGAAGGCCCAGGAACGGGCCAGATTTCTGTCCGACAGCACCACCGCGGCCATGCGCTCGCTGGAGCTGGCGGTCATCCAGTACCGGGAGGGGATCACCGACTTCACCACCGTCCTGACCGCCCAGCAGGCCCTATTGAGCGAGCAGGACAGCCTGGCCACCACCCTGGGAGACATCTCCCGCAATCTGGTGGGGGTTTACCGGGCCTTGGGGGGCGGCTGGGAGATTCGGGAAGGACAGGATTTTGTGCCGGCTGAGATCAAAGCAACCATGGCGCAACGTACCAATTGGGGCCGCCTGCTGGCCCCGGCGGCGGTGCCGGTGGCGCCGGCCCCGGAAGGTCAACGCCGCCTGATTCGCGCTCCGGATTGGTAAACCGAGGGGAACCGCAGGACGGAAGAAACGATGGGGTGGGCATGGCAGTCATATCAAGCAATGGTCCTGAAATGAGGTTCGATTCTATGCACAGTGGGGGGAAGGCCCAGAATCAGACGGTGGAGGGGAGGCCGGCGCCCCGGCCGGGCCGCGGCGCCCTGGCCGGGCTGATAATCCTGGCGGCCCTGGTGACCGCCGCCTGTGGCGAGAAAAACGCCTTCGTGGCGCCGCCGCCGCCCAAGGTCACGGTCAGTCAGGCAGTGAAACAGCCGGTGACCGATTACCTGGAGTTCACCGGCAACACCCAGGCCATCAACACGGTGCAACTCAAGGCCCGGGTCGAGGGCTACCTGGAGAAGGTCTTCTTTAAAGACGGCGACCGGGTGAAAAAGGGTCAAATGCTGTTTCTGATCCAGCAAAACACTTACGAAGCCAAACTCCAGCAGGCGGAGGCCGATATTCTTTCCCAGAAGGCCAAACTCTTCCATGCCCAGACCGAATATACCCGGTTCACCAAGCTGGTGGCCCAGAAGGCCGCGGCCCAGACGGACGTGGACAACTGGCTCTACCAGCGGGATGCGGCCCAGGCCGCAGTCATGTCGGCGGAGGCGCAGCGGGACCTGGCCCGGCTCAACCTGAGCTATACCAAGGTGACTGCGCCCTTCGACGGCCGCATCGGCCGCCGGCTGAAAGACCCCGGCAACCTGGTGGGCGCCGGTGAAGCCACTCTCTTGGCCGATATCGATCAGATCGACCCCCTCTATGTCTACTTCACCATCAACGAGCGGGACCTCCTGGATGTCACCCATGATATCAAGGCATCGGTAAGCACCGTCATTCGCAAGCATATTCCCCTGTATCTCGGTCTCGCCAATGAGGAGGGCTATCCCCACCAGGGCTACCTGGATTTCGCCAGCATCAGCCTCAACGCCACCACCGGCACCCTGACGCTCAGGGGGGTCTTCCCTAACCCCAAGGGCGTGATGCTGCCGGGGTTATTCGCCAAACTGCGCGTCCCGGTGACCCACGACAAGTCCGCCCTGCTGGTTCCCAGCGTGGCCATCGCCTTCGACCAGTCGGGCCCCTACCTCTTATTGGTGGACGACAAACACGTCGTCCAGCGCCGGGCCGTCAAACTCGGCACCGAGGTCAAGGACCTGACCGTCATCACCGAAGGTCTGAATGACCAGGAGTGGGTCATCACCAACGGCCTCCTCTCCGCCATCCCGGGCAAACAGGTGACTCCTGTCAAGGCCTCGGCCCCGAACCCGGGACCGCCACCGCCCCCGAACCCCGGCGGGCAACTCAAGAAAGCCGCCCCATGATCTCCGAGTTTTTTATTGACCGGCCGATTTTCGCCAATGTCATCGCCATCGTCACCGTCATTTTGGGGCTGGTGTGTCTGTTCACGCTGCCGGTGGCGCAGTATCCCGAAATCGTGCCGCCCACCATCCAGGTGACCACCCGGTATCCCGGGGCCAGCGCCGAGGTCATCGCCGACACGGTGGGGATCCCCATCGAACAGGCGGTCAACGGCGTGGAAGGCTCCATTTACCTGTCGTCCACCAGTTCCAGTTCCGGCAATTACACCCTCACCGTGACCTTCGCGGTAGGCACCGATCTCAATGCTGCGTTGACCCTGGTGCAAAACATGGTCAACGGCGCCACCGCGCAGCTCCCCGAGGCGGTGGGGGCCCAGGGCGTCACCGTGCGCAAGGTCTCCACCAACATCTTGCAGGTAATCAGCATCTTCTCCGACAATGACCGCTATGATGCGACGTATCTTTCCAATTACGCCATCATCAACCTGCAATACCCCCTGGGGCGTCTGGCCGGAGTAGGCCAGATCCAGGTCTTCGGCGCCGGGCCCTACAGCATGCGGGTCTGGTTGGACCCCAACAAGCTTAAATACTACAACCTCACTACCCTGGATGTGGTCCACGCCATCCAAAACCAGAACGTCCAGGTGGTGGCCGGTCAACTAGGCGCCCCGCCGGTGCCCCCCGAGCAAACCTTCCAATTCACGGTCAACGCCCTCGGAAGGCTGTCCGACGTCAAGCAGTTCCAGAACATCATCGTCAAAAGCGTGCGCAGCGAGCAAGGCGAAACCGCACAACTGGTGAGGGTAAAAGATATTGCCCGGGTCGATTTGGACCAGCAATTTTACAGCAATTTCGGTGGCCTGAGCGGCAAGCAATCCGGTCAGATCCTGGTTTACGCCCTCCCCGGGGCCAACGCCATCGACGTCGGCAAAAAGATCAAGGCGGCCATGGTCGAGATGAGCCAGACCTTCCCGGAGGGTCTGAAATACGCCATCCATTATGACACCACCGAGTTCATCAGCCAGGCCATTCACTCGGTCTATGTCACCTTGTTTGAGGCCGGCATCCTGGTGCTCATCGTCATCATGGTCTTCCTGCAAAATTGGCGGGCCATGCTGGTCCCGGCTACCACCGTCCCCGTCACCATCATCGGGGCCTTCGCCGCCATGGCCTTGCTGGGCTTCACCGTCAACTTGATGACCCTGTTCGCCCTCATTCTGGCCATCGGCATCGTGGTGGACGACGCCATCGTCATTGTCGAGAACGCCTCGGTTTATATCGAGAAAGGCCTGCATCCCCGGGAGGCGGCCATCAAGGCCATGCAGGAGCTGACCGGGCCGGTTATCGGCATCACCCTGGTGCTCACCGCGGTCTTTTTACCCGCCGCGTTTATGCCGGGCATCACCGGGCAGCTCTTCCGGCAATTCGCCCTGGTCATCGCCTCCACCGCCATCATCAGCGCCCTCAACGCCCTGACTCTGAAACCGACCCAGTGCGCTCTCTGGCTGCGCCCCCACGTGCAAAAAGAACCCAACTTCTTTTACCGGGGGTTCAACCGGGGCTACGCGGTGGTGGAACACGCCTACGTCGTCCTCATCAGTTGGATGGTGGCGCGCTCCAACCTCATGGTCATGGTGTTTATCGCGGTCATCGCCCTGGCCGGCTGGCGGTTCACCCAGCAGCCCACCGGGTTTCTGCCCACGGAAGACCAGGGCTACTGTATGGTGATGGCCAGACTGCCCGACGGCGCGGCCCAACCCCGGGTCAAACAAACCGCGGATATGATCGATGCCATCCTCAAGCGGGCCCAGGGGATCGATGCCTGGGTGACCGTAGGGGGGTTTTCCATCCTGGACGGCACCAACGTCTCCAACATCATGACCACCTTCGTGATTTACCAGGATTGGAGCAAACGGGGAGCCAAGTTAAGCCAGAAGAATATCGTCGGCGCCTTGCAGCGAGAGTTTTTTAGCATCCAGGAGGCCCAGGTCGTGGTCCTGGTGCCGCCGCCCATCGCCGGTCTGGGCGCCTCCGGCGGCTTCCAAATGATGGTGGAGGACCGCGGCAGCCTGGGGCTGGCCGAGTTGCAGAAGGCAGTCATGGAAGTCATCCGGGCCGGATCTGGCCAGACCGGGTTGGGCTTTATGGCCACCACCTTCAGCGCCCGCAGTCCCCAGCTCTTTCTCGACATCGACCGTACCAAGGCCGAGTCCCTGAATATTCCCCTGAACAGTGTCTTTGACACCCTCCAGGCCTACCTGGGGTCGACGTATGTCAATCTGTTCAACAAGTTCAATCAGGTGTTCCAGGTCTACGTCCAGGCCGAGGCGGCCTACCGCCTCCAACCCGATGATATCAAGAGCCTCTACGTCCGGAATCTCAAAGGGGAAATGGCGCCCCTGGGCACCCTTCTGAAGGTCAACCGGACCCTGAGTTCGGAACTGGTCACCCGCTACAACCTCTATCCCGCGGCCTCCATATTCGGGTCGGCGGCCCCGGGCTTCAGCTCGGGGGAGGCCCTTACGCTCATGGGACAGGTGGCCAAAAACACCCTGCCCCGGGGCATGTCCTATGACTGGACCGCCACCTCCTTCCAGGAAGAGCAGGCCGGCAACCAGGCCTACTTCATTTACGCCCTGTCCATCACCCTGGTGTTTTTGGTTCTGGCGGCCCAATACGAAAACTGGTTTAATCCGGCCGCGGTGATTCTGGTGGTGCCCATCGCCATGGTGGGCGTCCTGCTGGCCCTGATGATCCGGGACTTTGACAACAATATCTATACCCAGGTGGGTCTGGTGTTAATGATCGCCCTGGCCAGCAAAAACGCCATCCTGGTGGTGGAGTTCGCCCGGGAACTGCGGGAAGGCGGCATGTCCATCGCCGAGGCCGCGGTCGAGGCCACCCGCCGCCGCTTCCGCCCCATCGTCATGACTTCCTTCGCCTTCATCCTCGGGGTGGTGCCCCTCGTCGTCGCCGACGGCGCCGGCGCCGCCAGCCAGCAGGCCATCGGCACGGTGGTCTTCGGCGGCATGCTGGCCTCGACCCTGCTGGCCATCCCCTTTGTGCCGGTCTTCTATGTGATCACCCAGCGCTTCAGCGAGCGCCGGGGTAAAGATGTCCCGAAGCCGGCCCCCCCCGCCGGGAAGGTGGAGGGGAGTTAAGGGCGGAGCAAACTCTCTGAGACGGGAGTTATCAGCGGTAATGACCAAGATTTGAACTGATCATGATCAAATCAAGATCAGATTATCTGAGGCGCGGGGCGCTTTGCCCCATCCGGACAGGGTCACAGACAGGACCGGCTTATTCCGCGGCTGCTCCAATGAATATCCGGCTCACCCTGCCCTGCTGAAAATCGAACATTACCCCCCCGAAGATGGAGCCTGCCACAAAGAATTCTCCCGGCCTGCTATCCTCGGCATTCCGGAAGCGTCCATAAGCCTTGGCAACCTCGGCCTCGGTGCTCCCAATCCGAATACCCCTTTGCGTTTGCAGCGTACTGGGGTTGCTTAGCGTAATAGACCATATCGCCTTAGGGCCACCTTTCTGCTTCGAGACCATGCCGAGGGTAATCCCGCCGGCAGGATAGCGCCACTCCTGGTGATACTCCCCGTCAGCACCCCAAAATTCTTCCGGCCCGCGGGTTGGCTGGCCGGGAATTATCTGCTTAACTCCTTTTTCCGAGAGGCCGATATGCAGTTTGCCTATCTGCTCTTTTCCGTAGGGGAACTCCTCAGCAGCCAAAGCCCCACTACCCATAAGTCCAATAATTACCATAAGCGCAAAACATTTTTTCAGCATAGGTCTCTCCTGTCCTCCTCATCGCCAGGTTTCCCGGCCAGAGTTAGGGCCGCGTCTCCTGATAGGGCCGGACCGTGACCGAGGCAAATTTTTCCTGGATATCGGTGGCCTCGGAGAGGTCTACCGCTTTGCCGGCCGCGTTGCGGCAGATAAGCTCGGTTTCCACCGTGACCTCCAGGGTGAACGGCCCTGGGGCGCCCTTGGGCTTGGCCAGGATGACATACGGCCCGGTGCGCCGCCCGCCGAAACGGGGGTTGACGTTCTGGCCGATGCGCATGGCGTCGCCGGTTTCGGCAAATTCCAACCCGCTGGTGAGCCATTTGGCCAGCACCGGCTGCTGGTTCAAAATAGGCTGGAGATCATCCCAGGCGAAGGAGCCTCCGGCCCAGGCCGCTGAACCCGGCAAGGAGATTAACAGCGCCAGTGCCAGCAAACCAAGCCCTTTTCGAACCAGGTAAACCAGGCCCAGGCGAGCGCCATTAGTCAAGGCTCTCTTTGGGTGGTGCATAATACCTCCATAGCGGCATTGAAATTATAGCCGACAGGACCAATCCTTAGCGGATGGTAATGTGAAGCTTGTAGGTGGCGTTGCCGCGGGTCCCGCCCACCAGAATCAGATACTTGCCCGAGCTTGGCAAGACGCCCTTCCAGGCGGTGGCGTCTTCGCCCTCGCCCGCGCCCGGGAGAGCCGCCCCTTTAATTTCCAGGATGCCGTCCGCGTCCTTGCCAGCCTTATACCCCGGTTGATAGATGACGAAGGCGGCATTCTTCTCCACCGCACTGATGCTCACCGCCATTTTTTGCCCCGCCTTGCCGGTCAGGAAATATTGATCGCTCTCCCCTCTCACCACACTTCCTTCAAGCAGAGTCGAGTTACCGCCCTTGGCAAAGTTGACGTCCTTGAGCACCCCCGCCTCACCAACTCCGGTGAGCAGAGCGCCAACCATCAGCAAAGCCAACATCGGTCGAATTTTCACGTAGTTCTCCTTGTCTCGATTGCCAGGACTCCAACCATCTCCACCTCTCAGCCGCGAGGCCTGAGACTGATAGTGAAGTATTGGGTCTTGTTATTCCGGGTAGCTAAGACATCCATATCTTCAAAGCGGAATTTGGTCTCGGAAGAGACTTTTAAAGCTGCTTCCACCCTATCAATTAATTTACTCATCTTCGCCGTAGCCACCTTTTCATTGAGCATCTGGGTCTTGCCCTTATTCACTTGCAGGGTGGTGTAAATAACGTAAAGGGCCGCCAACGTAGTATCAACGTTTGCTTTCGGCCCGATGGAGATGCCGCCCTCATAAATCAAGCCCTGGTTATTCAGGGAAACAGACACAGCCGACTGCTTCCCGATGAGAATGGCTTTATTGCCACGCATCTCTTTGTACTGGTAACCGTAATTTCCCAGCACTTTCACCAGGTTCTCAGTGGTGGGCGCCAACTTGGCCGACCAGGCCGGGGATGCCATCAACAACAGCAATCCCACCAGACCGACAATGATTCTCTGCCGCATAATCTGTTCCTTACCTTTATCGCCGGGGCTCTCCCGGGTTATTTACGGGTTATGCATAACCACCTGGTATTCCAGGAGGATGTAACGCTCCTTGCCCTTTCTGACTTTCTGGATTAATGCCGAAAATTGCCCTATCTGTTCAACTTCTTCGCCGGCTTTTTTCCAGGCTTCCGGGGTGCCATGCGGATCGGGAGTGCCTCCTGAGCCGGTCAGATAAATGACCCCCTCCGCCTGGAAAAGGTCCTTGCCGGCACCCAGTAATCTGGTTATTTGAGAAAATCTGTAGGCCTCACCAGAGGCCAGTGGCACCAGATATTCAGATTTTTCATGCTTTCGAATCTTTTGCCCGAAGTATTTTTCCGTCGTTTTGTCGACCAAGGTCGCCGGAATTATCGCCGCAGTCCCATCTTTGGACTGTTTTAAAGATTTATCAGCATTTTTGTAAATATGATCTAAAGCAAAATTCAATAAGGCTTCGCTAGTCAACGAATTTTGCTTAAAACTTTTCAAATTAACTTCAGAAAAATTACTGAAGAAGGTGTTTAATTGTTTCTTCTCGACCACCTTCAGGTTTATTTCTGATTGAGCCATAGCCAAGGAAGGTAAAAATAAACAAAGAATTATCAGAAATTTTCTCATCCCACCTCCAGATGGTCCCAATGCCAGAGGAAATTTACCACGTTAATACCCATAATGCTACTGACCTGCCCCAGCATTTATACCACTTCTTATACTAAAAAAGCATTCAAAAGACTATTATTTGTCATTCTGAGCGCCGTAGGGCGGGAAAGCGCCGCTCCTCCTGCCTTTAGTCCTCATCATACCGCAACACCTAAACGCCTTAATTCACGTCAGCACGTTCTTTTGCACGGTAACGCGAATCTGCTGCACCGCGATCAACGAAACCACGCTCATCGCAGCCCCGGCGACAAAGGGAATGCGGTAGTCCACCATCCAGAGCAACCCGCCGATAGCTGGGAGAAATACCGCGGCAATGTGGTTGATGGTGAAGCCCATTGCCATGCTGGGAGCAATGTCCCGTGGGTCGGCCACCTTCTGGAAGAATGTCTGGATGGCAATGGCAAAATTGAAAAATACATGATCCAAGATGAACAGAATCGAGAGGACGAGTTTGGATTGTACCAAGGCGTAGGCCAGGAAGATGAAGAATAGGCTGGAATATTCCAATGACAACACTTTCCGTTCGCCAAAGCGTAGGATGCTTTTTCCGATTATTGGGCTCAGGAAATAATTGATCAGGTCATTAATCACAAACAGGATGGTTATGTGTTGAAGGCTGAAATGGCACCTTTTCACCAGCAGGAAGACTGCAAAGGCCATAAAAATCTGGCGGCGCGCCCCGCTCATAAAGGTGAGGAAATAGAAGAGCCAATACTTCTTGCGAAAAATCATCTTCTTGCGCTGGGGGATAATATCGCGGTGGGTTGGATCGTGCCGCAGGCCCCAGATGCTGGCTGCGACGATGGCACCTCCGATAATCAAATAGATTTGGGTGTAATTCACTAGAGCCGCGAGGCAGTAAATCATAATTCCAACAACCACGCTGGAAGCCGATGCCAGACTACGCATTTTGCCGAACACCCAGGGTGATTGGCTGGCGTCAAAATATTGCAGGGTTAACGATTGATTCGTGGTCTCGAAATAATGAAAACCGAAACTCATGATGAGTGTGGTGAGAATAAGGCCCAGGTAGGAAGGAAACCAACCGGTTACCGCCAGGCCCAGCCCGAGGCAGAGAATCGACAGGGCGGACAGCCGATGCTCCTTGATCACCAACATGATAAAAACCGCCAGCAGGGCCAGGAAGCCGGGAACTTCCCGTATGGACTGGATCATGCCGATTTGGCTACCGTCCAAATGCGCCACTTCTACGGCAAAGTTATTGAAGAGAGTAATCCAGGCTTTCAGGCCGACTGTCGAGCTGATGGTCAGGACCATCAAGAAACGAAACATGGCATTTTGCTTAGTTTGTGGCACGGTCGATTATTCCGAAATAATGCCGCAGTCTTGGACACGGCGGTTAAAAAATGGTTTTGGGGAGCTCTTTACCCTGGTGAGAAACCTGACCATAGCTGATTGCAAAATGACCTTGCCAAACCCGAAACTTTTCAACAACTTCAAGAAATTGTCGGGATGATCTGAATAACGCAATTGACTTTTTGTGGGGGTTATCTTAACCGGACAATGCAACCTCGTAGCGGAAAAATCAGGAAGTCTTGGGGTGGGCAAGCTTCTCGAAGCGTTCCAGGGAGTGGCCCAGTTGGCCCTGGCGGTTGATTTCCTGGAGCCGTTCAAGGCACTTGGATAGGTGGGCCTTTTTTCCCAGGCCGGCGTAGACGTCGAAGGCCCGGACATAGTTGTCCCAGGCCTGGGACAGGTCCCCCCTGGTCTGATATACCTCGCCCAGGCGGGACAGGTCCGCGGCCATGGCGGCCCGGTCCAGAACGGACCGGTCGATTCTGAGGGCCAGGGTGAACATCTCCAGGGCCTGGCTGGTGTCCCCTCGGGCCAGGGAGAGCCGGCCCCGGTGATGGAAGAGGGTGCCCTTGAGTTCGGGAGTGGTGGCCAGGGGTTGGGCCCGGGTGAGAAAAACCTGGGCCGAGGCCGGATCATTCTGGTCCAGATAAAAACTGGCCCACTGGAGGTAGACCCTCGCCAGGGCCTGGGGGGACCGGGACTGCCGGGCCGCGTCCTGGGCCGCCAGCAGGTGTTGGGAGGCCTCCCCGGCCTTGCCTTGCTTGGCGGCCACGGTAGCCAGATTGGCCTGGTTGATGCTGGCCGCGGCGAACTGCTGCCGCTCCTGGTTCAGGTTGTAGGCCTGGGTAAAGTGCTCCCGGGCCTTGGGATAATCCCCCTCCTCCAAGGCCACGGCCCCCAGGTTGTTGAGCTGCTGCGCTGCCCCCGGGAGGTAATCCACCGACCGGCTCATGGTCAGGGCCCGGGAGAAATTCCGTGAGGCCCGCTTCAGATCCCCCCGGGAATACAACTCCTCCCCCGCAATCGAGACCTCATCGATGCGCTGCACCTGCTGCCCGTACGGGTCCGGTTTGGCGCCGCAGCCGGCCACCAACAGGGCCACCAGCCCGAGCCGGGCCCAGGAGCTAAGGAAGGGTACGCGGCGCCACATGGATGGTTTGGCTCTTGGCCCCCGCAGGGGCCGTCATGCGGATCAAGGGATTGGCCTTGATGGCGTCCATGGTTTGCTTGGCGCTCCGGGCCGTGCCGGTCGCCGCCTCCATCAGGTCGGGCAATTCCTCGCTGCCGGCCTTGATGTTCGCCACGATGGCCTTCAAGGGCTCGATCTCCTGGTTGATGGATTTGGTAAAAACTCCCAGGTTGCTGGCCGTAGGCTTGAAATCTACCATGAGGACTTTGGCCTCTACCAGGAACTTGTCCAAGTGGTCGATCGCCAGGTTCATCCGGTTATACAAATCCTTCTGCATGAGCAGCAGCCCCAAAGTCCCCTTGCCCTCGGCGAGGTCCAGAAACACCTCGTCGATATGCGTCAATGCCGCATGGAGGATTTTCTCGTCATTTTTCAGGTCCTCGCTGAACTGGGCCAGATGGGCCAGCATGGTCTTGACTTTGAGGATATTCTCCTCGCTGGCCAGTTCCGCCAGGTGTTCCGTCACGGACTTGCGCTCCCGGGAGGGGATGGTGCCATAGGGTTCGATCTTGGGGTAGCCGGAAGTGCCGGGGCTGATTTCGACATACTCACTGCCGATGAGGGTGGGGCTCACCACTTCCGCCACGGAATCCTGGCGGATAAGATTGGCGTACTCCTCGTTGACCTTGAGGGTGACCTCAACCTGGGGTTGCCCCGAGTTCTGCGTGATGCCCAGCATGACAACCTTGCCGACTTCCGCATTGAACATCTTGACCAGGGACCCTTGATGCAGGTTGTAGCCCTGCCGGAATTTTACCAGGTAGGTGTTCTGGGGGTGGAACCAGCCTTTGCCCTGGGCGATCACCAGCAAGGTCACCACGGTGAAGATGATCAACACCAGGAGAAACCCCCCTGCCAGCTGTTCCTTGTGGGTAAAGCCCTCTTCCATGCGGCTATGATACCACCCTCTCCCGGTCTTTTACAAGTTTTCTGCAGCCGTCCGGGCCTCTGAGGGTTGGAGTGCTTGCCTCCTTTTTTCCCATCTGAAACAGTCCGGCCTCACGACCCCGATGCCACCCGGGAGGCCATGACGGCCAGGCGCGCTGAGCAGATCGGCCTGGGTCCGGGTCCCCCGGCCTGGCGAGGCCCCTGCCTCTAACCGCCATCGGCGCTCAGACGCTCCCTGCAACTTGAGGCCGTGCTTTTACCACCTGACGACCGGAATGGGGGTAATCATTAATAAATTTGGCCAGTTTGTCAAGGCGAAACCAGGGGGGCATCTCTGCATCTCATCCGAACGATCATTCCCGCACGGAGACAGCCAAGCATCACCTGATGAGGGAAATTGGCGAAATTGCCGGATATGCCGATAAGAAGTATATAAGGGGCCGGCTATCCGGAGACAGGCCGGGGATGGCCCCGCACCCAAGAGGGGCGGGTTGTGGCCAGCGGGTCGTGATCCTGCGGCCAGGTTGACCCCGGAAGGAGGGTCATCGCCAATGTTGAACAGGTTGCGCCAGTTGCTGAAACGGGGTCACGGTACAGATGGGGCCGCGGCGGTGGAGTTTGCCATCGTTCTCCCCCTATTGATGCTATTGTTGGCGGGATTTATTGATTTTGGCTCGTTATTTTTCTGGGAGCACCAAGTCACGAACGCTTCTCGGGCAGGGGCGCGTTACGCGGTCCAGGCTAGGTACGTTTCCGGAGTCAGTACTCCTTATACTGACGCCGAGATAAAAACATTATTAAACAATAATTATGGAGCCGATTTAGCGGTTCTTGTGGACCGATCGGGGGGCAATAGTCCGGGAAACCCCCGGTCCGTCATGGTTACGAAAACCCTACCCTGGTTTTTTTTGGGGATTTTGCAAAGTTGGGGGGTCCCGTTACCCTCGACGGTCCAAAATAAAACAACGATGACCATGGAATGAAAAGGTCAATCATGAAGAATCGTCAGATACCGAGCAGACTGAGCGCCTTCCTGGTGGGTCAGGATGGGACTGTAGGCATCGTGATAGCCTTGCTGCTCCCTCTCTTGTTTGGGTTCGCAGGGCTTGCGGTGGATATGGGCCATATGTATGCGGTAAAAAGCCAACTTAAAAATGCCGCCGATGCTGGATCCTTGAGTGGGGCCAGGGCCCTGGCGCCTTACACCGCCTCGGCAACCCCCAACTGGGCTGCGGGCTTGAGTAAGGCCCCCCTTACGGTGCAGCGCAATTTCGCCGATAATACTCCGCTAACCGACTGTCAGGTAGATTATGGATACTGGCGTTCCACAACCATCCCCCCCTCCCTCAAGTCGGCCGGCATCATCCCCACCGCTAAAGATTATCCGGCTGTGCGGGTGACGGTGTCTAAAAAGGCAGGAAAAAATGGCGGACCGGTACAAAGATATCTTGCACCAATTTTAAACATCATACCGGGAAGTTTCATAGCACCCTCAGTGGATGTCAGCGTCACATCAGTGGCAATTTTATTGCAAACTCAATCGGGGTCAAGTCCTTTTGATTACACAATTTTTTCAGGCAGTCCGTCTAAGACCTTAAGCCTTAACGGCTCTCAAACTGTCAAAGGATCGGCACATGCAAATAATAAATTATCAATCAATGGAAGTTCCAGTATTTCCGGAGCCGCCGAAGGTGTGAAGGGCGTAAGCATAAATGGCTCCAATACCATAGGGTCTGCGGTTGCTGAGAATGTCGATAACATATCCGAAAATGGCTCCAATCACATAGGTTCTCAATTGGGGGGTGCAAGTAATATTGACATGCCCGACTTTTTTCAACAGATGGCCGATGCGGCGGCGACAGTTTATAACGAAAACAAAACATTTAATGGATCAGTTAATGTAGATGGGAGTATTTCTGTAAATGGTAACGTAACCCTAAATGGATCAATTAGCAGTAGCGGGGCGATTTTGGCAACCGGCAATGTAACCATCAATGGCTCATCGAGTATTAGCGGATCGAACCAAGCCTGCATTTATTCACAAAATGGCGATATTACGATTAATGGGTCTAGTTTTGCCGGAAGTGAATCAAGTGAAATAATATACGCTCCTAATGGCAAAGTAACCATTAATGGCTCATTTAATTTCCATGGTCGTATAATAGGAAAAGAAGTTGTAATTAATGGTTCTAGTAGCGTTAATGGAGACGATTACCCTGTAACGACGCTTCCTGTTACCCAAAATTGGCGCACCGCCCTGGTTCAATAAGCCGGGAATGAGACGTTGAGCGCAAAGGCGGTAACCCTGCCTCCGGCTTGGAGACCCTCTTGCCCGGCAACACCGTCCCCCCAGTTGTCCCGGGAGGTCCGGAATTGACCACGCGCAGCGCGAGAACTTCGGTAAGCATATGGCCCCGACCTGGCCCCCGGACCCAAGCGGTGCGGGTTTTAGCCGGCGAATCGTGATCTTAGGGAAAGTTGACCCCACAAGGAGGGCTCATAGAGAGTGTTTATCAGGTTGTCCCAGTTGCTAAAACGGGATCGCGGTGAGGAAGGGGCCGTGGCGATAGAGTTTGCTTTAATCCTTCCCATATTGGTCTTTTTAGTGCTGGGGGGTATTGATTTTGGCCATAGATTACACATGCAACATCTTATCACCAATGCCAGCCGGGAAGGAGCACGCTATGCCGCGAAATATACCGGAACCAACGCTGACCCCAATCCTACTGCAGTCTCCAACTACGTAAAATTACCCCCACTGGCCCCCGGCGGGCTGAATTACAACGCCTTCAATCTTGACACCTTAACCGTTAATACCACCTGTGCCGGTGCGGTTCCCAATAGAATTGCCACGGTTACGGTTACCGCGCGTAAGCATTGGTGGGTACTTGGCGCCTTTCATTTGTTTGGGTTTCCGGGATTTACCGACCCGCAGACCCTCACGGCCGCTACTGCTATGAACATAGAGCGTTCAATACCATGAAAACGAAGCAAAAGTTGACTCTGGCCTATAATGAATCAGGCGCGACGGCTATTTTTTTCGCCCTCACGCTCTCCGTTCTTTGCGGTTTTGTGGCACTGGCCTTCGATGTCGGCCATATGGTGCTGGTAAGGGCCGAGTTGCAGAGGACCGCGGATGCCGCGGCCTTGGCCGCCGTAACCGGTTTGGTTCCCTACACCGGTTCTACGCCCCAGACGCCAGCCTGGGCGAGTGGCGTGGCTAAGGCCCACACCCTGATCAGCAATCCGGCTAATCTGGTTGACAACATAAAATTTACCACTACTGATGGCACAGTTGACTCTGGATACTGGCTGTTAAGCCCACCAGCGGGTTATGTCCAAACACTACCCTCGGTTCGCTCTCCCGACATTGAACTGCCTCAGCCGGCAATAAAAGTGACGCTAAGTCGAAATGTCACTTTGTCTTTCGCACCGGTCATTGGGGTCTCCAATCCCAGAAGAGTGAGTGCCACCGCAACCGCCATTCTCCCTGAGATATATGGTGTAACTGGCCTCCCGCCACTCGCGGTCGCCTGGGACGTGGTATATAATAATGTAGGCGGAACTACGGTAGTAGACGCAACCGAACAAGATATTAAGATCCAGAGCAATAAAGGGCTTGCCGGGTGGTTTAATCTGAACGGAGATAACAGCGTCCCGTCGGTTAGGATCGCTGCTCCACTGATAGCCCAGCCTGACGGACTTACAGGCGGAAGCCAGATTTATATGGTACCGGGTACGAAAGCTACCTTGGACAACTATATCACCCAAGGGTCGACCTTTGTAGTGCCGGTTGTCCAAAACGATTTTGATCAGAAAAGTTATTATCCTATCATTGGGTGGGCGGCGTTTACCGTCGATTCTTTAGGCGCCAACTCCATGACCGGGCATTTTGTCGATCAATTTTTTGACCCTGATACTGATCCAGATCGACGGCCTAATCCTGATGCGCTATTTATTTCGGGCACGCCGAAGTTAGTCGATCCGTAATGCCAACTGTCACGCTCTTCTAAAGCCAGGTTTTTCCGGGGTTGCATCCCCCCCTGGCCACTTGGCAGCCAAGACTCCAGCCAGAACCTACCACAGAGCGCCCCCCTCCCCTTCCTTTACTACACCCCGCATCGTGCCACCAGCTGCCCCGCCACGTCCAGCCCACCGGCACTGCGCCCCCTCTGGACCCGCCATGGCCACCCCGCCTCCTGCCCATGCCCACAAGAGGGGGCCCCCAGCCACAGATGAGGAACCCGAAGGCGAAGATGGATCCCATAAGCCCCTAGGTTTTATGAGTGCCACGGCCACCACCCCCAAGATTTTGTCCATTGTCCCCAGGGAAAACCCCGGCAGAAAAACACTCCCCAGGATGTGACCGGCCCTAAACATTCGGAGGGAAATAAATTAAATAGTCTAGCAGCCAGCATTATTTGCCGTCTCGCACACACCATACAGAGTAGCTGGCGCTCTCGTCGTAACTGTTCACGAAGCCGTCGAGGAAATACACGGTCCAGGCGGCGTCGGTGTAGTTTGTGTATGTAGTCGACGACCAGTAGTTGGACGACTGCACACCCTGGAAAGGATCACCCTCTGCCCACACACCAGTTCCCAGCGTATTTGACAGGGCGGGACTATAAAATCTGTAATCGATAAGGCTCTGTAATTCCCTTAGGTTGGGCAAACGCCAGTCGCCCGCCTTGGAGCCGTCCGAGAGGCCCCCAGAGCCATCCGCCAGACCATTGGCGGCGGCCAGGGCATCGGCCCAAGTTTGCGTGCCGAAAGCATTGGCATTTTTCGTCCAGATCAGCCCAGTCAGCTTATCAGTGATGGTGCCGTTGCCATTGTCCGTAAAGCGCGGGGTGGGCCAAGTCACGCCCTTTTGCAAATCCCCATCGTCTCCCACGGCATAGGAAGTGGTCTGACCGGTTTTGGGAACCGGGGCGTAATTGCCTCTCATGGCTGGTATTACATAAAACCCGTCATCGGCACAGGCCGCGCTCCAACCGACCAACACTAAAATCAACGACAGGAAAATCGACAGGGGTCTTCGCATGACCGGGCTCCCTCTGCAAAAATGGGTTAATCATGGGGATTATGCCGCAGGCTTGCTGCGCCTCTCCCACCACATTGCCACCTGAGTCCTTTTCCCCCGATTCCGGGCCTAACCCGTGACTACCTCAGTTGATGGCAGCCTCCAACCGGGCAATGACGTAAAATTACCGTCTACGGGGGAGGCGTCGGGAAAAAACAATCAATAATCGATAGGGTTATCTTCTGCACTTATCGACAACAAAGCACCGTTGCTTAAATCGGCACCCCGGGATGCAAAAAAGACGCGAGCCTGAAAACCTCAGGGAAGAGGAACGGCGAAGGGCCATGGAGAAGGCTAAGGACATTCCGCCTTTTATATGTCTGAAAGGCAAGAGCGGAATCAGGATAATTCTAAAATGGGAAAAAGAACCGGCTGGCGAGTGGCACATCATCCGCCTTGATCCGATGAGAACTATGGTGGGCTATGGGGAGGAGGACGAACCAGAGGGTCCCTGAGTTAGACTATCAGAAGACTTTTGATGGCTTTTTGGTATTAGGGCGTACCGGCCGGTGGCCTTTGCGCCAGCAATTCCGGCCGGTATTCGAAGTGCATGAGATCGTAATGGGACCATTTGCCGCCCCAGATAAAACCCTGGGCCTCAAAGATTTCGACGATTGCTTGGGGATATGACCGCCGCAAGTCAAGGACAGACGCCGCGGTGGGGGATTTTTGCCAGCGCCAATAGGCGCCGTGTCGAGGATTAAGGTCAAAGGCGATGCCCCAGCTATGGGGGCTGGGCCGGTTGGTCCCGGCGATGCTGCGCCGGTTGACACTGCCCCCCAGGGGGAAGAGATACTGGCGCAATTCCGGTTTACATCTGATTAATGCCGCCAGGTTTTCCCCCACCCGGCCCAGGGCCGCCGCCGCCCCATTCCGGGCATTGAACTGCACCTTCCGGCCGCAAAAATTCACCGTCGCGAGGTTGGCCTGCACCTGCTGAGACGTGCCGCCATACACGCGATTGAAGAAGGCGGTGACCCGGAACCGGCCGGGATCGTAATCCGTTTTGTACTCCTTAAACTCCCCGGCCGGATAGACCTGGGACAGCATATCCTCGAGATCGGGCTGAGCCAGTTTTTCTTCGAAGCTCTTCACCTTGCCGTCGTCATAGAGAATCCTGACGTTATCTTTCATAATCAGGTACAGGCGATTATTTTCCGCCAGCGCCAATCCCTGGCAATAGCCGGCATAAGCGGTGAGCAGGGCCCGCAAGTTATCCCGGAGCGCGGCATTATGGCGCACCCCTTCGGGCAACCGGTCCAAGAAATCGGCTGGCAAGGCCCCGGTGGGGATCTTTACCAGAACTTCCGCAGCAACTGAACGGGTGGGGGCGCTCAGCAACAGCGAGAGAGCAACAAGCATCACCCAGCGCCGTCGGGCAAATCGCATCGGTTCCGTCCTTGTACGGCGCCTCACCGGGCGCCGGGCTCAGGTTATCTTCTTATCCTTCTCTCCTGTTCCCGAATAATCTGGATATTGCTTCTCTCCACGCCGCTCAACTCCGCCTCAACCATACGGTTGGCCAGGCCGTCACTGTTGGGCCGGTACCAGGGCTGGCCCTCAAAATACCGGCGCAGATCCGGCCGGCGAAAAACCCAGCCGTGCCTGGCGTAAATCTCGTTGCGCATCAGCTCGAGATCCCGCCCCGACAGGCCCTGCAGGTCATATCCGGTTATCAGACGCTCGGAGGTCCAGGGCCAGAGGCCGGGGCCGCTGGGGGGCGCCACAGGCGGGGGTGCCGGAGGGGTTGGCGCCACGGGCGGGAGCGCCGCGGTGGGCGGCAGCTGTTCGTTGATCTTATCGATATAAGCCTGGTACTTATCCGCCCGGGATTTGAGCGGGTCCTCACGGAGCGCTTCCTTAAAATCCTGCCGGGCCCTCTCCAGGTCCCCTTTTTCCCTGTAGGCCAGCCCGCGTTTCTCATAGATTTCATATTTGGGAAGCTGGTCAAAGGGCCGCATTAACATCAGGGCCTTGCTCAAGTCATCAATGGCCTTGTCGTAATCCTGGCTTTGAGCATAATATTCTCCCCGCATTTCATAAAAATGGGCCTTGTCCTGGACGCTCGGCGACAGGTCGATGGCCTTACTGATGAGAGCGATTTTTTGTGCGAAATCCTGGGCGTCCTGGGACTGCTTGGCTAAGTTCGAAGCGGTCTTGGCTCTGTCTTCCGGTTCCGCCTGGGGTGGGACCTTGTCGGCGGTAAGTGGTTTTTCCGGAGTTTTTACCGCTGCCACCGGCGGCGGTAAAGGGCGATCCCGGCGCTGCCAAAGCACCGCGGCCACCGTTGCCGCCGCCATCGCCAGGACCAGGACGCCAATGGCCACCGGCCAAACAAATTTCCGCCCAGGAGCGCCAGGGGCCGGCGCCGGTGCGGCCGCCGGGGCTGCGGCTGGTGCAGCTGCGGCCGCCGGAGGCGTCACCGCGGTGGGGGCTGGCGGGGGTTTGAGCTGGGGCTCCCTCACCTCGGCCTCGGAGCCGTCGGGCTTCTGGGTGAGAATCGCCCGCATCGTGTTGACCAAATAATGGAGGTGTTGTTCCATGGGGGGCGTCAGGGCATCCAGCCAATGCTGGGTGCTGATAAAATATTCCAGCGTCTTGGAAGGCATGACGTCTTCGATGCGGAAGGGAACTACGGGGATGCCGGCGTTCACCGACCGCTCGACCTCACGTTTAATCTGGGCCGAGGCGTTGGAATTGCTGGAAAAAATAAGAAGCATGGCCCGACAACCATGGATGGCGTTAATGATGGCTTCGCCCCAGTCGCTGCCGGGCAGGATGTCCCGGGGAGCGATCCAGCAGCGAATGCCGTTGGCCTCCAGGGCCGCACAGACGGCGTCGGCGGTGAGCTTGTCCTTGGTGGAATAACTGATAAAGACGTCGTGGGCCATAGTTCAATCCTTTCACGTTATGAGGCTGTCCGTATCAAGGGGTTTTGGGGCTGGGGAACACTCCCCGGATACCCCAGGAGGCAGCCGCAGCGCTGGGGCAGAGGAATCCGCCCACGTTCCCCCGGATACAGTCCCGCAGCCCCCGGGGACCGGCCCGGGGCCGCAGTGAAAAGTAGCTTAGGGACCTCGCTCCTTGAGTTTACCCCCTAAAGTTGCGGTTCTTGAGGCCGAATCCTCTCACCGACGGCATGATAGCACAAATTTCCCCTAAGATGTATTTAACCCTGACTTTTTGACTGCCTAACCCGCAGGACCCGGGTGATTCACTGCGGTGCTCAACCATAGTAAGGCTGGATCGAATGAGCGAAAGATTCACCCGAGCCCCGAGAACCGGCTGGCTCCATCATGGCCGAATGTGGTATTATCCCGTGGTATAAGACTCGCTATCACCGTGAGGGACGGAAAGATGACGCAAACCAAAAGCCCGGAAGAGTTGTTCCCTCCCTGCGCCGCCGCCTGTCCGGTGGGCACCGATGCCAGGCGCTATGTCGGCCTCATCTTCCAGGGCCGCTACGAAGAGGCCATGGAAGTGATCAAGGCCAACAATGTCATTCCTTCCGTCTGCGCCTATATCTGCGCCCATCCGTGCGAAGATGCCTGCCGCCGGCAATACGTGGAAGGCCCCCTGGCCATTCGGGCCTTAAAGCGCTTTGTCATGGACCACACCCGGGAATACCGGCGGAGCCTCTATCAGCGGGCCGACTTGACCCGGTCCCGAGCGGGTGGCCATCGTGGGCAGCGGCCCGGCCGGGCTGGCGGCCGCCCGGGACCTGCTGCTCCAGGGTTATCCCGTGACCCTCTTCGAGCGGGAGTCGGAGCCGGGGGGCATGCCCATGCAGGTGGTGCCCAAGTTCCGGCTCCCCAAAGCCGTGGTCTGGGAAGACCTCCATGAGCTGGAAGCCCTGGGAGCCCAGTTCCGCACCGGCCAGACCTGGGGGCAGGATTTTTCCCTCCAGGACTTAAAAGAACAGGGCTATCAGGCGATCATGCTGGCCATCGGCTTGCAAAAAGGCCGGAGCCTGCCGGTTCCCGGGATGCACGCGGCCGGGGTGCATCTGGCTCTGCCCTTTTTGCGCCAGGTGGCCCAGGGGCAGGCCCCGCCGCTGGGCGAGAAAGTCTTGGTGGTGGGGTGCGGCAACGTGGCCATGGATGCCGCCCGGGCCGTGAAACGGCTGGGGGCCCCGGAAGTGCTGATGATCTGCCTGGAAGCCCCCAACCAGCTCTTTGCCTCGCCGGTGGAAACCGAACGCACCAAGGACGAAGTCATCGACCTCATTTATCAATGGGCCCCCAAAGTGGTGCAGGCCGAGGGCGGGCGGGTCCAGGGCATTGAATTGATGGCCTGCACCGACCTCTTCGATGACCTGGGCCGGTTTGCCCCCACCTACGATGAAACCCGGACCCAGCGCCTGGCCGCGGATACGGTGATCTTTGCCATCGGCCAGGAGGCGGAACTGGACGCCGCCTTGCAGGAAGGGCTGGAATTGGCGGGGCCGGGGTTGCGGGTGGACCGGCAGACCATGGCCACCTCGCTCCCCGGGGTGTTTGGCGCCGGGATATTTCTGGCGGGGGAAATCTTCACCGGACCCACCCTGGCCGTGGCCGCGGCGGCCAGCGGCCGGCGGGCTGCCGGGGCCATTGACCATTTTCTCCGTACCGGCCGTTACCTCACCGTGTCGGAAGACTGTCCCCGGCCCAACCCGAGGTTGCCGGAGGAGCAGGCTTCCAGAATCTGCCGCGTCCCCAGCCGCCCTCTCCAAGAGCGCCCGGTGGCGGACCGCCTGAAGGATTTTGACAGCGCCGAACTGGTCTATGAGGAAAAAGATGCTCTGATCGAGGCCCGGCGCTGTCTCCACTGCGGGCGGGGGGCCGAGGTGATCGACCGCAAGTGTATCAAATGCCTCACCTGCGTGCGGTGTTGCCCCTTCTTGGTCCCGCACATGGAAAGTCAGGCGGTGTTTCCCGAGGAAACCTGCATCGCCTGTGGCTTCTGCGCTTCCCAGTGCCCGGCTTACGCCATCAATATCCGCCGCCTGGAACCCCTGGAAATGCGCCGCCGGGTCACGGAGATTCTCAGAAAAGGCCACCAGGAGATAATTTTTGCCTGTTTGCGCCGGATTACCAGCCGGGAGGAACTCAAGGCTCCGGACACGGTGCGGTGGGATTGTCTGAAGACTCTCCAGTCAGAAGACCTCCTGGCTCCTTTTGAAATGGGGGCGACCTCCCTGGTCCTCCAGGAATGCCAGGAGGATTGCCGTTTGCAAACCGCCTCCCCCTGGCTCCACCGGTTAGTGGACCGCGCCAATGCGACCCTGGTGACCGTCGGACTCGGCGAGAGGATCCGCTTTGCCACCGGGGAGATGAGTTCGGCCGACCCGGCGCCAGACCCCAATGACGGCTCGTAAAGAATTCCCTTTCTCGTACCGGGCCTTCCAGGGCCGGACGCCCTGCGGTCCTCAAGGAGGGTGCGTCTTGCGCACCACAGCCCGCGGATTGCCCCGGGGCGCCGGACCAATCAGGTGAAAATTGGCTTCCTCCCGGTATTGCTACTCCTGAGGGTTATCCGGTTCCGGCCTTCCCCTTGCCCCTCCCTCTTTGATCATCTGTGGAATATATTTTTTCATTGACCGCGCCGGAACCGGGTTTTTTTGTGTTCATAAAGATAGGGGCTGACCGATATCGGCAACGGCTAAGTCGGCGCCGCCTTTGATGGTTCCAGGGGATTTTTTTGGGGGGCTGCCCTATGCGCCTGAAGCTCAGTACGCCGCTGCTGTTTTACGCCCTGGCCGGGCTCACGCTGGCCGGGTTGCCGAACATCGCCCTGGCCGGGGCCAGGGATTATCAAGCTCTGAGTCTGGATGACTGCCTGGCTCTGGCTCGAGAGGATAACCCGGTTTTGGGCGCCAGCCGGGAGAAGGTCCGGGAACTGGTGGCGGATTACCAGGCGGCCCGCTCTAAGTTTTTCCCCCGCCTCGTCCTCACCTCCTATTATGACCGGGTGCCGCCTAACCGGTTTTCTTCCGGCGGCGCCCTGACCCCCTTCGAGTTGTTTAAGCGAGAGGGGGTAGCTGCGGTTACCGGCAAACAGATCATCTTCGACGGCTTAAAGACCCATTACAATACCCAGGCCACGAAAATCGGTACCCAGGCCCAGAAGCAGGAGGTCCAGCGCACCGCGGAGGAAGTGGCCTATACCGTGACCGAAGCCTTCTACCGCCTGATCGAAGCCAAGGAAAATCTCCGGGTCGCCCGGGAAGCCCTGCAGCAGCGCCAGGAGTTTGCCAAGCTCACCGATGCCTTTTTCCAATCCGGCAAGATCACCCACCTGGATTCGTTCCGGGCCCAATCCCAGGTCTCCGAGGCGGAACAGGCGGTGGTGGAAGCGGACAACGCCGTGCGCCTGGCCCGGGAAATCCTGGTGCGCACCATGGGGTTGCCGGAACCGCAGCCAGGTGGATATCCGGGGCCGGCTTCCCGAAAAGTTTGTAGCGGCCGGGGATATTAACTCCTTGTGGCAGGAAACCCTCAGAACCAATCCCGAACTCAAAAGGCTCGATTTGGAAATCGCCCAGAGCCAGACCCTGGTCAAAGCCGCCCGGGGCAACTACTTCCCGGAAGTCAGCCTCCAGGCGGGCAGCGACGTCCGGCACCGGGACCTGGGCGGCACCAAGCCGGAATGGATCGCCGGGGTCTTTATGGAGTATCCCTTTTTCGAGGGTGGTCTGACCAAGGCCCAGGTGGCCAAGGCCTCTTCCCAGAGCCGGCAATTGTTGGAGAAGAAGCGGGACCGGCTGAACGGCCTCAAGGTGGACCTCACCAGCGCCTGGAAAGACCAGGAGAACGCCCGCCAGGGGGTGGCCACCACCAGGCAGACCGTGGCCACGAACGAAGAGGCCTATGCCAGCGCCGAGGCCCTTTACCGCCATGGCAAGGCCATCGGTCTGGATGTGCTCCAGGCCCAGGTGGACCTGACCAGTTCCCGGTTCACCTATATCAAATACGCCGTGGCCTTCGAGATCGGCCGGGCCCGGATCAAACAAATTATCGGCTCGGGAAAACCGGCGTCTTATCAGCCAGACCAGAGCGGGGGGCAGAAACCGTGAAATTACCGGGAGGAAAGAAATTAATCGGGGCTGCCATCGGCATCATCATTCTCGCTTTTCTGGCCCACCGTCTCATCTGGCATCGACCGCCGGTGCCGGTAATCGCGGTCAAGAAAGTGGAGGTCCGGGGCACCGTCCATGGACCGGGCACGGTGCAGTCCAGGGTCCCGGTCACGGTGAGCGCCAAGATTACCGGGATTCTGGAAAAACTTTTCGCCGATCAAGGGGAGACGGTCAAGAAAGGCCAGCTCCTGGCCGAACTGGATGCGATTGAATTGCATGCCCGGGAAATGGCCGCTCAGGCCGCCAGGAACCGGGCCCAGCGCGATATGGCCCGGGCCCAGGCCGATATGGTCAAGGCCCAGGCTAACCTGGGGCTGGCCCAAAGCAACTACCAGCGGGACCTGGAGGTCTTCAAGCCCGGCTATATCTCCAAGGCCGCCTTTGACACCACCAAGGCCCAACTGAAGGTGGCGGAAAGTGAAGTCGCGGCCAGCAAAGCCACCGTAACGGCCCTGGAGGCGGCGGTCAAACAGGCTGAATCTGAGACCCACGCGGCCGCGGCACTGCACAACTATACGCGCATCAAGGCTCCCATGGACGGCTTGATCACCGTGCGCAAGGCGGAAATCGGCACGACCATCGCCCCGGGCACCCCCATCTTTCAAATGGTGGACCTGGACCAGATTTGGGTAGCCGCCTGGATCGATGCAACCAAGATAGCCCAACTGCGGGAGGGGCAGCCGGCCGCGATCAAACTGCGTTCGGGCCGGTTGTTCCAGGGAAAAGTCGTCCGCCTCACTAAAGAGGCCGACACCGTCACCCGGGAGTTGGAAGTGGACGTGAAATTCGCCCGACTGCCGGAACCCCTGGTCATCGGCGAAGAGGCCGAAGTGGATATCGATACCGGCCGGCAGACTGCGGTTGCGGTGCCTTTGAACGCCGTTCTCACCAAGCAGGGGTCCAAGGGCGTCCTGGTGGCGGATAAGGGCCTGGTGCGTTTCCAGAAGATCTCCCTGGGGCTGAACGACGGCAAGAAGACCGCGGTGCTGGAAGGCCTGAAACCGGGTGACCTGGTGGTGGTTCACCCCGCCGGTTTAGCCCCCGGCCAGAAAATCCGCCCGGAAATTAAACCAGCCGCGCCGGGGGACTGATGGACTTAGCCATCTATGATTTAAAGCTGCATAGAGGCCGGTTCATCGCCACCATAATTGGCGTGGGCCTGCTCTTTACCATTGTGCTGGCCATGAACGGCCTCTACCGCGGCAACATCCATGAAGGCCTTGCGGTCATCCAGGCGACCAATCCTGATCTCTGGGTGGTGGAGCGCCATCGCGGCGGCCCTTTTAATGAACAATCCACCATGCCCGAGTTTTACCACTACAGCGTCAGGGCCATTCCCGGCGTGCAGCAGGCCTCCCCTTTCATCTTCTATACCGTGGAAAGAAAGATCGGGGGCCAGAGTAAGCATTTCAGCATCATCGGCTACGATGTCTTTGGCGGTTTGGGCGGCCCCACTCAGCTCGTGGCGGGGCGCAGCATCCAACAGGCCCATTACGAGATGGTCGCGTGCCGAAAATTGGGACTCGAACTCGGGGATAAGGTGCCTCTTGGTCTCCATACCTATACCGTTGTGGGCCTGAGCAAGGAGCCTTTATCCCCGGACGGGGAACCCCTCGTCTATCTGTCTCTCCCGGACGCCCAGGAAGTGCTTTATCAGCGGGACAACGAAGAGGTGCGCAACCAGCGGCTCCGGACCCTGCGCACCCTCGCCCTCCAGACCTCCTTATCCCCGGGCCGGGGCGGAAAAATTGCTCCCCAGGTTGCAGCCCGACACCCACATCATCAATGCCATCCTGGTCAAGGTGGCTCCGGGGGCGGACCGCACCGAGATCGCCCGTCAGATTGAGCATTGGCTGTATTTCTCCGCTTACACGACCGCGGAAGAGACCCAATTGATGCTGAAAGGCAAATTATCGAAGATGGCCAAACAGCTTCTCTTATTCCGGACCCTCTTGTCCATCATCTCCGTGGTCATCGTTTCCCTGGTGATCTATACCTTTACCATTGAAAAGATTCGCTCCATCGCGGTCATGAAACTCATCGGCGCTCCCAATGGGGTAATTGTCCGGATGGTCATGGAACAATCCCTGCTGTTAACCATCAGCGCCTATTTATTAGGTTTGCTTATCATCCACAATACCTACCATCTCTTCCCCAAGACCATTTTCCTGCTCCCCGGGGACGATGCCCTCACCTTCGTGGTGGCCCTGGTCGGCGGCATCCTCGCCAGCATTCTGGGTCTCTGGCAGGCCATGAAGACCCAGCCCGCCATGGCCCTGGGGGGACAGTGATGGAAGTCTTGAAGATCGAGGGCCTCAGCAAGGTTTTCGGGTCCGGCCGCCTGGAAGTCCGGGCTCTCGAGGATATCAACCTCTCCGTGTCGCCGGGAGATCTGGTGGCCCTGCTGGGACCCAGCGGCTCCGGCAAGACCACCATGCTCCTGTGCGCCAGCCTGATTCTCGACCCCACCGCCGGCAAAATCGTCTTTGACGGCCAGACGATCTTTCAAAAAAACGGCTGGTCCGGCGGGGTGGATATTCGCCGCCTGCGCCGGGAGAAGATGGGGTTTATCTTCCAGTCCCATAATCTCATTCCCTTTCTCACGGCCCGGCAAAATGTGTTCTTTCCCCTCAGTTTGGTGGGCCTCAAGGGCGAGGCGGCCCAGCACCGGGTCAGGGAACTTCTGGAATACATGGAAATTGACGACCGGGCCGATTACCTGCCGGCCCTGCTCTCCGGCGGGGAACAACAGCGGGTGGCCATTGCCCGGGCCCTGGCCAACAACCCGCGGTTGATCCTGGCTGACGAACCCACCGCCTCCCTCGACACCCAGCGCGGCAAGAAGGTCATGGAAATGCTCAAGAAAATCGCCAAGGAAAACCAGTCGGCGGTGATCGTGGTGACTCACGATGTGCGCATGATCGAAGGGTTTGACCATGTCTACCAACTGAAGGACGGCCGGCTGCACCAGGGTCAGTAAGCTCACCTTCCCCTCCCCTCAGAAGAAAAAAAATATATAATGTGAAAGTCTCAGGAAAAGGCCGGACCCGCGTCCCCAGGGGTGCGGGTGCAGCCTGGGTCGGGACCACCCAAAATCAGCCGCAGAAAGGGAACAAAAGCCGATGATTACCCGCTATAGCCGTAAAGTCATGGCCCGGATTTGGACCGACGAGAACAAGTTTTTAAGCTGGCTCAAGGTGGAACTGGCCGCCATGGCGTCCATGGCCCAGTGCGGCCTCATCCCCGAGGACGTGCCGAAACGGGCCGCCAGGAAGGCCAAGATCGACGTGGCCCGCATCCTCGAGATCGAAGCCAAGACCCACCACGACGTGGCCGCCTTCGTGGACCAGGTGTCCGCGGGGCTGGGGGAGGACGGCCGCTACTTCCACTTCGGCCTGACCTCCTCCGACGTGCTGGACACCGCCCTGGGCCTGCGCCTGACCGAGGCGGCGGACCTCTTGTTGGCCGATCTGGATGAACTTTTGGCCGTACTGAAAGAAAAGGCCTATGCTTATAAAGACCAGGCCATGGTGGGGCGGACCCACGGGGTGCACGCCGAGCCCATCACCCTGGGCTTGAAATTCGCCCTGTGGTACGCCGATTTTGTGCGGCAGCGGATCCGCCTGGTGGCGGCCCGGAAGACCATCGCGGTGGGCAAAATTTCCGGCGCGGTGGGCACCTTCGCCCACCTGGGCCCGGAGGTGGAGGCCGGGGTCTGCCAGCGCCTGAGACTGAAACCCGCGCCCATTTCCACCCAGGTCCTCCAGCGGGACCGGCATGCCGAATACTTCCTGACCCTGGCCCTGATCGGCGCCAACGTGGAAAAAGTGGCCCTGGAGATCCGCCACCTGCAGCGCACCGAGGTCCGGGAAGCGGAGGAAATGTTCGCCGCCGGCCAGAAGGGGTCTTCGGCCATGCCCCACAAGCGCAACCCCATACTCTCGGAAAACCTCTGCGGCCTGGCCCGGGTGCTCAGGGGCAACGCCCTGGCGGCCATGGAAAACGTGGCCCTGTGGCACGAACGGGACATCAGCCACTCCTCGGTGGAGCGCCTCATCGCCCCGGATTCCACCGTGCTCCTGGATTTCATGCTGGCCCGGCTCACCCGGCTCCTCAAAAACCTCCAGGTCTACCCGGAGAACATGGCCGCCAATCTCAATCTGACCCGGGGCCTGGTCTTCTCCCAGTCGCTGCTGCTGGCCCTGATCAACAAGGGCCTGCCCCGGGACGCGGCCTACCGGCTGGTGCAGCGCCCGGCCATGCAGGTCTGGGAGGCCGGGGGCGAATTCGCCCAGCGGGTCAAAGCCGACGCCGAAATCAGCCAGCACCTGAGCCCGGCGGAGATTGACGCGATTTTCGATCTCAACCGCTATTTTCGCCACGTGGATGAGATTTTTGCCCGGGTGTTTGGGAAGTGAGCCGGGAGCAGTAGCAAAAAAAGATTGCCGCCCATTTAAGCCCTTGCACCGGCAGGGGCGAGTAGGCTGCGGCCAGATTTTTCGGAGGGTATTTGCGGTGGTTGCCATAAATGAAAATTAAGGTGTAGGGGCGAGGTTAAAACCCGCCCCTACCGCACAGGCGAGCGGCCTGTGCCACCATATAATCAGAACTTTCCAGGACAAAATCCAGCCTACCCCAACCAAGGGCCCGGCCGGGGCAAAGCAAAATTCCCTTCATCACCTCAGCAGAGACCGCCCAGTACGCCCGCCAGACCTATCGCCCGGGAGGCCGATCTCCTTGGCCGCATACCCTTGTTAAGCAGGCCGGGGGGTGGCGATTCGATCCAGGTTGCCTTCCAGATCGGTGATAATCATGCGTCCGGAGGGCAGGCGCCAGGCCCTGACATCCCCGTCACTCTGGGAAAAATCCGGCGGGACCGGCGTGACCTCGGGCAGATTGGCTTGCACGGCCACCGTCCGCCAACCGGCCGTACTCGATTCCCGGGTGGTCTGGCCGGAGGACTCTTTGAAAGTCACCCCTTCTTTTACCAGTTCCTCAACGAGTTCCTGCCGATCAGAACCGGCTTCGTTTACATAGATAACCATAGTTCTTCCTCCTCATCGCTGGTTACTGGCTCACATCGCGACCCCGGCAAGTTTAGGCGGCGTCAACTTCCACACCAAAGATGTCGTGATGCCGGCAGTTAAAGGAGCTTATCATTTACCCCCCGGCACGCCTCCGGTTCCGGGATCGCCGGCCCGCACCCGGTTGGTTACGCCTCGCCAATCCCGGCCGCGGTCCGTTCCTGCTGATCCACCCACCGCTGCCCATTTTGCCGCCAGGCAGAGAGCGCCGGTTCAATTTTAGTAAGCACGCCGGAGGGGAATGTCAACGCGGCCAATGGTCAACAGAGCAGTCGATTCCTGCCTGTGCTCCCCAGTCACTGGGCCGTCAGGAGAAAGAAATCTTGAGAGATTGCGGGAGAAAAAAGCCGACCCGCGGCAAGGTGTCTTTCCTACGATGTTGCAGTCAAAAAACTTTAAATATTTATGTCATGCTGAACGAAGCTGAACTTCGTGAAGAATCTTGCCGGTCTCAAAAGGGGGATTCTTGCGAACGGAATGACAAAAACCAGTCTTTTGATTGCTCTTTGGTATCAGCCATTCCCCGAAATGAGACGATCAACTGACCACTGGCTCGTGGCTAGGCCAGGGAGACCTTAATCTGGTCTTCCCGGGGGTTGACGCGATCCAGGCGCACCAGGACGGTATCTCCCGGCGACAGCTTGACGTTGACCGGGGCAGCCATGGAGAGATCCAGCAAGATGTCGGGCAGCATGAGGCGGTAGCGGTGGGGCATGCTGTCCAGCACCAGGGCCTCCAGCTTCTGGCCGACCCGGGTTGACAGGTGCTTCAGGAGCCAGTAGCGCAGACGCCGGTTTTTCATCTGCCCGGCCCGGCGCATGGCCGGCTCGATGGTGGCCAGGATCTGCTCCAGATCCTCCGGCCGATAAACCGGCGGGTGGCCGCTCACCACCGCCAGCAGTTGCCGGTGGATCACCAGGTCCAGGTAGCGGCGGATGGGGGAGGTGGCAAAGGTGTAGCAGGGCAGCCCCAGACCCCAGTGGGGCGACGGTGTGAGGTCCATGACCACCCGGCTGAGGCGGCGCCGGTCCCGCCAGAGCTCCAGCAGGCTCTTGTCCGAAGACGGTTGGATGGGCTCCCGGGGGTCCGGTTGGCCCCGGTAGATGGCCGGAATCCCTTGCTCGGCCAGGAACTGGGACGCCAGGGAATTGGCCAACACCATGGCCTCACCCACCAGTTGGTGGCTGGCAGTCTCCTGGTCTTCCACTACGACCTGGATATCACCCTGGGGGCCAAACGTGATCCACACCTCGGGCAACTTAAGCTCATAGCCGCCCCGGGCCAGGCGTCGTTCCTTGAGGCGGCGGGTCAGGCGGGACAGGGCGGCGAGCTGCCGGTCCTGGGTCACAAGCGCGTCCACCTCATAGTAGGTCAGGCGCCGGGCCACCTTAATCAGGCTGGGGACGATCACCCAGTCCTTGATCTCGGCCTCGGGGCTCAGGGTCACCAGAAAGCTCAGGGCCAGGCGTTCCCGGTGGGCCAGCAGGCTCACGATATCTTCCGATAATTCTTCCGGCAGCATGGGCAGCCGCCGTTCCGGCAGGTAGATGGAAGTCCCCCGTTCCTGGGCCTCCAGATCCAGGGAGGTATCCGGCAAGACGTGGGCCGAGACATCGGCGATATGAATTCCCAGGCGCCAACCTTCCGGCACTTCTTCCAGACTCAGGGCGTCGTCGAAGTCCCGGGTGCGCTCCCCGTCTATGGTCATGACGGCAAGGTGGGTCAGGTCCTGCCGCTGGGAGGCATAGAGGTCCGGGGGCTGACTCTGGGCCAGCTGCCGGGCCACGGCCAGTGCCTCCGGGGAGAATTCCAGGGGGACCTCCAGCCGGTGGAGGTCCAGGTCTTCATCCTCCTGCCACACCCCCAGCCGCACCAGGAGCCGAAAGGGGGCCTCCACCGGGTTGAGCCGGGCCTTGTCCAGGAAAGCCTTCCCCTGGGCGTAGTCGGGGGCATCGGCCCCCCACAAGACCATCCGGCGCAACAGGTCCAGGACCCGGTCTTTCCAGGGTCCGGCCACCGCGGCCTGCCCGGCCCAGACCTTCTCAAGCCAGGCGGCGATCTCCTCCAACTCCTGCTGGCGCTCCAGCTCCCGGGAATACTGCTCTCTCAGCAGTTCCACCCCTTCCGGGGGATTGGGGGTGACCAGGCCGTCCTTCTGCCGGAAGAGAAACCGGTCCTCCCTGAGCCTGCGGCTGGTGGCGGCCACCTGGTCGGGGGTCTTCTGGCCGAACCACAGGTCGGCCATCTCTGCCACCGACACGGTCTGATCCTCTGCAGCCAGAAGTTCCCAGAGATCTTCCAGGTTGATGGCGTCCTTTAAACCCTCCCGCTGCTGGGCCGTGGCTTCCAGATGTTTTAACAGCTCCTGGCGGGACAGGGTGGCAACGGGCAGGCGGGGGCCTACGTGGAGGACCCGCTTGGGGGTCAGGGTCATCTCCCGGCTGGTCTGGGTAAGCACATGGAGCCGCTCGCCTTTCATTTCCAGGACGACGCCGCAGAAAATGCGCTTATCTTCGAAGAATTCGACAATATCACCGGGTTCCATAGTGGCCAAAACGTAACAAAATCCCCATAAAAGTCAAGGAAGGGCGACTGGGGGCCGTTCTTTGGTTTCCCTGGCCGGTTCTGGGTAATGAACAATCTTTTGAGGCCCTTGTCGTTACATCGCCGTCAGTATGGTATAAAATCTCTTTAAATATCTCTCGATTTGCGCAAAAATAATCGACACCGGCAGGGCCGCGGCCACGTTGGCGCCGCCCCGGATTGCCCCGCAAACCGGAATCCTCTTATGCGACTCGCACTTATCTCTGATATTCATAGCAATAGGGAAGCCCTGGACAGCGTCTTGGCCCAGATCGACCGGGAGGGGGTCGAGGCCATCTTGAACCTGGGCGACCTGGTGGGCTACAATGCCAGCCCCAATGAGTGCCTGGAGCTGCTCCATGGCCGCAACATCTCGAGTCTGGCCGGAAATCATGACCTGGCCTTGCTCGATCCTGAACGGGCCCAACATTTTAATATCATCGCCTATGAGGCCTTGATGTGGTGCCGGCAGCAAGTCCGCCCGGAATTACTGGAATTTCTCCAGGGTCTGCCCTTGCTCCGGGAGCAGCCGGGCTCTTTTCTGGCCTGCCATGGCACCCCGGTAAACCCCGACAGCTACATCGCTTACCACTTCCAGGGCAAACGGGTCCTCAAAGAATTGCGCAATAATGCTCAGTTCCGGGTGTGCTTCTTCGGCCACACCCACCGGCGGGCCCTGTGGTACCGGGATATTCGGGGCAAGGTCGCCCTGCGCCAGATTACCCCGGCCACGATGCAGTTGTCCCGGGAGGAACATTATCTCATCAATCCCGGCAGCGTCGGCCAGCCCCGGGACGGCAACCCCGAAGCGGCCTACGCCATCTTCGACGACGAGGAGTTTTCCATTCGCTTCAAGTCCGCGCCTTATGATGTAAGCGGGGCCCAACGCCGCATCCTGGCAGCCGGGCTGCCGCCTTATCTGGCGGAGCGCCTGGCCCTGGGGGCTTAGAAGTCAGCCGTTAGCCGTTAGCAGTCAGCTTTTAGCTTCTAGCTTCTAACTTCTATCTTTGGTTTTTTGGTTTTTGATTTTTGGCTTTTGGCTTTTGGCTAACTGCTAATAGCTAACCGCTAACTGCTACTAAAGGGGGACGAAAGGATGGCTTACCAAAAAGAGGGGGTACTGAAAGACGGCACCCGGGTAAAGCTGCGGCCCTTGGTGAAGGAAGACCGGGAGATGCTGCTGACATTCTTCCAGGGTCTCGATGCCGCGGAATTGAGCTTCCTGCGCAGCGATGTCCGGGACCCGGCCGTCATCGATCGCTGGGTAAACCACATCGACTATCGCCGGGTCTTTCCCCTGGTGGCGGAAGTCGACGGCCGGATCGTGGGGGATATCTCCCTCCACATGCGCCCGGTGGGGTGGAAGCGCCATATCGGCAATGTGCGGGTGGTGGTGACCAGAGACTTTCAGGGCCGGGGCCTGGGCACCCTGCTGATCAACGAGATCGTCGAACTGGCCGGGGAATTCGGCCTGGAAAAGCTCATCGCCGAAGTTCACCTCCAGGCCCAGGGAGCCTTCAACGCCTTTAAAAAGGCCGGGTTTTCCGTCAAGGCGGTGTTCGAGGACCTGGTCAAGGACCCGGCCGGCAACAGCAGCGACCTGATGGTCATGGTCTGCGACATCCAGGCCCGGGATAAGTAAGCGGAAAAGAGGCGAAAAGGCGAAGAGGGAAAACGGGAGGACAGTTGCCCGCCCTTGCCTCAAGGGTAATGGCCAAGATTTGACCGGACAAACTCTCCTTCCGGGCATAATATCATCGGACCCAAGATAATCCTGGAAATCGCCTCACAAAAGATCGATTTCGCTATGCAGATCACAGCGCGCATTATTTGAAGTTTTTGCAACGTTTTGGTCTTAGTAATAAATCCTCAACTGAATACGGTCTTTAGATGACCTGCCCCCAACTCAAAGCGTCATTGGCATCATTTTTTCCGGTTTGGTGATTGCAGCAGCAGTAGAGGCAGTTCGCAAGACTTATCATCCCAATTAAAGACGTGGCACCGCGAGGATATGAGGGGCATTTTTTATGGACCACTCTTTGGTGAAAATTGAAGCCGCCATTCTTTTGTTGCTGTTGATCGCCTCTCTGGGGGCAGTCTTTTTCAAGCGCGTGAAGCTGCCGTTTACGGTGGGAATGGTCATGGTCGGCTTGGCCCTGGGCCTGCTGGAGCCGTGGCTGATGCCCTTTCAGAGCCTGGTCGTTTCCCATGATCTCATTATTTTCCTCTTCGTTCCTCCCCTGGTCTTTGCCTCCGCCAGCAATTTGAACAGCCGCCTCTTTTTCCGGAACCTCTCTCCTATCCTGATCCTGGCGGGACCAGGACTCCTGGTGTCCATGATTCTCATCGGGGTCTGGCTGGCATGGTTAACCCCCCTTTCCCTCGGCTCAGCTCTCCTCTTCGGAGCCTTGATTTCGGCAACCGACCCGGTGGCCGTTGTGGCTCTCTTTGAAAAGTTGGGGGTGCCGGCCCGACTGAAAGTGCTGGTGGATGGGGAGAGCATGATTAATGATGCAACCGCCATCGTCGCCTTCACGGTGGTCATGGGCATTTTCATGTCGGGAAGCTTTCAGATCGCCACCCTGGGGCAGGCCCTGGTGAACGTTATCCTGGTGCTGCTGGGCGGTGTGCTGGTGGGAGTGCTCCTGGGCATCCTGCTGAGCTATATTTTGGCGGCCGCCAAGACCGATCCGGTGATTCAATTCGCCATAACCCTGGTAATCGCCTACTTTTCTTTTCTCATTGCCGACTCGCTACAGGTTTCAGGAGTGGTGGCCGTATTGTCAGCCGGTCTGGTGGTGGGGCGTTACAAAGCCGATATGCTTAAAACCGAGGTCAAGGTTCGTCTTGATGATTTTTGGGAGTTGACCGCATCCCTGGCTAATAGTCTGATTTTTTTGCTGGTGGGGTTAACTGCGGCAAGATTTTTCGCTGACCCTCAGGCACATTCCTCGGCATACCAATGGACCACCATCATCTGGGCCATTATAGCTGCTATCGCGGCCCGGGGAGTGATGATCTTTGCCATCACGCCCTGCATGAATCCTTTTTTAAAGCAAGGACCCATCGACCTGCGGTATCAGATGGTCTCCTTTTGGGGCGGCCTCCGGGGAGCCGTGGCCTTGGCCTTGGCTTTAAGTCTGGCTATCGATTTCCCGCAACGGGACCTGCTCATTGCCATAACCCTGGGGGTGGCCTTGTTTACCATCCTGGTCGGCGGCTTAACCACCGGCCCCCTCATCCGCTTTTTCAAGCTGGATACCCCGGAACCGGTAGTACGTTTGGCAGAGGCCCAGGCCCGCTTCCTGGCTCAACAAAGGGCTTTGGAGCGCTTGAGTGAACTCCAAGTCTGGGAGCCGATTTTCCCAACCGCCTTTGCCGGTTCTGAAAAATTTTGGGCGGGAAAACGGGAACAGGCCTCTCAAGATTTGTTGCAAACTTGGCGAGGACTGGCGACATTTGAGGGCTTAACCCGCCAAGCCGTGTGGCGACAGGCCTTGCATATAGAAAAATTGCGGTACCAGGATGCCAAAAATCAAAATATGATCTCCCCAAAGACCTTCGACCGGCTGAAATTACTGCTAACCCTCAAAGATGATGCTATCTCAGCCGGCCAGATTCCACCCCCGCTTTTGAACTTAAAAGCCCTAGAAACACCCCTGGAAAAAGTGCTGTCAACGCTGTTGGGATTGCTATGGCGCGGGACTGGGAGGGAGCCGCGGCAGGTTGATCGCGCCTTGCAGCAGCATTATGAATTTGACCTGGCCCTGGCCGTCGTCAGGAAGCGTGTTGCAGAAGAAATCCGCCAACTTTCTCAACACCTGGCGGAAGTACTAGACCCGGCCATATTCGAGGCCTGCGCCGCTTGGTACGTCTCCACGAGCCAAGAAAGATTCCTTCGCCTCAAAGCCCAGGAAGACAAACATCCGCAGCTCTTTCAAACCATTTTGCAGCATGTCCTCAGACAGGCCATACAGACCAGCGCCCAGGAAGGATTGGAAAAATTATTCACTAACGGGGTCATCTCCCGCTCTACCCAGGAGAAACTGGGAGAGGAGTTTGAATCTGAAGGGAATTCATGAATCAACCAAGAGAGGCTCGCTGCTCTAGAGGCGCGGCCTGCTGCCCTGCCGTTAGTGTATTGATATAACTATCCTATCAATACCTCACCCCTAACCGCATGGTAAATCTGGACCGCCCTCGGGGTCAGATTGAACCTGATCTCGGTTTGCTGTTTGCCGGCTTATAGCCTTTGCCATAAATTCTTTCCCCTTGGAGATTCTTAACCCCCCCCTAAATCCCCCTTTTTCAAAGGGGGACTTTAATAGTAATTACTCATAGTTCCCCCCTTTATTAAGGGGGGGTTAGGAGGGATGAGAATGATGCCGCCATCGGAACATACTTTTAGCAAACGCTATAAATCCCGGCCCTTACCGATTTTCATCCACCGAACTATCGGGCCGGCCTCCCGAGCTTGACATCATTGCTGAGCTTCATATATCCTGACCTGAAGGCAACGGGCGGGGGTTTTCAGGCGCCGCCGCCATGACGGCGGTGGTCATCCCGGGGCGCCGCCCGTATCCTGCATCTGTGCTTTGGTGCCAAGGTTATCCTTCAATTGCTGGCACAGGGGGGTTGGCATGCGCGCCGTGGTCCAACGAGTCAAAGAGGCCTGGGTCCGGGTGGAGGGGGAAGAGGTGGCCAGGATCGGCCCCGGCCTGCTGATTCTGGTGGGCGTGGCGGCCGCTGACGGCCCCGGAGACGTGGCCTTCCTGGCTCAAAAGCTGGCCAACCTCCGGGTCTTTGCCGGGGACGGCCGTCTGCTGCATCTTTCCCTCCTGGACCTGAAGGCCGAGGTCCTCCTGGTATCCCAGTTCACCATCCTGGGGGATTGCCGCAAGGGGCGGCGTCCTTCTTTTGATGCCGCGGCCCCTCCGGAGACCGCGGAGCAGCTCTACAACGACCTGGTCCAGGCCATGGCCGGTTATGGCCTCAGGGTAGCCACCGGCCGCTTTCGCCAGATGATGGACGTGGGCCTCATCAATGACGGCCCGGTCACCCTGCTCCTGGATAGCCAGAAGGTATTTTAGGCTCCCCGGGAGGATTGACAGACCCGGTCTGAAAAATTATGTTTTTCATACCGAATTGCGATCAAAAGGCAATTATTTACAGACGCAGGCTTTACCGTGAAACTTCAACTCCCCCTCAATCCCCCTTTAAAAAAGGGGGACTTTAAGGAAGCCGTAGTCTTTCCCCCCCTTTTCTAAAGGGGGGTAGGGGGGATTTTTCTCCCGGGATTTACCAACCCCGGGGTCACGAACCTTTCGTCTGTCCCAGCCCAGGCGAGATGGCTCTGTCGCCGATTGATTGCAACTCGGTATCACACAGTTACGCCACCCGGTAGCGTCTGCCCGGACCTGCCGCCCGGGATAATCCTACCGGACTCGGGGATAACTCCCCGGCCGGCCCCAAGGCTCTATGTTACCCATTTATCTGAAAGACCGGGATTTCACCCCGCCCGCCGACACCATCTATTACCTCCTGACCCGGGATGGCTTATTTTTGGTGAAGCGCACCCCGTTCTTTGAGGCCGTGGTCCCGGCCCCGGGCATCCCCTGGCTTGAGCCCCAGGGGTCCGAAGTCCGGCTCACCGCCCCTCCCCTGCCCGCCGCCCTGCTCCTCCAGGCCCTGAGCTTTTTCCGGGCTGTTTATAGCCGCTACGCAGCCGAAGCCGTGGCCCTGCTGGCCTGGCGGGAGGCCACCCGGACGTATGAACTGGTCGTGCCGCACCAGACCGTGGGCGGCGGCCATTGCGATTACGAGGTCAGGGACTTCCCGCCGGGGCTCACCCGCCTGGGCACCATCCACAGCCATGCCGGGATGGAGGCCTTCCACTCCTGGCGGGACACCCAGGACGAACGCTTCGAAGACGGCTTCCATCTCACCATCGGCAACCTGGACACCGACCTCACCCTGTCCTGCTCCGTGGTCGTCCAGGGCTCCCGGGGCCAGATCCCCCCGGAGCGCCTCTTCTCCCCCTACCCCATCCCCTGGGACCAGGCCCCCCCGGAGACCACTGGGCCGAAGAAGTGGACCGGAAAGTCACCCCCCTCCCCCGGCCCATCGAATTCGGGCCGTGAAGGAAGTCGAGCAGTAGAGCAGTAAAGAGCCAATGTATATCTGAAAGTTGAATGATTTTGTGATAATGGCAAGTTAACGACACGTTCACGTAGGTCTGCTGGGATCCTAAACTTATCTCTCCAGGGCATATCTGGATTTCCTTTTCCTTTATCGATAATTTTTTATCACGGCATAAAATGTGACATTTCAAACCGATTTGTGCTTCTAATAATATTCTTGGTCTCATAGACAATATAGATACTGGGCCAAAAAGGTGAGCAATAGCAGAATGAAAAGTAAAATCAATATTCAAGAGGCACTTCGAAATCTCGATGCGCAGCTTAGCAAGGCGTCCAGCGCCTTTTTTCAATGGGCCGAATCAGGTGAGGACTGGGCTGAACCTTCCTGGGTAATCGAGTCGTGCTTCCTTCAATTGTTAGCTCTGAGGAGGCTCTTTGATCTTCCAGAGTTCCGCAAAATGGTTTACGAAGAGTATTTAGAAGTTAAGGGATCGAAGAAGGGTTTCAACAACGGAGCAGCAGATCCGGATGGAGATCTTTACTCAGTTGTCCTATCAAGAATAAGATGCTTCAGCGCGTGCTATTGAGGACCTCTTTCCGGGGGAGAGCAGGACCTCGGTTACAAAGGATCTTCTGCAGATAATACGAGATATTCATTATATTATCACAGACACAACCCTTTTCCCAAATACCCCCGCGAATGAGAGATGATGTTCACCTACGCATTGAAGGCATCCTGAAGTGCGTTTTTCCAGATCTGAAGCACAAACCAACTCTCACCAAACAGATCAAAAATTTCGAGCCCGATACCGGCATTCCATCGCTTGAAACTCTGATTGAATACAAATTCCTATCGCGTAAAAGGAGACATTGGGCCGATTGCCGATCAAATCTTGGCCGACACTCGGGGGTACACATCGAAGGACTGGTCGCGCTTCATTTATGTCATCTATGAAACTAACCGCTTTCGTATTGAGAGGGATTGGAATCAACTTTTACGGGAATCGGGGGTTCTGGAAAATACAAAGGTAGTCGTGTTGGGGGGAGAGCCCTTTAAGAAAGCGGAAGTTCTGCGAAGGCAAAAGGCATAGTGGGGCCGATAAGGCCTTCGCTATATTACAGCAAGCCGCCCAAGGGACCAGTTAGACTAATACCTCCTATATATCTGTCAATAAATTCAGCAAGAGGAAATTACCCATACCTAACCGCTGAACTGCTAACCGCTGAAGCTGAGCTCTATCATGATAGAAATCAAAGCCATCGGTATCGGGGGCATCGGCTGTGCCCTGCTCCCCTTTCTCTGCCGCTATCTGCAATATTCCCATGAGCCGGCCCGGCTCACCCTCATTGACGGCGACCGGTTTGAACGGGGCAACGCCGCCCGCCAGGCCTTTTCCGGCCTGGGCAACAAGGCCGAGGTCAAGTCCCGGGAACTGGCCCTGGAGTTCGAGGCCCTGGCCTTCCGGTCCCGGCCCGAATACGTCACCGAGGACAACGTGGCCCGTTTGATCGGCGAGGGGGAAGTGGTCTTCCTGATGGTGGACAACCACGCCTCCCGTGACCTGGTCAGCCGCCACGCGGCCACATTGTCCGACCTCAGCCTCATTTCCGGGGGCAACGACTATGAGGACGGCAACGTCCAGGTCTACGTCCGCCGGGAGGGCCGGGATCTCACCCCATCGCTGGCCCGCTATCATCCCGAGATTGCCGACCCCCAGGACCGGAATCCCGCCGCCCTGTCCTGCGAGGAACTCATGGCAGCCGGCGCCCCGCAACTGCTCTTCGCCAACCTCATGGTGGCCTCCCTGATGCTGAACGCCTTCTATGCCCTCCGGCAAGGCCGCCTGAACTACTCGGAAGTCTACCTGGACATCGTCCAGAACCTCAGCCGGGCGGTGTCCCGGCCGGGGTAATGCCGAGGCGCGATCAAGCCTTATCGGCGCAAACCTGCGTGTCTGCCCGCCGAAGGCACCTGCCCAGGGGCGCCCCTGCGTCTCGCCTGAATATTTTCTACGGCAGCCCGAGGCGGCTTCGGTAAGCCATTTTGTCATCCTGAGTGAAGCGAAAGATCTCGTTTTTTCGCCTTGTTGTGAGATGCTTCGGTCGCTCCGCTGCCTCAGAATGATCAGGGGAGGTTGCTCGCAGAGAGAGCACCCGGTATGGTACTCGTACCCCCCAAACCTGAAGAATGACCCCACCCCACAAAAAGGAGGAAGTAAGGGCCACCCTTACTTCCTCGCAAAAATCTATCGGCCGGTGGCAGAAGGAAGGTTCTTAAACCTTCGCCCCCGCTTTAGCAGTTGGGTTGCTTTTTGGCGCGCCGCTTCCGCTTTTTCATGGGCTTATACTTTCTCCTCGGTTCCGGTTTGACAATCTCCGCCATGAAATCGTATTTGCTGCACATGAAGGGATATTCCCGGGGATCGGCACAGAGGGTCAGGCAATAAAACGGCTTGCCGTCACGAAATGCCGTCACCTGTGCATGGCGGGTCCACATGGTATATTCTATCCAGCTGTGGGGTGGAATCACCAGGGTCGCGTCGCTGTTTTCCGACGGCAAGGACACTTCGTAGCGCGTCCGGTTCTTGATGATCCCGGTGTAGCGCCGGGCGGGTGCATGCCTCTTTATGGTAGCCGGATAGGGCAAGTCACGAAGTGCGGGTAACGCCGAAGCCTCAGGCGTCAGCGGGTCAAAAACCACATCAGGCGCTCCCACCTGAGGAAGCCCTGTATTGGCAGCCGCCTTTGCCGGGGCCAGGTTGTATTCCCCTGCTCCTTGAGCCACACCGCCAAAATAACCAAACCCCCAGAAAGCTATTGCCGCAACTGCAATGATTGTCTTTTTCATCGTGGCCACCTCATTTATTCAACGGGCTGATGGCCGAATGACGACCGTCGCTTTAGCTTTGTCTCAGGTGCCTGCTGAGTGGTTTTCAGATAAGATACCGGCTGTTGATCGAATTCATAGTCAATGATCCCGCCACATTCATCATATTTGATACTCTTCAGTTTTTTACTGTAATTGATCATGGCCACAGCCCTGGCAAAATCATAGGCGCCACTCGGCGGGGGTCCGGTTTCACCGCGCATCCAGGCGGTGCCAAAGCCAACGCCAGCCCCGCCCGCGCCGTATCCCGCTCCCCCTATAGCCACGCTACCACTGTGGCCGGAACTTCTATCGCTATAGGTGCCCGAGGCATATGCGCTAGAGTTATCGGTGTTAATTGCTTCGCTCCGGTGGAATCGCGCACACGCCGGGAACGCCAGAGCGGCCACCACGATAACAGCCATGATTTTCATGATGATCTCCTTTCCTCCAGAAAATCTCGATGCTTCGAGCTAACGTCAGGCCTGATAATATGAGAATATCAGCATTTTTCCAGAGATAGCAATCACTTGTCAAGAGAAAAATCAAAAAATAAGAGAGGAGAACCGCCTGCCGTTCCCATCAAAGACCTTTTTTTATTAATTTCAGCAATAATTACCTAGGAAACGACTTGATGTAAATCAGGATTACCCTGATTTTTGTACGCTAAATACCTCAGTTCTGTATGAGGGGGAAATTGTCCAAACAGGATAGCGAAAGGAATTGAGGTAAGAGGCGGCTAACGTGCGTTTCCCCTAAGAGGAAACCACCGGGAGCCTCCTTGATGCAGGGGCCAAGCTTTTTCCTATTCCGGCAGTTCCACCGCCTCGCCGGTGAGGGCCGCCACTTCCGCGAGCAAAGCCCTGAGAAGGTCTGCCTCCGGCACCTTGCGCACCACTTCGCCTTTCTTGAACAACAGCCCCTCCCCGATGCCCCCGGCAATGCCCACGTCGGCCTCCCGGGCCTCCCCGGGGCCGTTGACCACGCAACCCATGATGGCCACCTTGATGGGCGCGGTCACGGCCAACAGGCGCCGTTCCACCTCCTCGGCCAGGGAGAAGAGGTCGATGCGGCAACGGCCGCAGGTGGGGCAGGAGATGAGTTCCACCCCCCGTTCCCTGAGGTGCAGGGCCCGGAGGATCTCGTAGGCCGCCCGCACTTCTTCCACCGGGTCCCGGGTCAGGGACACGCGCATGGTGTCGCCGATGCCCTTGGCCAACAGCAGGCCGATGCCCAGGGCGGATTTCACCGTACCGGCAATGAGGCCCCCGGCTTCGGTGACCCCCAGGTGGAGGGGGTAGTCCGTCTGGCCGGACAGTTCCTCGTAGGCCGCCACCGTAGTTAACACATCGGACGATTTCAATGAAATCTTAAAATCAAAAAAACCCCAGTCCTCGAACTGCTGCACCCAGCGCCGGGCGCTGGCCGCCATCGCCCCGGCGGTGGGCGCTCCGTATTCCGCCAGGAGGTCCGCCTCCAGGGAGCCGGCGTTTACCCCCAGGCGCAGGGGCACCCCCCGGGCCCGGCAGGCTTCCACCACCAGCTTCGTCTTGGCCGCGCCCCCCAGGTTCCCGGGGTTGATGCGGATGGCGTCGGCCCCCTGTTCCAGGGACGCCAGGGCCAGGCGGTGATTGAAGTGGATGTCGGCAATCAGGGGCAGCGGACTCTGGCGCTTGATCTGCCCGAAGGCCCCGGCCGCTTCCTGATCGGGCACGGCCAGGCGGGCCACTTCACAGCCCGCCGCGGCCAGGCGCTGGATCTGGGCCAGCGTGGCCTCAACGTCGGCGGTGTTGGTGTTGGTCATGCTCTGGACCACCACCGGGGCGCCGCCGCCGATCTGGACCGGGCCCACGAATATGGCTCGGGTGGGTTTGCGAATTATCGTGGTCATGGAGGAAAGCTCACGTCAGCGTTTTTCCCGATTGTAGCGGAATCCAGGCACCGCCGCAAGGATGCAAGGGTCGTCAGAGGCAACTATCCCTGCAAAGAGAGAAAGCTCCCTCAGACTTCCACCCCCAACCTCTACAGGGGGCTGGGAGGGGAGTTTGAGGGGAGGGCGGGGGACCCGCGTCCCCCGGCCCTCTCCTCAAGAAAACCGCGGCTGGCGCTTCTCCAGAAAGGCCCGGGCCCCTTCGTGGGCGTCCGGGGAGGCAAAGCACAGGGCGAAGGCGTCAACCTCCAGGAGGCAGGCATTCCTGAGGTCCAGGTCGAATCCCCGGTCAATGGCCTGCTTGGCGGCCCTTAGGGACACCCGGCCCTTGGCGGCCAGGGACCGGGCCACTTTGCGGCAAGCCTCCATGAAGGTGTCGGTGGGGAACACCTGGGCCACCAGCCCCAGGGTTTTGGCTTCGGCGGCTTCCAGCAGCCGGCCGGTGAGGACCATCTCTTTGGCAACTCCCTTTCCCACCAGGCGGGACAGGCGCTGGGTGCCGCCGAAGCCCGGGATGATCCCCAGGTTGGTCTCCGGCTGGCCCAGCCTGGCGGTGTCCGCGGCGTAGATAAAATCGCAGGCCATGGCCATCTCGAGCCCGCCCCCCAGGGCAAAGCCGTTGACGCAGGCGATCACCGGGATCTCCAGGGCCTCGAGCTTAAAGCCGGTCTCATGGGCCGAGGCCGCGAAGGCCCGGGCCTTCAGGGGGTCGAATTCCAGAAAGACCTGAATGTCCGCCCCGGCGATGAAGGACCGGCCCGCCCCGGTGAGGAGCAGCACCCTGACCTCGGGGTCCCGGCTCACCCGGTCCAGGGCGTCTTTAAACTCCGTAAGCATCTCGTGGTTCAGGGCGTTGAGCTTGTCCGGGCGGTTAAAGGTAATGGTGGCGACTCCGGCCTCTTGCTCAAACAGAATGGTCTGATACGACATGGGCTCTCCTTTGAAGATCAACCTGTTTCCCACCGGCCCGCGGCCGGTGCCGGTTCAGTTAAAAACCTGCCCCCCTGGCTCCCAGGGCCTCGAGGCTGGCCGGCTGCCAGCGGGGCTGGTCGTCCTTGTCGATGATCCGGGCCCGGATGCCCTCTAAATAGTCGGGGTGAGTGATGATAAAGTGGGCCGCCAGGGCCTCCCGGTGGAAAACCTCCGGCAAGGGCCGCCCCTCGTTGGCCCGGAGCAGTTGCAGGGTCACGGCCAGGGCCGTGGGAGAGCGCTCCCCCAGACGCCGCCGCACGTCTTCGCAGAACGTCGACTCCAGGCTGCACTGATTGAGAGCGGCCATGAGCTCCTGAAGAGACCTCTTGCCGGCGAAGTGTTCCGCCACCCAGGCGTCCAGGTCCGGGTTTAACGGGATATCCGGGCGGCTGAAGGACGCCAGCACCTGTTCCAGTTTTTGTAGCGCCCCGGGCTTATCCCCAGGGAGTTCCCCGGCGCCACGCTCGAGTGCCTCCCGCAGTTCGGGCAATCGCGCTGAGTCCACCAGGTGGGTAGCCAGTCCCAGCCGGACGCATTCGGCCCCTTCGAGTTCGTAGCCCGTCAGGGCCAGGTACTCGGGGTAACCCCGGGGGCACTTGGTGAAGAGCCAGCCCGTACCGCCCACGTCCGGAAAGAAGCCGATGCGGGTTTCGGGCATGGCCATGCGGGTGGTTTCGGTGGCCACGGCCAGGTCAGCCCCTGCGGCCAGGCCCAGCCCGCCCCCCATGGTGATGCCCGGGGCCAGGACCACCACCGGCTTGGGGCACTGGTGGATCATGAGGTCCAGGGCATATTCTTCCCGAAAGAACTGGTCGGCCAGGTGCACCTCCCCGGCCTGAACCGCCCGGGTCAGTTCCTTGAGGTCGCCCCCGGCGCAGAAGCCCCGTTCCCCGGCCCCGCTGATGAGCACCAGGCTGACGTCATCCGCCACCAGGGCCTCCTCCAGCCCCCGGGTCAGGAACCGGATCATCTCCCGGTTCAGGGTGTTGAGGACCCGGGGCCGGTTCAGGACGAGAGTAATCAAGCCCGGATGCCGCTTACCAGGATGGAGGGCTCTGTTTTATCGGTCATACTTAGGGGTCCGGTTTGAGGTTTTAGGGGTCAGGAAAAAACCCTATTGGCTGATTACGAATAGCTGAGAGCTATCTCTCCTTTTCGGCCCAGAAAAACAACTGGGGCCTTTGCACGTTGCCCATGAACATGATGGAAGACAAAATAGTCTCCCAGCGGTGCACCTTATAGCCGGGAAACTGCTCCCGAAGTTCTTCCGGAGTAGGGAAGTGGTGGATCAAGGTGCCATCCGGGGTGTTGATGTCCACTAACGTGCCGGGCTCCAGTTCCCGGGTCTGGGGGAGCCTGGCCTGCTCGCCGAACTCCCAGGGGGCCACGTTGATGAACAGGTGCCCGCCGACTTTCACGACCCGGTCCAACTCCCGGCAGTATTCCCGGAACGTGGCGGCATAGCCATGATTGATGACCTTGATGGACACCGCCAGGTCGAAAGCCCCGGACACAAAGGGCAGGCGGTTAAGGTCGGCCAGGGCCAGAGACGGCCCATCCGCAACCACATCGGCTTTGTTCAGGCGGTCTTGGAGAAGTTGCAGCACCTGGGCGTCGTGATCCACGCCCCAGACCGCAAACCCCGCATCGAGCAGCGGCAGCAGGTGACGGCCCACGCCGCAGCCGGCATCCAGCACCCGACGAACCCCGGCCTGCTGCATCACAGGGATCAGGGCCATCAGCTCGGGATCGGGCTTAAGGCCTTGCATCACGGGATCGGCAAAAAGTTCTCCCCAACCAGGCATAGCGACCTCACATTTCCATTCCGAAAAGTTTTTCGCAGGGTACGTTCCACGCACCAAATGATGATCGACAACGGCGGGCAGTACCCGCCCTGCCGGACTCGCTGCCTACTGCTTACGGCTCACTCCCCCTTTTCTCCCCAAAAGATCAGTTGGGGCATTTCCACGTTGTTCATAAACGGGATGGGGGCCCAGACGGTCTCCTGGCGTAGGACGGCAAACCCGGGCAACTGCTCCCGGAGTTCGGCCGGAGTGGGGAAGTGATGCACCATGGCGCCGTCCGGGGTGGCGATGTCCACCAGGGTGCCGGGCTCCAGCTCCCGGGTCTGGGGCAGGCGCACGATCTCCCCGGCCTCCCGGGGAGAGGTGTAGATAAACAGGTGCCCGCCGGCTTTGAGGACCCGGGCCAGTTCCCGGCAATAGTCCCTGAAGGTGGCGGCATCGCCGTGGTTGATGACGTTGACGGAGATCACCAGGTCGAAGGCCCGGGCCCGGCAAGGCAGGCGGCTGAGGTCAGCCTGCACCAGGGGCGCGCCACCCGCCGGCGCCGCGGCGCTGAGGCGCGCCCCCAGGAGTTTGAGCACTTGGGCGTCGCAATCCGCGCCCCAGACCCGAAACCCCGCATCCAGCATGGGGAACAGGTGGCGGCCCACCCCGCAGCCCGCGTCCAGGACCCGGCGGCAGCCGGCTGCCTGCCACTCGGGGATCAGGCCCATGAGTTCAGGATTGGGCTCCAGTCCCTGCATGACGGGATCGGCAAATAGTTTTCCCCAACCGGGCATGGCGAAAATTCCTTCCGCCCCGTCAGGACTGCCCGCAGCTACAGGTCGCCGCCCCCGATCCCCCGGGTTGGGCCGGTTCACCGGGTTCAGACCGGAGTTGCCGCACCGCCTCTTTAACTCGGTCAATCTCCTCCCGCTTCAGATTCATATCCTTGTTCTTGCCAATGTCGAGATCAGTGATCACCAGATAGCCGCGCAGCGGCACTTCGGCCTGTTCCAGCACCCCCTTGGCACAGCCCACCTCGCAGCCGTCAATGACCACCAGTTCGGGGATGTCTGTGGCCGAGCGGACAAAGCCGCTCAAATGCGCCCCCACCCCGGCCAGACAAGAAAGCTTGCCGAAACCCTCCTGGGTAAGCTCTACCCCGGCCTGGTTGGCTAATTGCCCGACGTTGGAACCCCCCGAACAGACCAGGATCATCCTGGTAACCTTGGGCTGACAGCAATCCTGAGACATGTTTTCCCTCCGGAAGATAATGAATTCGATGGATGAAACCACCTAGGGTGATTTGTGATTATCGCTTAGTAATATAACTATTTCTTCGGAGAGCAAGAGGAAAATTTCCTGGAGTTATTCAGTGCCCCGGCGTACAAGTTAAAGAAGATTGTCGTCATGCTCCATATATACCTATTAAATCAGCATGTTACCCATAAAGCCATGGCCAACCGATCTTTCGCCGCGTTGGCTCTCAGGTGCAGCGATCCTGCATCTTGAGGAGTAGCCGGCCAGCCAGGGTTCCGGGCCGGCGCCGGGACGGCTTCGAAGCCCCCCTGCCCTCGGCCGGCAATGCCCGGCCCGATTATTTATCCGACTCCCTGCTGCATGCGGCGAGGGTTAACGGCCTCCAAACCTTTCAACCGGCCCTTGTTCACATATAATTTGCGCCTGCCCTTGACTCGCAGGCGCCATGATTTAAAATATATATAATTAATATATACTATACTGATAGTTTATTTAGGTTGTCAGCATGGGAACCTGAAATTTCTCGAAGCATGTAAGGCCGATGCCACGGCTCATTTGGGTTATCGCGCTTGCCCCGTGTACCTCATGGAGCCGATGGAGTTGATCAAAGACCTGAAGAAAGGTGAGGTGACCTTTCTCATTGCGGACCACTATGGCCGGGTTGGTCCCTTCTCGCCGGTTTGGCGGAAGAAAATGGCCGCAGGAGCAGAAGCCTGATATGAAACTCTCCGCCAAAACTCGCTACGGCACCCGGCTTATGCTGGATATGGCCCAGCATTATCAGGAAGGCCCCATTCACCTGGCCAGCGTGGCCAGGCGGCAGGGCATCTCGGTGAAGTATCTGGAACAAATCGTCATCCCTCTGAAGAAGGCTAATTATATTCAGAGCGTGCGGGGTCCCAAAGGCGGGCATATATTGGCGAAGCCGCCCACAGAGATCACCATCGGAGAAATCGTCGCCTTGCTGGAAGACAGTGCCTGTCTGGCTGTCTGTTCCGACAACCCCATGGTTTGCGATCGGTCGGCGGACTGCGCCACCCGCTTCATCTGGCAGGAAGCGGCCCGGGCCATGTTTGGTAAGTTGCAATCAATTACTCTAGCCGATCTGTTGTGTCGGCAGCGAGGCAAAGCACCGGGAGCCTGACCATATAGAGCGACATCGTGATGGACCATGCTAACCATCCCCGTACTATCGGGGTTATCGAAGACGCCGACGGTATTGATGAGGTGGGTAATCCCGGGTGCGGCGGCATGATGACTTTCCCTGTCAAAGTCAAAGATAACCGCCTGGAGGGGACCAAGCAGAACACCAAGAAGCAGGTGCCCGAGACCCTGGGGAGCCTGCCCCCAATAAGCTGCATTGCTCCAATTTAAGGACGGAGGCCTTGAGCCTGGCCATCAAGAATTATCAGGAAAGATCGGGGAAGACCGGCAAAACCGGCGGCGCCAGAGTGCAAAGAGAACCGGGGCCTGGGGGAGAACACCCGGGCACCTCAACAGATTGTTTTCATACCGAATTCGGTCTGGAATGAAACCAACCGATGGGATATGCCCTTGATATCACGCGTAGGGGCGGGTTTAAAACCTGTCCCTACAAGACGAACATGGTATCAGTTATATTATCTGAGCCTTATTATCGGCTTGGAGAATTGGCGCGGCGAGATGGCCCAATTTGCTGCGCTTAATTGCGAGGACAATAAGTGCCACCAAAATAAGCGGTCCGAATTGTAAATTTGTCGCCTTGGCGATAATTGGAGCAATAATGGGCATGAGCCAGCCAATGAGCAAAAGAACTTGCTCCCCCGGCATTATCCAGCCTTGGGCGTGCGCTTCCCATCCCAGCCAGGCAAGCGGCAGAGCAAGCACCGCCAGATCATAATCAAAGGCATAGGGTGTGCAGAGGAGTATCGCCAGGGTGAGCACGACCTTGCGGAGAGCGGGGGAGGATAACCGCCGCCAGGCCCAAACCACCACTATGGCCGATGCTATCATGGCTATTCCCTGTAAGAGGTGCGCGATGAAGAGACCGCCCCCAACTAATCTGGTGGCCGCATAAATTGTGGGCATTTTAGTCCAGGGGACGCTGCCGGAGTTGAGCAGCTCCGTCGTGAAAGGGATGCTTTGGTAGAAGGCCTTCCAGATTTCCCAACCAAAGATCAGTGCACTGAGCCCGGCCAGCGCCCCGGCGGAAATTACCATTCCGGCCAAGGCGCGCCAGCACCGTCCGGCCACCAGGGCAACCGGGATGAGGACTGCGAGGTGGGGTTTATAACTGAGCGCGCCCAGGAGCATCCCTCCCAGCAACGGAAAGCGGTCTAAGAGGAGCAAACCTCCGCCCAGCAAGGCCGCGGAAAGAAAGCCATTCTGGCCTTGAATAAGGTTCTGGAAGGTGCCCGGAAAGGCCAGAGCCAACCATGTGGTCAGCGGATGAGGGGCCAGGCGCCGGATGACCAGCAGATAATTGCTCAGGGTGAAGACCAGCCAGGCAACCAGGGAGGCGAGGTAGGGCAAGAGCGCCAGGGGCAGGATCATCAGCAAAAAGGTGGGGGGGTAGGAAAAAGCCAAGGGAAACTTGGTCCCCGTTACTGCCTCCTGAGCCGCGATCAGCCGGGGAAAATCATAAACCGCCATGGGGTCGCCGGCCAGAGACAGCTTTGACGAGGTCCAATAGTTGGAAAAATCGGCTCCCAAGGGCTTGCCCATAAAGTCGACAGCCTTGCCGCCTCTCAGTCCTGGAACAATGATTAAGTAAGCCCCCAAAATAATATACATAGCCACGATTATCCGCGGATAAACCGTGAGGCGTTCTCTAGTTAACCAACTCATGGGTGGCTCTCCATTGGCTGAAGTGCGACAAGATCCCGTCCTCTCGGCTTCTCAGATGAACCATTCCTTGAATCTACCGGAGCCTGTACCCGATATGAGACGGCAGAGTTGGCTGCCGCAGTCCGACGATGCTGTCAAGGAACTGCCAACCATAGTTGAATCCCGATAAGGTGCATCTCTATCCCGCCCTCGTCCTGTGGGCGGCATGATAGCACAAATCACGTAACCTGCCCACCTCGTCCCGGGGATCGTCAGGACCTCAGGTGAGGAACCCGTGCTAAGAAAGTTGTTCGCTTGCGCCTCTAGAAGATTGCCACCGGTCCTGCCCCCCTCGGATTGCATAAATCCGGCGATAAGGTCATAATCTCGCCAGGAGATTATGACTCATGTCGGAAACCCTTAACCTCACCGACGCCCTGAAGGGCTATACCTACGATCAGGACAAGCTCCTGACCCCGGAGGAGACCATCCGCCGGGTCCGGGACCGCCTGGGGGCCCTGGACCTCAAGCTCCTCCAGGACACCAGGCGCATCGACACGGGCCGCCTGGATATCCCGGTGTATCTCAGCCTCCTGGGGGTGGACGCCCGCCGGGTGGTGCCCACCCACAAGCAGATGGGCAAAGGGGCCACCCCGGTCCAGGCCGAGGCCTCCGCCCTCATGGAACTGGTGGAGCGCTTCAGCTTCTTTACGTATCTGGACGACGGCCCCCTGGACTTCAGCTGCCCCCGGGACCTGGCGGACCGGGCCCTGCCCTTCCCGCTGCTCTGCCGCTCCCTGTTCGACACCTCCCCCGCGGCCAGCGCCGCGGCCCGGCTCTACGAAGATTGGCCCCTGTATTTCGTGCCCGCCACCAACCTGACCCGGGGAGAGTCGGTCTACCTGCCCATCCACTGGTTCTACCTCATCGAGGAATATAACGGCCCGGCCGCGGGCAATTGCCTGGAGGAGGCGGTGCTCCAGGGCCTGGGCGAAGTGGTGGAACGCCACGTGGGCTCCATCATCAGCTATGAGCGGCGCCCCACCCCGGCCATCGACCCGGAGTCGGTCACGGACCCCGTGGCCCGGGAGCTGCTGGACAAATTCCGGAAGAACGGCATCGTGGTCCACCTGCGGGATTTCTCCCTGGACACCGGCATCCCCACGGTGGCGGCCCTGGCCTACGACCCGTCCACCTTCCCCCAGGACAGCGAGATCGTCTTTGCCGCCGGCACCACCACCGACCCCGCCAAGTCCCTGATTCGGGCCTTGACCGAGGTGGCCCAGCTGGCCGGGGATTTCCACCGCCGCACCAGCTACCGGCCCACGCTCCCCAAGTATGAAACCCTGGAGGAGGCGGCCTATCTCATGACCCCGGGACCCATGATACCCCTGGACAGCCTCCCCAACCTCTCCCGGCCCAACCTCAAGGATGAGATCGGCCTGTGCCTGGCGGCCCTGTCCCGCCTGGGGCTCGAGGTCCTGGTGGTGAACATCACCCACCCCCGTTTAGCCATCCCGGCGGTGTACGTGCTGATCCCCGGCACCCATTTCCTGGACCGCACCCGCAACACCAGCGTCATTTTCCACCTGGCCAAGACCGCGGCCCTGTACGCCCCGCCCCTTGAGGCCCTGGCGGCCCTGGCGGGGCTCAACGCCGCTTTTCCCCACCGCTTCGACGTTCAGTTCTTCCTGGGCCTGACCCTGGAAAACCAGGACCGGGCCGGCGAGGCCCTGGAGCACTTCCGCGGGGCCCTGGAATGCTCCCCCCGGCCCACGAGCTGCCCAGCATCTACGTCCACCTGGGCACCTGCCAAAAGGACCTGGGGTATTTTAAAGAGGCCGCCGAGGCCTTTACCCGGGCCCTGGAACTGGACCCCGATCTCAAGGAGGCCCACCACTTCCTGGGCTTCTGCTGCTTCAAGCTGGAGGAGTATCAGAAGGCGGTGGCGTGCTTCGAGAAGGTCATCGAACTGGACCCGGGCTCGGCCATCGACTACGCCAACCTGGGGATTAATCTCCAGCGGCTGGGCCATGCCAAGGAAGCTGCGTTCGTGCTCAAACAGGCCCTGGAACTGGACCCCGGCCTGGACTTCGCGGCCCGGGCCTTGGCGGCTTTGGAAGGATAGAGCGGTTATGGGAGGAAGGCGCTTTTCCCGAAGCGCCCCTCCCCTTCCCCCGACGCCCTGGCGCAATTGCTCACGTCAACTGCCCAGGGCCCCCATATCCATCAAGCAGCCGGCAAACTTTCGGGATGAGCGCAACCGGCTACAGGATCCTCTCCTCCCACCGTTTCCGCCTGGCCGCCGCTCCCTCACGAGACCGCAGCAATCCGCCTACCGCGGGTTTCAGCCGGCGCCACCCTGCAATCCTCAAGATTTATCGGCTTCTTCCTGACCAACGACTTTTTATTTCACTGCGGAGCTGTGGACTCTGGAGGCGCTGCCGGTGGGTTCGGTATAGCTCATGATGAACTTAAAATTGGGGAAGAGCCGGGGCAGGCGCATCATGTTGAAGGTCATGACGCCGATGGCCATGCGGTCCAGCCAGGAGGACATGGGCCACCCCAGGTGAACGGTGATATTCCGGTCCCCCAACTCGTATTCCACCACCCGGAGCAGGGCCACCAGACGGTGGTAGAGGCTCAACTTGACCAGGGGGAAGCGGAAGTGGTTGACCGCCAGTTTGGGGGGGATGCCGGTCCGGGGCGAGTAGAAGGTGATGTAGGCGATATTGTCCTCGGGATGGCCCGACGTATCCTGGGAGCGTTTGAACACCAGGTCCACATCCCGGGCGGCGGACTCCGACAGGTAGAGGATCATCTCCATTTCGTTGTCGCCCTTGCCGATCTCCTTGATCTCCGGGGCCCGCTTCTGGGCCACCAGGAATCCCCCCAGGAGCACCAGGCCGGTGACTCCGGCCCACAGCATGGTGCCGTGAGTCTTGATGATGGCCAGGAAGATGAAGCAGCTCACAAAGATGACCCACATGATCAGGGTCACCAGGCGGGAGGTGTAAAAGTGGATCAGCTCCTTGGTGCCCATGAAGTAGCGGTAGATGAGCAGGGCCCCCATGTTGATGCTGAAACTGGCCAAAAGGCCCAGGGCGTACATGTCCGCCAGGGTCTCCTGCTTGCCTGAGGTGATCAGGATGATGATGGAGAAAAAAATGGCGTTGGCGATATGGATGCGGTAGAGGGACTGGCGCTTGTTGGTGGCGGTGACCCAGTGGAAGCCGTAGCGGTGGGCCACCCGCTCGATGAGTTCGCTGGAGGCCACGAACGCGGTGTTTACCGCCATGATCAGGGCAAAGCTGGCCAGGACCGCCACCGCCACCCCGAAAGGCATCCCGTTCAAGATGGTGGCGTAATGGGTGATGAGGTCCCCTTCATGCAGGTGAAAATCGATGGGCGCCGACAGGGCCAGGGCGGCTATGATGGGCGTCACCAGGCCCACGGTGAGGGCCAGGAAGAGATAGGCCTTGCTGATCTCCCGCCAGCTGCGCACCAGGCCGGCGGTCTGGAGCACGGACTCCACCCCGGAATAGGCCAGGATACAGAAAGCGATGTGGGCGATGAAGATGTGATACTGTTCAAAGATCGAGCCCGGGTGCAGGTCGTGGGCGGTCTTGACCGCGGCCTGCTTGAGCCGCCCCAGGGAGGCGCCGTCCAGGGCCAGGACCCCGGAGATAATCAGGGTGACGAATATCAGGGTCGCAAAGATAAAAATCGTGAAGGTGACCCGGGCGTTCTCTTTAATCCCCAAGATGTTGAGCCCGGCCACCACCCAGATGGTGATCAGGACCAGGGCTATGACCAGGTGGTGGGGCAGGTGGAAAAACGAGGTGGCGTTCAGGACGGCGCTCACCGCCGAAATGCAGGCGGTGAGAATATAGTCCACCATGATGGAGGACACCGCCACAAAGGACACCAGGGGGCCCAGAACCAGGTAGGAGAAGGAATAGACCCCGCCGCCGATAAGGCCGTGGTGCTCCAGGATCTCGGCGATCTCCACCAGCCGGGTGGTCATGTAATGGATGAATACCGCGGTGAAGGCGATAAAGACGATGGCGCTCAAACCGATGAAGCGGTAGGCCTCGGCGGGGGCGTAAAACACCGAGGTAAGCTCGTCCATCAGGGTGATGACCGCCACCGACAGCCAGGTGAGCCACCAGCGCCCGTTGAGGTAGTACGACAGCCGGCCCGGTTTCCGGAGCAGATAGATGAAAAGTCCCACCAGCGCCAGGTTGACGACGATGAGGAGCGTGCCCTTCAGGTACAATGCCTTGGCCTCGCAGAAGAGGAATCGAGGACTGCTGCATCAGGCAGCAACCGGGAATGCCTTGCCGGTTGCCGCGTGAGAATTCTATCATTCTTGCACCAGGGGCCACAATTATTTCTGAGAAAAAAGCGCTTGGGTGAGCGTTACGGTGAATTTATCTTAAATTCTCCAGGTGACGGCCAGGGAAGGGTGGGAACCCGGGCCCCAGGGGGAGGCCCGGACGCCGGTCCGGGTGCGCCTCCCCCAGGGGGCCCGGCAGGCCGGTTACCGCCCGCCCTCGGGGACTGATGCCGGAGGCTGTCGGGGCCGCCGGAAATACTTGATGTCGAACTCGAATTGGGGAAACAGCCGAGGCAGGCGCATCAGGTTGAAGACCATGACCCCCACGGCCAGGCGGTCCCACCAGGAGGACAGGGGCCAACCGAAGTGAACCACCACCTGGCGATCGGCCAGTTCATATTCCACCACCTTCAGGAGGCTCACCATGCGGTGATAGAGGCTGATCTTGGTGAGGGGGAAGCGGTAGTGGTTGCCCGCGGTCCTGGGGGGAATGCCGGCCCGGGGAGAGAAAAAGGTGATGTAGGCCTCGTTCGCTTTGATCAGGGCATGGTCCGACTCCTCGGAGCGCCGGAAAAAGAGGTGAATCTCCGGGGCCCCGGATTCGGCCAGCCGCAGGATCATATCCATCTCGGTATCCGCCTGGGCGATGTGTTTATGCTCCGGGGCCCGCTTCCGGGCCACCCAAATCCCGCCGCCCAGCACCAGGGTGGTGACCACCGCCCAGAGGAGGGTGGCATGATGTTTGTCATAGGCCAGGAAGCCGAAGCAACTGATCAGAATGACCCACAAAACGATGGTGCCCACCCGGCTGGTAAAATATTTCGTTTCCCCGGTGCCCATGAAATAGCGGTACAGGATGAGGGAGCCCATGTTGATGCAGAAACTGGCCAGGAGCCCCAGGGCGTACATGTCCGCCAGAAGCGACTGGCTGCCGCTGGTGATCAGGATGATGGCGGAGAAAAAGGCGGCGCTCAACAGGTGGACGCGGTAAAGCGACTGGCGCTTATTGGTGGCGATAAGCCAATGGAAACTGTAGCGGTGGGCCACCCGCTCCATGAATTCGCTGGAGGCCACAAACGCGGTGTTCACCGCCATGGTCAGGGTGAAGCTGGCCAGGGCCGCCACGACGACGCCGAACCAGAGGCCGTTGAGCATCGAGGCGTAATGGGTGATCAAGTCGCCTTCGTGCCGATGAAAGTCGATGGGGGCCGACAGGGCCAGGGCCGCCACCAGGGGGGTGACGATGCCGACGGTGAGGCCCAGGAACAGGTAGGCCTTGCGGATTTCCTGCCAGGTGCGCACCAGGCCGGCGGTTTGCAGGACCGATTCCACCCCGGAATAAGCCAGGATGCAGAAGGCGATGTGAGAGATAAACTTGGAATAATCACCGCTCCAACTGCCGGTCTGCAATTGGTGGGCGGTCAGCTTAACCGACTGGTGCAGTTGCCCCAGGGAGTGGGAATCCAGGCTGATCAGGCCGGAGACAATCAGGTTCAGCAGCACAAAGGCGGCGGCCACGAAGATCATGAAGGTGAACCGGGCGTTTTCCCGAATGCCGCTGATATTCAAGCCGGCCACGGCCCAAATGATCCCCAGCACCAGGATCATCTTGACGGGCTCGGAGAGTTGGAAAAACGATGTGACATTGGCGATGGCGCTCACCGCCGAAATACAGGCGGTGAGGATATAGTCCACCATAATGGAGGACACCGCCACGAAGGAGACCACGGGGCCCAGGACCAGGTAGGAAAAGGAATAGACCCCGCCGCCGATGAGCTGGTGGCGCTCCAGGATTTCGGCGATCTCGGTGAGGCGGGTGCTCAGGAACCGGATGAGCAGGCTGGTGACCGCGATAAAGACGATGGCGGACAGGCCGATGAACCGGTAGGCTTCGGCGGGGACGTAAAAGATGGAGGTGAACTCGTCCATCAGGGTGATGACCCCGATGGCCAGCCAGGTGAGCCACCAGCGCCCCTTCTGATGGTAGGACAGGAGTTCCCGATTCCGTAACAGGTAGATGAACAGGGCCACCAGGCCCAGATTAAGGATGATCAGCACAGGAGTCTTCATTGAAGTCAACCCTTACGAGTTATGGGTCCGCCTCGCAAAATCCAGGACCGGATCAAACCATAGGGTAACGCCCTGAACTCGCCGCACCGGCAGGGTCAGGCTCGTTATTTCCCCGGGGGAAAGATTTCAGGCAACCGCAATCATGATGGATAAGGCGATAGCTCGCTAAGGCGAATGGGACTCCGGCATGGGGGATGGCGGGGGGATGGCCCCGGGAGTGAAAAATAGACCGCCATAAAGATGGCTGGTCTGAATGGGGGGATGATAGACTGCCGCAGGGCGCTCGGGACAAGGCCCCAAAGGATGCGCTCCGGGCGCATCAATACCGAGGTTTGACATATCCTCCTCCTGCCTGCGGGGTTAGCTGACGGGCTCGGGCGGGAGGTTGCTTGCCCTACCGCATTGACCAAAAATGCGGATTCGCCCCAGAAACCTGGGTCCCCCGCTTCTCCGTTTGGGTTTCGGAGAATTCGGCGGTTGGCCGGATAAATCGCGGCCAACGATATAAATGTAGTTTTTTTTGCAGCAACGTCAAGGGGAATTATTCGGCACCGGGGTGAGGCGGGTGGGGGATGGCAGGGGGCTTTGCCGGCAATTCAAAAAATGACGCGCACCCCTCCCAGGTCTTCCAGGGAAAAATGGTGCTTGGCTTCCGGAGCGCCGATGAACATGTAATTTTTCGGGACCTTCAGTTCCTGGGACAGGGTCTCCACCATCTGGGGCCCAAACTGCCCCTGACGCGGCAAATACTCGATTTTCAAATCAGGATACAGCTCCTCCAGGATTTTCAGGCTCCGGAGAATTTCTTCTTCTTCCTCAGAATTATGCTCCTTATATATATGCACCAAAAATATTTTACGGCTGGATTCATTGCGCTGAATATAATCGAACGCCTTGCTCAGGCGGGCTAAAGCGCCGCCGCGGATAAACAACACCAGACGGATATTCGTAATATCCATAATTTCTTCAATAACTTGTTCCCGCCAGATGAAGGCCCGCTGCAACATCTCATTGATAACCATGAGAACGGCCTTAAGAATAGCGATCCGGGTATACATCACCGTCACGATCAACACCGCGGGAATGAAATAGAGCGCAAAATACATCAGAAATCGATAATCGATGATCACATTGCCGATGATTCCCACCGAGGTGGCCAACACCCCCAGGATCACCGTGCTCCAGCCGGCCCGATAGGTACGCTTCAATTCCTTGCGATTGATTTTGAGCAGGATATTGCCGATGCCGAACAGGGTCATGACCCCGAGAAAAGAAATGGTATAAACTCCCGCCAATTGCAGGAGACGCCCGCCGGTCAGGTACAGAATGGAAATACACAAAAACAAGAAAGTCAGGATGATGCGATGGAACGATCCCCGGCGGTTCTGCTTCAAGAGAAATTGCGGGAAGCACTGGTCCAGAGTCATGCGGTGCACCAGGCCGGTTACCCCGATAAAACTGGTGAGCACCGCGCCGGAAAGCACCAGGCCGGCATCGATGACCACCAGGCCATGGAGCAGGCGCCCCCCGGTCAAGAAGCCCACAAAGGTGAGCATGTCGTCATGATGCTTTAAAATTTCCGCCACCGGGAGGATTTGCAGGGCCATCAGCGCGATGAGGGGATTAAAAACCATCACCGCCACCCACATATTGCGCAGGGTGAGACGAAACACCCCAGGCTGTTGCTGCTCTACGAAGTTGGCGGAGCTTTCAAAGCCGCTCACCCCCAGCATCGAAGCCGACACCCCGAAGAACAAGGCGGTGGGCCAATCCACGTCGTGCGTCAGGGAGTGCCAATTTTGCGCCCAGGCCCCCCCGTACTGAACCACATAGACCAGGCCGAAGACGAGAAGGAGGGTCAGGGCGCTTAGATGAAAAATGAAGATGACCAGGGCGACCCGGGAGGATTCGGCGATCCCCACGATGGCGAGGCTGGCGAAAATGATCAGAATCGCGGTGGTGACCTCCATGGGAGGCAGAAAAGGCAATAAGGTTTCCAGGTATTCCGCCGCGGTTTTACCCGAGATGACCGCGGTGGCCAGATAGGACAGGATGGTCAGGCAGGCGGCCAGGGCCGCGGAAAACTTGCGGGTGCTGTTGAGCAGACAGTTATAGGCCCCGCCGTTCAGGGGCAGGGCCTCCACTACTTCGGTATAGATTTTGCGATAGAGATAGAGGATGCCCCCAACGATCAGCAGGGCCAGCGGCGCCAACGCATGGGCGTAAACCGTGGCAATGGCCGCGACGTAAAGGCAGGAGGAAGTGATGTCATTGCCGCAAATGGCAGTGGCAGGCCATTGCCCCAGGCGTTTCTTGCCGGTTTCACCTTCCAGCAATACTTCCGGGGGCGTGATCGTTGGTGCGGCGGCCTCAGGTGGCAGGCTCATCCGAGGTCTCCTCTCAAGCTTTTGGTGCGGACAAAGGTTTTTAAGCTAGCCCCCGACAGTCAGCTCAGGGAAAACCGGAGCGCTCCCCGAAAGAAGTCTCCCACGCTGAGATATCGGGGTGACGAAACTGGATCGATCAGGACAGGCAAAAGCATAATAGAGGTTGCGGCCTGTTTTGGCAAGCCCAAGCTCAACCAAACGGCCCAGGAGAAGCAAAGAAAATCCTGACCGCGCCAGGGAGTATTCTGTGGTTGTGGTCGCGGTGAAATCCTGCTAAATTCTGGCGTAGTAAAGGCTTAAGACCTTGGTTGATAAAACTGTGTCCAGAAAATCGGCAGGGGAGAGTCCGGGGCTTTTCCGCCAGGGGCTCATCAAATTTTTTAGCTTACCGGAAGCCATCCTGGTGGGAAGTTTCGGGGCGACTATTCTGGCGGGAGCCTTCGCGCTCCTGCTCCCCTGGGCCCACGCCACGGGTAAGATATCCTTCCTGGATGCCCTGTTTACCTCTACCTCGGCCGTGTGCGTCACCGGCCTGGTGGTGGTGAATACCGGCAGCGACTTCACCCAGTTCGGGCAAATCGTCATCATGCTGTTGATCCAGGCCGGCGGTCTGGGCATCATGACCTTTGCGGCCCTCATGTTCCAGTTTCTCGGCAAGCGCATGTCCCTGAAGTCCCAGGCGCTGCTCCACGGGTCGTTCTTTCAGCAGGACATCGGCATCAACTTCCGGGCCATGTTTCGGCGCATCCTGTGGCTCACGGCGATTACCGAACTTGTGGGCGCCGCTCTCATGTTTCTGGCCCTGTGGCCCCAAGCCTCCCATATCGGCGAAGCCTGCCTGTCCGCACTCTTTCACGCGGTGTCCGCCTTCTGTAACGCCGGTTTTTCCCTCTATGACGACAACCTGATGGGGTTGCGCCACAACTATCTCTTCACCACCACCATCATGGTGCTCATCGTCATCGGCGGTCTGGGCCACACCGTGGCCCACGAGGTCTGGCGCCGGCTGGAATACCGGTTTTCCCGCCGGCGGGAGAGCCCGGTTGACCGCCCGCGCCTCTCGGTTCATTCCCAGGTGGTGCTGCGGGTCTCCGGCATCCTGATCGTCGGCGGGGCGGTCGGCCTCCTGGTCCTGGGCCTCACCGCGGCCGAGACCTCCTGGGGGGGCCGCCTGGCCGCAGCCCTGTTCCAGTCCGTCACGGCCCGGACCGCAGGTTTCAACACCGTGGACATCGGCCTGCTGCCCGCGAGCTCCCTGATGCTCCTGGTTATCCTGATGTTCATCGGCGGCTCCCCCGCCTCCTGCGCCGGGGGTATCAAGACCACCGCCTTTGCCATCTCCTGGGCGGAGCTCCGGGCCCGGGTCTTGGGCGAAACCGAAGTCAGGTTGATGGATCGCCGGATTCCCACCGAAACCCTGTGGCGCGTCTCCCTCTTGATTCGCCTGGCCCTGTTGTGGAATATTGCCGGGGTCCTGTTGCTGCTGGTCACCGAGGGGGGCCGTCCGGGCATGGGCCTGGAAAGAGTGCTTTTCGAGCAGATCTCCGCCTTTGGCACGGTGGGCCTGTCCACCGGCATCACCGACAAGCTCTCGGCGCCCGGCAAGTTGTGGATCATAGTCACCATGTTCGTAGGCCGCTTGGGACCGTTGACCATGGCCATGTGGTTTTTTACGCCAAAACCCGGCCACGTTCGGCATCCCGAAGGAAAAGTGATGATCGGATGAAGCACAAAAAACATATCTGCATAATCGGCCTGGGGGAGTTCGGCAGCGAACTGGCCAGGGAGCTGTCCCGGCAATGCGAGGTCCTGGTCCTGGACCGGGATGAGAACCGCGTCAATGCCATCGTGGACGAGGTGCAGCGGGCCCTGATCCTGGACGTCAGAGACTTTACCGGTCTGAGTTCGGTGGTCACGGCGGATTTCGACGAGGCCATCGTCAGCATCGGCGAAGACCTGGAGGCCAGCATCTTGTGTACCCTGCACCTGAGGAAAATCGGGGTGCCCTCCATTCAGGCCAAGGCCAAAACCGAGGACCACGCCGCCATTCTCCGGTCGGTGGGGGCGACGGAAGTGATCTTTCCGGAACGGGAGACGGCCCGCCGGGTAGCCGCCCATATCATCAACCCCAATCTCCTGGACTTTGTGCCCCTGGAAGCGGATTACCGGGTGATGGACGTGGCGCCGCCGGATGACTTCTACGGCTCCAGCCTCGAAGCCCTGGACCTGAGAAAACGCTTCGGGGTGTTCGTCATTGCCATCCGGGAACTGGTGCCGCCCCGCTTCGTGTTTTTGCCCGGCCCCAACTTCGTCATCAAGCCCAGCGATGTCCTGGTGGTGATTGGCCGGGAGAAAGACCTGATGGGGGTCCGGGATTGGAAGAAACTCCCTGCTCCCAAGGAGACTTAGCGTGTCCCTCCGGGCGCCGCTACCTCACCCCGGGGCGGGCCGCACCCCTGACCATCAGGCTGGTCTCCGTGGGGTCCCTGCCCCCGGCCGTGCTGGGCTTCCTTCAGGAGGGCTTAGAGGCGGAACTGGGCGCCGCCGTCCGGATGGGGGGAAACCTCCCCCTGCCGGCCTCCTGCCCCGAGGGCCGCAGCCAGTATCCGGGCGAACCTTTCCTGGCGGCCCTGGCCGCGGCCCGGCCACCCCGGGGAGGAGGTTATCCTGGGGGTCACCGGGGTGGACCTCACGGTCCCCGGTCTCAACTTCGTCTTTGGCCTGGCCGATCCCGCCCGCGGCGCCGCGGTCATCTCTTTAGCCCGCCTCTACCCGGAGTTTTACGGCCAGCCCCGGGACCCCCGCCGGTTTAAAGAGCGGGCCGTCAAAGAGGCGGTCCACGAACTGGGGCACCTTTTGGGCCTGGGCCACTGCCCCGACCCGGCCTGCGTCATGTCCTTCTCCAATTCCCTGGCCGACACCGACCGAAGGGTCCGGGATTCTGCCAGGCCTGCCGGGATTTGCTGCCAAAAAAACCTTGAGGGGAAGCCGGGGAAAAAGTGGCCGGGGCTGATACCAATCGGAGTCCCGAGAACCCTTTTGGTAGAGGGGCCTATGTATCCCCCCAGCGGGAGCACCCGCCAAGAGAACCCTACCGGAGCTTCTTTTATCCCCAACAGCCGTCAGAAGAATATTTTTTGTCATTCTGAGCGGAGCGAAGAATCTCTCTTCTAAAGCCGCCGGGATTCTTCACGAAGCTCAGCTCCGTTCAGAATGACAGGTTATAGCGTTTGCCATAGATTCCTTCCACTTGGAGATTCTTAAATCCCCCTAAATCCCCCTTTTTCAAAGGGGGACTTTACCAGCAATTCCTTATAGTTCCCCCTTTTTCTCAAGGGGGGTTAGGGGGGATTTAGCATGATGCCGCCATCGGAAAATCCTTTTGGCAAACGCTATGGGGGATTTTTGGAGAGGTCTCCATGTCAGGTCAAAGTCAGAGGAGAAAAATGGCCAGTGGGGGTGTTTCCTGCCCATGGTGGCACAGGCGTCTCGCCTGTGCGGTCCAGGCTGAAGTTTGGGTTGCGGGGGTTGGCCTGGGCTCGTGAGGGGGTGGCCATCAGGCAGATAAGGCTGAGGGAAAGGATCTTAGGAAGTGACGTCAAGAGACTCAATGAGCTCAAGCCACCCGTTCAGGCTCAGCCCCGAGGCGAATTCATCCTCCGGCTGGTGCGGCGGGCTGGTTTCATCCACCACGGCCTCATCGGTGACCAGGCAGACGGGCCAGCCCGGGTGGCCGGGGGCCACATGACCCTGGTCCAACACGCGGTACACCGCGAAGCTCCGGTCATCACAGGTCGCCAGGTACTTCTCGCCGTTATAGGTCAGGGTCAGAGGGGACCCGAAGCGGCCCAGTTCCCGGAAACGCGCCTGAATCCGGCTCAGCAGTTCCGCCGGGGAAATTTCGGAAACGCCGGCCGCTGGAGTCATGATCCCCTCGGTGGTCCTCGCTATAATCTCTGATGACGTGCTGACGCGTGCTTTCGCCTGTGATTCCCACGAGACATCATTTCAATACTGATTTCCGGCGTCATGTGGGGTTAGCCGAAGGAGCTTAAGTTTGGCAAGAATCACCCCCCTTTTCTAAAGGGGGGCAGGGGGGATTTGTTAACCACGTTAAAATCCCCCTAAATCCCCCTTTAAAAAGGGGGACTTAACCATCTCTGTCCCTCACTTTTAACTGGTTTGGGGAACAGATTTACCGCTAAGACAGGTTTTGCCATAGGCTTCCGTGTCTCGTCCCAGGATTATTTCACCAAAGGCTGAGCGTTGGTTCTCCCTCCCGCTTGATGGAGGTGCGAACAGCCGGTCCATCTCATCAGGGAACCCTTCACTCTCCCCTGCGGTCAAAAAAGCTCAAGCACTAACGGCCGCCGGCGGCGGCGCGCCAAAATGCTCAGCATAGCGCCCCCAGAACTCCGGGACTTCCAGCCGGTGTTCCTGGGTGCCCTGCTGTTCCACGCAAAAACTGGCCAGCACCGCGCCCATGCGGGCGGCCTCGGGCCAGCCCAGACCCCGGGCCAGACCCTTGAGGAGTCCGGCCCGGTAGGCGTCCCCGGCCCCGGTGGGGTCCAGGACCCGGCTGGCCGGCACCGCCGGGACCTCGTCCCCACCCCGGTCATCCTGGACCAGGGAGCCCTGCTCCCCCCGGGTGGTGATGAGATGCGGCGTGAGCTGCAGTATCCCTGCTTCGTCCAGCCCGGTCTTCTGCCGGAACATTTCCAGCTCATAGTCATTGACGATGAGGGCCAGGGCCCCGGTGGCCATCTCCTTCAGTTCGGCGCCGCCCCAGGCCGGGATGCTCTGCCCCGGGTCGAAAATATAACGCACTCCCCGGTCCTTGTAAAACCGGGTGTAGACCAGCATGTCCTCCAGGTTCCCCGGCGCCACGATGGCCAGGCCGGCCCCCGGCTCCAGCCCGTCGAAGCGGTATTCCGAGGTAAACTTCATGGCCCCGGGATTGAAGCCGGTTATCTGATTATCGGCCAGATCCGTGGTGATGTAGGCCCCGGCCGTGAACTCGGCGGGAATCTCCTTGATGCCCGTGAGGGGTAAACCCAACTGGGCCAGCCACTCCCGGTAGGGGCCGAAATCCTTCCCCGCGGTGGCGACAATAACCGGCTTCTCCCCCAACAGGCTCAGATTGTAGGCGATGTTGCCCGCGGTGCCGCCGAACCGCTCCGTCAAACCGTTGACCATGAAACAGACGTTGAGGATGTGAATCTTCTCCGGCAGGATGTGATCCACAAACCGCCCGGGAAAATCCATGATCCGGTCATACGCCAATGACCCGGAGACAAAAATACGCATTGAACCTCCAATGAAAGTAAGCAGTGAGCGGTGAGCAGTTGGCTCCCGAAAACTATGACGCTCGCTGCCTTGAAAAGTACTCGAACCGGTGGCCCAGGCTTTCCAGCCTGTGTCCAGCAGATATGTAGGGCGGGCACTGCCCGCCATATCAGGGTGCGCACTGCGCACCGACCGGGGCCGTCACACCCTCCCCGCCGGCTTTTCATGCTTTACGGGTGGGCCTAAACCAATACACGACCGCTCACTGCTTACTGCTTACTCCCCCAAAATATTCTTTCGCCTCCCCCACCGTGTACAGGGAGCCGGTAACCACAATCTGGTCTTCGGGCCCGGCCAGGGACTGAGCCTGTTGGACGGCCGCGGCCACCCGGGGAGTCTGGAGGATTTCCAGGCCGTAAGGTTGGGCCCGCCGGGCCAGGTCCCGGGGGGTGGCGGCCCGGAAGTATTGCGGTTGGGTAAAGATGACCATCTGGGCTAATGGGAGGAGCCGGGCCAATATGGTGTCCACGTCCTTGTCGGCCATGACCCCCATCACCAGGATAAGGCGGCCGTGGTTGCGGGTCTTTTTCAGGTTCTGGGCCAGGGTCAGGGCGGCCGCGGGGTTGTGGGCCCCGTCCAGCATGACCCGGGGGTCCTGGGGAACCACCTCCAGGCGGCCCGGCCAGCGGGCCGTCGCCAGTCCTTCCCGGATAGCGGGCTCGGGCACGGGGAAACCATCCTGGCTGAGCAATTCCACCACCGCCAGGGCCACCGCGGCATTGCCATACTGGTGCCGGCCCCTGAGGTTGAGGGTCAGCCCGGGGATATGCTGCTGGAGGCCGAAATAATCGAAAGACCCCCGAGGTTTTCCAATGGTTTTAAAGTCTACCCCGCCCTGGTAGAGGGGGGCGCCCGCTTCCCGGCAGCGGCTGTGGAACAATTGGAGTACCTGTTTTTGCCGGGCATAGGTGACCAGCGGCGTCCCGGGTTTGATGATCCCCGCTTTTTCACCGGCGATAGCCAACAACCCCTCGCCCAGGTGCTCCTGGTGATCCCGGGAAATATTGGTGATCACCGAAACCAGCGGCTGGACGACGTTGGTGGCGTCCAGGCGGCCCCCCATGCCGGTCTCCAGGATAATGGGGGCGGCCCCGGCCTTCAAAAAGTAGAGAAAGGCCATGGCCGTGGCAAACTCAAAGAACGTGGGCGGTTCAGCGTTGTCTACCGCGGCCCGCACCTCGTTGATCAAGGCCAGCAAATGGTCCGGCGACACCTCCTCATCCCCCAGGCGGTAGCGCTCGCTAAAACTCACCAGGTGAGGCGAGGTGAACATGCCCACGGGGTAGCCGGCCCGGCTCAAGATGGCGCTGAGCATGGCTGCCACCGACCCTTTGCCGTTGGTGCCGGCAACATGGATATAACGGCCCTCCCGGTAGTCCAGCTTTAGCCGGGCCAGCAGGCTGAGGGTGGAAGACAGGCCAAACTTGATCCCGAACTTCTGTAAATCAAAGACCCAGGCCGTAGCCTGGGCCAAATCGGTAAAGGCCGTCATGCCGGCTCCCCTCAATATTCTTTATACTCGTGGCTCATCACTGTCTGTCCATCAGGTTTGAAGCGGATGAGCAGGATGCTCTTCAGAATCTTGCCTTCGGTCTTTAAGGGCGGCTTCTTGATCTTTTTATCGTTATCGGGAAGCAGGAAGAGCTGATCGGATTGGGGCGAGATCTTGCGGTCCTCCGGCCTATAGGGCATGGCCGGCGCATCCTTAAAATTCTTGTACGTATAGGTGACCCCCTCCGGGGCGCGGTCGATGTCCTTGGGATCGCCAAACAGCAGGAGGATTTCATTCTTCGTGGTCTTGCCGTCCTGGATGCGCTCCACGTGGCGGCGATCAATGGTCTCGCCGCTGATGATTTTCCAGGCTCCCAGGAGCCCCGGCAGCAGCAAAATCATGAGGACCGCAGTGATCCGGCGGCACTTATGGCCGGCCGCGGGCCGACCCCCTTCCGGTTGAAATTCTTGATTCATCTTTGACGGATGCATAGACCATCAACCTCCCTTAATTGCATTAAGCCGGGCGGCCCGCCCCGCCCTTAGCTGAGCAGGACCGCGATAATCCCACTGAAAAAGATAGCATCAAAGGTGCCGGCGCCGCCGATAGAGGCCACCGGGGCCCCCAACTGCCGGATTTGCCCCAGGTTCAGGAGATCGGCCCCGATCAAGATGCCCAGGGTGCTGGCGATATAGGCGCAGGGAGCCCGGAGCTCCGGGGCGCACAAGAGATAAGCGCCCAGGGCCGCCACCAGGGGAGGCACCAGGCCCGGTACGCCGATGCCCATACCCCGCACCGGGCGGGCCAGGCGGTTTACCACCACGGTCACCACCGCCAACAGGATCGGCAGACTGGCGCCAAAATTGATTTGCGAGATAAGATACCCGGACAGGGCCACCGGGATCAAAGCCCCACCGACATTCACCGCCAGAGTGGTCCCCTGGGCCTGCTCCATCCGGGGCACCCGGTAGCGCATGCCAAAATAGGAAACCACCTGCTCCCCCACCATTTCCCGGTTCTCGAACCGGTAGATGGGGATGTTCACCAGGCTGCCCGCCAGGGTCATGATGAGAAGCCAGAACATCATACCGGGGGAAAGTCCCAGCCGCAGGAAGGCCTCGCCGATCCACCCCAGTATCAACAAAGGCAGCATGACCAGGGCGGTCAGGAAAAAGAACAGCATCACGAATAAAATTAAAGGTGGAAAAATCATTGCGCCTTACTCTCTCGCCTCCAGCCCGTAGGACCGGATCTTGAGGTTCAATTCATCCAGGGAGATTCCCAGAATTTCGGCCGCCTGCACGCGCTGGCCGGCCACCCGCTCCAGGGTGCGGATGATCAATTGCCGCTCCAGCTCCGGCAACCCGGGCTCGGTCTCGCGGCCGGCCGCCGGCCATTCGACCCGCTGCTGCAGGGCCGGAGGCAAATCCCCGGGGGTAAGGACATCCCCCTGGCAGACGATCACGCCGCGTTCAATGACGTTTTCCAGTTCCCGGATGTTTCCCGGCCAGGAGTAGTGCCGGAAGTCCTCGAGCGCCTCCGGCGCCAGGGTAATGACGCCCCGCCGGTTTTTCTCCCCGTACTTCTTGAGAAAGAAATCCGCCAGGACAGGGAGATCCTCCAGGCGCTCCCGCAGGGGCGGCATTACCAGTTGAAAAACATTGAGGCGATAATAGAGATCATCCCGAAACTGGCCCTCCCGGACCATTTTCTCCAGGTCGCGATTGGTGGCGGTGATGATACGCACATCCACCTTCTGCGTCCGATTGCTCCCAACGGGTTCGAACTCCCGGGCCTGCAAGACCCTGAGAATCTTGGCCTGGATCGGTAGGGTAAGCTCGCCGATTTCATCCAAAAACACGGTGCCGCGGTGGGCCACCAAAAACCGTCCTTCTTTACGAACAGTGGCCCCGGTAAAGGAGCCCCGTTCATGCCCGAAGAGTTCGCTCTCCAGCAGGGTCTCGGGCAGGGTGGCGCAATTGACCACCACGAAGGGGCCGGCGGCCCGGGGGCTGTTCCGGTGGACGGCCTGGGCCACCAGTTCCTTGCCGGTGCCGGTTTCACCCAGGATCAGCACCGTGGCCTCAGAAGGGGCCACCATTTCCAAAAGCTGGAAGATCTCCCGCATGCGCGGCGAGGAACCTAAAATCCCGGAAAAATCAAACACATTGCCCCCCGGACCCGTACGCCAGCCCCTGTATGACCCCGTGACAGCGACAGGCCGTGGCGATCAAAACGTTGCCCTTTATCGCGCCCATATCCCGGGCCAGGTCCAGCAACCGCCAGGGAGGGTATCCCCCCACTCCCGGGGCCAGTTGCCGGCTGGGAATGACCCTGATCTCATATCCAGCCAGATGCAGAGAGGCCAATTCCTGGTGGAGCGGGAGGTCCCGTGATTCCCCGGTGACCGGGCACACTTCCGGTTCGCCGCAGTCATCCGGGCAGAGGTGTTGGGCCCGGCTCAGATAAAGCTCGCCCTGGGGACCGCGCCGGGCCCCGGGGATAAGCCCCGCCAGGGCCTCGGGCGCCGCCGCCGGCTGCCAGGCCGACCCGGCCAGGGGACCCGCCAGGAGCCACTGGAAGGCCACGTGCACCGGCACCATGGGGATGATCCAGTCCCACCGGCCATCGGCTCCCAAATGCCGCACCAGAAAGGTGATGGCCTCGGCCTGCACCCGCGTCCAATCCGGAACGCCGTCCAGGGTCACCGCCAGGGCCGCCGGGTCGCGGTCCACTCCCACGAAACTGGCGGCGGCATCCTGCCGGGCCAGGCGCCTGAGCGCCAGGCGACCGAATTTCCCGGTCCCCAGTATAAGGTAAGTCGCCATGAGGGTCAATCCTGGCGCGGAAACACCCCCACCACGGTAGGCAACCAGAATTTCTGCTGATCGATGATGTCGCCGATGGATTTTTCCCAGGAGGGGGGAGAAAAAAACGTGAATTTCTTGGTCTTGATCAAGAGTTGCGCTTCCGTGCCGCCATCCAGGTTCAAGGCGGAATCAATATCGAATTTACTGCCCTTGAGGAACTCGGCCATCGCAAAAAGGCTGAAAAACCGGTTGGAGGTGTTGAACACCAGGATATTGCCGTTGCGGTCCGTGGCGATCACCGTGCGGTGGGACCTTTTCTCGCTATCCCTTACCCGGATTTTCCCCTTGTAGTCCAGCAACAACGGAAAGGATTGCACTCCTTGGGTCCAGGGCAATTTTTTAGGGTCAATACGGGTGGTGAGCAAATCCAGGATAGTGGCCCGGGGCAGGTCCGGGGACATGCCTTTGGGCTCCGCCACGAACATGCCCCGCATCTGGCGGTTGCCCGTGGGGCCGATGGGTTTGCCGTCGGCAATGACGAGGCCGCAGGGCTGGCCGTCGCGTTTATAAAAACTGCCATTGAACACGATGGGGGCCTGAATCTGCTCTTGCCAATCATTGATTGCCTGGGGGGCCCCGTGAAATACCCGGAAGGCATTGGAGGCGGGGTCGATTTTGACCACCGCCAGGTCGGCCACCTCCTCTCCACCCTGGAGGACGTGCACCACAGTAAAAGTAAGACCCCGGCCAATGGCCTGCCATTGCGGCGGGGTATGCGTCAGACTCGCCGCCCCCACAGGCAGGACTGCCCAGAACCACAACCAACCGATCACAACAAGAGCAAAAATCCTGGCGGTCACCGCCTCTCCTTGCAGCCCGGCGAAATTTCGTATATTTTACCATGCAAAGGGAAATTGTCCACAAGCTTGAAAATATGTCTATCCGTCTGGCCGACTCTCACGCCCATATAGACCTGGAGGATCACTTCCCCGATCAAGCCGCGGTGCTGCACCGGGCCCGGGAGGCCGGGGTGCTCCTGGTGCTCAACGTTGCCACCGGCTTGGCCGACGCTCCCCAGGTAATCGAAACCGCCAGGACCTCACCCGGGATCGCGGCGATCATCGGGGTCCATCCCCACGGCGCCGGCGCCATGACCGAAGCGGATCTGGAGGCGTTGGCGACCCTGGCGGCCGACCCCGAGGTGGTGGCCATCGGGGAGATCGGTTTGGATTTCTATCGGCACCGAGCCCCGGAAGAGATCCAGCAATACTGGTTTCGCCGGCAACTGGACTTCGCCGTCGCCCATAAGAAGGTCGTGGTGATCCACACCCGGGAGGCCACTCCCGTAACCCTGTCGATCCTCCGAGAATACCGGGGCCGCCTCATTGGCGGCGTCATGCACTGTTTCAGCGGCAGTCCTATGGAGGCCCATAATTTCCTGGACCTGGGTTTTTATCTGTCTTTTTCCGGGACCTTGACCTACCCCAAGGCCGGTCCCTTGCGGGAGGTGGCTCAAGAAGTCCCCCTGGACCGGATTCTGGTAGAGACTGATTGTCCCTATCTGCCCCCGCAACCCTGGCGGGGAAAAAGAAATGAACCGGCCTACGTGGTGGCCACGGCCCGGCAAATCGCCGAGATCCGGGGCCTGACCCTGGAGGAGGTCGCGGCCCACACCTGGGCCAATACCCTGGCGGCCTTCGGCTTACAGGAGGAGACCGTGACCGCGCCGCATCCGGGGGCCAAACCCTGAACGACATCGCCCAAAACCTGAAAACAGTGCGGGACGCCATCACCACCGCGGCCCAGCGGGCCGGCCGGGACCCGGGCGGCGTGCGCTTGGTGGCAGTGAGCAAAACCGTTGATCTGGAGCGCCTCCGAGCCGCCATCGACGCCGGCCAGGACCTCTTCGGGGAGAACTATCTCCAGGAAGCCAAAAACAAGATCGAGGTTTTGGGAAGGCAGGTGGGCTGGCACCTGGTGGGCTCCCTGCAATCCAACAAGGCCCGGGGCGCGGTTGAGCTCTTCGACCTGATCCACGCGGTGGATCGCCTCAAGCTGGCCCGGGCCCTTGATGCCGCCGCGGCCGGGTTGGGCAAGGTCCAGGACGTCCTCATCCAGGTCAATCAGGGGGGCGAAGCCACCAAATCGGGGGTGGCGCCCGAGGCGGCGCCGGCCCTGCTGAGGGAGGTCACCCGGCTGCCTCACCTGCGGGTTTTGGGCCTGATGACCATGCCGCCGTGGTTTCCCGACCCGGAGCAAGCGCGGCCCTTTTTCCGGGCCTTGCGGGAATTGCGGAATCACCTGGGGGAACTCACCGGCCTGCCCCTGACGGAGCTCTCCATGGGCATGTCCGGCGATTTCCCGGTAGCGGTGGAGGAAGGGGCCACCCTGGTCGGGTGGGCACCGCCATCTTCGGGAGCCGCCGATAATTTTTTTTTTGGGGAGGATAAGGGCCAGGGGTGCCGCCCCCCTGGCGCCTGGCAAGCTCTTGAGGTGGAGCGGCGGCAAGTGTTTCTTTTCCAAAGGCGGGTTTATGTTATTATTAAATGTTTAGAGCTCATTTCCCCTGACCCGCCCTTAAAAAAGGGAAGAAATCTGCCTAAAACCGTGCGCCAAGATTGAAATTAGGCTATTGATGGAAAGTATGGTTATGAAATGTTTTTAAAACGATCTCCTCGCCCGGCCAAACCCAAACCCTCCCTGTCCACCCGGGTCCTTCAGCTCATCTGGCGCAACCCCCGCATGGTCCACACCATGCTGCGGGAGGAATACCGCAGGAGACTCGGCATTAACCTGGACCGCCGCTTCCGTGACGGCCTCAGCGGCCCGCCGGTGAGCATCAACCTTCACCTCACCCGGCGCTGCAACTTGAGGTGCGTCATGTGCGAGCAGCACCGCCACACGCCGGACCCCACCGGGCTGAGTTGGTATGATCCCCGCCGGGAGTTGCCCCTGTCCGCCTGGGTCGGCCTCCTGGATCAGGTGGCTGCCTTCCGGCCTCGGATCTATCTCACCGGCGGCGAACCCACCCTTTACCCCCATTTTTCCGCTCTCCTGACCGCGGCCAAGCGGCGGGGCCTCGTGGTGCACCTCCAGACCAACGGCACCTTGCTGGACCGTATGGCTGACACCATGGTGGCCGCCGGGGTGGAGATGGTGACGGTCTCTCTGGACGGACCCAGCGAAGTTCATGACGCCATTCGCGGGCAGAAGGGCGCTTTCCGGAAGACCTGCGAGGGCATCAAGGCCCTGGCGGCCGCCCGGCAACGGCAGCGCTCTCCCGGCCCCATCATCATCATCAACTGTGTCATTTCCAAAGCCAGCCTGCCCACCCTGGCTCAGATGGTTCCCCTGGCCCAGGAGTTGGGAGCAGATATGCTCCAGATCCAGCACACTATTTTCAATACCTCCGCCAACATCCAGCGCCACAACCTGGCGCTGTCCCCCGAGTTTGCCGCCCGGGCGGAACTGGACCTGGCCCCCCCCTCCATCCCCGAGGGTGAATATTATGAGAGCAAAATCGCCCTGGCCGACCTGCCGGGTCTGATCGACCAATTCCGGGAAGCCCGGCGACTGGCCAAAGACCGGCTGAAGCTACTCTTTTTGCCGAATTTGCCCCCGGACCTCCTGGGACCCTATTATCTGGACCTGACCCATCCCTTCCCCCAGGAGTGCAAGTCTCCGTGGAGGATTTGCCGGATTCTGCCCGACGGGACCGTGTCGCCATGCCTCCACCTGGTGGCCGGGAACATTGCCGCCCAACCGTTTCTCGAGATCTGGAACGGCCCCGGCATGCGCCGCCTCCGGCAAATCATCTCTCGCCGGCTTTTCCCCGGCTGCGTCCGCTGCTGCGGCCGGAGCTTTACCTGAATGGAACCGTCCACCCTCCCCCTGCCTTGCTTGCTCCCCCCCTCCGGGCGTCCGTTTTCCCGATTCTCTCCCGAAGCCTCTCTGCCCCCGTCGGGGATCAATGTCATCAGCACGTCAAGGAGCGCACCATGTTTGACTGGCAACACGTTACCTGGGAGTTGAGCCGGCTGTTGCTCGCCGGCCTGGTGGGGGCGGCCATCGGCTTTGAACGGGAGTCTCACGGCCAGGCGGCGGGCCTCAGGACCTTCATCCTGGTTTCAATCGGCGCCTGCCTCATGATGATGCTGTCTCTGGAAATGGAGGAACTCCACCGGCACCTGTCCGTGGAGCAATCGGTGGTCCGCCTGGACCCCGCCCGGATCGCCTCCTATGCCATCGCCAGCATGGGTTTTCTCGGGGCCGGCGCCATCATTTCCGGCAGAGGCTCGGTGCGGGGCTTGACCACCGCCGCGGGCCTCTGGCTGGCCACCGGTCTCGGCCTGGCCATCGGCGCCGGATATCTCATCCCGGCCCTGTTTGCCGCCGGGATTAGCCTGATTATCTTGTACGGCCTGCGCCTCCTTAAAAAGGTCTTTGCCCACGATCTGTTCACCATCCTAACCTTGAAATATCACGGGGTGGAGGACCCCCTGGACCAGATCAGGCAGATTCTTAAAAGCCATCGGATCAACATCCAGTTTATCAACTATTCCCTGGAGCCCCCCAGTAACCTGCTGACCTATCGCCTCCGCCTCCGGAGCAAGGATACGGTAATTTTCAAGCAGGTGATCCACAGCCTCTCGGCCACCGAAGGCTTGCAGGAAGTTAACTTGCAGGAAGGCGAAGTGCCCTGATAGAGTGACTCAATGCGCCAATCCACGCCTTTCGCCCCGGGCGCCCCTGTGGGCCTGACCACCACTATCCCGGTGGAGGTGGTGCTGGCCGCCAACCTGACCCCGGTGGACCTGAACAACCTGTTCATTGCCGACCCCGCGGCCCTGGCCCGGGTGAGCCAGGCCGAAGCCGCCGGCTTCCCCCGCACCCTCTGTGCCTGGATCAAGGGGATCTACGCCGCCCTTATGGCCCACCCGGAGATTGAGGCGGTCATCGCCGCCTGCCAGGGTGACTGCTCCAATACCCAGGCCCTGGGGGAAATCCTGGCCGCCGAAGGGATAAAGGTCATCCACTTCAAGTTCCCCTATCCCCGTAACCGGGAACAACTGGCCCGGGAAATCAGTGCGCTGATGGCCCATCTGGGCGCCGAGCCTGAGGGCGTGGCCCGGGTGCAGGCCCGGCTGGCCCCCCTGCGCCGCCAGTTGCGCCGCCTGGACCGCCTGACCTGGGAGACCGGCCAGGTAAGCGGCCAGGAAAATTTCCTCTGGCTCATCTCCAGCTCGGATTTTGCCTCGGACCTTACCGCCTACGAACAGCGCCTGACCGCGTTCCTGAAGGAAGCGGAGCAGCGTCCGGTCGCGGCTGACGGGCGCGTGCGCCTGGGGTTTGCCGGCATCCCGCCTATCCTGACCGACCTGTGGCCCTACTTGGAGGAGCTGGGCGCCGACGTGGTTTTTCACGAATTTCCCCGGCAATTCAGCATGCCCGATGCGGGTCCGGATCTGGTGGAGCAATACCTGCGCTATACCTACCCCTACGACATCGGGGGCCGCCTGGCGGACCTGAAAGAGGCCGTGGCCACCCGCCGCCTGGACGGCCTGGTGCACTACACCCAGAGCTTTTGCTTCCGCCAGATGTTCGACCAATTCCTCAGGGATCACCTGGACGTGCCTCTCCTGACCATCGAAGGGGACCGCCCCACGCCGCTGGATTCCCGCACCCGCATGCGCCTGGAGGCCTTCGTCGATGTCCTGCGGCCTTAAGAACCTGGAGGAGGAGGCTCAGGGCTTTGTCATAAGCAGCCCTTATCCTGGCCATAAACTCCCCCAATCCCCCGCCCCCAATCCCTCACCTCATTCTTCTCCAGGGGCGCACCTGAGTGTGCGCCCTGGGCGGACACACGGGGCCGCCCCTCCACCGGGTTGGGAGGGGGGCTTGGGGGGAGAGCCGGGACCACGTGCGAAGAATCCCCGGCCCTCCCCCCAAAAACCTCAAGCCCTCCCTCTCGCCTACGGACTGGACTTCGGCAGCCGCTCTGTGAAGCTGGTCTATGCCCGGGCCGGCGGAGGCTGGGGGCGCCGGAAGATGGACAGTATCGTTTTTTACCGGGATTATCTCATGCGGGTTGAGGGTGAGGTGCGGATCGATTGGCCGCGGTTGGAGCTACCCCCTCCCGGGGCGCTGGTGGCCACCGGTTACGGCAAGGATCTGCTTAAGGCCCATTTTCCCACCATCACCGAAATCCGGGCTCATTTCCTGGGGGCCCGGTTCGTCACGGGTCTGGATCACTTTATCCTGTTGGAGATGGGGGGCCAGGATACCAAGGTCCTCTATATCCGGGGTGGCCGGGTATTCGATTTCCTCACCAACGACCGCTGCGCCGCCGGCACCGGCCGCTACCTGGAAAACATGGCCCGGTTTCTCAAGATGCCCCTGACGAAATTTGCCGGTTGCTGGCAGGACCCGGTGGACATCTCCCAAACCTGCGCCATCTTCGGGGAGACCGAACTGGTGGGCTACCTCCTGGAAGGGGTGGAACCCGCCCGGATCGCCGCCGGGGTCAACGCCTCAGTGGCCAGGCGGGCTTATGTCATGGTGCGCCGCTATCGGTGCCCCACCCTGGTATTTATGGGGGGAGTGGCCAAAAATCGGGGCGTGGTGAAGTTCCTCAGGGACCAGGGGAATTTTCAGGTCAAGGTGCCGTCTTATCCGCAATTCAACGGCGCCCTGGGCGCCGCGCTCGAAGCAGGTCGCGTCCTGGCCCCGGAAAGGCCATGAACCCCCTGAGCCCGACTGACCCTCTGGGCCGGACCCTGAGACGCCTGGTGGAAACCGAAATCGGCTTCCGGCCCCCGGCCGGGGAGGTTGGCGTCGAACCGTTGCCTTCGTCCCGCCAGGTCCGGCGCTTCACCTTCCCCGGGGGTGACTACGCCGTGGTGGGGAAATTCTTCTCCGCCTATCCTCCCCGGGTTGCCGCGGACTTCAGCCTGTCCCGGGAATATGACCACTATCGGGGGCTTCCCGCCCTGGGCCTGGGAAATGGCGATGGCCTGGCGCCCCGGCTCCTGGGCCGCTGGCCCGAGAAGTCCCTGGGGCTGCTCCTCGAAGCCGTGCCCGGCCCGGACCTGGATCACCTCCTGCTCAGGGCCTGCATCCACAGCGACCTGGCGCCCCTCCTCCGGGGCCTGGAAAAACTGGCGCGCTTGCTGGCCTTTTTCCACTCCCGGCCGGTCCCGTCGCGGCCGGTCTCACCCGAGCCGGCCCTGGCCTACCTGGATAAAGTGATGGCCCAATTGCGGGAAGCCGGGCTGTTGACCCGTGAGGATTGGCAGGCCCTGGCCCACGAGCGCGGTACTTGGGAGGCGCGCTGCCAGGATTTTTCCGACCGGCAGGTGCTCATCCACGGCGATGCCACCCCCACCAACTTTCTCTTCCCCAACGGCCGGGCCGTGGCCCTGGACCTGGAGCGGCTCGGCCATGGCGACCGCCTCTGGGACCTGTCCTGGGTGGCCGGGGAACTGAAGCATGCCTGGGGCTGGCGCAGCGCCAATTTTGGCGAATCCGAAGCCGCCATCCGGCATTTTTTCCGGATGTATCTCGCGGCCGCCGAGCCTGAACCCGCCCTGACACGCCGCATCTTCAGCCTCAACCCCTTTTACATGGCCCTGGCGGAACTGCGCATCGCCCGGAACCTTTACCTCAGCCATAACTACCGCCGGGAACTGGTGGCCGAAGCCAGGCGCTGCCTGGCTCATGGTCGCAGCTATTAAGAGCCTTTTCGGTTTTAAGTTTTCCCTTGCTGGTTTAAAATAAACTCACTTGTCAATATGTTACAGTCAGTTGCTTGAATCGATTAACCGGGCAGCGAATTCTAACCGAAATCCCCTTTTCCCCCCTATACCTCAGGGGGGACCTTAACGGCATGACGCGGAAAGTCCCCCTTTGAAAAAGGGGAATTTAGGGGGATTTTAATCAGCTTATCCGGGCCTGGCGGCATCTCTTTTCCGTTCTCATCAATAAAAGGGAAAATGGCCTAAATTATGAAAACCGTGCTGATTATTGCCGGCTCCGACCCGGGCGCCGGGGCGGGCCTGCAACAGGACTTGAAGGTGGCCACCCTGATGGGGGCCTATGGCCTTACGGTGGTCACGGCCCTCACGGTCCAGAACAGCCTGGGGGTAACCGCGGTCCACCCGGTGGCCCCCGAGGTGGTGGCGGCGCAGCTGGACGCGGTGCTGAGCGATTTCCCCGTGGCTGCAGTCAAGGTGGGGATGCTGGCCACGCCGGCGCTGGTTAGCACCGTGGCCGAGAAGTTGAGGGGTCTGGACGCGCCCCTGGTGCTGGACCCGGTGCTGGCTGCAGGCGGCGGCTTCCCGCTGCTGGAGGAAGCCGGGATCGCCATTCTGAAGGAAGAACTGTTCCCCCTGACGTGCCTGCTCACCCCCAACGCCCCGGAGGCGGCCCGTCTCACCGGACTTGCGGTCCAAACCCCCGCTGACCTGGAAGAGGCGGCCCGCCGCCTTCAGGCCATGGGCCCCCGCTGGGTTCTGGCCAAAGGCGGCCACCTGCCCGGGGAGCCGGTGGACGTGCTCACCGACGGCAACAACGTCTACAGCCTGCCCGGCGTGCGGCTGGACGCCCCCAATAACCACGGCTCCGGCTGCCTCCTGGCCTCGGCCTGCGCCGCCGGCCTGGCCCAAGGCGCCTCGGTCCCGGAAACGGTGAACCGGGCCCGGGAACTCACGGCCCAGGCCCTCAGGTACGGCCTGCCCCTGGGACAAGGGACCGGCCCGGTGAACCCCTACGCCCCCTTTGCCCGGGAACTGGCCCGTTCGGAAGTCCTGGCGGCCTTACAGGCAGCCGCGGCCCGCCTGGAGCAAGGAGGCATCGCCCCCCTCATCCCGGAAGTCATGTCCAACCTGGGGTACGCCACCGTCTACCCGGAAGGCCCCCGGGACGTGGCCGCCTTTCCCGGGCGCATTCTCAGAGACCCCCAGGGCCTGCTGATCCCCGCCCCGCCGGCCTTCGGCGCCTCCCGGCACATCACCGCGATCATCCTCACCGCCATGGCCACCCACCCGGAACTCAGGAGCGCCATGAACGTCAAATTCTTCGAGGGACTGGATGACCTGGCGCTCCTGCTCCACCTGAGGGTGGCCTGCTTCGACCGTAGCGCCGAACCGCCGGAGGTCAAGCATCAAAGGAAGGGAGCACCCTGGCCTGGGGCGTGGCCTCGGTCCTCAAACCCGGGCAGCCGCCCCCGGACCTGATCTACGACCGGGGCGAGTTCGGCAAGGAACCCATGATCCGCATCCTGGGACCCACCCCCATGGCCGTGGCCGAAAAAGCCCTGGCCCTGAAAAATGCCCTGCAAGCCGCAGGGCGCTTGTAAGAAATTAAGGGGAGGGGGCTCAGGGCACAAGCCCTTACGCCCTCCCCACCCCTTAAGCAAGAAAAAGGGGCGACCCAACGGGTCGCCCCTACTTAATACGGGTTAAGTGGGAGGCTTGGGGGGAGGGCAGGGATCGAAATCACTGGCCCTCCCCCCAACCCTCTGCATCTTAATGTTCCGCCAATATCGCCCGGTAGAGGGCCAGGCCCGTCAGGAAGTCGGCCACGGCGATCATGATGTCCGGGAAGGTGGTGAGCAGCAGCCAGCCGAAGAAGTTGGCGCCCGGCATGACCTTTATCTGGCCCGCCAGAGTGGCGGACAGCGAGAAATCCGCCATCATGATGATCCCCAGGAAGGCCAGGAAGCTGTTGAGTAGGAGGCCAAACAGCGCCGTGGACCGGAAGCGGAACAGGGCGCTCACCAGGACCAGGTCGATCACCGAAAAGAGGTTGGGCCACAGGTCGGTGGGGTCTTCTCCCGGGGTGTGAATCCGGTAATGCAGCAGGGTGGCGCCCAGGGACAGGGCCACCAGGGCCCACCAGAGGGTGGCGCGTTGGCTTTGCATGGGGTTCACCCTAAAACTTCACTGAATAGCCCAGCAGGAACACCAGGGCAATGACAGCCGCATGCAGGATAAACCAGCCGGGCCGGGGAAACAGCACGTGGGGCAGCCAGCGGTTCATCGCTTACCCTTTCAATAACGTCGCGGTCAGGCGCCCGGCAGTGTAGACCAAGGCGAACCCCAGGAAATGGACGAGCCACCATCGCCAGGACATAAATTGCCAACCCTTTCTCATAGACTCACCCCTGAGGAAGCACCTGTCAGTTTGCCGCCAAGGCTACGAAATCCTCGGGCGACGGTTAGATATTTGCCCCTTAAAATTAATGCATTTTTTGGCGAAATCACCCCCGGCCCTCATTTTACCCAACAATAATTACGCCATCTTTAACCAGGTATCGATCCGGTTGACTGTATCAGGGCATGGTTGCCCCCGCCTTGCCTGGGACTCGGCGGGGATGGCGGCTGGAGAACGCGGCCGGACCCGGGTCCGCCGACCGGTACGGCACTGGTCCGGCAGGAGCGCCTTCGATCTCCCTACGGATAATCCGGATGGAGGAAAATGTTCTGGGCGTTAATGGCGCTATTATCACCCCATTCGACCAGGGAGCAGCCCGGACAGGTAACGCCCGTATAGGTCCACAAGCCACCGGAAAAAGCCGGGAAATCGGCCCCGGGAGGATTAGGCCTTGGCGTCAAATTAATCGACGCCACCGTATTGGTGCAGGCGACAAGATGACCGGTGTCGTTGGTAAAAGATATCGCCGCAGTGGAGCCCTGGTACAGGTTGAGGCTGGCCCACACCATCTGCTCGCCATTCAAGGGAGTTTTCATCGCAAAGGGCTTGTAGGTGCGGGTTAAGATGAACCCGTTGGGGTTAGTCAGGGTAATGGTGATCAGACTCGGGGAGAAACTGGTGATGATCTTATTGTCATTGGGGTCCCGGTTCTCTAATCCGATGAAGGTGAAAACCCCGGCCGCGGTGGTGTCATATATGGGCTTCTGCACATATTGGGAGTTCGGGAACATAACATTGTTGCCGGGGTCCTTCATGGTGTTATTGGTGTGGAAAACCCCATAATTCTGCTCGGAATCACTCAGCGTATTATCCGACGTGACTTTGGAGGGCTGGTCGTAAACTTCGAAAATCAGGGTGGGGATTTGGGCGCTCCTGAGATAAGGGTAGAGGGTCTGGTAGTATTTTTCCGCATCCGCCAGGTTGCCGGTAAAGGTGTGATTTGACGAATCAGTATACGTGCCCTGGGTCGGCCAACCGGTCTCGCCGAGCATAAAGGGGTGGGTGGGGTACGCGGTATGCAGCATAGAGGCACGCTGCTGGATTAGACTCAAATCCGTGGGGGCATCACCGAACTGGAAGGGGTAAATATTCTCCACCACCGGGGCTCCCGGGGTGAATTCCGGCACCAATAACTGTCCGGCCGCCGAAGACATCTGCCCGATCTGCACACAGGTGCTGATGTCCACCCCATTGCCGTTGCCATCGCCCAGAGCGACACCCTTGGCAGTCAATAAAGCCTTGATGGCAATGATGGCATTGATCAAATCGTCGGTATTTTCATGGTGGGCGGCATTGGCCACCAGGGCTTCGTTCCCCACCAGGATCAGTTTCACCGCTTTCTGGAAATTTTGGACCCCCACTTCATCGATGATCTGCGTCAACTGAACCTTGGCAAAATCAAGCAAATCGTAAAATCTCGCTCCGGTACAGGTCACTCCTTTCAGGCAACAGTGGTTCGGATCGTCGATGTCGCTGCCGCAGAGGGCCACGGTGTACACCACGTTCAGGCCGAGGAGATTGGCCTCGTTGATCATGGCGATCCAGACCTTGGCCGAGTCTCCGTAGGCCCGCACCGTCTCGAAACCTGCATCCTTCATTTGCTGAAAATCCAGAGGCACGCTGGTCTCCAACTCGCTGTTCTTGGCGTCGGAATAGTTGGTATAACCCTGGTAGCTGTTAAAAGCGTTGTAGTGAGGTCCGTAATTTCCCCCCAGGCCCAATTTGGTAAAATATTCCGCCTGGCTGACACCTCCCTGGGGCGAGCCGAGCAATCCGGAAGACGACCCACTGCCGGAGCCCCCCGACTGTGGGTTGGCATCGTTGGAATTTTTCTGACAGCTTCCTTTGCTACCGATCACGATACAGCAAAGCAGCAGGACCAGCCAGAGTTGCCATTTTTTCATCTTATCTCTCCAATCTAGAGCAAAGACCGGGATGAGGCGGCAGCCCTGGCTATTATGGTTTAAAAAAGGGGGTTGGCACCTGCCGAGCGGAGGGTGATCCCATAGGAGTCCCTCCTTAAGAACCAGGCTGAAGACCGGTTAGGACAGATTTTTCTTAAAGACTATCGTCTCGGTGAAGTAAAAACTAAAAGCCTATTTTTTAAAAAATAATCATTATTATTTAAAGATACAAGGAATCAGGTTATATTCCGTCAATTTTGGCGGCGTGATCCGGGATTTCACGGATTGAAGCAATGACCAGGGCGATTTTCCCCCCCACGGAGCGCTGGCATCGCGCCCGGGCTGCTGGCACGAAAGCAGGCGGCTTCCATAAATACCGCTTCGATTGCGACTCAGGATTATCAGGTCTTGGAGGTATCGGCGCAGCCCGACAACCGGGCGATGCGCGCCATGAGGGCGTCCGTCAGGGCCTGGGCCTGGCGGGGGCCGGGGGCGATCAGCGGCGGGCCCAGCTTGACGTGCACCGTACTGCCCCAGTCCCGGGGTTCATAGACCACTCCCACGGGGACAAAGGGCAGGAACCCCAGGCCCTCCTCCCCTTGCAGCTTGAGGAGCAGCTGAATCAGGCGGTGTTTGCCGGGGCCGACCCGGCCCGGGACATACGTGCCTTCAGGGAACACCACGATGAAAGCCCGCTGCTTCAGGAGCGGCAGCAGGCGCCGGAAGGACGACAGCGTCGCCCGGGGGTTTTGCCGGTCCACCGGCACCCCGCCCAGGGCTCCCAGCATCTCCCGCACCACCGGCTGCCGGAACAGCTCCACCTTGGCGATATACTGGGGAGGCGGGGGCAGGGCCATGCCGATGACCGGAATGTCTTCCCAGCGCTGGTGCTTGGGGCAGATAATCGCCGGCCCCCGGGCCGGCAGGTGCTCCAGACCCTCCACCCGCACCGTGAAAACCCGCCCGATGGTTTGCCGGGTCAGCCAGCGGCACAGGCGATAAAAGGTCGGCGATAGGGAGTGGCTCATGGACTATAACAATTATTCACTTTGCAAGTTAGATCTGCAAAATCTACAAATTAATGCTTCGTTCTTAATTATTTCAGCACAAAACGGGCATTTCTTTTCATCTATTGCCAACCGTTGCATCTTCGCAATTTGTTATTCATTTAATTTATTTGCTGCTAAATTTGCATATTCTTGACATTGATAACCTGTAAATTCGAAAATTGTATTATGATTTATTCCATTCCCATCTATCCAATCTATCATCACGACAAATTAATCCCTTTTCTTTTTTTTAGGCATCGCAAGAGCAAAAGGTCCAAAAAGAGCTAACCTGGTGACAGTAGTCAACCTTTTTGTAATTTTAGATTTGTCTTCAAAAATAACCTGATTAATTGCATCTCTGGAAATCTTTCCAAGTTCATGTCTATTTTTGGTTCCGCTGAAAAAGATAAAATCGCTTTCACAAACATCACAACTGACATTGGCAACAGCACAATACTCATTTTGAAGTCCAGTAAGATAATTGCCAACATAAATACGGTCTATTCTGTCCATAAATATTTTTCCTTTGATTCAGAGAAATATTAACCTTAACGTCAAAAAACTATTTTATTTAAAATAGCAAAAATATAGCTTGAATGTCAATATGTTAGCCTTATAATTAATAAAGAATTTGAGAGGACTGCCCATGATTTATCTCGATTATAATGCCACCACTCCCGTGGCCCCGGAGGTCTTCCGGGCCATGCGGCCTTATCTTGAAGGCCAGTTCGGCAACCCCAGCTGCGACTATGGCCTGGGGCTGACGGCCCGGCAAGCCGTGCAGCAGGCCCGAAAGGACGTCGCGGCCCTGCTGGGATGCGAGCCTCCGGAGATCGTCTTCACCAGCGGCGCCACCGAAGCCAACAACACCGTCCTCAAGGGCGTGGCCCGGCATCACGGCCGCGGCCGGATCATCACCTGCGCCACGGAGCATCCGGCGGTGCTGGCCCCCTGCCGGTTTTTGCAGTCCCAGGGGTTTGACATCACGATTTTGCCGGTGGACGGGGCCGGCCGCCTGGACCCGGATGAGGTGCGCCGGGCCCTGACCCCGGACACCATCCTGATCAGCGTTATGCACGCCAACAATGAGACCGGCGCCCTTAACCCGCTGCCTGAGATCGGCGCGCTGGCCCGGGAAGCGGGAGTGGCCTTGCACACCGACGCGGCCCAGAGCGTGGGCAAGATCCCCGTGGACGTCAACGAATTGAGGGTAGATTTCCTGACGGTGGCGGGACACAAGTTCTACGCCCCCAAAGGCGTTGGGGCCTTGTACGTGCGAAGCGGCGCCGCCTATACCCCCCTGCTCCACGGCGCCTCCCAGGAAGGGGGCCGCCGGGCCGGCACCGAAAACGTGCCGTATATTGTGGCCCTGGGAGCCGCCTGCCGCCTGGCCCGGGAACGCCTCCCCGGGGTAACCGCACATCTTAAGAGCCTGAGGGACCACCTCCAGGCCCGCCTCAAGGCCCTGGTCCCGGACCTCATCCTCAACGGCCCGGAGGCCGAGCGCCTCCCCAACACCCTGAACGTCTCCTTCCCGGGGGTCTCGGGGGGCGAACTCATGGCGGGCCTGCCGGAGCTGGCCGCCTCCCTGGGTTCGGCCTGCCACGCCGGCTGTGAGGCCGTCTCCCCGGTGCTGGCGGCCATGGGCATGCCCTTGGCTCAGGCCCGGGGCGCGGTGCGCTTCAGTGTGGGGTACCCCACCACCCTGGCCGAAGTGGATCAGGCCGCCTTGCTGCTGGGAAAGCGTCTGGACCCACGGCGGCGGGATGAGAGATAATGCCGGGGTTAGAGCGTTCGCCCTGATGCATATCACCTGCTGAGGCTTAACTTCCCTGGCCACAGGGGGATTTTCAGGCTGGATTAAGCGGCAGAATGTTTCGGCAGCCCAAAATGAACGGCCCACTGCTGTCAATCCCCACAATTGAAAATGAAAATTTATTGCTAATTTGTGGCTGTATCTGCATCTCACCCCCAATCTGATGGTGAAGTTATCTCCCTTATTGTCTGGTTTAACTCAGCTACACCGGACCATAAAATGAACTATCCCACGTCTTTTAAGCATGGGGCTGGGCTTTTATACCAAGTTGCCGTCAAACAAGTAAATATTTGAATTGTAGGGGCGGTTCGCGAACCGCCCCTACGTGGGTTGCGACCATAAAACCAGAATTACCTTTATGACGGCGACTTGGTATTACCTACATATTCTCGAAAAGAGCTTTATAATGGGTTGTTTGGAATGAATGCTTAGGTAAAGGGGGTCGTGCCATGAAACTCCTGCGATTCATGGGATTAGGTTTGGCGTGTCTCGCAACGATTATTTTGATCAGTGGTGAGTCCAGGGGCGCAGGAAACTGGCATACCTATAAAGGGGCCTGGTTTGAAATCAAGTATCCGCCGGGTTTTAAGGTCAAGCCCGGCCAAAAAAGCGCCACCCGCCAGGAGGGGTATGATAGCGCTTACTTTGTCTCACCCGACCAGAACGTCGTATTTTATGTTTTCGCACCCCAGTGGCAGGGGAAAGCGCGCCAAGCGGACCTGGAAATCAATCCGGAGCGCGAAGAATTAATCGAGCAAAACGTCAGGAAAGAGAAGGACCCGGCAGGGAATGTCAAGACCATCAGGACATTAATGGTTAAAGCAAAAGATAACAGTTACGTGCGAGCCATCAAAGACGAAACCACCGATACCACCAGGTTGATCTTCGGCATCAAATACAAAAGTAAAGAGTTTTATCATAAGTACTACAACGACTACCTCTCATTTAAGAAATCGCTTAGCCAATTTGCCGATTAAGGCTCTAGGCCTTGAGGCGGTCAACCAATAATTTTAGGGAGGGAAACCTGCGTCTCGACGGTATCCCCAGGAGATTGGCCTCGCGGCTGGGAGAGAGGCAGTTCTCGCCAGGTCAGAGAAAATCCGGTTGGCCTTCATTACTGCGGGAAATTGGGGGTCTGGGGGCGTAACTGGGTCGGGCGAACCCGGGGAAAGACTCGAAGCTGAACCGGCCGGATATCAGGAGTCCAGGATGATTTTGGTGATGAGGCAACTGGCCAGTTTCCGGACATCGATCTCGTAGGTCCCGGACGCCACGGCCTCTCGCAGCGGCTTCACTCTCTCCGGGCGGACCTCCCGGGTTTCAGCGATAATCTGGCGGACCTGCTCAATCAACTTGTCATCCCCCTGCAGGTTCCGAACTTTGGGCCGAGACGGCCAGCAACAGCCCGACTTCGGCTTGTTGTTGCCTTTATGGTTGCCTGGCGCACCGGTTCCCGGGCCCTTCTTCTTAGGTTTCATCATGTGGTCTTACAAACAAGTCACCGGGTTGGTCCCGTAATGCCCTCTCGTTCCCGGTAGTTGCAGGAATAGGGGGCAGGCTGCCGCAACCACAGAGCCGTCGAGCCTGCGGCGCTTCTGTTACCTGAACCCTACTGCCTGGTTTAACCATATTAATTATTATTATAAGTTTGTTCTCAGTCAAAGTAAAGTGCTGCCATCTCGCCATACCTGCTGGGGCTGCACCTCCCGCCCCTTTTTTGGTTCCTTCCCGGCAAACCGGCTTATTCCCTGCTTTTCTTATCGGTAGTACAGCGAAGACCTTGAAAATAATTCATCCGGTCCCGTTTGGCGCTCCAACCTCAGACGCCTCCGGCCCACCAGAGGTAAAGGAACTGGGGCCCCGCCATGTCCAGGTTCAGGTCGGGCATGAGCGAGTAAATCGTCGGCTTGTAACTGCCGGGGCGGTGATAGGTTATGACCCGGGGGTGATCTAACCCCGCCTTGACCCTGGCCAACTCCAGGGCATCGTCCAGGTAGCCCAACTGATCCACCAGGCCCAGGTCCCGGGCCTGGGAAGCGGTAAAGATCCGGCCATCCGCGACTTCCCGGGTCTTTTTCAGGCTCAAATGGCGCCCCTGGGCCACCACGTCCACAAACCTCCGGTAAAAGTCATTGATGATCTCCTGCATCATCTCCTTCTCCTGGGGGGTGGCGGCCCGGAGGGGGGACCAGAAATCCTTCCATTTACCGGTCTTAACGACGTCGTCGTCTACGCCGAACTTGTCCATCAGTCCCCGGAGGTTGAACTTCATGGCAATGACCCCGATGGAACCGGTGATACAGGTGGGATAGGCAATGATGGTGTCCCCCGCCTGGGCCACATAGTACCCCCCGGAAGCGGCCAGTCCCTGGAGGCAGACCACTACCGGCACGCCCCTGGAGGCCTTGAAGGCCTTGAGTTCGTGGAGGATGACATCCGCAGCGCTCACGGTGCCTCCCGGGGAATTGATCTTCAAGACTATCGCCTTGACGCGGTCATCTTTGGCCGCTTTTTCCAGTTCTTCCTTGATCCGGCTGGGCGAGGTCACCCCCTTCCCCAGCGCCAGTAACCGGTGCGGCCCTTCCAGGATGACACCGGAGATGTCCATGAGCAGAATCTTGTCCCGGCCGTAACCCGAGATCGTTTTTTCCTTCAAGGGGGCCGGTTCCTCGAACAGGCTCACCTTGACCGTGACGCAACCCGCCGTCACCAGCAGCCAAACCGCCAACCAAACCAGGCAGCACATTAACCGGCGCCGCATACCTTCCCCCGGGGCTGAATTTATGAGATAATGGCGCTATCATACGCTAACTGGCCCTACTTGCGGCAACATAATTTTTCCGTGGGGAGAAAATTCCCGGTCACCTTAAAGTTTCCACGAGTTTCCACACAAAATCCCTTGACAGTTTTTAAATAGATGATAAACAATAAATGTTTCAAGCATCGTTACTATGTCGGCCCCACCAATCTTCTGGCGTACCCGATTCACCCTCAGCAAGAGAACGGGGACGACCGATGCTATCTGACAATGGGGGGAGGCGAGATGGATGCCCGGCGTCAGGGTAAAACCCAACGAACCTTTCGAGGTCGCCTTAAAGCGCTTCAAGAAACAGTGCGAAAAGGCCGGGATTCTCTCTGAGATTCGCAAGCGGGAACATTACGAAAAGCCCAGCATTAAGCGAAAGAAGAAGATTTTGGCGGCCAAAAAGCGGGCTTTGAAGAAGCTGCGGAAAATTGAGGGCAATTGATGTCCCTTTATCAGCGGCTAGATCAGGCCTTCAAAGAGGCCATCAAAAACCAACAACCGGTGGCGACGTCCACCTTGCGGCTGTTGAAGAGTGCCATCCGTTACCGCGAGGTGGACGTTAGACGTCCGCTCACCGAAGCCGAGCTGCAGGCAACCCTGAACACGCAAGTAAAGCAGCGTCGGGAGGCCATCGCCGAGTATCTTAAGGCCGGCCGACCCGAACTTGCCAAACGGGAAGAGGAGGAACTCAGTGTCCTCCTCTCTTTTTTGCCACCTCAACTGAGCCCCGAAGAAATGGCCGCCGAGGTCGCCGCGGTCATCGCTGAACTGGGGGCTACCGGCCCGAACGACCTGGGAAAAGTTATGAAAAACGCCATGGCCCGCCTCGCCGGCCGGGCTGACGGCAAAGTGATTCGGGAGATCGCGCAGCAGCGTCTGGGTTCATAGACCTTCCACCCTCAAACCGAAACCTGGAGTGCTATGCCAGAGCCAACGTTGACCGCCCTGGAGTTCCCTCAGCTTCTCCGGGTGGTCCAGACCTACGCCGTCTCTGACCTCGGGCGGGATTTTCTGGGCGCCCTCAAGCCCCTCGCTGACCTGCACCAAATCCAGGCCCCGTTCCGGCAAATCCAGGAATTACGCGAACTCCAATACCGTGAAGGCCCCGTTCCCCTTACCGATTTCCCCCTGCTGACCACCTGGCTGACCAAGGCCATGCGTCCGGGGCAGCTTGCTGCCCGCCGAAGCCTTTAATCAGGTTCTGCAGGTGCTGCGCCTGGCCCGGCTCCTCAGGAACTATATCCGCCTGGGGGGCGATCTGACCCCGGGCCTGGCTTCGCTGGCCGCCAATCTCCGGGACCTGCCCGCTCTCACCGAGGTCCTGCAACAGTGTATCAGCCCCCACAACTTTATTCTGGATCAGGCCAGCCCCGGCCTGGCCCAGGTGCGCCGGGAACTGACCGACACCCGGGAGCGGGTCAATCGCCAGATCAAGCAGGACTTTTTCCAACCGGCCTACGCCGACGCCCTCCAGAGCCCCCTCATCTCCCAGCGCCACGGCCGCTACGTCATTCCCATCAAGGCCGACCACCGGGGCGCCATTCCGGGCATCATCCACGACCAGTCCCAGACCAAGGCCACCCTGTTTCTCGAGCCCCTGGCCATCGTGGAGCACAACAACGCCCTGAACCTCCTCCACAACCGGGAAAAACGGGAAGAAGAGGCGGTGCTGCGCCGGCTCACCGACCTGGTGCGGAACCATCTCGAGGAAATTCGCCTGACGCTGGCGACCCTGGGCGAACTGGACGCCATCCAGGCCAAGGTCAGATTCGCCGAGGAGTTCAGGGCCCGAGAGCCCATCTGGCGCACCAAGGCCGGCGTCGATTTCCGCCGGGCCCGCCACCCCCTCCTGGTGCAGCAGCGCCGGGAGCTGAACTCCGCCCCGGACGTGGTCCCCATTGACCTGGCCCTCGATCCCGGGCACCGCTTTCTCATCATTTCCGGCGCCAACGCCGGCGGCAAGACCGTGGGGCTGAAGACCCTGGGCCTCTTGACCCTCATGGCCCAGAGCGGCATCCCCATTCCCGTGGACGAAGGCAGCGAGCTCTGCCCCTTTGGCGCGGTCTTCGCCGACATCGGCGACCCCCAGGATATGTCCCAGAGCCTCAGCACCTTTTCGGCCCACCTGCAGCGGGCCCTGAGGATGCTTACCAGCCTCAAGGAGTCGTCCCTCATCCTCCTGGACGAACTGGGCACCGCCACCGACCCCACCGAGGGCGGCGCCCTGGCCCTGGCCCTGCTCCAGGCCTTCTACCAGCGGGGGGCTTACGGCGCCGCCACCACCCACCTGCCCCTCCTTAAGAGTTTTGCCCAAAAAACCGATGGATTTGAAAATGTGGCGGTGGTGTTCAACGAGGAGACCCGGCGGCCCACCTACCGCCTGGCTTACGGGGTGGTGGGGGCCTCCAACGCCTTGAAGCTGGCCCGGGAAATGGGGCTCGCCCCGGAGATCCTGGCCATGGCCGAGGGCTATCTCGAACCAGGACGAACTCCGGGCCTACCGGCTCCTGGCCTCGGTGGAAGCGGCCCAGCAGGACCTGGCCCGCCAGGAGGATGTGATCAAATGGCGGGAGGCGGAGTTGACCCGGCACCAACAGGAGTTGGAGGCGCGGCAGACCGAGTTGGAAGCCGAGCGCACCCGGCTGGTCAATGAGGCCAAAGCCGCGGCCCTGGCCCGCATCAAGGAGGCCGAGGCCGAGTTCAAGGCCATCGTCCGGCGGTTAAAAGACGGCGACGAGCCCTGGGGCAAGCTGCGCCAGGAGTTTTCCGGACGCCAGGCGAAATTGCTGTCCGACCTGACGCCTCAACCCGCTCCGGCCCCGGCCTCGGCGCCCCGGTTCCTCCCCGGCCAGCAGGTCTTTCTGCCGGCCCTGGGCCTGACCGGCGATATTTTGGCCGTTGACTCCCGGGACGGCCGCCTCGAGGTCCAGGCGAGAAGCGTCAAGCTCCGGGTCAGCCCCGAGGAGGTCACCCCGGTGGGGGGCGAAGCCGGCAAGGCCATCCGCGGCGGCACCGCCTCGGGCTACCACCGGGCCCCGGCCTGGCTCCCCAGCCTCAACCTGGTGGGCCTCCGGGTGGACGAGGCCCTGCCCCTGGTGGACCGGCTCATCGACCAGGCGGTGCTCCACGGCCAGGAAAAGGTGGACATCATCCACGGGGTGGGCACCGGCCGCCTCAAACGCGCCCTCTGGGACCACCTGAAACACCACGGCCTGGTAAAAGAACTCCACGCCGACGCCAACCCCGGGGTGACCGTGGTGGATTTGAAGGAGTAGGGGAAAAATGTAGGGTGCGCACCGCGCACCATTAGGACGGCGGGCACGAGGCCCGCGCCACCACTGGCCAAGCAGAGCTTGGTAAAAACAAGGGCGTTCCCAAGTGCAACTTGGGAACGAGGGGCACCATCAGTAGGGCGGGCGTCCCCGCCCGCCAAGAGCACAGGCTGGAAAGCCTGTGCCACCGGAAAAGATGGCGACCACAGGCCGCCCTATGAGAGGGACATAAGAGTAGCGATCAGCTGAGGATAAAATCCCCCCTAACCCCCCTTTAATAAAGGGGGGGATTAAAAAGTCCCCCTTTGAAAAAGGGGGATTTAGGGGGATTTAAATAAGTTTTTCACCGAAAACGGAAAACGGAAAACGGAAAACCGGCTCTTAACATGGCTTTTATCCCCGAAGACAAGCTCCTGGAGATCAAAGACGCGGCTTCCATCGAGGAGGTGGTGGGCCAGTACGTCAAGTTGACCCAAAAGGGGCGAAATCTTTCGGGGCTGTGCCCGTTCCACTCCGAGACCAAGCCGTTCTTTCACGGTGGCCCCGGAGAAGGGCATCTTCCACTGTTTCGGCTGCGGCGCCGGCGGCAACGTCTTTTCCTTCCTCATGCAGTACCACCGCCTGAGCTTCCCCGAGGCGGTGCAGGAACTGGCCCGGCGCTACGGCATCCCGGTGTCCGTCAAGGATTTGGGGCCGGAGGGGGCCCAGCAGGCCAAAAAGCGCACCAAGGCCTATGAGGCCAACGCCGCCGCCGCCGCCTTCTACGCCGCCACCCTGGCCAGCGCCGAGGGCCGGCCGGGCCGCGATTACCTGAAAAAGCGCGGCCTCACCCCGGAGATCATCCGGGCCTTTCAGTTGGGTTATGCCGTGGATGAGTGGGACGCCCTCCGGCGCCACTTCCAGAACCGGGGCATCTCCCTGGACCTGGCCCAGGACGTGGGCCTGCTGGCGCCCCGGGACCGGGGCGGCTTTTACGACCGCTTCCGGGGCCGCATCATGTTCCCCATTTTCGACCGCCAGAGCCGGGTCATCGCCTTCGGGGGGCGCATCATCGGCGACGGCGAACCCAAATACCTCAACTCCCCGGAGAGCCAGCTCTACTCCAAGGGGCGCACCCTCTACGGCCTGCCCCAGGCGGCCGAGGCCCTCAGGGCCTCCGGCGTGGCCCTGGTGGTGGAGGGCTACCTCGACCTCATCGCCCTCCAGGTGCAGGGCATCGGCAACGTCCTGGCCACCCTGGGCACGGCCCTGACCCGGGAGCAGGTGCGGCTGCTCAAGGCGGTGGCGGATAAGGTGGTCCTGGTCTATGACGGCGACGCCGCCGGGGCCAAGGCCATGAAGCGGGCCTTCCCGCTCTTTGCCCAGGAGAATCTGGCGGTCCGGGCCCTGCCGCTGCCCGCCGGGCTCGACCCGGACAGTTACGCCCAGGCCCACGGGGTGGAGCTGTTCCGCACCGCCTGGGAGGCGGCCCACCCCTGGTTCAGCTACCTCCTGGAAGACCTGATCACCACCCACGGCCTGGATATCGAAGGCCGGGTGCGGATTTTGGAGGAACTGCGGCCTTACGTCCAGGCCCTGACGGACCCGGTGGAGCAGGACCTGTGGCTCAGGGCCACCAGCGAGCGCTTAAGGGTGGATGCCGCGGCGCTACGGAAAAGCCTCACCTCCCTGGCCCCCATTTCAGCGGCCCGGCTGGACCAAACTCGGAACATTGTCGTCGACCAGGAGAGAAAGTTGCTGCGCTGGGTCCTGGGCCACCCGGAAGCCGTGGACTCGGAGGAGTTGGAAGAATGGACTCGAGGAGTTTAGGAATCCTGAATTAAAAGGGCTTTTGGAACTAATCATCACTTGTTATCGGGAACACGGTAGATTGGATCATGGTCTCCTGGTGCAGCAGGCGCCGGGAGAAACCCAACGGCAGCACATCTGTGCCTTGACCTTAGAGGAGGACGACTCACGCGGTCACTTGGGGGATTTTCTGGCCGACGACTGGCGCCGCAATCTTAAAGTAAGACACCTGAAGAAGGCCCAGACCAGGTTGAAAGCAATGATGGCAAAGGCGTCCGGGGATGATGACCTAGTGGCCTTGCAGGTGCAGTGGCGGACAATCGATCAGCAATTGAAAGACTTATCGGCTGTATAGCAAAAGGAGAGAATGGATGAACAAGGGAATGGGAATGGACGGCTTTCAGGGAATCATGCCGATGGGGGATGATGAACACTTGATCACCGTGGATGACCTGAATGACTCCCTATCTCCCGAGAGCCTCTTGAACACGCAGATGAAGGACATCATGATCTTCGATGACCTGGAAATACCCCCTCCCGAGGCCTCCAGCATGGCCCTGCCCTCCCAGTCGGGCATGCATGAAGGAGAGGGGGATTTGGGCCTGGACGCGGATAGCGCCGCCAAATTCGACGATCCGGTGCGCCTCTACTTGAAGGAAATGGGGACCGTCTCCTTGCTCACCCGGGAAGGGGAAGTGGAGATCGCCAAGCGCATTGAAGAGGGGGAAAGAGAGGTGCTCCACACCCTGCTGGAGATGCCCCTTACCTTTAAGGAGATCATGGGGCTGGTGAACCGGCTGGAGGAGGAAAAGCTGTCACCCCAGAACACCCTGGATGATTTCGGTGAAGATGATCCGGCCGTGGACCTGCCCACCCAAAAGTCCCGGGTTCTGAAATTGATCCATAAATTTCGCTCTCAGGAAGAAAAAAGCCGCCAGATGATGAAAGAAGTGGCGGCCCTGCCCCGGAACGACGAAGCCCGGCTCCAGTTGGAGCAGAAGCTGGCCGGACACCGCCAGCGCATGGTGGAGCATTTCAAAAATCTCCGGATGGAGCGCCATTACCTGGAAGACATTCTCGAGCGGCTGCGCCAGTTTGGCTTTATCGTCCGGGATTGTCAGCACAAGCTGGAAAAGGGTCTCGGGGCCGCGGGCCTGTCGGCTACCCGGTTTCGCCAGCTGCGCCGGGAACTGAAAAATGGTGGGCCGCCCCCGGAGTTGCCCCGGTCCCTGACTCCCGAGCGACTGGCGGAGTTGGAGGAGGTCTGGACCCAGAACCGGCGGAAGCTGCGCCGGATCGAAACCGTCGTGGGCATGCCCGCCGGCCGTCTGCTGGCCACCCTGGTAAAGGCGGAAAAGGGAGAGTACCAGGCCCAAAAGGCCAAGCGGGAACTGGTGGAAGCCAATCTGCGCCTGGTGGTCACCATTGCCAAGAAGTACACCAACCGGGGCTTGCAGTTCCTGGACCTGATCCAGGAAGGCAACATCGGCCTCATGAAAGCCGTGGAGAAATTCGAATACGAGCGGGGTTACAAGTTCAGCACTTACGCCACCTGGTGGATCCGCCAGGCCATCACCCGGGCCATCGCCGACCAGGCCCGCACCATCCGCATCCCGGTCCACATGATCGAAACCATCAACAAGTTGATCCGCACCTCCCGCTACCTGGTTCAGGAGATTGGCCGGGAGCCCACCCCGGAAGAGATTGCCGAGAAGATGGAGTTTCCCCTGGAGAAGGTGCGCAAGGTCCTGAAGATCGCCAAGGAGCCCCTCTCCCTGGAAACGCCCATCGGCGACGAAGAAGACAGCCACCTGGGCGATTTCATCGAGGATAAAAAAATCTCGACGCCCATCGAGGCGGTGGCCAACCTCAACCTGGCGGACCAGACCCGGAAGATGCTGTCCACCCTGACGCCCCGGGAAGAGAAGGTGCTGCGCAAGCGGTTCGGCATCGGCGAAAAAACCGATCATACCCTGGAGGAAGTGGGCCGCGACTTCGAGGTCACCCGGGAACGCATCCGCCAGATCGAGGCCAAGGCCCTGCGGAAGCTCCGGCATCCGTCCCGGAGCACCCGGCTGAAAAGCTTTATCGAGACGTGATTTTTACTCCGGGGGGAGTCTCCTATTGAACAATTGAGGAGGAGAGTTATAATAACTTATTTGGGGGGCGGACTGAACCAGATTAGCCCGATCCGCAGGGATGCCCCCCCGATGATTGATAGGCGCGGGCCCATAGCTCAGCGGTTAGAGCAACCGGCTCATAACCGGACGGTCCCTGGTTCAAATCCGGGTGGGCCCACCAGGCATCCGGGAGCAGCGGGAATTTTGCGAGAACGAGATAGATCCTTGATTTCACAGGGGTTTAACCCCGGGGGTGCTCTCTGCGCACCCCTTTTTTATGTTCTATGAGCGCGACCCTACAAGACATCGTCAACCTGCTGGAAAGCCGCTATCCATCGGCCTGGGCCGTGCCCGGGGACCGGGTCGGCCTCGAAGTGGGTGACCCCGCCCAACCGGTGGCAGGCATCCTGGTGGCCCTGGAGGCCACCCCGGCCGTGGTCGCCGAAGCCGCTCACCGGGGCGCCCAACTGCTCCTGACCCACCACCCGCTCCTGTACCGGCCCCTGGAAGACGTGCGGGAAGACCGCCCCGGCGGCCGGCTGCTGGCGGCCCTCATCCGGGCCGGGCTGGCCATGGCCTCCTGCCACACCAACCTGGATATCGCCCCCGGCGGGCTCAACGACTACCTGGCCCAAAAACTCGACCTGACCGGGGTGGAGGTCCTGAGCCCCACCACCCGGGACCCCTGGTACAAGCTGGCGGTGTTCGTCCCCACGGGCTACGAGGACCGGGTGCGCGCAGGCCCTGGGGGACGCCGGCCTGGGGGTCATCGGCCGGTATTCCCACTGTTCTTTTGCCTCCCCGGGTCAGGGCACGTATCGTTCCCTGCCTGGGGCTCAGCCCTTTAAGGGCGAACCGGGACAGCTCTCCCGGGCCGAGGAGGTCCGCCTGGAAATCCTGGCCCCCGAGTCCCTGCTGCCCCTGGCCCTGACTCGCCTGAAAGAGACCCACCCCTATGAGGAGGTGGCCTACGATCTCTATCCCGTGCGGCATCCCGGCACCCCCCTGGGTTTGGGGCGCATCGGCGCCTGGCCCGAGCCCCGCCCCTTTTCCCAGGTGATTGCTGCGGCCAAGGAGATTTTCGGGGTGGAAACCGTGCAGGTTTGGGGGCGCCCGCCCCAGCAGGTGCAGCGGCTGGCGTTGTGCAGCGGCAGCGGCGGCGACCTCCTGGGCGATGCCCTGAGCCGGGGCGCCCAGGTCTACCTGACCGGGGAAGTGCGTCATCACCAGGTCCCGCCGGGGCTCCTGGAAGACTTTGCCGTGGTGGCGGTGGGCCATTTTGCCAGCGAAGTGGTGTTTATGGAACCCTGGGCCCGGCAGCTCCGCGAGCTGTTCCAGGCGGCGGGTCTGGGGCTTGAAGTCATGGTGGCCGCCACCCAGCCCCCCCCATGCTGCTACCGGTGAGGAGACTCTCTCTTTGATAACGATGATGCAACCACTATTCCCGGTGACGGCGGCAAAAACGCCCTGGCCGTCGGAGGAATAATGCCAAACCGCATGACGAAATATGGAGGTTGAACTTTGCTGACGGAGTTAAGTAGACTCATCGATGTTCAGGAAATAGACAAGGTGATCCAGGAGGTCACCCAGGATCTGGCCAAGCTCCCTGAGGAGCTCAAGGCCGGCGAGGCAGCCCAGGAAGCGTTGAAAGCCTCCCATGCCGCCCGGCTCCAGGAGTTGGAGGACCTTAAGGCCCGGCGCCGGGACACGGAAATGGAAATGGCGGATATGGAGGAGAGCATTAAAACCAGCCGCCAGCGCCTCATGGAGATCAAAAGCAACATCGAATACAAGGCGATGCTCAAGGAGATCGCCTTTAAGGAAGACCAGCGGGACCAGCGGGAGACCCGGCTCCTGGAATTCATGGAACTCATGGAAACCCAGAACCGCCTCATCGCCGAGCATGTCGCCCAGCTGGAGGAGCAAGAGGCCATCCTGGTCGAGCAGCGCCAGGAAGTGGCGGTCCAGGTGAAGAAATTGCAGGAGGAACTGGCCGAACTGGAGGAAAAGCGCAAGAAGGTGCGCAAAGTCGTGCCCGCGGCCCTCATGAAGCGCTATGAATTCATCCGCCAGCGGCGCAACAGCTCCGCCATCTGCCCGGTGCACGAAGGCGTCTGCCTGGGCTGCCACATGAACATTCTCCCCCAACAGTTCATCGACCTGCAGAAGGGGCTGGAGATCCTCCAGTGCCCCCACTGCCAGCGCATTCTCTACTGGGCCGATGAAGTGGAGGAAGCCGGCGCCGGGAACCAGCAGGCCCTCTGAGCCGGCCGGGGAAGCTGTTTGGACAAGCGAGCTGCCATCTTTGCGGCGCTGGCCCAGGGACTGGACCTCCCCGGGGTCCGGGCGCGTTTTGGCCTGACGCCTGAGGACTTGCAGGACCTGTTCCGGGAAGCCGCCGCCCTCTACCGGGGCCGGGGCGAAGGATTCTGGCGCCTCCACTGCGACGGGGCCTCCCGGGGCAATCCCGGGCCCGCCGGCGCCGGCATGGTGCTCTTTGACCCCCAGGGCCGGCTCCAGGCCAACCAGGGCCGCTACCTGGGAGAAACCACCAACAATGTGGCGGAATATCAGGCCCTGCTCCTGGGCCTCGAAGAGGCCCGCCGGCTGGAAGTCAAGAAGCTCCAGGTCCTGGCCGATTCCGAACTCATGGTGAAGCAGATCAACGGCCGGTACCGGGTGAAAGCCCCCCACCTCATCCCTTTGTGGCGCGAAGCGCTCAACGCCTTGAAAGAGTTTGAGGCCTGGGCCATCAACCACGTGCCCCGGGAGGAGAACCATCTGGCCGACGAGGCGGCTAACCGGGCCATTGACCAAAAGACGGCGGCGGGGTAAACTGCGGTTAAGGGGTGACGTTTCGCCGCACCCCAAAGTTTTTACCCCCACAGGATCGCGAAGCAGGACAGATGATCGCCGGCGGCGCTCAGCCGCCGGAGGAAAGTCCGAGCTCCACAGGGCAGGGTGCTGGGTAATCCCCAGCGGGGGCAACCCTAGGGAAAGTGCCTCAGAGACCAGACCGCCGTGGTACGTCCACGGTAAGGGTGAAAAGGTGAGGTAAGAGCTCACCAGCGGCAGTGGCGACATTGCCGGCTTGGAAAACCCCACCTGGAGCAAGACCAAATAGGGGAGCGTTTGAGGGTGGCCCGCCCGAAGCTCCCGGGTAGGTCGCTGGAGGCCCCGGGTAACCGGGGTCCTAGAGGAATGATCATCACCGGGGCAACCCGGGACAGAACTCGGCTTACGGCCTGCTTCGCGCCTCCTTTGGGGCCACCGGTCCAGACGCGCCGGTGGTTTTTTCATAAGAAAGTCTAAAAATAGTCTTTCGTAGGGTGCGCACTGCGCACCATCAAACCGGAATAGCTGGCGGGCAAGGCGGCCCGCCCCACTAAGTTAGATAAAGCAGTGGGGCGACCGGCCCCGGCCGCCTTTCATACCATTTGGCGATCAATGAACAATTTTTGTAGGGGGGACCTGTGTGTCCCCCGAGGGCGCACACACAGGTGCCCCCTACAGAGACTTTGTTCCTTTTTGAGCGCAACTCGGTATCAGAGGAATGGGTTTCCGAGTTCCTCATCCGGTAGGAAAAGGTAAGGACCCATGTCCACGCAAATTCTCCCCTTAAGCGAACCGGCGCCTGCCCCGGAGATTTCCGTGGTCATCCCGGTGTTCAACGAGGAAGACAATCTCCTGGAGCTGGGGGAGAGGCTGATCCGCACCCTCACCGCCATGGGCCGGCCCTTTGAAATCATCTTCGTGGACGACGGCTCCACCGACGGCTCCTGGGAACTCCTGAGCGACCTGAACGACCGATATCCGCAGCAGATCCGGGCCCTGCAGTTCCACCGCAACTTCGGGCAGCACCAGGCGATTTTTGCCGGGTTTCAGGCGGCCCGGGGCCAGGTGATGGTCACCCTGGACGCGGACCTGCAAAACCCCCCCGAGGAGATTCCCCGCCTGGTGGCCAAGCTGGATGAGGGCTACGACACCGTGGGGGGCTGGCGGGAGAACCGCCAGGACTCCATCTTCCGCCGGCTCCCCTCCCTACTGGTGAATACCGTCATGTCCCGGGTCACCGGGGTCAAACTCCGGGACTACGGCTGTATGCTCCGGGCCTATCGCCGCTCGGTGGTGGACAGCATCAACCAGTGCCAGGAATCCTCCAGTTTCATCCCGGCCCTGGCCAACCTCTTCTCCCAGCGGGTGGCGGAAATCCCCGTGGGCCACGCCGAGCGGGAACGCGGCAAGTCCAAGTACGGCATCTTTAAGCTCCTGCGCCTCAACTTTGACCTGATGACCGGGTTTTCCAATCTGCCCATTCACCTGGTGGGGTTCATGGGGGTGGCCATCGCCTTCCTGGGGCTGCTGTTCGGGTTCATGTTGATCATCCGCCGGATCTTCGTGGGGCCGGAAGTGGAAGGGGTCTTCACCCTCTTCGCCATCCTGTTCGTCTTCGTCGGTCTCAATACCTTGGGGTTGGCCCTGATCGGCGAATACGTCGGCCGCATCTACCGGGAAGTCCGGGGCCGCCCCCGCTTCGTCATCCGCAAGACCCTGGGCCCCGAGTCATAAGGCAACTCTTTCCTTTCCCCTCCGGCAAAATCCGGTATAATGGAAAACGAAAAATGGGGCCTGTAAGCGGCAGCCTTCCCCGGCCGTCGCCAAAGCAAGCGCCTGATTTATTTTCAGACGAGATGCGGTCAAAAACATACAGACGCCACGTAGGGGCGCACCTGGTGATGTGCGGCCTCAGAGGGACACGCAGTCCGCCCTCACAAAAATTGTCCATTGAGCGCTAATCGGTAATCGGGAGTCCCGGGAAATCACATGCGCATCATCTTTCTGGGTTACCACAATATCGGCCACGCCTGCCTCCAGGCCCTGATCGAGCTCTGCCGGGAGTTGGGCGACGAGATCGCCGCGGTGGTCACCCATGCCGACGACCCCAAGGAAAATATCTGGTTCGCCTCGGTGCGGCAGTTGGCCTTTGATAACTACCTGCCGGTCTATCAGCCGGCCGACCCCAATGACCCGGGCTTTGTGGCCGCCATGCAGGCTTTGCAACCGGATTTTTTGTTTTCGTGCTATTATCGCCACATGCTGAAGCAGCCCCTGCTGGATCTCCCCCGCCTGGGGGCCTTGAATCTCCACGGCAGCCTGCTGCCCCGCTACCGGGGCCGTTGTCCCGTGAACTGGGTCCTGGTCCACGGCGAGGCCGAAACCGGGGTGACCCTCCACTACATGGAGGCCAAAGCCGACCAGGGCGACATCGTGGCCCAAAAGGCCATCCCCATCACCCCCGAGGACACGGCCGTCACCCTCTTTGCCCGGATGACCGCGGCGGCGGGACAATTGTTCCGGGAGACCTACCCGCGGCTGCGACGCGGCCAGGCGGCGCGCCTCCCCCAGGACCACGCCCGGGCCTCCTATTTCGGCGGCCGCAGCCCCGAAGACGGTAAGATCGACTGGCGCCAGCCCGCCACGGCCGTGTATAATTTAATGCGGGCCGTGACCCATCCCTACCCCGGCGCCTTCACCGATCTCGCCGGACGGAAGCTGTATATCTGGAACGGCCGGGCCCTGGCCGCGCCCGCGGCGGCCCCGGAAGCCCCCGGCCAGATCGCCGCCGCGCTCCCGGGAGAAGGGCTGCTGGTGGCCACGGGCGACGGCCACTTCCTCATCACCCAGGCCCAGTGGGAGAATGAACCGGAATTCCTGGGGCCGGTGGTGGCCACCTGGGAGCACCTGGTGGGCGAAAAATTTTCGTAGGGGCGCACCTGCTGTGCGTCCTAAAAGGGCGGACACACAGGTCCGCCCCTACAAGGAAAAATATCGGTGGGCACCGCCCACCATACAATCAATTTTAGGAAGGTGGGCGGGCCCACCTCACATGACGTTACGAATAGGAAACCCATGAAAATCCTGATCTTAGGCGTCAACGGCTTCATCGGCAACGCCCTCACCCGGCGCATCCTCACCACCCGGGACTGGGAGGTCTATGGCATGGACCTCTACTCCAACAAGCTGGAGGAGTCCCTGGACCATCCCCGCTTCCATTTCCTCGAGGGCGACATCGCCATCAACAAGGAGTGGATCGAATACCACATCCGGAAGTGCGACCTGGTCCTGCCCCTGGTGGCCATCGCCACCCCCATGACCTACGTCAAGCAGCCCCTGCGGGTGTTCGAGCTGGACTTCGAGGAAAACCTGCGCATCGTCCGCCAGTGCGTCAAGTACCGCACCCGCATCATCTTTCCCTCCACCTCCGAAGTCTACGGCATGAGCCCGGATGCGGAGTTTTCCGAGGACGACTCCACCCTGGTGCTGGGCCCCATCCACAAGCAGCGCTGGATTTACAGCTGCTCCAAGCAGCTCCTGGACCGGGTCATCTGGGCCTACGGCCAGGAGGGGCTGCTGCAATTTTCCGCCATCCGCCCCTTCAACTGGATCGGCCCCAAGCTGGACGACCTGTACGCCGCCAAGGAAGGGAGTTCCCGGGTGGTGACCCAGTTCATCCTCAACCTCCTCCAGCGGGAGCCGATAAAGCTGGTGGACGGCGGCTACCAGAAGCGCTGCTTCACCTTCGTGGAGGACGGCATCGACTGCCTGATGCGGATCATCGAAAACGACGGCGGCGTCGCCGACGGCCAGATCTTTAACATCGGCAACCCCGATAACGAGGCCTCGATCAAAGAGTTGGCCCATCTCTTACGAGACCTCTTCAAGGCGCACCCGGACCATAAGAACGACGGGGTCTTCTCCGAGATCATCGAGACCCCCCACGAGGACTACTACGGCAAGGGCTACCAGGACATTACCACCCGGAAGCCCTCCATCGCCAAGGCCCGCTCGCTCCTGGGCTGGGAGCCGGTTACCGACCTCACCACGTCCCTGGCCGTCACCCTGGACTCCTTCCTGGAGGAGGCCAAGGCAGTTCCGGTGTAAGCGGTTTGTAGGGGCGCACCCGCTGTGTGCGCCCAGGGTTCGGACACACAGGTCCGTCCCTACAGCGGTTGCTGACAGCTTCTTCGGAGACAATATGGCCCCGCGCTTAGCCATCAAAGTCGACGTGGACACCCTGGAGGGTTTTTGTCAGGGGGGTGCCCGCCCTCTTGGAAGTGCTGGAAGGCCAAGGCATAAAGGCCAGCTTCTTCCTGGCCCTGGGCCCCGATAACTCCGGCCGGGCCATTTTCCGGATCTTCCGGCAGCGAGGTTTTTTGGAAAAGATGTGGCGCACCCGGGCTCCGGCCCTTTACGGCTTCAAGACCATGTGCTACGGCACCCTGCTGCCGGGCCCCTTGATCGGCGCCGCGGCCCCGCACCTGGCGCCGCAATTGGCCGCGGCCGGCCACGAAGTGGGGCTGCACGGCTACGACCACGTGCGCTGGCACGATCACCTCTGGCACCTTCCCCTGGAAAAAGTGGCCCGGGAGATCGACCGGGCCCAAGAGACCTATACGGCCCTGATGGGAAAACCCGCTTACTCCTTTGCCGCTCCCGGGTGGCAGTGCACCTTAAACAGCCGCACGGCCCTGGCGGCCCGGAATTTCCTTTACGCCAGCGACACCCGGGGGCTGGCCCCGTACTTCCCCGCCTTCGGGGAGAGGGTGACGAAGGTATTGGAAATTCCCACCACCCTGCCCACCCTGGATGAACTCCTGGGTTTTCACGGCTGCCGCCCCCAGGATTTTACCCGCCTGGTCCTCTCCCGCCTGGAAAAGGGCGCGCCCCAGGTGCTCACCATCCACGCCGAGATGGAAGGCGGCCCCTTTCTCAGCGAGTTCGCCCGCCTGCTGACCCAATGCCGGGAGCGGGGGGTGGAGTTTTTCCGGCTGGAGGACTGGGCCCGGGAACTCCTGAAGGAACCGGCCGACCTGCCGGTGGCCCAAGTCAACTTCCAACGTCTCCCCGGGCGGGCCGGTTACGTCTCCTGCCAGGGATTATCAGAGGCACGACCCTCATGATTGCCGCCATTATCGCCGCCGCCGGGGTAGGAAAACGCATGGGGCACCACATCCCCAAGCCCTACCTCCAACTGGCCGGGAAACCCATCCTGGCCCACACCTTAAAGATCTTCGAGGCCATGCCCGAAATCCGGGAGGTCACGGTGGTGGTCCATCCCGAAGATCTGGACCTGTGCCAGGATACGGTCATCGCCCCCTACAACCTCAAGAAAGTGCTGCGCCTGGTGCCCGGGGGCAAAGAACGCCAGGACAGCGTCTATCACGCCCTCAAGGCCTTGCAAAACGAGGATGAGCTGGAAATCATCCTGGTGCACGACGGGGTCCGGCCCTTCGTCACCCCGGAGCAGATCCGCCGGGTCATCGACGCCGCCCGCAAGCACGGCGGCGCGGTCCTGGGGCTGCCGGCCCAGGACACCCTGAAAAGAGTGACTCCCGAAGGCAGGGTGCACCAGACCCTGGAGCGCCAGGACATCTGGCAGATTCAGACCCCCCAGGCCTTCCAGGCGCCCCTGTTGTGGCGCGCCTTCACCGAGGCCTACAGCCGCAATTTCTACGGCACCGATGAGGCCTCCTTGCTCGAGGAACTGCACCAGCCGGTGGCGGTCATTCCCGGTTCGCCCTTTAACCTGAAGATCACCACCCCGGAAGACCTGCTGCTGGCCGAGGCCATCTTTTCCATGCGGCGGAGGAAAAAGCATGCGAGTCGGCCTGGGGTATGACGCCCACCGTTTGGTGCCCGGCCGCCCCCTGATCCTGGGAGGGGTGGAAATCCCCCATGCCCTGGGTCTGTTGGGCCACTCCGACGCCGACGTCCTGAGCCACGCCATCGGCGACGCCCTCCTGGGCGCGGTGGGGGCCGGAGATTTAGGGACGCATTTTCCGGATAAAGACCCGGCCTACGAAGGCATCTCCAGCCTCATCCTGCTGGAACGGATCATGCAAATCGTCCGGGACCGGGGTTTCCAGCCGGTGAATGTGGACGCCACCCTCGTGGCCCAGGCGCCCCGGCTGGCCCCCCACATCCCGGCGATGCAGGCCAACCTGGCCGCCGCCCTGGGCCTGACCCCGGGCGACGTCAATGTCAAGGCCACCACCACCGAGCTCATGGGCTTCGCCGGCCGGGGCGAAGGCATGGCCGCCTACGCCGTGGTCCTGGTCACGAAAACCTGAACCAGGAGCGAACCGGAGGGAAGAACGAAGCGGTGAAAATGGACAAGAATGGTTTTTGGTTTTTCCCCTTTCGCCTTTTTCCCTTTTCACCCTGATATAACCTCATGGAGAAACGAGACTTCATTCCTATCCCTTCCCATCATCAGTGCCTGGAACTCATGGAAATCCACGCCATGCTCCCCAATATCCGGGAGCACAGCTTCCGGGTCATGCAGGTGGCCTGCGTTTTGGGCGAGGCCCTGACCGAGGCCGGGTTCGACCTGCATCTGCCCCTGGTCACCGTCGGCGCCCTCCTCCACGACCTGGGCAAGACCCCGTGCCTGGGAACCCTCGAGAACCACGCCGAGTTGGGGGCCGGCATCCTGGAGGCGTTGGGCTACCCCCAGGTGGCCCAGGTGGTCAGGGAGCACGTCCATCTCAATACCAGCATCCTGGACCCCAGGCCCCTGCGGGAGGCCGAACTGGTCAATTACGCCGACAAGCGGGTGCTCCACAACGCGGTGGTCACCCTGGAGGCTCGCTTTGCCGACCTCAAGGTGCGCTACGGGCGCACTCCCGAGGCCCTGGCCCGCATCCAGGCTACGGAAGTCAGGTCCCGGGCCTGGAGGATAAGCTGTTTGCCCCCTTGCGCCTGACGCCTCTGGATCTGCTCCGGGTCAATGGGAAAAGCGAGCTTGGGGCGCCGTGCGCCCCCTATCGACAAACTTTTCAAAACCGGCCTTGGATTGAACCGCGGTCTTTTGCTGAAAGCTGACTGCTGACTGCTGATAGCTATTCCGGAGGAAATCATGGGAAAATTGCGGCTGGCCCTCATCGCCGGGGGCAAATCCTCGGAGCGGGAAGTCTCGCTGAAAAGCGGCGCCCAGGTCTATCAGGCCCTTGATCAAGACAAATACGACATCAGGCGCTACGATCCCCTGATGGACCTGGAGCGTTTGGTGCGGGAGGCCGAAGAGCTGGACGCGGCCCTCATCATCATGCACGGCCGGGGCGGGGAGGACGGCTCCCTGCAGGGGCTCCTGGAACTCCTGGAGATCCCTTACCAGGGCTCCGGCGTCCTGGCCTCGGCCCTGGCCATGAACAAAGAGCTGAGCAAGACCATCTATCAACAGGCCGGCCTCAAGGTGCCCAGGGCCCTCACCTTTGACCGGGGTGGGGCCCCCTCTCCCCGGGAAATCGAGGCGGCCTTGGGACTGCCGGTGGTGATCAAGCCGGTCCATGAAGGCTCCAGCATCGGCATTTCCATGGCCGGAACAATGGAGGCCTTGGAGACCGGCCTGGCCGCCGCCTTCGCCCTGGACAACCGGGTCATGGTGGAGGAATTCATCCAGGGCACCGAGGTCACCGGGGGAGTGCTGGGGAACGCCAAATTGCAGGCCCTGCCCCTGGTGGAAATCATCCCGGCCGGCACCTACGAATTTTTTGATTACGAGGCCAAGTACCAGCCCGGGGCCACTGAGGAAATCTGCCCGGCCCGACTTTCTCCGGAACTGACCCGGCGGGCCCAGGAGTGCGCCCTCACGGCCCATAAGGCCCTGGGCTGCCGGGGCTATTCCCGTACCGACCTGATGATCCGGGAACAGGATATCTTTGTCCTGGAAACCAATACCATCCCCGGCATGACCGCCACCAGCCTCTTCCCCCAGGGGGCCAAGGCCGCGGGTATCGACTTCCCGGCCCTGCTGGACACCCTGATCAACCTGGCCCTGGAGAAAGTGTAGGGTGCGCCCCGCGCACCATTGAATACCGGTTCGCAATCAAACAATAGGCGCCGGCTAAACGTCCATGAACCATGAACGTCTCACCCCGGGGCCTGAAAAATCCCCCCTCCCCCCCTTTGTCAAAGGGGGATTAGGGAGATTTTGGTTTTCACGGCCTGGCCTGCGGCTACAACAATAATCTTTTGATTGCGATCCGGTATATTTATTCCGAAAAAACCGAGGCCTCCCCGTGCCAGACCGATGGGCCCCCTTACAAAAACTTCTGGAAGCCGGCGTCAGCCAGGGCGTCTTTACCGCGGCCGTGGCCCTGGTGGGGCTTAAGGGGGAACTCCGCTGGGAGGGGGCCGCGGGGGCCGTGTCCCGGGAACCGGGCGCCGCGGCCGTAACCCTGGACACGGTCTTCGACCTGGCCTCCCTGACCAAACCCCTGGCCACGACCCTGGCCCTGATGGTCCTGGCGGACCGGGGGCGGCTTGAGATCGCCGCCTCCCTGGGAGAGGTCCTCCCGGCCCCCTGGCTGCCGCCGGACAAGCGACCCCTGACCCTGGCGAGCCTCCTCACCCACCGCGCCGGGCTGCCGGCCTGGCGCCCTTTTTACCAGGAAGTCCTGGCCGCGCCCGCCCCGGACCGCCCTACCCTGCTGGAGCGCCTGGCCGCGGCGACCCCCTTGGAGCGCGCCCCGGATACTATGACGGTTTACAGCGACCTGGGCTTCATGCTCCTCAAGGCGGTGGCCGAAAACCTCAGCGGTGAGCCCCTGGACCAGTTTTGCCGGGCAGCCATCTACCGGCCCCTGGGCCTGAAAACCCTGGGCTTCATCCCCTTGCCCCATACTGAGTTGCGGTCAAAGAGCTACAGTACTGTAGGGGAGCACCTGCGTGTGCCCCCTGAGGGCGGACACGCAGGTCCGCCCCTACAAAAAAATTGTCGCCTGACTGCACCTCATTATCAACAGGCCCATGCCGTCCCCATAACCGAAAACCGCCTCTATGCCGCCACCGAGCCGGGCCTCATCCCGGGACGCCCCGCCGGAGGTGAAGTCCACGACGAAAACGCCTGGGCCGCGAGGGGCGTGGCGGGCCACGCCGGCCTCTTCGGCCCCGGCCGGGAGGTTTTTCAGCTGGTGGCCAGCATTTATCGGGCTTATGGCGGAGAGCAGGTCGGGGCGCTCATCCCGGCCGCGGTCCAACACTTTCTGACGGTCCCCCCCGGCGCTGACCGGGCCCTGGGCTTTGATATTCCCGACCCGGACCCGGCCCTCCGGGCCGCGGGGCGTTATTTTTCGCTTCACAGCGTCGGCCACCTGGGCTTCACCGGCACCTCTTTTTGGCTGGACCTGGACTCCGGCCAGATGGTAGTCTTACTGACGAACCGGGTCCACCTGGGCCGGGACGACAAGACCAAAATCCAGGCCTTCCGGCCTCGCTTCCATGAGGCGGCGTCCCGGGCCTTGGGTTTCAATCAGCCTTATTGACTCATTGGCAGATGCCGCCGGCGGTTCCAACCAAGGCAGGGTGCGCAGTGCGCACCCCACACTTTTTGGGGTCTCGATGCGGTTATCCATCCTTCAAAATAAACCAGCAGCGTAGGGGCGGGTTTCAAACCCGCCCCCACCACCATCGGTGAAAATGACACACAACAAACTCTCCGACAACAGGGTGCACATCCACCTCCTCGGCATCTGCGGCACCGGCATGGCCGCCCTGGCCGGTATCTTGAAGGAGCAGGGCCACCACGTGACCGGCTCCGACGAGCACGTCTACCCCCCTATGAGCACCTTGCTGGAGGGCCTGGGGATTCCCATCCAGAACGGCTACCGCCCGGAAAACCTGGCGCCGGTCCCCGACCTGGTGGTGGTGGGGAACGTCATCCGCCGGGACAACCCCGAGGCCCAAGCGGTCCTGGCCCTGAACCTGCCCCGCCTCTCCCTCCCCGAGGCCCTGAACCGCTTCCTGGTGGGGGACCGGCAGTCCCTGGTGGTGGCCGGGACCCACGGCAAGACCACCACCACGGCCCTGATCAGCTGGCTCCTCTTCGCCTTGGGCCTGGACCCTGGGTTCATGGTGGGGGGCATCGCCAAGAACTTCCAGACCAACTACCGGGTGGGCCGGGGCCGCTACGTGGCCCTGGAAGGCGATGAGTATGACACCGCTTTTTTCGACAAGCGCCCCAAGTTCGTCCACTTTACCCCCCGGGCGGCGGTGCTCACCTCCATCGAGTTCGACCACGCCGACATCTACCCGGACTTGGGCGTCATCATCCGGGCCTTCGAGACCTTCCTGTCCACCATCGCTCCCGGCGGCCGGGTCCTGGCCTGGGGGGATGCCCCCCTGGTGCGGGAGGTCTGCGGCCGCAGCCGCGCCCCGGTCTCTTTTTACGGGGTGGGCGGCGACGTGGCCTGGCAGGCCGCGGCCATCGCTCCCGCCCCGGGCGGCATGCAGTTCACCGTCCTCAAGGAGGGCGCCCGGTGGGGTGACTTTTTCCTGCCCATGGTGGGGGAGCACAACGTCTTGAATGCCCTGGCGGCGTTGGCGGTGCTGTCCGAGGTGGGGGCCGAGGCCGGCCCCTTACAAAAAGCCCTGACCGGATTTAAGGGGGTCAAAAAACGCCAGGAAGTGGCCGGGGAGTTTCACGGGAGTGCTGGTCGTGGAGGATTTCGCCCACCATCCCACCGCGGTGGGGGTAACCCTGGCCGCGGTGCGCCGGGCCTACCCCGAGCGGCGTCTGGTGGCGGCCTTCGAGCCCCGCACCAACACCTCCCGGCGGCGGATTTTTCAAAAACCCTACGCCCAGGCTTTTCATGACGCCGACCTGGTCCTGGTGCGGGAACCCCCGGACCTGTGGAAGGTGGACCCCGGGGAACAGTTCTCCTCCCGGGAGTTGGTGGCCGACCTTCAGACCCAAGGCCAGAAAGCCCGCTATTTCCCCGACACCGATGCGCTCCTGGAGGGCCTGATCCACACCCTGCGCCCGGGCGACGTGGTCCTGGTGATGTCCAACGGCGACTTCAACCACCTGGTGCCCCGCCTCTGCGAAGCCCTGGGAGGAACGGTCCAGAGCCCCACAGCGCCCGCCTGACCGGGTCTCAGGTCCGGAGTCGCCAGTCCGCCGCGGTGTTCTGCGTCCCGCCTGAGCCGGCGCCGGCTGATTACCCCCGGAGATCATCTGCCCGGCCCAGATTCGGCGCGGCCATTACCCCTGGCGCCTCCCCTTCGGAATGATTATCTTGTATAATAAAGGAGAGAAAATTGATTCCTCCCCCGGTTGCCCATGCGGTTGCCGGGAAATAATTATGCCGGAAGAGCAGATGCGCTAAGAAGTCTGCCCTTTAAGGGAGATGGGATGTTAACTGAAAGTGGTCAAAGTCTTGACTGGACCCCGGAGGTCCCGAAGCCGATAATCGCGATCCTGGCCCACCCGATTCATGGGCGGCTGGTGGAGCGGGCTATGTTAATGGTGAACTCGAATATCACCATGGACGGTGTGCGTTATGCCTTGAGCTGGCGTGACCACGATTTGGCTTTTTATAAGCCCGTCACGATTCACTAACCTTAAAGTACCAGGTGAGGGAGGGGCGCGGCAAGCCGCAGCCCCTCTCTTTTTTATCCCTGCCCGCTAGTCCCAAGCAACAATCAAAAAACCGTTATAGCGTTTGCCAAAAATCCTTTCCGCTTGAAGATTCTTAAATCCCCCTAAATGCCCCTTTTTCAAAGGGGGACTTTAGCAGCAATTCTTTATAGTTCCCCCGTTTTCTCAAGGGGGGCTAGGGGGATTCAGAATGATGCCGCCATCGGAAAACACTTTTGGCAAACGCGATAGTTCTCATGCTGAGCCTCGCGCCGAATCTCTCTCTTTGAGCCTCTAAGATTTTTCCCGAATCTCAGCTTCGTTCAGACTGACCTGATGGTTCAAGGTCTTTTGACGGCACCGGCGTATAAAACCCCGCGGTCACACCATCCAGGGTTTAAACCGGTCTTTATGCGGGGTAATAAGATGAAACATCCGGTCCGGGCCGCCATCCCTGGGGCTCACCGTCACCGGCGTCCCCTCCGGTGCGTCGCTGTAGGCCGCGGCCAGCCCCGCCGCGGCCTCCAGGTCCTCCTCCGCAGCCCCCTCCCATCCCAGGACCATCGGGCCGGGGTAATGATCCACTTGCAGAAGGAAATGTTCGGGGGATCTCAAGGCCTGAATCGCCTCGTTATCCCGCCGGGTCCGGCCCACCACCAACTTGTCCCCGCCGGGCAGGCGGAAATGCCGGCCGTATTTGAGCAGTTCCAGGTCCGCCCGGGAGGCCTCCTGGACGTGCCGCAGCAGCTCCTTGAGCCGGGCCGCGTAGCCCGGGTCGGTCAACAAACACCCCCCTGCCGGGGCGGGATAGCGGGTGATGCCGTATTCCCGGGCCAGGGCCAGCTGGCGTTTGCGCCCACGGCCGCTGAGGTTCAACAACCGTTCCCGGTCCACCCAGCCCTGCACCTCCGGCGCCGTCGCCTTGAGGGATTTGGCGCTCAACGGTCTGAGGAGCAGGTCGGCAAACCCCGATTCCCGGGCGATGAGGTTCAGGGAGCCCCGGTTCTGGCTCATGGGCCGCTGCCCCAGGACTTCCCCGGTGAAGAGAAAGTCAAACCCCTCCGGCCCCATCAGGGCCCCGGCCTCCCGGAGCATGAGGGCGTGGCAGTCGATGCAGGGGTTGTGGCCCCGGCCCCAGCCGTGGGGCGGATCATAAATGAGGGGCAGGAATTTGTCGGTGAGGTCGGCTTCCTTAAGGGGCAGGCTCAGGTGGGCGGCCGATTCCCGGGCCCGCTCCGCCCCGAAAAACGGCGTCACCCAACAGATCAGGGTGACGTCGATCCCCTGGGACCGCAGCACCGCCGCGGCCAGCATGCTGTCCAGTCCACCGGAAAAGAGCCCCAGGGCCCGAATGATCTTGGTCATGGTCAATACCGCCTTGGGGAGCCGTTTGGGTGAGGTGTCAGGGCCGGGTACGGGATAGTCACGGGGCCTGTCGAGAAATTATGGCAAGGTCGAGGGACCGAAAATCCTCTTCAGCCGGGTACCGCCAGGGAGAGCTCCGTAAACCCCAGACCATGGACGAAGGCCGTAAAGGAACGCCGCACTGCCGGGGCCAGGAAGGCCGGCCACTCATGGGGCGCCAGTTCCAGGCGGGCTTGGTCTCCCTGGACCCTGAGCCGCACCCGGGAAAAGCCCCGGCGCCTTAGCCAGGACTCACCCCGGCCCACCCGGGCCAGGTCCTCCCTGGTTAATTCGGTGTCATAGGGGAAGCGGGTGGCCAGGCAACTCTGGGAGGGCCGGGCCGGATCGAGCCCCAGGCCCAGGCTCAGGGCCCGGATGGCCGCCTTGCCCAGCCGCGCCGCCAGCAACGGACTTTCGACTCCCAGTTCCCGCAACGCCTTGAGCCCCGGCCGGAAATCGGCCAGATCGTCAAGGTTGGTGCCGTCCCAGAGCACGGTATGTCCCCGGGCAGCGGCAATCTCCCAGGCCCGGGTAATGATGGCCCCTTTGCAGACATAGCACCGCTCCCGGCGGTTGTGCCGGAATTCCGGGAGGCTGAGGGGATCAAATTCCCGCACCACGTGGTCGACTCCGAGGCGCCGGGCCAGGGCCCAGGCCGCGGCCAACTCTCCCGGCACGGTATGGGGTCCGGTAAAGGTGATGGCGGTCAACCCCGTCCCCAGGGCCTGGGCCGCCGCGGCCAGCAGGAGACAGGAATCCAGCCCCCCGGAGAACAGCAGGGCCGCCCGCCGGTGACGCCGGAGGTAATTATCCAGGGATTTGATCACCAATTCTCCCGAATATGCGGGAAAAGGAGGGGCGACCCGCCGGGTCGCCCCTACGGGGACTCTGTGTCTGGATTTCAGCTATCCCGGCTGACGGTGCTGAGAAAGGGGGCTTCATCATCCAGGGGCAGCAGTTCTACCGGTTCCCCCAGAAGAAAGCGGCCGGATTCGATCCATTCTTTCAGATGCTGGGCAACCTCCCGGGCCCGCACCAGGCTGGACAGGGGCACCGTGGCCACCTCCTTGCCGTCTAGGGAGAGGCTGCCGGTCTTGAGCTGGGCGTAGCTCACCTGCCCCAAAATCTGGCTCGGGCCGGCAGAAGAATCACCGCCGTAATCGACGATGGGAGCCATGAGTTCGGCATCACTGACCCCGCAAAAATGCGCCATCTCCTCATTCAACAGGGGGATGGGAATCCCCACCCCCAGCGCCAAGGAACAGCCGTAGCCCAAGAGGCTCACTCCCACCAGGTACCGGGGGTCCATCCGCTTCATGTCCCCCATCAGCATCAGGGTCCCGGCCGGACCCAGGGGTATCCCGTTCTCCGCCCGGGGTTTCTTCGGGTTGTGTTGGGTGCCGGGAAATACCACGTAGCCCACCCCTCCCCCCAGAAAGATGCGGGTACCGATGCCGATGGTGCGGTAGTACGGGTCATTGAACAGGGGGCTCAGTTCGCCCGCGGTGCAGTAATTGGCGTTGGCGGCCCGGGGCCGGAGCGGCCCCATATACGTGTAAATGGTCCGGTTCGACAGGTTGACCGCCACATTATAATTTTGGTAGCAATTCCGGGGGTTGCACAGGATGGCATTGGTCATCTGCTTTAAGGTGATCTCCCGCTCCAGGCGCTTGTTGGGGTAGCAGTCGGTGCCATAGGCTTCCGCCACCAGGTGCACGGCCTTGCCGGCCACCAGGTCGTGGAGGACGTGGCCCCCGCCATATTTGAACTCCCCCGGGTACACCTTGTTCAGGGGATCTTCCTCGCAGGGCTCGGTGGCGCCCATATAGACGTCCACCGCGGCAACGCCGGCATAGGCCGGCACATGGTTGAGCCAGACCCGGGACGCCTTGATGGGTGGCTTGGCATGGCCGAAATTAAGGAAGGCCCCCGACGAGCACATGGGTGAAAAAGTCCCGGTGGTCACCACGTCCACGGTCCGGGCCGCGGCCACCTCGCCTTTCCGGCGCACGATGTCAACAATCTCTTCGGCAGTGACCACCACTGCTTGACCTCGCCGGATTTTATCATTTATTTCCTGGTAGGTTTTATTCACTTGGTAGTTGGCCATAATTTACCCTTCTCCAGCGAAGCGATTGCCATTATGGGACATGACTTCTTGACGGCTCATGGGGCGTTTCTCGTCACCAGCCTGATTTCTCTGTTTATCATCATCGACCCGCCGGGCAGCGGTTTTACGGCCCCAAGGGGATGAGCATCTCTGGTACAGGGCTGCACCAGGAAAATTCTCCTAAAAAGCTCCACCCCAAATTCACGACCGCCCATCTCTTCATATTTTATTAAGATAGTCAGTGAATTACAACTTATAATAAATTTGCGGGGCCCGGGGTGCAAGGTTAACTTGCTGGCCTTTATCAACATAAATGGTTACCATTGTTTGGACGACCCTATGCGAAATATGCTCTGCCCGCTCTGTGAACACGATCACACCGCCCTGGTGGCCCGGCGCCGGGAACGGGGCCTCACCATCACCACGGTGGGGTGCCGGGATTGCGGCCTCGTCTATCACAACCCGGTGATCGAGGACCAGGACCGCCGCGAGGTGGCCGTGAGTCACCGGCAGTGGCACACCGGTAGTGCCGGCCTGCCGCGCCAGCTTCTGAAACTGGAGAAACGCTGGCACCTCCAGTGGCCCATGATCCAGCCGGTCTTCCAACCCGGCTGCCGCGTCCTCGAAGTTGGCTGCGGCCTGGGCCTGGTTGGGTCCAGGCTGAAAAGCCAGGGAGCCCAGGTGTGGGCGGTGGAGCCCGACCCCGACCAGGCCGCCTATGCCCGGGATCACCACGGCCTGACGGTTTTTACCGGCCGCTTCGAGGAGGCGCCCCTGGCCGCCGCCCCCTTCGACCTGATCCTGGCCTCCCACGTCATCGAGCATTTTCCCGAGCCCCTGGCCTTCCTGCGCCGGCTCCGGACCTGCGCCCACCCTGACACCTGGCTCTTCCTGGAAACCCCCAACGTCCTGGCCCCCAAGGTGAGTTTTCGGCGGATGTTCTCCCCGGCTCACAACTTCTATTTTGCCCCCCAGACCCTGAGGTGGCTGCTCACCAAGGCCGGCTGGCAGGAGGAAAAGCTGCGGGTCTGGCGCCGGGACGCCTTTCAGGTGCTGGCCCGCCCCGGCGTCCCCCAATCGCCGGTGGTGGACCCCCGGGTGGCCCGCCAGGTCATGGGGGCCATCGCCCGCCACCGGTACCTCTATTACCTGAAATTACTGTTCATCTGGCGCAAGATCCCCTGGTGGCAGCAGCATTGGATGTACCAACCCCGGGAGTTCGGCCGTTGACCCCCCGGCCGGGGAACGTGGTTCCGTCACGTCTTTCTTACTTCGTGAAGATCACTTCCCCCTCACCCTGACCCGCTCCCCCATTGAGGGAGAGGGAAAAAAATGGGACCGGCTCGCTGGTCTGCCATGATAAAAAACGGCGATTAGAGCATTTGCCATAAATTCTTTCCAATTGGAGATTCTTAAATCCCCCTAAGTCCCCCTTTTTCAAAGGTGTACTTTAGCAACAATTCCTTATAGTTATCCCATTATCTCAAGGGGGGCTAGGGGGGATTAGCATGATGCCGCCCTCGGAAAATACTTTTGGCAAACGCTATAACCTACACCTCTCTCCCCCCGCTGCGGGGGGAGAGAGGTGGGGCTAGAGGGCGATATATGGTGGGAGCGCCTTAAGGAAATCCTGAACTGAGGCGCCCCCAGCTCAGGTCTTGCGGATCAGGGGGATTACCTTGCCCTTGCCTGTCGGAGCCGGGGAACTGGTGGGGGGCGGTTCTTTAGGGGGAATGAGCGTCAACTGCACCGGGCGCCCCCCCATGGTGTACTCCTCTCCCTGGAGGTGCGTCTCCTCCAGGATCCACACCAGGGTCTGGGGAGGCAGGGACAGTACCAGCAATTCCACCTGATACCACCCCCGCTTGACGTCCGGGGAAATATCGTTGATGCGAGCGTAAAATGCGGGGTTGCGGTCCAGGTGGACCAGAACCAAATCGTTGATGGTAGCCATGATTGTCTGATAAAAAGTGGCCGGCGGAAATTATCATGCCTGGCTGAACCGGCGGCACCACTCTACCAGATCAGCGCCAAAATGCAAGGGGTGAGGAGCTTCAATAGGGCGGGCGTCCCCCCGCCACCCACTTGGTGGGACAGGTTTTCAACCTGTGCACCCACACCGGTAGGATACCGGCGCCACCAAAAACTCTTCAGAGCAGTGCAGGCATTCATGGGCCTTAAGCTTGCCCACAACCTCTGAAACCCGGCATTTTTATCACGGTGCACGGTTCGTATTCTTTAGTTACCGAACCTCGAACTTTGAACCTTGAACTTTGAACTTTTCTAACCAATCCATCACCTCACCCCGGTCCGGGGGATGTGGCGGCGCCTGAGGAGGGAGACCGGATGGCCGAAGTCCAATTCATCGATCTGAGCAATGAAATCGCCGCGGACGGCCGGGGCCTGAGCTTTTTCCCCTGGCAGGGGCGGGCCCAGGATCCCCAGGGCCTGCTTGACACCTTCCACCTCATTTCCGTCAGCCCGGGACAGAGCCGGGGCCACCACCTCCACCCCGGCCACGAGGAGTGGCTCTACCCCTTCCACGGCCGCGCCGTCTTCATCTGGGAAGCCGCTCCCGGCCAGGTCCGGGAACGGGTCATCAATGGCGACCGCACCCTGGTCCGCATCCCGCCGGGGCTGGCCCACGCGGTCACCAACCCCGGGCCGGAGATCCTCTACCTCCTGGCCTGGCGGCAGGTCTCCGGCCCCGGCCCCACGGGCCCCGAAACCGTACCCCACCCCCTGAGCGGCTGAAGGCGAACCGCCAGGTCGAGGCAGTTTCACACCTCACCCGTGGCTACCGGCTCCCAGCCCAAATCCAGGATAGGCCTAACCTTTCGGGAAAATGGCCAGAAAGGAAAAAGAAAAGCCGCGAACGCCCTCTCCAGGTTTCATCCCGGAACAGGCCTGCGCGGCTTTATGGTTAGTTACCGTTATTTACAGCACTTGTGATCGTGCTCGTGATGGCCGTCAGCGTGGGTATGCTCGTGGCTATGCACTCCGGCCTCGTGCTTATGCTCCTGTCCGTCATGGCTGTGGGTGCAAGCCTCATGGCTATGCTCGTGCTCATGCTTGTCTTTGTCGGTGCAGCACATCTGGGATTCACCTCCTTGGTTATCTCTCTTCCTAAAAGATAAGCATGAGGCTCTTTGCCGTCAATGGCAGTTCAGCCGGGACCGGCAACGAGAGCCACTCCTGCTCCGGCCATGGCCCTGGGTCAAGCCGGGTGGCACACGGGGCAGCCCTGGAGCCTCAGAGGCTTTTCCAGGTTGCAGGAGGCCAAAAGCTTTTCGTCGGCCATGATCTCCCGGGTAGGGCCGTCCGCGGCGATGCGCCCCTCCTTGAGCACGATCGTGCGGGGGCAGAGGTCCAGGACCAGGTCCAGGTCGTGGGTGGCGATGATCAGGGAATGTTCGAAGGTCTTAAGCAGTTCGATGAGCTGGCGCCGGGTCTTGGGGTCGAGATTGGAGCTCGGCTCATCCATGACCAGGATGGCCGGGGCCAGGGACAACACCGCGGCGATGGCCACGGCGCGCTTTTCCCCGCCGGACAGATGGTAAGGCGGGCGGTCCTTCAGGTGGACGGCCCCCACCGCGGCCAGGGCCCGCATCACCTGTTTGTCCACCTCCTCGGGGCTCAAGCCCAGATTGAGGGGGCCGAAGGCCACGTCATCATAAACCAGCGGCATGAACAGCTGGTCGTCAGGGTCCTGAAAGATCAGGCCCACGGTGCGCCGCACGTGCTTCAGGGTCTTCTTGGTCACCGGCATTTCGCCGATGCGCACCCGCCCGGCTTCCGGCAGCAGGCAGCCGTTGAACTGGAGGAGAAGGGTGGACTTGCCGGCGCCGTTGGCCCCCACCAGGGCTACTTTCTCGCCATGGGTAATCCGGAAGGAGATCCCCTTCAACACCTGGTTGCCGTCCGGGTAGCTATAGAAGAGGTCGTCGACCTCAATGATATGATGGCTCATTTTGCCAACCCCATGACCCAGGTTCCCCACCACTGGGAGACGTTATAAAGCCTGAGCAGCACGAACAGGCCGGACCAGCCCAGGAAAAACCCCACGTCCCGGCCCGTTAGGTGCAGCGGCCGGAGCAGGCGGATCTCACCGTCAAACCCCCGGGAGAGCATGGCCAGGTGCAGGCGCTGGGCCCGGTCCAGGGTGCGCAACAGCAAGTGCCCCAGCATGGAGCTGTAGGCCCCAAAGCCCTCCCCGCGGCCATCAAAGGTACGCAAGGCCCGGGCCCGCACCATCCGGGCGGCTTCGCCACCCAGCACGAACAGATAGCGGTAGAGGAACAGCAACTGCAGCGCGAAGGCCCGGGGCATCCCCAGCCGCTCCAGCGCGGCGCACACCTGGTGAAAGCCAGTAACGGCTATGAGAATCAGGGCGGCGCTCACCGTCAGGACGAACCGGATCATGATGGAGGCAAAAGAGACCCAACCGCCGGAAATGGCCAGGGGGCCCAGGTGCGCCATCACCTGCCGGTCCAGCAGCGGATTGAAAATGCCGATGAAAAAGGCGAAGGGCGCGGCGATCAGGATCTTCTTCCCCAGATACCCAACCGGCAGATTGCCCAGAGCGATGAGCGCCACCGGGTAGAGAATAAAGGGAATCAAGCTCGCCACCGCGAACTTGGGGAAGGAAACCACGGCCACAATGAATACCATGGTGGTGAGCAGTTTCGCCCGGGGGTCCAGACGGTGGATGGGGGTCGACTGGTAGGACAGTGTCTCCAGATAGCCGATATTATAGAGGGAATTTTCGATAGTGCCCATGCCGCCTCAGAAACACCGGGGGCGGAGACTCGTTTTCCACCCCGCCCCGGTTGTGCCGCCCCGGGAAAACCCGGAATCAGCCGTGGTGACCAGCATACTTTTTCAGTCCGAAGCCGATAGCCCCGACCAGAAGCAGGGTGATGGCGCCCCCCAACACCCCCGCCAGGGATCTGCCGGCGTTGACGTCGGGCCAGCTCTCTTCTTTTTTGGCCTCCGGCGCGCCTTCAAGCTTCCTGAAGTCATAGTCCGGCAGGAAGGCGAGCTTCTCCTGGAGTGCGGTCAACGCCCCGTGGGCCCCGGACTTGGGCGCTTCAACCTCCTCCTTGCCGGTAACCCCCTGGATGGACCATTCCAGGCCGTCCGGGTGGGTGGAGGCAAACCAGGAGAGCAGCCCCCCGGTAAACACGGCCAGGACCACCAGTCCGATGATGACCGGCTTGAAGGAACGGCCCGCCCCCGACACCCCGGCGGGGGGCGCCAGCTCCAGGATTTCCGGCCGGGCCTTCCAGACAAAGGTCACCACCGCCGCGGTGATGAGGCCTTCCACGACGCCGATGGCCAGGTGAATCGGCAGCATCAAGAGCATAAAAGTGAAGAAAGGCAGTTCCGAGATGCCGGAAAAAAGCGTCTCCAGCACGACCGCAAAAGCGCCCATCAACACGCTCAAAATGGCCGCGGCCAGGGCTCCCTGCAAAATGCGGCCCCGGGTCGTTCTGTCTCCCACGATTTTTTTATAAACCAAGGGGTAGGCAATGAAACAGGCAAAAAATCCCATGTTGAAGATGTTGCATCCCAGGGCCAACAACCCGCCATCGGCGAAAAACAGGGCCTGCACCGTGATCACCGAGGCCAGGGTGAGAAAGGCCGCATAGGGTCCCAACAGGATGCTCAGAATGATGCCGCCCACCAGGTGGCCGCTGGAGCCGGTGGCCGGAATGGTGAAGTTGATCATCTGGGCCGCAAACACAAAGGCCCCCAGGACCCCCATGAGGGGGAGCTTGCGGTCGTCCATTTCCTGCTTGAGCTTCCGGGCGCTGTAATAGGTGAGCCCCGCGGTGGCGGCCCACATCGTTCCGCCCACTGCTGGAGAAATTAAGGCATCGGCCATATGCATGATTCATTCTCCTTATGACTCGAGGGTATGGTGACCCCCAAGGTAAAATAGGGCACCACTAGTGGGGAGGCAGACGCGATGGCAGTATCTTGATAATCAGCATTTGTACCAGCCTCCCAGCTGGGGCACCCCTGGAAATAACGTCACTGGAGCCCGTAGTCCCCATGGGTCGGTGCCGGAGCAATCACGTCAGGCATCCCGTTGTCTCGCCTATCCCCATGATCAACCCCCGGATTTCGGGCTACTGAGAAGACTTGTGGTCATGACCATGATGTTGGTCATCGTGGGTATGCTCATGAGTGTGCTCCGTCGCCTCGTGGCTGTGTTCGTGGCCGTCGTGACTATGAGTGACCTCCTCATGCTTATGTTCATGTTTATGCTTATCTTGGTCCTGGCGGTCCATCGATTATTTCTCCTTGTCGCAAATTCGCCGCATTATCAAGGCTTATCCAGGCATAAGTATTAAAATTGATACAGCATGGAAAAGAGCGGGGTGATCGCAGTGTTGGCGTTCTTGCCGATGAGGTCAAAGTTCACCGACATGGCGAAGCCTAATTTCTCCGAGACCATATATTCAATCCCCGGACTTACGGAGAGCAAAGCGCCCGGTGGCAGGTTGGCTTGATGGCCGAATAGACGCCCGCCATCCCAATAGCTGGTAAGTTCCAGGAGGGCGATCCACTTATTGGCGATAATATATTCCGCCGCCAGGTTTATGGTGACAAAGTCCCGGGGATAATTGCGTATATTAGGGGATTCGGGGTCACCCGCCACCGGTTCACCGTTTTCGTTAGGAATCAAATGTTGTTGCGGCTCCCGGCTGGTATAAGCGGTCTGCATCGTATACCAGACATTGGCATACATTATGAAGGGCTTGGCGCACTTGGACAGGTTCAGACCGGTGGTAAAGGCGTAGGCCCCCCCTCCCAGGATATCCATATCCAACCGCCCGGGATTGAGGTGGCGAAAATGGCCGGTGGGGAATCCGGTGGCGAAGAGCGCGGTCACCGTGGGGGCCTTGGGTCCCTCTTCCAGCATCTGGTATTTCAAGGTCAGATTGACGTCGCCCAGTCCCCCGAAACCGGCGGAGCGCTCGCCCGTTCGGACCCGCTTCGTTGACGTTGTTGGCCCGGTTATGGATATAAGGGACCACCACGAAAACCTCCACGTTCTTTATCAGGCCGTAGGTAAATTGCCAGTACATCCCGAAGGTCTTGAAATTGCCGCCTGCCGAGACCCGGCGCCAGCTCTGAGTAAAGCTATTCGTGACGAAGCCCAGGCCAAAGGTGGGCTGCACGGAAAATTTTCCCTGGTCCAGGGGGACTGCGGTATCCGTGATGATCGGCCCAAAAGTGGTGGGACATTCATTTTCCTCGGCTTCCGCTTTGCTTCCCGGTTCATGTTCCTCATTGGCCTCGCCCTTTTGTTGCACATGTCCCACGTCCTCCCCCTTCAGCTTACCCTCCTCTTTGGCTTGTGGTGCGCTCACTGATTTTCCTGCATCGCTAGCCGCCGCGGCGCAGTGACCCCACCCCAAACCCGGGAGGAGCCCCGCACCCAGCGCCAGCACCAACAAAACCCTCCCAGAGATCATAGTATCCTACCCCTTCTCGTCTTTCCTCAAAGAGACGCAACACTAGTGAAGTCGACAAAGGGGCCAAAGGTTAGAGGTCTAGGCCATTCGAAAAGAAAAAGCCACGACACCCGGCGCCTTCACGCGCTCAAGCCTTCGTGGCTTTTTTAAGTTCATAGTCTGATTACTGCGGGTTCCGGAGTTTCATACCCCGGATTAATTTCTTGTTTACACCAGATATCAACTAAGTTCAAGAAAAATGTGCGCGCCAGAGAACCCAGGGGGCAGGTGGCCGTCAATTAGCCGCCCAGCTGATATTCCCGGCGGTGCCAGGCCTTCAGGGCGGTAACCAGGTCATAGGTGAGCCGGTCCTGGCAGGGCATGGACCCCAAGGTGATTTCCGGCTTGTTGAGGCCGTGGTAGTCGGAGCCGCCGGAGATCAGCAGATCAAGCTCCCGGGCCAGCTTCAGGTACAGGGCTTGCTGCTCCCGGGTATGGTCGGAGTAGAAAACTTCCAGCCCCGCCAACCCCTGGCTTTTGAGCTCGATGACCAGATTTTTCAGGGCATAAGCCGAACCCTGGTTCAGGGTAAACGGGTGGGCCAGGACCGGAATGCCCTTGGCCTCCCGGATCATGGCCAGGGCCTGGTCCGGAGGAAACCGGAACTTGCTGACATAGGCGGGCTTGCGCCAGCCCAGGTACTTGTCGAAGGCCTCCTGCAGGTCCTTGACAGCGCCTGCTTCCATCAAGGCCCGGGCGATGTGGGGCCGGCCCACCTGGCCGCCGCCGGAGATCTCCTCCACCCGGGCCATGGTGACGGGGATGCCCAGGGCGTTGAGCTTACTGATGATCTGGGGGTTGCGGTCGATCCGGGCCTGTTTCAGCACCGCCAGGCGCTCATCCAGCCGGCCGTTGTGGTAGTCCACGAACAGGCCTACGATGTGCATGGTGCCGCCGGGAAACTGGGCGCTGATCTCCACCCCGGGGATGATCTCCACCCCGAACTCCGCCCCCGCGGCCACGGCCTCGGCCAGGCCCTCCACGGTGTCATGGTCGGTGAGCGCCATGGCCGTGAGACCTCCGGCCTTGGCCTGGCGCACCACCTCCGCCGGCGGGAACGACCCGTCCGAGGCGCTGGAATGGACGTGTAAGTCGATGAGTTTTTTTATGTCAAGCCTCCTGGTCCGAAAAGTTCAAGGTATTTGTAGGGTGCGCACTGCGCACCACCCGTCGAAGCAGCATATCATGGTGCGCGGTGCGCACCCTACATGACTGGAGAGGCGGGTACATCTGTGGTAACAGAGAATTTTTTCTTCACTTGAAATTCTGGACGCAGCCGGCCCAGAACGTGAGGACTCTATCCGACACTGCCCCTATCAAGCAAATTTTTTCTGCGTTATCGAGGGGCTGGATAAACAGATTGTCCAACAGGTAGCTCACCGTGGCCGGGCAGGACAGGGCCATGGGGTCGGAAATATCCTGCTTGAATTTCTCCCCATACTGCGCAAACCTCTCCCGGCTGAGGTCGTGAAATTGATCCGAGACCGACTGAATCTCGGCGGCATCGTTCAGGTGATGGTCGCCGATGATGATCTTATGAATAAAATAGTCTTGCATGTCGTCATAAAAACCATGGATCACTTCTATGGCCCGGTCCTTGTCGGGTTTGGCCAAAGAGTACGTATCCGCGATGATGAACATGGCAAAGGCCAGGGCCTCCACAACGTCGATGGGCTTTTGACCAAAACCTTTATCCACCAGCAGTTGGCTGATATCGCTGGCCATGGCGAGAGCGAGGGGTTTCATCTGCTCTCTTTCTGACTTGCCATTGGTTCCCTGATTTTTTTCCAGATTTTCCATAAGACCTGGCTGCTGCTTGGGCCCCAACCACAACCGGGGCAGAGGAGCAAACGAAAGCATGGTGAGCGGTGCGCACCCTACGCGTCTGCCATGTTCAAAGTAAGGATGGCGGCCAATCTCCACCCTACAGGTGAGCTATGCCTCGTCCCAGGATTATCTTGCCAGAGGTTGAAGGTCTTTTCTCCCTCCCCCTTGATGGGGGAGGGGAAGTTGTTGAGGCTGACATTTAGCAAGGTATCTGTGGGACCCTATCCCAGGCTGAAAGCTGATTACTGCAAGCTGACCGCTCCGCTAACTACCTGACCAGTTCCACCATCTCCCGGACGGCCCGATCGAGGCCGACCAGGATGGCCCGGGCCATGATACTGTGCCCGATGGAGAACTCGGCGAATTCCTCCCGGCCGTGAAACGGCTTGATGTTGCGGTAGTTGAGGCCGTGGCCGCATTTGACCTTAAGGCCAACGCTCCGGGCGTGCCGGGCGGCGTTGAGCAGTTCCTGAAAGAGCCTGGTGGCCTCGGCCCGGGTCAGGGCGTCGGCGTAAGTGCCGGTATGGAGTTCCACCCACTCGGCCCCCACTTCCCGGGCCGCGTCGATCTGGGTGGTCACCGGGTCCACGAACAGGCTCACCCTGAGCCCCACTTCCATCAGGTCCTGGACGAAATTTTTGAGAAAGGCCTTATTCCCCGCCACCTCCAGGCCCCCTTCGGTGGTGAGCTCCTGCCTGTTTTCCGGCACCAGGGTCACCAGGTCGGGTTTGATCTCCCGGGCGATGGTCAGCATCTCCGGGGTCGCGGCCATCTCGAGGTTGAGGCGGGTCTTGACGGTCTGGCGCAAGAGTTCCAGGTCCCGGTCTTGGATGTGGCGCCGGTCTTCCCTCAGGTGGACGATGATGCCGTCGGCCCCGGCCAATTCCGCCAGGACCGCGGCCGCCACCGGGTCCGGCTCATTGCCGAGGCGGGCCTGGCGCAGGGTGGCCACATGATCAATGTTTACTTCCAATCGCGGCACGCGGTTCCTCCTTGCAACGGGAGACCTCTGCGAAAGTCCCCTCACCTATCATTCTGAAAGAGCGGAGCGACCGAAGAATCTCATCAGCACGAGAGCATACGAGACCCTTCCCTACGCTCAGGATGGCAAAATAGCTCGGCGCAGAACCCTGCACTGAGCTCATTTTTCTCCGTCGGGACACCTGGGGGCGCTACGAAGCGGGCGGACCCGGAGCCCGCCCGTCACCCCTGTTCCTCGGCCGGTTCCAGGTCCCAGGACCGCCCGGGGTAGAGCACCGCCATCAACTCCCAGGTCTTGGCGGTCATCTCCGCTTCGGCCGCCGGGTCCCCGTGGTCGTAGCCCAACAGGTGTAATATACCGTGAATCAGAAAAAAATCGAAGAGTTCCTGCCAGGGCCAGCCGGATTCCTGGGCCTGGCGGCGGGTGGTCGCCAGGGAAATCACCACCTCGCCCAGAAGCGCCGGGGGCCCGCCGGGGCTGGGGGTATCGTCCAGGGGAAAAGAGATGACGTTGGTGGGGCCGCGCCGCCCAAAGGTTTCCCGGTTAAGGCGCGCCATGGCCCGGTCGCCCACCAGGGTCAGGCTGAGTTCCCGGTCAGACAATGCCAAGGCGTTTAAGATCTTCCCGGCTTTTTTCCTGACTTTCTCCTGACTTAGGACCGTTTTTCTTTGGCGGTTGTTTATCAATATCTTCATGGAGCTTCTTCTTGTCGATGGCCTGGGGGTATTGGATGCGTTGGTGAAAGATGCCGCTCAAGATCTTGTTGAAGCTTCTGGCAATGTGGTGCAGGTCCTTCAGGGTGAGTTCACATTCATCCAGTTGGCCGTCGGCGAACACGTTATTGATGATCTTCTGGACCATGCCTTGGATGCGGGCCGGGGTTGGGTCCGTCAGGGTCCGGGAGGCCGCCTCCACCTGGTCCGCCAAAAGCACCAGCCCGGCTTCCTTGGTCTGGGGCCGGGGGCCCGGGTAGCGGTAATCCTCCATCTTCACCTGGTTGGGTGTGGCCGCCTGGGTCTTGGCCTTGTGGAAAAAGTAATTGATGAGGTTGGTGCCGTGGTGCTGGCAGATGATATCGGCGATGTTCTCCCCTAACCGGTGTTTCCGGGCCAGGTCCACCCCATCCTTGACATGGGAGATAAGGATCAGGCTGCTCATGGACGGGGCCAGCTTCTCGTGTTTGTTGTCACCGCCCATCTGATTTTCCACGAAATAGGCCGGCTTCTTGATCTTGCCGATGTCGTGGTAAAAGGCGGCGGCCTTGGCCAGCATGGGATTGGCCCCGATGGTCTCCGCGGCGGCTTCCACCATCTGGCCCACCACCATGGAGTGATGATAGGTCCCCGGGGCAATGAGCATCAGTTCTTTGAGCACGGGCTGGTCCAGGTTCAAGAGCTCCAGCAGGCGGATATTAGAGGAGTAACTGAACAATGACTCCATGATGGGGGTCAGGCCCAGGGCCACGATGCCGGTGAGCAACCCGCCTCCCAGGGCAAAAACCTCCCCGATGAGCAGGTCGTTGCCGGTGAAAGGAAACTCCAACATTTTGAAGGTGAGAACCAGGACCATGTTGGCCAGGCTGATGATCAGGCCGGTTTGAATCAAGGCGCTGCGGCGGCGGCAACTTTTTACGCCCCAGACCCCCACCAGGCCCGCAATGACAAAATAGATGAACAGGGGAAAGGGGTTAGCCACCACCAGGGCCGCAAAGGTGGCGCCGAGGCAGGCTACCCCCACCCCGGTCCCCAGCCCCAGAAACATGGCGGCTAAAATGGCGGCTAATCCCTGGGGCAGAATGTACACCAGGTTGTGGCCCACCAGGGGAAGGTTCCGGCCCACGTTGTCCCCTAACACCAGGAGCCCCTTGTTCATCAGGGTGCTGCCCAGGAGCAGGGCCGCCACAAAAGTCAGGTCCCGCCAGCGGCTGGAAAAGCGCCGCAGGACGATACGGGCCAGTTGATAAGAGACCCCCAGGAGCATGGCGAGGCAAATGAAGAGCCCCAGGAAGATCAGCACGCCCCGGCTCCGGGGGTAAATCTTGGTCTGAGCCTGCAATTTGACCAGGTGCAAGGGCGTGAGGCGCTCGCCTTCCCGCACCAGCATCTCGCCCCGCTTCACCTTAAAGTAAACGGGCTTTAATTCCTTCAGGCGGGCCTGCTGGCGCTCATGAGTTTCGGCCCAGTTGGGCGAGACGTTGGGCACCAGCAGGAGCTGGGTCAAATCGCACACCAGCCACCGATCCGAAGGAGACACCTCCACGGCCACGTCCCGGCAATAGCCCGCGGCGGATTTCCGTCCCTCATCCAGTTCGATAAAGCCGAATGGCGGGCGCTCCACCGACTCCACGCGGGAAGGCAGGCGCCGCAGCAGGATCTCCCGGGCCTCCGGCTTGAGGATAGCCCGGCTGCTGATCACCCCCTGCTTCAAAAACTGTTCAACCATTTGGCTGACCATGGCTTCCAGGTAAGGGGAAAACTCGGCCTTGGCCAGAAGGTGAAAGGTGGGCTTGGGGACGGTGACCCCCAGGATGCGGTCGAATTCGGGCTTGTGGTCCAGCAGGACCTTGTAGGGCACGGTGGGCTTGGTTTTGACCTGGGCGGTAGCCCCGGCCTGACCCTGCTGGAGCGGCGCCGCAGCCTCCTGGGAGATGCGCCGCATGTAGTCCATGGCTTTCTGGAACCGCTGCTGCACCTCGTCCCCCAACTGCTCCTGCAAATCAAACACCGGGGGCACCTCGGTCATCAGCTCTTGCTTCTTCTTGGCCGTGGTCTCCACGTCCTCTACCAGGAATTCGCCGATGGCCTTGACGTTCTCCCGGGCCACATCCCCTACCCGGTAATGGCGCTGCGGCTCCGAGATCCGGGGGGACAGGATCAGGGCCAGCAGCAGGCTTAAGCCCACCAGCAACGCCACCCTGACCCCCCAGTCCTGCCCGGGGGACAGGACGATTTTCCGGGAGAGGGACTTAGGCAACCTGGCGCGCAGGCTGCGCCCCATGCCAAAAATCCGGCTGATGCTTTTGGGCACGTCTTTTTCAGTCA
>CAWKEQ010000013.1:0-73912 GCA_963848565.1 uncultured delta proteobacterium
CAGGTCGTAGCGTTTGAGTTTACGCCAGAGGGAGACCCGGTCGATCCCCAGGATTTCCGCGGCCTTGGTTTTATTGCCGTTTACCTGTTTGACGACCCAGCTGATATATTCCTTCTCATTTTCATCCAGGGTGGAGAACTCCCGCCGCTGATGGCGCTGCACCTGGAAGATGGGCTGCTGGAAATCCAGGGGCAGGTGCTTCATTTCGATGACGCTGCCGTTGCACAGGGTCACGGCCCGCTCCATGATGTTTTCCAGCTCCCGGATATTCCCCGGAAATTCGTAGCGCAGCAGCACGTCCATGACTTCGTCCCCGATCTGGTCGATGGTTTTGCCCTGGGCCTCGGCAAACTTCTCGAGGAAGTGCCGGCACAGGAGGGGGATGTCGTCCTGGCGCTCCGCCAGGGTGGGCACGTGCAGGGTGACCACGTTGATGCGGTAATAGAGGTCCTGGCGGAAATTGCCCTGTTCCACCTCTTTTTTCAGGTCCTTGTTGGTGGCGGCCAGGACCCGGATATTCACGGGGATCTCGGTGGTCCCCCCCACCCGCATCAGGGTTTTGTCCTGGAGGACCCGGAGCAGCTTGACTTGCATGGAAGTGGGCATATCCCCGATTTCATCCAGGAGGATGGTGCCCCCGGAAGCCGCTTCCAGGAGGCCCTTCTTGACTCCCCGGGCCCCGGTGAAGGCTTCTTTTTCGTGGCCGAAGAGCTCGTTGGCCAGCAACTCTTCGCTAAAGGCCCCGCAGTTGATGGCCAGGAAGCGGTGGTCGGAACGGGGGCTGAGGTGGTGGATGGCCTTGGCCACCAGTTCCTTGCCGGTGCCCGTCTCTCCCAGGATAAGGACCGTGGCGTCGGAGGGGGCTATCTGGTCGATGGTCTGTTTCAGGAGTTCGATCTTGGGGCTTTTTCCCACCAGGAAAGGGACCGCCCTCTGGCTCTGGACCTGGCGCTTCAGTTCGGTGACTTCCTGGCGGAGCGAGCGCTTTTCCATGGCCTTGGCCACCAGGATGCGCATCTCGTCAATCTTATAGGGCTTGGGCAGGTAATGGTAGGCCCCTTTCTGCATGGCCTCCACCGCGGTAGTCACCGTGGCAAAGCCGGTAATCATGATGACCTCGGTATCCGGGCTCAGTTCCTTGGTGCGCTCCAACACCTGCAAGCCGTCCACCTGCTGCATCTTCAGGTCGGTCATGACCAGGTCGAATTCCTGTTTTTCCAGTTCCTTGAAGGCCAGGACGCCGCTTTCCACCGCCACGGTGTCATACCCTTCCTTCTTGAGCACATGGTCCAGGTTTTCCCGGGCGATCAGTTCGTCTTCGACGATGAGAATCTTGCCCTGTTTCATGGTGAGGCCCTCTCGAGCTTGAACTCAGGGTTATACGGCATCCGGATAATAAACCTGGTTCCCTCCCCCTCTTTGCTCTCCACCGCAATACGGCCATGGTGCTTTTCGATGATCCCGTAGACGATAGACAACCCCAGGCCGGTGCCCACCCCCACTTCCTTGGTGGTGTAGAAGGGATCAAAGACCCGGTCCAACTCATCCTTAGGGATACCCACCCCGGTATCTTCAATGGTGATGACGGCCTCATGGTGCAGCGGGTTGGCGCCGGCGGCGATACGAATCTCTCCGGGGGTTTCCTTGATGGCCTGGATAGCGTTCATCAGCAGGTTGAGGAAGACCTCCTGCATGCGCTGGGCGTCCAGTTCCAGGATCAGGTCCCGGGGAACTTCGTCTACGAGGTCAACCCCCGGAGGCACCTGGCTGGACATGAGCCGGATGGAGCGCTTGACCACCTCCTCCAGGGGAATGGGCTTGAGGGAGAATTCCCGCACCCGGGAGAATTCCAGGAGCCCCTTGACGATATCCCGGGCCCGGTAGACCTCTTGCTCCACGTTGGTCAACATTTTTCTGACGAATTCCAGGTCGGCCTGATCCAATTCCTCCAGGATAATCTGGCAGGAGGTGGAGATGTTGTTGAGGGGATTGTTCAGCTGGTGAGCGATCCCGGCGGTCAAGACCCCCAGGGAGGACATCTTTTTGCCCTGCACCAACTGGTCCTGGCGCCGTTCCAGTTCTTCCACCATGAGGTTAAAAGCCTCCACCACCCGCTGGGTTTCGTCCCGGGTGTCCAGGACCGGCAGGGGCTTGAAATCCCCCTGGGCAATGCGCTTGGTGGTATTTTCAATCACCCGCAGGGGGAGAATAATTTTACGGTTGACGATATAGATGATAAACCCCATGAAAGTCAGAAACACCACCACGGAGATGAGGAGTTGGGTTTTCAGGGTGGTGATGATTTCCAGAATCCGGAAGCGCTCGAAGGCCACCAGCTGCACCGAGAGATCGACCAGGCCTTTCCCCCGGGCCCGCAGTTGGTCTTCCAGACCCCGGCTGTCCGGATGGCCCCGCTCCCCGGGCTTGGCCAGTTGCTTCATCAGCCCCTGATAGTCGATCAGATCCTTCTTAAAGGTAGCCATCTGGGAAGCCACTTTCAGGTTCTTGATGTCGGCCATGATCGTGGTCAGCAGCTCCAGGGCTTTTTGGGTATAAGCCTGGTTTTCCTTAAACTCCTCCTCCTGGCCGTAGAGGAGATAATTCTTCTCGTAGCGCCGTATTTCCAGGACGATTTCCCGCAAATCATCGGCAATCTGGACCACGTGCTGCTTAAGCTCGATAGCGTGGAGGTAATGATAGGAAAACCCGCCGATGAAGCCGATGGCCAGGACGCAGGCGGTAAACCCCAAGATCACCTTCTGGCGTATATTCAGATACAAAAGATTCCTCCAGTCGGACCAAAGGTGCTGCCCGGCGTCTCAGCCGGAAAACCGGGAATCGCCAGCTTCTCATCCTCTATCATTTGATTTTTGCAACACTCCCCAGGGGCAACAGAATCATCTCGGATGCCTGCATGAGAGCCACCTGTTCCCGCCTCGACAAATTTATTGCGCCCGAAGTTTCCTTAACTTTTCATGAGTTTGCCATGCTTTGCTGCATTTTGCAACGAGATTACCTGGGTTATTTAGTAGAAAATAATTTACCCATATAGGAAAAATATTGACACCTTGTGATAATTTTAACATACTGTCCCCGAATCTGAACTTATTGTCCGGGAGGGAACAGCTAGGATGGATATTTATCTTCCCATAGCAGGCATGAGCATTAATTTTTTCCTGATTCTGGGGATCGGGGGCTTGGTGGGCTTCCTCTCCGGGCTTTTCGGGGTGGGCGGCGGCTTTCTCCTCACCCCGCTGATGATGATGATTGGCATTCCGCCCGCGGTGGCGGCGGCTTCGGACTCCAACCAGATTGTGGCCGCGGCCTCTTCCGGCGCCTTTGCCCACTGGCGTTTGGGCAATGTGGACTTTAAGATGGGCCTGGTAATCCTGGCCGGCGGGATCTTCGGCGGCACCATCGGGGTGCAATTGGTCAAGATCTTGCGGGCCATGGGCAACTTCGAGTTCGTCATGAAGGTAGTGTATGTGCTCATGCTGGGACTGGTGGGCGGCGCCATGTTTATAGAAAGCTGGCGCACCATTCGCCGCAGCAAGGGCTCGTCCGCCGAACCCGCGGTGGCGGCCCCGGTGACTGAGTCCAGCATGACCCGGCTGTTCAACAAACTGCCCCTAAAGATGAATTTTGAACGCTCGGGACTCAACACCTCGGCCATCTTCCCCTTCGCCATCGGCACCACCGTGGGCATTATGGCGGCTATCCTGGGGGTGGGCGGCGGGTTTATCATGGTCCCGGCCATGATTTACATCATCGGCATGCCGACCATCGCCGCCATCGGCACCGATCTCTTCCAGATCGTGCTCACTTCGGCCAACGTCACCCTTCAGCAGGCCATTGTCAACCACACCGTCGACCTCTTGTTGGCCCTGATTCTCCTGAGCGGCTCCACCATCGGCGCCCAGTTCGGGGCGGTGGCGGGCAAACGCCTCAAAGGCGAACAGATTCGCATCCTGCTGGCCATCATCGTGCTGGCCTTGACGGTCAAGATGTTCCTGGACCTGGTCATCACCCCCAGCGATCTGGTGAGTCTGGCTTCAAGCGGAGGGGGGCACTAAGATGAAACGATCTCTCATTCTCGCCCTCGCCTGTTGTTTGGGATGCCTCTGGGTGGGGGCGGCCCTGGCCGTCACCCCGGAGTCGCAACCCAAGGTGATCACCTCGGCCTCGAAAAACGTCGTGGAAATCGGCCTGTCCTACTCCGGAGATAAAATTTTCTTCTTCGGGGTCAATCCGGTGCCCGGGGCCGATGTGATCATCAAGCTCACCGCCGCAAAGGAAGAAGCGGTTAAGCTCTCCGTCAAGGGCAAAGTCGGTCCCTTTTGGATGTCGGTGAAGCAGTACGAAGTTACCGGTTCCCCCTTCATCTACAAAATCCATGCAAGCAAACCCCTGGACCAGATTATCTCCAAGGAGACGGCCCAAGAATTGGAACTGGGGTATGACGCGGTGCGGGGCAAGATGAAGATGCACCTGATCCGGGGCAAGGCCGCCCCGCAGGATGAGGGGATAGTCTGGCAGGGGTTGCTCAAAATCAAGGAACGGGCCAACCTCTATAATATTGTCGAGACCCCGGCGCGCCTGGAGATCTCCGAAGGCAAGCTCTTCAAGCATTATTTCCGCTTTCCCCCCGCGGCGACAGAAGGCCGCTATCAGGTGGAATCCTTCTGTTTTCTCAAGGGGGAACTGGTGGGTTATGGCAAGGACATAATTGAAATTAAGAAAGTGGGGCTGGAACACTGGCTCACGTCAACTTCGAAAAACCAGCCGGTCTTTTTCGGCATCATGGCGGTACTCATCGCGGTTGGGGCCGGGTTACTGGTTGGCGTACTCTTCGGGAAAGGAGGACACCATTAATGGCGGCTGAAAAGGCTCAGTCAATTACGGTAGCGATAGATGGGTCCGGCCCCGGATGGGAAGCCATGCAGCGGGCTATCAACATGGCCCGGCTCATGGCGTTGCCGCTGGAAGTCCTCCACGTGATTCAACTGCGGAAAGCCGGTTACTTCGCGTTTATCGACCGGCATCTGCGGGAGGATCAGGAGGCTTATGCCAAAAATGTCCTGGCTGAAGCGGTCCAGCGGGCCGAAAAGAAAGGGGTGGAGGCCCACACCCATCTGTTAGAAGGGGAAAAGGATGCTTCCGGGGCGATTATCGATTTTCTGGAAAAGTCCAGGGGCATAAAATTCCTGGTCCTGGGGGCTCACGGCCACGGCTTCGTAGGCCGGCATCTCCTGGGCTCCACCACCGAGCGGGTGGTCCGGGAAGTGGCCCGGCGGGCCCTGCCGGTGCCCGTGCTGGTGGTGCCGTCCACCCAACTGGAAGAAGCGCCCGAGTCCGGCAAAGAGCAGTGAACCGTACTGTCGCCCCCATCTTTGGGGCGGCTCGAACCTAACACAACGGGGAACCAGGCCACCTGGCTCCCCGCTTTTTTTGGGTCCGCCGTCATGGCCTCCTGCCTATCTTCAGAAAGTCGAAGTCAGGGGCTGCACCTGGCCGGCATGAAGAAAATACTTGGCCACCACGACCTCCAGGTACCCGGCATCGATGGCTTTCCGGATGATGGGGCTGACCTCGAACAGGGTCATTTCCAAAGCTTTGAGATGGATATCCGTGGCGGCCTCCACCAGATCCTGGCCCCGATTGCCGGCCTGGCGCGCCTGGTCGACGGCCGGAGAAATCTGCGTGATGATCGAGCCGATATGGCCCCCCGTGGCCTCCGGGTGCTCCACCGCCGCGGTCACCGCCCCGCAGCCTTCATGGCCCTTGATGACCAGCAGGGGCACATGGAGATGCGCCACGGCGTATTCCAGGCTGCCGATGCTGGTGGGGTCCAGCACCAAGCCGGCGGTCCGCACCACAAAGAGGTCCCCGAGGCTCTGATCAAAAATAATCTCCGCGGGCACCCGGGAATCCGAGCAAGAAAGTATCGCGGCTTCCGGTGCCTGGCCCTGGGCCAGGGTGCGCCGCAAGTCCAGTAGATTGCGACCCTGAAACAACCCTTGGACGAACCGCATGTTCCCTTCCATCAGCCGTTGCCACACCAGCTTGCCAGTGGGTCCTGGTCCTGCTTGCGCCATGATTTACCTACCTTTGGTTGTCACTGCGGCTCGAAGCCACGTTGGGGCGTCGGGCGATTCGCAAACCGTCCGGGCCGCCATGGCTCTGCCCCAGCTTGTGGCGGCCTGCCAAAGCGCCACAGATGATTTCCCGCTACTTACCAAACAATATCCAACTAACTTAATTTACTATTTTATTCTGATTATCATTTTCCCTTGACTTACCCAAATTACCTCTATAATCGTTTCAGAGTCTGAGAGGTTGGAAATAGTCCCAACCCGGGAAGTGGGGGGCTCATGAAGCGCCAAAAGACTACCTACCCAGGCGTATTTTACCGTGAAGTCGTGCGGATCGGCGGCAAAGGTCTTGGACGGGTATATTACACTGTTTTCAAGCAACATGGCAAGGTATTTGAGGAAAAAGGTCGGGCGCTCATATTCCGTGTCAGCGTCAAGACCGTGGAAGCGCACCGCACACAGGTCAGGACCGGATTGGGGATTCACCATGTCGCCGAACCACCCAATACTCTATCCGCTAGGGATTGACCTCTCCGGAAGGGTAAGCCTGACTGAGGATCGCGCACACCGCCTCGCTCGCTTGTGTAAATAAGAGTAAGGGTTTCCGGCAATAAGAATAATGTGTATTGACAATGCCTTAAAGGCAATGAGAGAGCACGGATTATCGGGGGACTTATCGTGTTAGAAAATGGTAGCACCGATAGATCCCGTCAAATTTCCCGTAGAGTTGATGTGGAAGAAAAGGGATACAGCAGTGTGGTTATGGTAGGGATTGATGCCTATTGAAATATACCCATGAAAATCTATCTTTACTTGGTGGCCCTAACTAATTGAAAAAAGTAATGGTTATTTTTGGCACCCGGCCTGAGGCCATCAAGATGGCCCCGGTGGTTTTGCGTCTGAAAGCAAGCGGGTTCCTTTGAGGTCAAAGTGGCCGTCACCGCGCAGCACCGCCAGATGCTGGACCAGGTGTTGGACCTCTTTGGGATTGTGCCGGATTACGACCTTGACTTGATGAGCCCGGACCAGGATCTCTTTGACATCACTGTGCGGGTTCTGGAGGGGCTCAAGGAGGTGCTGCGCCGGGAGCAGCCTGATCTGGTCTTGGTGCATGGCGACACCACCACCACCTTTGCCGCCGCCCTGGCGGCTTATTATTTCCATATTCCGGTGGGCCATGTGGAGGCCGGGCTCCGCACCCGGGACAAATACCGGCCCTATCCAGAAGAACTGAACCGGCGCCTTACCGGCGCTATAGCCGATTATCACTTTGCTCCCACTGAATGGGCCCGGGACAATCTTCTGGCCGAAGGGGTGCCGGCTGAACGCATTTGGGTTACCGGCAACACCGTGATTGACGCCCTGCAAATGGTGGCCGCCCAAGTCGCGAAAGAACAGGATTCATGGGGACAATATTTCTTTAATCACTATGGAATATCCCTGGATGGTCAGCGAATCATTTTGGTGACCGGCCATCGCCGGGAAAACTTTGGCCCAGGATTTGAAAACGTCTGTCTGGCTTTGTGCGACCTGGTGGAGCACCGTCCGGACGTACATTTAATTTACCCGGTTCACCTCAACCCCAACGTGCAGGAACCAGTTTATAATATCCTTGCCCAGGTTGAGGGGTCCATCAAGAGGGAAGGTGCCGCGGCTTCAGTCCAGGCAAGCGGCGGTGGCCGTCTATCCCTTCTGCCTCCGTTAGATTATGCCCCCTTCCTCTTTCTCATGACCCAGAGCTATCTGGTTTTGACTGACTCCGGCGGCATCCAGGAAGAGGCCCCAGGTCTGGGGAAGCCGGTTTTGGTAATGAGGGATGTTACGGAGAGGCCCGAAGGGGTATGGGCCGGAACAGTTAAATTAGTAGGGGCCAGCAGGGAAAATATTTTTCAAGCGGCACAAGAACTTTTGGATAACCCTGATTGCTACCACGCCATGGCTCAGGCGAAAAACCCTTATGGCGACGGCCAGGCTGCGGAAAAAATTGTGGCAATCTTAAATCAACACTTCGAGGTGAAGCAAGGCAAAATGTCTCCCGTCTGAACATCACATCAACTGGTTGATGCTATCCCCATCATTATGCAACCCATGATTCAGAATTAGATTGGTAGAATTGCCTCGGTAATCTCCTCTTCCCGGAAGACAAATAACTCACGGTTGAATTTATTGATTTGTGGCCCAAGGCTCTTTGGACCGTGATTAAATCATGGCCAAGGCGATCATAGATTCGGTCTGCGAAGGTTTTTCGCATCGCATGGGTTCCCAGCTTCCCCATCAATCCATTGGCTTCATAGACTTCCGTCAAAACTCGAAATGCATGGACTCGGGTAATGGCGCGCTGCCCTTTGCGAGATTTGAATAATGGGCTGCCGGGGTCCGCTTTCCCCGCTTCCTCCAGTTCCTTGATCCAAACGTTCAAAGCGACTTTGGCGTCTTGGTGCAGAGGGATAGCCCGCCCTTCCAGCTTTTTCTTCATATATTTCCGCTTCACATATACCACGTCACCTATCCTCCCATGCAGATAAACATCGCCGACCTTCAGACTCAATAATTCGAAAATACGTAACCCAGTCTTCAAGCCAAGGATGAACAGGTGTAATGCTCCCCCATTTGCCATTACAATTTTATACGTAATAATATATAGTTAAGGCTAATTTCTTTCAGGATTAACCGGGTAAAACCTTGTATCATACCCCCAAAAGCCGAAGTAATTACTTCAGGTGTTGATAATTTGACACCTCGGGATAAAGATGGCCGAAGGCTATCCAGCTCTCGGAGGGCACTGAATGAAACGGTGCCACAAAATGTCACCTAAAGGTTAAAAGCAGCGAACTCCTCCCTCTGGCACACTCAATCTACCCCGTCAATCCAGCCTCCTGCAGAAATCATTCTGATTGACTACCCCCACCCACCTTTCGCCATAAACCGTCGTTGTGAAGGTAGATCCCGTATCCTCGACTCAAGAAGCAGCGCTCCAGCGATTGCGGTTGGCCCTGCGTTCGCTTGGCCGGCCTGTGGCTGGTTTGTCCTCGAAGAGATATGAAATTATTTTTTGGACCAAGTGGGTCCCTTTTGGACTGCCATCAATGGTTCCCTCTTGCTTTTCCGTTCACAACTTGGCCTCGGGTCAACATGGATCACCACCAAATTAGGGGTTTCATAAGGCGCCAGGGCGGGCTGCGAGCATCGACGTGGATGCCGGATGCACATTTCCAAAAACCAAAGCCCCGTTGGGACTACGTTTAAAGCGGCGTTCACGCAGGGGGATAGGCATGGAAATATAAGAAGGCTTTATCTGGGGTTCATCTGGGGGAATAAAGGAGAGGGGGTTAGGCAATGAGCCCAACCCCTGCAATTTTCTGAGGTGAAGGACGTGACTTGACCCCGCGACCGCCAGGGGCACAATCCAGGGCCGCTTGCCGGAGCGGTTTTTAGCGTTTGGGTTGGAAATAGAGTTGGAATTTTAAATTGCAGGGATTCACTGCAATCTATAACTCATTGTTTTTACACTGATTAGATAAATTAAAACTATTATTAATGGCGGCTTACCAAGCCGCACCGATTATTTGCCTCAGCAACCGCCGCGGAAAAAAGACATGACCAGAACCACCACCACCGCGATTATCACCCATTCCATAAGAGTCGTCCTTTCCCCTGACCGGGGCCGCACCATCCCCGAACCGAAAAGCGCCGGGATCATAAGCGGGAAGTTCCTGGTCAAAAAGGGCCTGGGGCTTTTGCCGTCCAGGCTGCAGCCTTCCCGGGAACCACCCCAATGAAGCGTTTGCCATCCGGTCCTTGGGACTACAGTGCAAAAATTCGTTAGCGTCTTTCTCACTCCGAAAAGATTACTCCCCCCTCACCTTAGCCATCTCCCCCCGCTTCGGGAGCAGCAGGTTGTGGTGTGGGGAGCCGATATAACGTTTGTATCGTCCCCTGATTATCTTACCAAAGGTTACAGGTTTTCGCTCCCTCCTCCAGGGGGCTCCGGATATTTATGGTCCTCCGCCCCCTGGGGAACGGCTGGCGCACCGTAGCCAGGTTTGTATAAATCCAACCCCCTCATAAAAAATGTCTCACCTTTGGAGGCGTCTCATTGGGAAGCCGTCATTTTATAAGGTCCGGGTAGGACATGATACTAACATAAGGACTTTCCGGTCCATCGGCAAGCCGGGATTTAGCCCGGGCCGCGCACCTGATCCCGAAACTCCGCCGGGGTCAGGGCCATAAAGCCCAGAGCCTGGCTGAGCTGCACCACGGCCGGGGCCACCAGGCGCGCCTGGGCCAAACCCGGGGCATCAGCCAGCACCTGCCGGGGGGTGCCGTCCAGGAGAACCCGGCCATCCAGCAGGACCACCAGGCGCCGGGCATAGGTGACCGCGGCCCACATAGAGTGGGTCACCATAATCACCGCGTGCCCCTGATTGTTAAGTTCCCGCACCAGGCCCAGGAGGTCCTGCTGCTCACGGTGGTCCAGGCCGGTGGTGGGTTCGTCCAGGATGATCACCTGGGGGGCCAGGGCCAGGACCCCGGCCACTGCCAGGCGCTGGCGCTGGCCTTTGGTGAGGGAAAAGGGGTCGTCCCGGGCCCGGTCCAGGAGGTGAACCCGGAGAAGGGCCGCCTCCACCCGCTGCTCCACCTCCGGGGGAGACAGGCCCAGGAGGCGGACGCCAAAGGCCACTTCTTCCCAGACCTCTTCGGCGAACAGCTGATAATCGGGGTTTTGAAAGACATAGCCCACCCGGAAGTTTGCGCCCGGCTGCTGCCACACTTCCCCGGCTTGAGGGGTCAATAAGCCCCGGAGGAGCTTGAGCACGGTGGTCTTGCCGCTGCCGTTGGGTCCCAGGATAGCGGTGAGTTCCTGCTCCCGGAAGGCCAGGGAAAAATCCTGGACGACCGGCGGACTATCCGGATAGGCAAAGGTCACCCGGCGCAGGGCCAGAATCTCGTCTGGGTGGGGCGGGCGTCCCGGCCCGGCGTCCCCGGGGACCGCGGCTACAAGGGGGGCGGCCTCGGGGTGGCCGGTCCATCCCGAGCCCCGGGCCTGGGACACCGCCTCCTTAAGGCTGAGGGGGAGGGTGGTTTGCCCCAGGTCGTGGAACAGGGCGGGCAGCTCCGGCGGAGCCAGGCCCAGGGTGCGCAGGAGTTCCACTTCCCGGAGGATCACCGCGGGTGCTCCGTCCGCCAGAATCTCTCCCCGGTTGAGGAGCACGATCCGAGTACAGAGGCGGGTCAGGCGCAGGTCTTCTCCCAGGAAGATAAGGGTGAGGTCCCGGGTCCGGCTGAGGCGATCCAGGGAGTCCAGGAGTTCCTCCACCCGCCGGGGATCGAGATCGGTGGTGGGTTCGTCCAGAACCAAGAGCTGCGGCGACAGGGCCAGGACCGCGGCCAGGGCCAGGAGCTGCCGTTGCCCGCCGGAGAGGGTGGCAGGGTCCCGGTCGTCCAGCCCGGCCAGCCCGACGAGGGCTAAACATTCTGCGACCCGGCGCCGCAGTTCCTCCCGGGGCAGCCCCAGGTTTTCCGGGCCGAAGGCCACTTCCTGGTCCACCCGGGTGGTGAAGAGCTGGGCCTCGAAATCCTGGAGGAGAATCCCCACCCGGCCGGCCAGCTGCCGGGGCCGGCAGGAGGTGGTCAGCACCCCGTCCACCAGGATCTCGCCCTGGAAATCCCCCCTGATCATCCTGGGGATAAGACCCTGGAGAGCCAGGGCCAGGGTGGATTTTCCGGCTTCGCTGGGTCCCAGGATAGCGAGGCGCTCCCCGGGGCGCACGGTGAGATTAAGGCCGCGGAAGACCGGCCGGGCCGCTCTCTTATAGCGGAAATGGAGATCAGTGATTTCGATGATGGAATCGATTGGCGGCAAGAGGTTTCCTTGTCATGGTGCATGGGAGACGCAGATTTTAGCGTGAATAACTTTAAATCCCCCCTGCCCCCCTTTTCCAAAGGGGGGTTAAAAGTCCCCCTTTAGCAAAGGGGGATTTAAGGGGATTTGGTTTTTCAGGGCAAAGCCTGCGGCTACCCATGATACTTCACAACAGCCAGCACCCGGCCAGGAGGACGGCCAGGAAGGGGGTCAGGGTGAGGGCCAGGGGCGGCAGGCCGGGGATGGTCACCAGCCCCAGTCCCAGGGCCAGGCCGGTAAGGTAGCCGCCGCCGGCCCCCAGCCACGCCAGGATCAGGCCCAGGCGGCGGGAGGGGCCGGGGAGGCGGTCCTCGGGGTCCATCTGCTCGGTCCAGGCCAGGTCCCAGCGGTTTACCCGGGGCGTCAGCAGACGCAGCAGCACGGGGCCCAGGATGACGGCGATGACGGCATTGTTGATGAAGACCGCCACCGCGATGACGGAGAAGGGCAGGAGTTTGAAGACCTCCACCCCGAAGCCGATCACCAGGGCGCAGGCCCAGGCGCCCAGGACCACGGCGGCGACAAAGCGGGGCAGGTGGCTGGCGAGATCGGTGAGAGGCAGGCCACCCCAGAGCTTGTAGGTCAGGTAGGCGGCCAGGAAATTCCCCCAAAACCCGAAGAAACTGCCCACCCCCAGGGTGCCGAAAAAGTCGCCGATGAGGTTGCCGAAGGCGGCGCCCCAGGCCCCCGCCGGGCCGAAGAGGAGGCCGAAGACCACGGGGATGACGTTGGCGGGCCTGAGTTCCGTGAGGCCCGGGATCAGGGGGATGCCCTTGAAGGGGATGAGGATGGCGGCGAAGATCCCGGCGGTGAGCACCGTCAGGACCACCATGGTCGAATAGTTCCACATGCGCCAGACTTCCCGCATCCGCCCAAGCTCCCGGTGGCCCATTCTACCGCATCGCTGCCCATGGGGCAATGGCCCAGTGCGGCGGCGCCATCCCCCTGACTCGATGAAGAGCAGGTTGCCCGGATAATCAGGGCGTAAGCAGGTTTTCAGGGCTTCGGCCCCTGGCCGGGCCTGTTATCGTGTTCCACAGATACCTGGCAAAATATCGGCCTCAATAACTCTCCCTCCCCTGGTGGGAGGGGGTTGGAGGGAGGGGGAGACGTTGAAGCAACGCGAGTCAATCTCACCCCTGCTCCAGCCCTCTCCCATCAAGGGGGTGGGAGAAAAAACCTGTAACCTTGGTACGATAATCCTGGGACGATGCGCGAGGTTCCCCAGGGATATCTAGCTTGCAGCTTGCACCAATTTTCTCTAAACTGTCATGGTCAAAGGCAGTTGCTCATGAGCCGCCGGCTCACCCGTAATTCACGGAAAGTGGCAGGCTTTTTAGCACGGGGCGCGGTGCGCACCCTCCATGAAACACCTTAATTTTAACCTTTGAAATTTTCCAGGCAGTTGAACATGGGCCTTTGACCCAGCGGTAAATTATGAAAAGATGTGCAGGACGGGCACTGCCCGCCGTTCCCGGTCATCAATCAGGGCGTGAGACGCTACGGGAAACTTCTTAAGGCAGGAGGAAGGCCAGGCTGTCATGGCCGGAGACCGCGAGGCATCGTTTTTGCCTTGCGCCCATATCCGCCTCTGGAGTTACAGACCCGTCTGCGGCGGAAAGACAGGGGGGTGGGCGAGGCCAGGCCGGAGGGCCGCGCCCCGGCGAGCCGGCTTTTTTTTTATAGACCTTTGTGGCAACGTGATCACAGGTTCAGCAAGGTTAACCACGGGTGCTTGCGGATATTAGTCGCAACACGGATAAGGAGTTAGGATAGTATGGCAAACCGGAGAGTCGGGGTCTATGTTGACTCCATGAATATTATGCGCTGCGGCGGCTACGGGATGCGCTACGAGGTGATTCGGCGCTTTGTCGGCCGGGATGGCGATCAAGTGATGCGCCTGAATGCCTATGTCGCCATTGATGAAGAGCGCGCCGTTTCCGATCCCAATTATAAAACGACCTTGAATTTCATCCTCACCCTGCGGGATTTAGGTTTCAAAGCCATTGAGAAGCCCATCCGGTGGTACACCGACGATTCCGGCCGGACGTACGGCAAGGCCAACCTGGACATGGAAATGGGCCTGGACATCGTCTCCCAATCCGGCCGTTTGGACCTGATCTATCTGCTCACCGGTGACGGCGATTTCTCCAGCGTCGTCACCATGGCCCAAAACCGGGGTTGCCGGGTGGAACTGATCGCCTTTGCCAATGTGTCGGGGCAGCTGCGCCGGGAGGTGGACCTGTTCGTGCCCGGCTACCTGATACCGGGGCTGTTGCCCACCACCCCGCCCTTTGCCGGGGCTCCGGCCTGGGGGGAAGTGGGCAGCCGGGTGCGGGGAGTGTGCACCAAGTACTTTCAGGACCGCTCCTACGGGTTTTTCCGGTTCATGCACAGCTACGGCAAGGTCTGGATCACCGACACCCGCCTGGAAGAATCGCCCTATACCTCGGTGTTTTTCATGGAAAAGGATTTGCCGTCGGGGGTGCACCCCGAGAACCTGCCCAGCCGGGATTACATCTTCGAGTTCACCCTGAGTGAGGGGGATAAAGGATTTGTCGCCGCGGATATCGAGTTGAATTATAAATATTAGCTCTCAGCTTTCAGCGGTCAGCTTTCAGCCAAAAGAAAAAAACAAAAGCCGGCCTTTTCCGTGGTACAAGAACATGGTTAAGGATTTCATGGTAGATGTAGGCTTTAATCAAGACTGGCAGAGTTTTTAGCTGACCGCTGATAGCTGAAAGCTGACCGCTCTGACCAAGGAGGGCCCATGGGCCAGAAATTGCGTGTGCTGTTTGTCGCTTCGGAAGGGGTGCCCTTTGCCAAGACCGGAGGTCTGGCCGATATCGTGGGAACCCTGCCCCAGGCCCTGGAGGAACTGGGGGTCGAAGTCAAGGTCCTCATGCCCTACTACGGTATGGTGAAGCAGGGGAAGGTGCCCACCACCCTGATCGCCGAGGACCTGGAGGTGAACCTGGGACTGATCAACCACACGTTCAACCTCATGGCCCCGGCCGCTCCGGGCTCCCCCTTCTATTTCGTGGAGCGGGACGAGTTTTACGAACGGAGCCAGCTCTACGGGACCCCCCGGGGGGATTACTTTGACAACCTGGAGCGCTTCGCCTTTTTCTCCGGCGCGGTCCTGCCCTTTTGCCGGGCCCTGGACTTTAAGCCCGACCTGATCCACTGCCACGATTGGCAGAGCGGCCTGGTGCCGGTCTACCTAAAGCAGCGCTGGGCCGGTGAGGACATCCTGGCCGGGGCCAAGACGGCCTTCACCATCCACAACCTGGCCTACCAGGGCCTCTTTCCCCGGGATAAGTACCCCCTGCTGGGTCTGGACTGGTCATTTTTTAACATCAACGGCCTGGAGTACTACGATCAGATCAACCTGCTCAAAGGCGGCATCATGTGCGCCGACGCAGTTACCACGGTGAGCCACACCTATAGCCAGGAGATCCAGACCCCTGAGTTCGGCTGCGGCATGGAGGGGGTGCTTAAGTCCCGGGCCGAACATTTGACCGGCATCCTGAACGGCGTGGATTATCAGGACTGGAGCCCCGAAAGCGACGCCCTGATCCCGGCCAAGTTCAGCAGCAAGGATTTAAAGGGCAAGGCCGCGGACAAGGCGGCCCTGATGGAGGCCTTCGGGCTGGACCCGAAGCTGGCCGATGCCCCGATCCTGGCCATCATCTCCCGGCTGGCGGACCAGAAGGGCTTTGACCTGGTGGAGCAAGTTTTGCCCCAGCTCATGAAGCAGAGGCTGATGGTGGTCATCCTGGGCACCGGGGAAGAGAAGTACCACCGCTGGCTGGAGGCCGAGGCCCCTAAGTTCAAGGGCAAGCTGGGGGTGAAGATCGCCTTTAACAACCAACTGGCCCACCTCATGGAAGCCGGGGCCGACATGTTCCTTATGCCGTCGCGCTACGAGCCCTGCGGCCTGAACCAGATCTATTCCATGAAGTACGGCACCATCCCCGTGGTCCGGGCCACCGGCGGGCTGGCCGACACCGTGACCCCGGTGGGGGACCCCAAGACCCTGGGCACCGGCTTCGTCTTCACCGACTACACTCCGGAGGCCTTCCTGAAGGCCATCCACACCGCCCTGGACGCCTTCGCCAATAAGGACCTGTGGCCGCGCATCATGGTTCACGCCATGACCCAGGACTTTTCCTGGAAAGTCTCGGCCCGGAAATACCTGGAGCTCTATAAGAGTTTGGTGTGAGGCTTTGGGAGAGGGGGCCAGAAGCCGACGGCCCCTGCCCTCCCCTCCCAACCCCACTCCCCCAACCCCATAGGTAGGGGCGACCCGTTGGGTCGCCCTTATAGCGTTTGCCATAAATTCTTTCCAATTGGAGATTCTCAAATCCCCCTCAATCCCCCTTTTTCAAAGGGGGACTTTACCAACAATTCCTTATAGTTCACCCCTTTTCTAAAGGGGGGTTAGCATGATGCCGCCATCGGAAAATAATTTTGGCAAACGCTATAATCGCCGTGGCCCCTTTGGATCACTGCCGCTTCGCCAGGCAACCCTGGAGAAAATAAAGAATCTGCTCTCACGGACCGGTGCCAGGGGCGGCCTCGCCCCTGCACCGCCTCGAGATAATCTCTCTCAGGAGCAAGAGATTCGCGGTACCGGCTTTCTTGAAAGAACCGGGGGCCTGTGGTATGATGCAACGGTTTTGGAACCGACTTCCAGGAGTAGTTATTGGCCCGCAACTTGATCTTAGCCTTAGGGTGCCTGATCTTCCTGTTCAACGTGGGGAGCGCCGGGGCGATTTCGGAGATGGACCTGTTCAAGGGCCAGCGCTTCGAGGGGGGCCCCTGGAAGATCCGCGCCGACACGGTCACCTATGATGCCGCCAAGCACCTCTATACCGCAGAGGGCCATGTGGAAATCCGCCAGGGAGACCGCCGCATCAACGCCGAACAGGTAGAGGTCAATGAGACCACGAAAATAGCCCGGGTCAAGGGCAATGTGGTCCTGGTTCTGGGAGAAGATATCTTTACCGGCCAGGAAGGCGAATTCAACCTGGCGACGCGCTGCGGCGAGATGCAGGGGGCGCGGCTCTTCCTGAAAAAGAACCACTTTCACGTCGACAGCCCCCTGATCCGCAAGACCGGCGACAAGACGTATTACGCCGAGAAGGCCAAGGTCACCACCTGCGACGCGGACCGGCCGGTGTGGAGCTTCTCAGCCCGCCAGCTCTCCGTGGTCCTGGAGGGCTTTGCCACGGGCAAGCACGGCTCCTTCAGCCTGGCCGGGATTCCGGTGCTCTACCTGCCGGTGGCTGTCCTGCCGGTGATGACCTCGCGGCAAAGCGGCTTTTTGATCCCTTCTTATGGGCAGCACCGGGCCGGGGGCGCGGTGGTGGAGGCGCCCTTTTTTTGGGCCATTAACAACTATTCCGATCTCACGCTCTACCAGACCATTTTTTCCAACCGGGGTTACATGCAGGGGGGAGAATACCGGCACCGGGGACACGACGAGGCCGCGGCCAATTTCCGTTTTTTCTATTTGAATGACAGCTATACCCAGAACACTACCAACCGCCGCTACTGGGCCTCGGGGATGATCAACCAGCCCTTGGGCGACTGGGAGGCCCGGGGCACCCTGGATCGAGTCAGCGATTCCAACTATCTCGCGGATTTCAATTTCGGCTACATGGGCCTTAATCGCTATTCTCGGGAACTGCTCATGGAATTTGGCCGGGACCTGGAGCAACAAGACGTGAATACCCGGGTTTCCAGCCTCCTGCTGGCCCGCAATTTCTCCGTGGCCAATGTCACGCTCTACACCCGTTTTTACGACAAACTGGTCAACAATGACCCCGACCTGTTTAACCGGGTGCCGGGGGTTTCGTTCAATTCAGTACCGATATCTTTGGGGGGACTGCCGCTCTACCTGGGGCTGAACTCTTCGTACAATTACTTTTACCAAACCCATGGCATGACCGGCGACCGGCTGGATATCCATCCCCATCTCATCCTGCAAGGGCAAGCGCTGCCGGGCATATCGTACAGTTCCCGGACGGGGTTCCGGGAGACCCTGTTTCGCGTGGACCACGCCGTCTCCGACGGCCCTCCGGAAAATTATATCCCCCGGCAATTGTTCGATTCCCGGGTGGCCGTGTCCGGGGCCTGGGCGAAGGACTACGGCCGCGGCACGGAATCCTCCTATTTTTTCCGGCACATCCTGCGCCCGGAAGTGTCCTACACGAATCTCCCCCGGTTTGATCCTCAGCGCTATCCCCAATTTGACCCCTTGGACCAGGGCTGGGTGGCGCGGGTCAATCGCAACCTGCCGGTGCGGGAGGGGGACGACCCCGTGGGCGGCGTCAACGCCCTCACCTACGCCCTCGCCAACAACATTCTCTGGCGCAGTCAGAACGATCAAGGACAGGCCACGGTGCGGGATGTGCTGTGGTTCCGTCTCAGCCAGAGTGCCTTTTTTAATAAGTCCAGCATGGGTCTGGATGGCAATTCCGAGCCCCATCATCCCTTTTCCGACTTCTGGGGGGAACTGCAGTTTCACCCACTGCGCCAACTCGTCCTGGGATCGAACATCGGCGTTTCCCCTTACTCGGAAGGATTTGACCGGGCCGATTTTAAAGTGACGATTCTTGACTCCGCGAGGCAGAACTACCTCAACCTCAATTATGTTTTTGTCAAGAATTTCGCCAAACAAATCAACGTTGAAGCCTATCTAAACCTCATGCGCTCCGTGAAAACCTGGGTCACCTACGGGCATACCTTTGAGACCAACAATAAACTGGAAAAAAGGTATGGGATAGTGCTGCAACGCGACTGCTGGGGCGTCGTCCTGTCATACACCGACCGGCCGAATGATCAGCGGTTCGGGTTTACCGTGTTTATCCCGGGGTTAGGGGAGAGAATGAAGCGTTCGCCGGTGCGTTTCCCGGATGAAAGCAAGAATAAAGAGAGTCCTGATCTGTTTTAGGCAGAATCAAGGGAAAGCCATGGAAGAGGAGACCTAATTCATGAAACTGGCGATAATCGGTGCAGGCTATGTGGGTCTGGTGACCGCGGCCTGCTTTGCCGAAATGGGCAACGAAGTTATCTGTGTGGACGCGGATGCGGCCAAGGTGGCAGCCCTGGAGCAGGGTCGTATTCCCATCTATGAACCGGGGCTCGAGGATTACGTTAAACGTAATTATCAGGAACACCGGCTGTTCTTTACCACCGAGTTAGGCCCGGCGATTCAAGACAGCCTGGTCTGCTTCATCGCGGTGGGCACGCCCCAGGACAAAGATGGCTCCGCCGACCTGTCCATGGTGCTGCAAGTCGCCCGGGACATCGGCCGCCAGATGAACGGCTATAAGGTGATCGTGGAAAAATCCACGGTGCCGGTGGGTACGGCCCGGCAGGTGCGCCAGGTTATCGAGGCGGAACTGGCGGCCCGTGGCGAGGTCTTCGAGTTCGACGTGGTTTCCAACCCCGAGTTCCTCAAGGAAGGCACGGCCATCGATGACTTCATGAAGCCGGACCGTATCGTGGCGGGATGCGACGAGGTGCGGGTGGCGGAACTGATGAAAGAATTGTATGCCCCGTTTGTGCGCACCAACCATCCCATCATTATCATGGACGTGGTGTCCGCCGAACTGACCAAGTATGCCGCCAACGCCTTTTTGGCCACCAAAATATCCTTTATCAATGAGGTCGCCAATATCTGCAGCCGGACTGGCGCCAACATCAAAATGGTGCGCCAGGGGATCGGGTCGGATCGCCGCATCGGGCCCCTGTTTCTGTTTCCGGGGTTGGGATATGGCGGCTCTTGTTTTCCCAAGGATATGCAGGCCTTGATCCATACGGCCCATTCCTTCCACTACACGCCCCGCCTCCTGGAGGCGGCGGAGGAGGTCAATCAGGACCAGCGCCGGCTCTTTGCGGAGGTCATCCGCGCTTACTTTAAGGGCGACCTGAAGGGGCGGGTATTTGCCATCTGGGGGCTGTCCTTCAAGCCCCAAACGGACGACATCCGGGAGGCCCCGGCCCTGACCATCATCTCCCGTTTACTGGAAGCCGGGGCCCGGGTCCAGGTCCATGACCCGGAGGCCATGCCCGCCACCCGGCAGCAATTGGGGGATAATCCGGCCGTGACCTATGCCGCTTCGGGTTACGAGGCCCTGGAAGGGGCGGACGCCCTGGTTGTCTGCACCGAATGGACCAAATTCCGGGAGCCTGACTTTGAACGGATGCATTCTCTGATGAAGGCCCCGGTGATCTTTGACGGCCGCAATCTCTACAATCCGGCCAAGTTGGCCAATTTGGGATTCACCTACTTCCATATCGGCCAGAAGGTCGAGGAGTAATCAACCGTTGGGGCGGGCCTCCGGGCCCGTCTCCTCAAAAGTGTAGGGTGCGCCCCGCGCACCAGACCTTTCCCTGGGTGCGGCGGGTCCTGATGGGAATTCGCAGCCCATTGTGGCCTAACTACAAGATTTCATGAATATGCCCATGTCATCTTGCACCCGCCCTCCTCCCCCTGCTTCGAGGCGGAGGGTCGGGGTGAGGGGGAAGTGATCTTCCCGGAGTAAGCAATGGGTTGCCGTATTTATGAAGCACTGCCCTAAAGGAACCTGAACCCATGTCTCCCAGAGCGCCGGATTGGCTGGAAATGTACGGGGATCGCCTCCGTAATCTGGACCTGGCGGGGTTCTCAAACCTCAGGGTCCTGGTGGCCGGTGACTTTATGCTGGATGAGTACCTCTGGGGGAAGGTGGAGCGCATCTCCCCGGAGGCCCCGGTGGCGGTGGTGGAGGTGGAGCGGGAGACCCGCACCCTGGGGGGAGCCGGCAACGTGGTCAACAACCTGGTGGCCCTGGGGGCCCAGGTGGAAGTCCTGGGGCTGGTGGGAGATGATAACCCCGGCCACCTGCTAACCCAAGAGATGGTCCGGCTGGGGGTGGCGGTGGACGGCCTCTTTAAGGACCCGTCCCGGCGCACTTCCCGGAAGACCAGGGTCATCGGCGCCTCCCAGCAGGTGGTGCGCATCGACCGGGAAAGCCGGACCCCGGCCCCCCTGGCTTTCGAGGCCGCCGCCCGGGAGTTTTTGCGCGCCCGCCTGCCCGGGCTCCAGGCCCTGGTGCTGTCCGATTACGCCAAAGGCTTCCTGACGCCGGCGATGCTGAAAGACCTGATCGCCCAGGGGCGCAGCCGGGGGTATCCTGTGGTGGTGGACCCCAAGGGCGCCGACTATTCCCTCTACGCCGGGGCCACGGTGATCACCCCCAACCGCAAGGAAGCCGAACTGGCGGTGGGCTACTCCCTGGCCCGCCGGGAGGACTTGTTGCGGGCCGGCGCCAGTCTCAGAGAGGACCTCGGCCTCGATTACCTGCTCCTCACCCTGGGGCCGGAAGGCATGCTGCTGTTTGCCGGCGGGGCGCCTCCTCTCGCCATCCCCACCCGGGCCCGGGAAGTCTTTGACGTCTCCGGGGCCGGCGACACGGTGGCGGCCCTCATGGCCCTGGGTCTGGCCCAGTGGGGTGATCCGGTCCTGGCGGCCACCCTGGCCAACATTGGCGCCGGGGTGGTGGTGGGCAAGGTGGGCACCGCCCCGGTCTATCGAGCCGAACTGGCCCGGGAGTTGGGCCGGGAAGGGACCCGGCTGGAAGAAAAAATCCGCACCCCGGCCGAGTTAAAGCTGCTGGCCTCCCAGCTCCAGACCCAGGGGAAGAAGGTGGTGTTCACCAACGGCTGTTTCGACCTGCTCCACGGCGGCCACATCAAGTTCCTGGAAGAAGCCCGGGGCCTGGGGGACGCCCTGGTGGTGGCGGTGGACTCGGATGAGTCGGTCCGGCAGGTAAAAGGGGAAGGCCGGCCGGTCATCGGGGCGGAGCAGCGGCTGCGCATCCTGGCGGCCCTGGCCGCAGTGGATTATGTCACCGTCTTCACCAGCGATCAATTGCCGGAGCTCTTGAACGGCCTGCGCCCCGACATCCTCACCAAGGGGAGCAATTACCCGGAAGTCCAGGTAGCCGGCCGGGAGATTGTCGCAAGCCTACGGCGGCCAGGTGGTCCTGGTGCCCGTCACCGAACCCGTGTCGGTCACGGACCTCATCCAGCGGATTAAAAATGGTGAGGGGAAATAGAGATTTTGGGGGAGGGGGCCCCCACGGCTCAACTATCTTTTTTTGTATGTGTAATACAAATTAAGTTCCTAAGTACTGCGTTAAAAATGACTTTATTCCAGAAATCATTGCTTCAACCTGTTGTTTGTTGAATTGGTCAAAATTACCATGAGCTGCGTTGTTGCGAATATCTGCCCAAGCGCGTAGTTGTTTAGCTGTTAACTCATTATATACTTCCCTTTTTTTCAAACTCTCAATCAAGGCATTCATCCTTAACGGAGAGCCTTTCTCATTGATGATAGGCTCAGGTGGAGAAAGTTGATAACAGATGGTTCTAAGAGACTTTTCCAAGACGGCACCCGCAAGAACTGCCGCTGGAACATGATCATATTTTCCAGCAGTCCCTTCAATGAGCAAATTTTCTGCTTGCCCCATAAAATCAGCAGTTAGTTCTGCTTCAATTTCCAAAGCCAAGTTTTCAAGAAAGCCTCTCTCAAAATCTTCTTTAATAGATTTTAAAAATGAAAGCCCAAATTCAAGATGAACTTTAGTATTTTTTAAGGCACAAAAACTATCGACATTCGAACGGTGAGCACTATTCTGTGGAATGATCCGATCAAGTAATGTAATACAATTAGTTCGCGCATTGAACAAATTTTGGAAAGTCAATGATTTCTAAGCGCTCGCATCTCCTTATATCAGTGAAAGGATTCGTATGAGTTATAGTTTCAAAGTGCACGGGCACTTCCTCGCCCTTTTCAATTACATCCGCCAATCTCGATAAATACTTCTGCTTTATTTTTTCAGGTAGCATCATATTGTGAATATCTCTAAGTTTCTATCATTTCATCTCGTGCCCAAACCATGGAGGGTGTGTAGTGCGCCCCATATAAAGCCCAGGCGGGACGCCCGTGCCACCTCGTAGGGGCGACCCGGTGGGTCGCCCTTTTCATCTGGTTGCCAAGCTGAACTTGGGAACCCAAAGGTAACCCAAGCTGGGCTTTGGGACCTTGCCAATTCTACGCAAAGTCAGGTAGGCTGCGCACCGCGCACCCTATACCGCTGACGGGACGCTCGGCCCGGTTATGGCCTTATAACTCCGGGGCGGTCCCGGGAATCAGGCAGACCACCACTAGCAATTCCTGGCCGGTGTTGCTCAGTTGATGTTCTTCATTGGCCGGGCATGAAGACCACGTTCCCGGCCTGGATCGGGTGCCAGCGGCCATTGCCGTAGACTTCGCCTGCCCCGGCATGAACGAACATTTCATGCTCCCAATCGTGGGAATGTTTGGGCGTGTGACCTCCCGGGGCAATCTCGAAGACCCGCATACAAAAATTAGGGGCCCCGTCACTCTTGCCGATAACCACCCGGGCCGCGATGCCTTTGGCGGGCTCCCGGTCAAGATGCGTTGCCTGGGCCTGGGTATAAGGGGTGATTTTCATCGTATCCTCCTGGGTTTCGTAAAGCCGTGGTTGGACTAAAACATGTAGGGTGCGCACTGCGCACCAGATACAGCACAGGCGGCAGGCCGGCGCCACCTCGTAGGGGCGACCCGGTGGGTCGCCCTGGTCAGGATAATCCGCTTAAAAATTCCTCAAGCGCCACCACCGTCGCATACCGCATCCCCAGGGCCGCCATGAAGGCCCCGTGGACGTGGGCGGCGGGGATGGTCTGGCCCGCGAAGGCGAGATCCCGGGTGGCGCAGGCGTCGTGGATGACCGTGCACGTCAAGCCGTAGTCGAAGGCGGCCCGGGTAGTGGCGTCGACGCACATGTGGCTCATGGCCCCGGCGATGATTACTTCTTCCACCCCGGCGCCTTGCAGCACTTCCAACAAACCGGTGTCCCGGAAGGCGTTGGGATAATGTTTCCGGACCAGGGCCTCGCCGGGGAGAGGCTTGAGGCTCTCGTTAATCTCCACCCCCGGGGTATCCGGCCGGAAGAACGTCGCGTCCGGCCCCGGGGCCAGGTGTTGCACGTGGAAAATGGGCCGCCGGGCCTGCCTGAAGGCGGCGAGCAATTCCCGGGCCCGGGCCGCGGCCTGGGTCATGCCCGCCAACTCCATGGCGCCGCCGGGGAAGTAGTCATTCTGGAGGTCGATGAGGATGAGAGCGGATTTCATGATGGGGTTCCTTATGGTCAGGCTGGGGTCGGCGCCCGTTCGCACCGGCTGACACCTCAGAAAGAACCGCAGGGGCAGGTTTTAAACCCGCCCCTGGAGCAAGTAATCAGCATGCGCCCTATAAAAAACCCTGATCGATAACTCCCGGAAAGGCCCTTAGCCGGCCTGATCCGCGGGGACTTCCCCTTTGTCAGGAGCATGCAAGCGGCCGTGGGTTTCGACCCGGTGGACGATGAAGTCCTGCCATTCCTGCCACTGGGCGATGGGATTCATGCCGGTGTGGTCCAGGGGGACTTCGGCCCGGGCGCTGGCGGCGTGGCCCCCGGCGGAGCCCAGCTTGCCGAAGGCCTGCAGAGCCAGGCGGCCGGCATTTTTGCGCAGACCGTCGTTTCTAAAGATGACCACCAGCTTGTCCTGGTAAATCCCTCCCACGATGGTCCAGGAGACCTCCCCGGCCCGGAGGAAAAAATCTGCCAGGATCACCAGGATGTCCGGGGTGTTCACCGCCCCCAGAAAGGCGTAAAGGCGGTTGTGGCGGACGCGGAAGCGGTTCAGGGCCTGCTGGAAGTACCCCAGCATGGGAATATTGAATTCGGCGAACTCCAGGCGCCGCACCAGGGGTCGCCGGGTGAAACCGAACAGGTAGTGAAAGGCCCGGACATCGGCTTCGACGGCGGGCCGCTCGAAATTGGCCGTGTCGGTCTTGATGCCGTAATACAGCGCCGAGGCCAGCTTCAGGGAGGGTTTGATCCGGGCCTCCCGCAGGTATTCGGTCATGATGGTCGAGGTGGCGCCGTATTCCGGGCGGATATCCACCAACCGGGCTTTGGTTCCCGGGACCCGGGGATGATGGTCGATGATGACGTCATAGTGATACGGCGCCAATAATTCATGGTGCGACGGCTGGTTGTCCACCAGGGCCTTGCGGTTGTATTCCTCGGGATTGATCTCCTGGAGGGGGGTGAGGGCGATGCTCAGGAGTTGCACCATCCGTTGATTCTGGGGCCGGGTGATGGGGCGGATGGAGGCAACCGCACACGAAGTCAGGCGATGCCACAGGAGGCGCTTCAGGGCCAGGGCGCTGGCAATGGAATCAGGATCGGGATCGATCAAGATCAGCAGCCGGTCTTCATGGCTGAAAAGTTGGTAGAGTCGTGGTACAACGTTGCGCATGTGAAAGGGCCCCCAAAATCATTTTACCTAAGAAGTTACCCGGGAGCAAATGAGGAAACAGATTTTTTTCAAATAAGGCCGGAGATATCAAAAACTTCGAAGCCGCGGCGGGGCGGTCTGGTCCCGGATGGCCAATTCCGGCGAAGGCGGCGCTTTTTCTTTGCCATACAAGGACCCTACATTGTAAATTAACAAGATATGTATCAGGGACGGCAGGGTGGACCGGGTTGGCGGGAAGAGGAACTTGCCACGGGGTAATATATCCCGCCTCGGGAACCCTCATCTACGCCCCTCATGTGGGTAAGCAGGCAAACAATTTTGAGAAAATCGGGGTTGGGGGAGAGTCTGGGGAGGTTCAGGCCCCTGAGTCTCCCCGGACTGGAGGCATAATGAATCGAAGCCAGGAGGTGGTGGACCGCATCCTGCATGGTGAGGTGCTCGCCGCGGCCCGTCTCATGCGGGAGTTGGACGACGGCCGGCCCGAGGCCCGGGAGACCCTCAAAGAGCTTTACCGGCACAGCGGCCGGGCCCATATCATCGGCATCACCGGCTCGCCCGGGGTGGGAAAGAGCACCCTCACCGACCGTCTCATCCAGTATCTGCGCCAGGAGGGGAAAACCGTGGGGGTGGTGGCGGTTGACCCCACCAGCCCCTTTTCCGGCGGCGCCATCCTGGGGGACCGCATCCGGATGCAGCGCCACGCCCTGGACGAGGGCGTCTTCATTCGCTCCCTGGCCACCCGGGGGCATTTCGGCGGCCTCACCGCCTCGGCCCGGGCGGTGATTACGGTGTTGGACGCCATGGGCAAAGACTATGTCCTAGTGGAGACCGTGGGGGTGGGACAGGACGAAGTGGAGATCGCCGCCACCGCCTATACCACCCTGGTGGTGACGGTCCCGGGCATGGGGGACGACATCCAGGCTATTAAAGCCGGTATCCTGGAGGTGGCTGATATCCTGGTGATTAACAAGGCCGACCGGGAGGGGGCCTCCCGGACTTACCAGGAATTGATGCAGATGCTGGATTTGCAAGCCCACCGGAAGGCGAGTGCCTGGAAGGCGCCGGTGCTGATGACCCAGGCCAAGCATAATGAAGGCATTGAGGATTTGATGGCCGCGGTCCGGGACCACCAGGAGTTTCTGGCCCGGGATGGGGGCCAGGCCCTGGAACTGGCCCGGTGCGCCCGGGTCCGGCAGGAGTTTCTGGAACTCCTGCGGGCGGGGATTGCCCGACACCTGGTGAAACAACTGGAGAGCGATGGCCGCCTGGCCCAGGTCCTCACCGATATTCTGGCGAGGCGGACCGACCCGTATTCGGCCAGCGAAGCCCTGGTCCTGGAGACCCTAGGGCCCCTGAAAGACCCCGCCTGAGCGCCGGGACCAGGCATAAACCGGCATAATGCCGGCCACCGTCAGATCGATAGATCTCAGAGGCAACCTGTTCCGGCTCCGAAATCGGTTAAGCCCCCGGCGAGTCACCCGGCTCACAAATCTTGAAAACTCTACCACGGGGTCATGATTTAGATTTCCGAGTCTCCTATTTCTTGCATGGTTTGCCCGATTGAGCTTTGTAGTTTGTGGTAAAGGCGGTCAAGAAATTCCGAGTCTCTCAAAAAGATTATGATGCTGCTGTAAGTTTTCCAGACTCTTGTCCCGGCACAGGTCTTCCCGGGTTGCAGTCCATTTTCAGCCAGAATGCGAACATAACCATGGTAGCCATGGCAAGGCGTGGGTAACCGTTCCACTCCTCTGAGCACTTAGGTTTCACTTTCCTCAGGTGGACCGGAAGTTTCGGGACTGGCGCCGATTCCTGAGCCCCTGGCCGGGAAGCGCTGCGGGGCTTGGGCGCCGGGCGACCTGCCCTGAGGCCGTGGACCTGAGGTCGCCGCGGTAGCTCTCTTCCTACTGTTCCACCTCTTCCAAGGAGCGGATGCGCCATTTGCCCAGCTCTTTGGCGAACCGAACCTGATAGGTCTGGGAACTGTTGGACATCTCCTGGGTGCGCCGGTTCCTGGTGTCAATGTACCAGGTGACCCAGGCGATGACGTTATCGGGGTCGATGGTTTGGATTTTGTCGATGGTAAATACCAGGTTGGTAAAATCAAAGCGTTCCCAGGCGTTCAGGGTATTGGTGCGCTTGTCGTCTAATCCCGGGTAGGTGAGGGAGTAAACGCTCATGAACTGGACGATATCTTTGTGTAACTGGGCCTCCCGCAGGATGGAGAACTCCTTTTGCAACTGCTCCTTCAGGCTCAGTTCGGGCGGGGTGGCCGGGGTGGCAGGTTGGCCGGGAGCTGGAGGGGCCGCCGGGGGAGCAGGGGCCGGAGTCGCCGCCGGAGGGGTGGGGGCCGGAGTCGGGGCGGGAGCCGGCACTTCGACTTTGGGAGCCGGCGCCGGCGGCGGTGGCGTTGACGTGCCCCGCGTGAACAGCAGGATCAGCAAGATGAGGATGAGTATTCCCGCACCCACCAACAGGCCGAGGAGCCAGGAGGGTAACCCGATGGGAGGGGCTTTGGCGGGTACGGCCTCCGGGGCAGGCTCCACGGCCTCCGAGGTGGGCTGCACAGCCTCGGGGGCAACCTGGCCCCCTTTCAGGGGAGCATCGCACTCATGGCAGAATTCCTGGCGGGGGGAGACACGCACGCCGCACTGAGGGCAAAAGGTGTCCCCTTGTTCCGGGTGCAGCAAGAAACTGCCGCAGGTGCTGCAATAACGCTGGCCGGCTTCATACGGGACCTGGCAATGGGGACATTGAGGCATGCTGGACCTCCTGAGCTCCGAAATCAAGTCAAGGTAAAAGGTAGATAGTGAGGTGTGCCCATGAAATAGCAAAACCCTGAATATGTCAACCAATAATTTATCTCACCCTCCAGGGGGTGTTCAACCGGCCAGCGCGGCCTGGGGGTCCCGGGCTTGGCGGCGCTAAAGAGTCGGCCCTCTAGGGGCCGGTCCCGGTATCGAGGTGCATTTGGCAGTTGAGACCCAGGCCGGTTTATCTTATAATCGATCGTGCAACTATTGTGACTTCAAGGAAAAATTTCCGTGGCCGCGGCTCTGGGGAAGTTAAAGAAATGGTTCGCCCGCAAGCGCACGTCGCGGCCGTCTTCCGTACCCCTGGCCCCCCCGCCCGCCCTCCTGGAACGCTATCTCCAGTACAAACGCCTCCTGGCCGCCAACAGCGCCATCCTGACCACCGTGGCGGATATCCAGGTCAAGATGGATGAAGGATTCCTGTTTGATATGCGCTATGTCCGGGAGGCCTGCGACCGCCTGGGCCAGGAGGTCGAGGCCATGGTGGGGGCCTTGAATGGCATGGCCGGCGGCCGCTACGCCGCCCTGGATACGGCCCGCCGGCAGGTGGCCCGCCTGGTGGAGGAGGAATTAGTCGGGGCCAAGTTGCAGCCGGTGCCCCTGGCACTGCCCCTGGCCGAGGTGCGGCAAGGCCTCTTTTACGGCGGCAAGGCCGAGAAATTGGGCGAGCTCACCCGGCTGGGGCTCATGGTGCCCGCCGCCTTTGGGGTGAGCGCCTATGCCCAGAAGCTCTTTTTTGAAGCCGGGGGTCTGGAGGAAGTTATCCAGGAGGCCATCGCCCAATCGCATATCCGCAACCTGGAAAGCCTGCGGGATGCGGGGGAGGCCATCCAGGCAAAGATCATGGCCCAGCCCCTGCCGCCGGAGCTCTCCCAGGCCATCGCCGAGCAACTGGCGCACCTGAGCTCTTCCCGGGTGGCGGTGCGCAGCTCAGCGCTCCAGGAGGATAGCTTCTTCAGCTTTGCCGGCCAGTTCGAGACCGTGCTCAACGTGCCCCGGGACCAGGTGGAAGCGCGCTACAAGGAGGTCATTGCTTCCCAGTTCACGCCCCGGGCCCTTTATTACTGCCATGCCAGCGGCTTTTCCTACCGGGAACTGGCCATGGGGGTCCTGGTCATGGAAATGGTGCCGGTGAAGTGCGCCGGGGTGCTTTATACCGATGATCCCCGGGGCGGGGAGGGCGCCATTATCAACGCGGTCTCCGGGCTGGGCTCCCTGGCGGTAGGCGGCGTAGTGGAACCCGACGTTTACCGGGTCGAGGGCGGCCGGATGGCAGCCCGGCACGTGGGCGATAAGACCCGCATGCACGTTGCCGCCCCGGAGGGCGGGATCCTGGACGTCGCCACCCCGGCAGACCTTCAGGGACCCTGTCTGGAGGAAGACCAGGCCCTGGCCCTGGCCGAACTGGGAAATCGGGTCAAAAAGCACTTCCGTCTGCCCCAGGATATTGAGTGGGCCCTGGACACCCAGGGCAGCTTTTACCTGCTCCAGGCCCGGCCCCTGCGGGTGAGCGCCAAGCTCAAGGCCGAATACCTGCCGCCCCAGATCAAGGGGGCCGACATGCTCCTTTCCCATAGCATCATTGCCTCCCGGGGGGCGGCCGCCGGGCCGGTCTATCTGTTGCAGAACGAGGCCCTGGATGATATTCCCCAGGACGCGGTGCTGGTGACCCCCCGGGCCTTGCCGGAGTACGGCGTGGTGGTGGGGCGGGTGGCGGCGGTGGTCTGCGAGGCCGGCAGCGCCACCAGCCACCTGGCCACGGTGCTGCGGGAGGCCAGGATCCCGGCCCTGTTCGGGGCCAAGGGGGCCACTGCCGCGCTCCATCCGGGGGATATGGTGACGGTGGACGCCTACTATGGCAACGTCTATGCCGGCCGCTTGGAGGAATTGCTCAAGGTGCCCCGGGGCGGCGACGACGCCGTCCGCCAGACCCGGGCCTACAAGGTGTTGGAGCGGGTGCTGCGACACATCACCCCCCTCAATCTCCTGGACCCCCGGGGAGCCAACTTCCGCCCCGATGGTTGCCGCACCTATCATGACATCACCCGCTTCGCCCATGAAAAGGCCATGGAAGAGCTCTTCCAGGTGTCCGCCGGGCGGCTGGACGAGGAAGGGGCCCGGCGTCTGGTGAGCACCATCCCCCTGGAGCTCAACATCATTGACCTGGGGGGGGGCCTGAGTCCCGAGGCCGCCAATCTGGTCAAAGTCCGTCCCGAACATCTCACCTCCCGGCCCATGCTGGCCTACTGGCGGGGGGTGAGCGCGGTGGGCTGGCAGGGCCCCAAGCCCGTGGACCTGGCCGGCTTTATGTCCGTGGTCATGACTACCGCCACCGACACCAACATTACCGAACGGCTCCACGAAAAGAATTTTGCCATCATCACCCACGATTATATGAACCTGTCCAACCGGCTGGGCTTTCACTTCGCCACCATCGAGGCCTTTCTGGGGGACCCGGGGGAGAGCTACGTGAGCTTTACCTTTTATGGGGGCGGCGCCGAGTTGCCCCGGCGCATGCGCCGGGTCCGCTTCCTGACCAGGGTCCTGGAAGACCTGGATTTCCGGGTGGAACCCAAGGAAGATTCCATCACCGCCCGCATCGACGGTTATGACGCCGATACCCTGGATGGGAAGCTGGAAGTCCTGGGCCGCCTGATGATGGTTTCGAAGCAACTGGACATGGTGATGCTGTCGGAGGACGCGGTGGACCAGTATTACCAGGAATTTTCCCAAGGCCACATCCCGCCGCGCCCTTAGGAGGCCCAACTATGCCCATGGGAAAGATCGGTTTCCGGCGCCTGCTGGCGGGTCTGGGCATCCTGGTGATTGTGCTGCTGGCGGTGGCTTTTATCCTGGGGATTGTTTCCCTAAAGCGGACCCAGGAGATTGTCTCCGACGACTTTCAGCAGCAGCAGCTCATCCTGGCCAAAACCACCGCCCGGCAGATCGAGGACGGCCTGGCGTTTCTGCGGCGGGAACTGCGGATCCTGGTCTATTCCCCCTCCATTCAGTATCTGGAGGACGTGGCCTGGGCCAACCGCATGAAAGTCAGCTTCGACGAACTCTCTAAAATGGGTGTGATGGCCATCGAACGCATCGATTTTACCGGGTCCACGTCGGGCCAGGCCTATGTCCTGGACGCCGGCGGCCACCGGATCATTCGCCAGGACTTCAGCGCCGCTCCCGAGGTGATTTGGGCCCGGGACCCGGCCCACCGGGGGCTTATCTACCAGGGCCCCATCGAAGTTGTGCGCCAGGGCGAATACCATGTGCCCATCATGGACCTGGCCACCCCGGTGTATGAAGAGAGCGTCGACGAATCCCATCCCAAGGCCACGGGCAAGCTGGACGGGGTGCTGATTTTCAAGATCGACGTCAGCACCTTCGCCGGTAATTATTGCGCCGACATCCGCTCCGGGCGCACCGGTTACTGTTGGGTGATGGACAACAAAGGGATCTTCCTCTATCACCCCGAAAAGGAATTCATCGGCCAGGACGCCTTTACGGCCCGGGGGCGCCGCAACCCCGCCATCAGCTTCGCCCAGATCAACGAGATCCAGAAAACCAAGATGCTGGCGGGTGAGGAGGGCAAGTCCCGGTACATTTCCGGCTGGCATCGGGGCGTCATCCGCCAGATGGAAAAATTTGTGGCCTTTTCCCACGCCACCGTCGAACGGACCGGGGACCGCATCTGGCCGGTGGCGGTGGTGGCGCCCACCGACGAAGTGTATGGCACCATCCATTCCCTGTACGTGCGGCAATTCCTCATCCAGGGGCTCCTGATCTTTGCCCTGATCTGCGCCGCGGCGGCAGTGATCTACTACGAGTCCCGCTGGTCGGTGGAACTACAGTCCGAGGTGGACCGCACCACCGCCGACCTGCGCCGCAGTCAGAAGCAATATAAGTCGGTGGTGGAAAATGCCCGGGACCTGATTTTCCTGGTGAATGAGGCTGGCGCCTTCTTGAGCGCCAACACCGCCATGGCCCGGGTCTTTGGTATCCCCGCGGCGGGTATCGCCAAAAAAAATCTTGCCGATCTCTTGTCCCGGGAAGACGCCAACGCCATGCTGAACTGGGTGCAGGACGCGGTGCAGAGCCGGAAGAGCTCCGAGATCAAAGCCGCCATCCGCATCAAGGACCGGGTCTACTGGCTTTCGACCCATTTTGTGCCCATCTTCGGGGAGGACGGCCGCTCCGTGGAGCAGGTGCTGGTCATGGCCCGGGACATCACCGACCGCCAGCAGATGGAAAATCAGATGGCCCAGACCGAGAAGCTGGCCTCCCTGGGCACTCTGGCGGCGGGGGTGGCCCACGAGATCAATAACCCGGTAGGGGTCATGCTGGGCTTTACCGAGCTGCTGCTGGACAAACTGCCGCCGGACAGCAAAGAGCACGAGATGCTCAAGACCATCGAACGCCAGGGGCTCAACGCCAAGCGCATCGTCGAAAACCTCATGACCTTTGCCCGGATGCCGGCCAAGCATGAGGAGTTTACCGATATCAACCAGGATATCGCCAATGTGCTGGCGCTGGTCAAGAACAACCTGCTGACCAAGAAGGTCGACCTGGAGCTGCGGCTGGCCAAAGGGCTGCCCCGGATCCGGGCTGATGCCGGAGAGCTGCAGCAGGTCTTTCTCAACCTGATCAACAACGCCGCTGCGGCCATGCCTGGCGGCGGCAAACTCACCGTGATTACCAAGACCAACCCTTATAACCACATGGTGGAAGCCGTTTTCGCCGACACCGGCACCGGCATTCCCAAGAAGAACGCCGACCGGATCTTCGTGCCGTTCTTTACCACCAAGAAAGTGGGGGAGGGTACCGGCCTGGGTCTGGCCGTCAGCTATGCCATCGTCAATAAGTATGGCGGCGCCATCCGCTTTGAGAGCCGGGCCGCCGAAGACGGCGCCGAGGGCGCCACGGGCACCACTTTCTTTGTTGACCTGCAACCCGAATATACGGCCGCGCCCGATCCTGATGAGCGCCGCGCCGCGCAGTAAGGAGGTTATCAGATGGGACGGATTCTGGCCGTCGATGACGAACTGGATATGCTGGCCCTGCTCAAGATGATCATCGAGGGCTATTCCGACCACCGGGTCACGGTTACCAACAACCCTCTGGAAGCGACGGAACTGCTGGAAAAGGAAACCTTCGACCTGATTTTAACGGATCTCAAGATGCCGGGCATGGATGGCCTGGAGGTCCTGGCCAAGGCCAAACAGCAGGACGAAGAAGCCCTGGTGATGGTGATTACGGCCTACGGCTCCCTGGAGTCGGCGGAGGAGGCCATGGCCAAGGGGGCCTTTGACTACATTACCAAGCCCTTCCGCAAGGAGCAGATTCTCCTGGCCATTGACAAGGCCATGCGTTGGCGGGACATGGTGCGGCAAAACAAAGCCCTCAAGCAGCGCCTGGATGGCGACTAAATACGGGATTTCCTCGTATCGCGTCCTCAATGGCTGCCTTGCAAAATGTTGGCTCCACCTTATCCCCCTCCCCTGGCAGGAGGGGGATAAGGTGGAGCGATGCCCGGCGATTTCACCCCCACTCCAACCCTGCCCCTGCACGGGGGCGGGAGAAAAGGCCTTAAAATTTTTGTAGGGTACTTCCGGGACCTGACATGAGTTTAGGCGCGGAAATTAACGACCGCAGGAATACCTATGACCACTCATAACATTGAACCGCATCTGTTGGTGGTTTTGGGCGCCACCAGCGACCTGATGCAGCGCAAACTGCTCCCCGCCATCCATCGCCTCCGGACCGCCGGAGAGGTGCCCGGCCCTTCCATCATCCTGGGAGCATCCCGGCACGCCGGGCTGACCGACGAGGGCTTCCGGGACCTGGCCGCGGGGGCCCTGGCGACTGAGGGCGTGGGGCCGGACACCGCCGGGCCCTGGTGCCGCAACTGTCTCTATTTTCAGAGCCTGGGGGCCGGGACGCCCGAGGATTTCCAGGCCCTGGCCACCCGCATCCGGACCCTGGAACAGGAGCACGGTCTCCCCGGTAACCGGGTGTTTTACCTGGCCTTGCCGCCCACGGCTTTTATGGCCAGCATCAACGGTCTGGGGCAGGCCGGCCTTAACCGGACCGAGGGCTGGACCCGATTGGTGGTGGAAAAGCCCTTCGGCAAAGACCTGGACTCGGGTATCGCCCTCAACGAGCAGATCCACCGTTATTTCGACGAATCCCAGGTCTACCGGATCGACCATTACCTGGGCAAGGAAACCGTCCGCAACCTCTTGATCTTCCGGTTCGCCAACGCCATCTTCGAGCCCCTGTGGCACCGCAATCTGGTAAAGAGCGTCCAGATCACCGTGGCGGAAAGCCTCGGAGTCGAGAGCCGGGCCGGCTATTACGACCAAGCCGGGGCCCTCCGGGACATGGTCCAGAACCATCTCACCCAGCTCCTCACCCTCACCGCCATGGAGGTGCCGGTAGCCTTCGACGCCGAGAGTATTCGCACCGAAAAGGCCAAAATCCTGCGCGCCATCCCGCCGGTAATGCCCACAGACGTGATCTACGGCCAGTATACCCGGGGCACGATCAACGGCCGGGAGGTGCCGGGCTATCGGGAAGAGCCGGGCGTCTCCCCCGACTCCTCCACGGAAACTTTCGTGGCCCTGCGGCTCTACGTGGATAACTGGCGTTGGCAAGGAGTGCCGTTCTATCTGGTGACCGGCAAACGCCTGCCCACGCGGTTCAGCCAGATCGCCGTAACCTTCCGCTGCCCGCCGGTATGGGTCTTCGAGCCCCACTATGCCGGCAGTTGCAGCCCCAACGTCATGGTGTTTACGGTACAGCCCGACGAAGGCTTCGACCTCCATTTCGAAGTCAAGGCCCCGGGGGAGCCCCTCCAACTTAAGACCAAGAGCCTCAAATACCGCTACGCCGAAGGTTTTGCGGCGCTCCCCGACGCCTATGACACCCTGCTGCTGGACATCATGGCCGGGGACCAGACCCTGTTTGTCCGGGCCGACGAAGTGGAGTGGGCCTGGCGCCTCTACGCCCCGGCCCTGGACCCGCCAGCGTCAGCGGTGCGGCCCTATCCCGCCGGCGCCTGGGGCCCCCCGGGCACGGCCGACTTCATGGAGTGGCCCGACCCTACTTTGCTTTATCGGTAACCCTGTGATAATTATCTGGATGAGGTGGAGAGAGCCTGCCGCAGGCAGCTGGCCGGGGAACATAACCTATCTGCAGTCTCGGGAGATCTGCCCGCTGGCCCCTGGCTTGAAAACTTACGAAGCATTTGGTGGCAAAGGCGTCCCGCCGGTGCGAACTCAAGCGGCGGGCGAGACGCCCGCCCTAAAAACCTTTTATCAGGTAAGGGTGAGGCGAAGGCCATAAACGACTACTGCAAACGGTTTTCCGTAGTGTCCTGCGCACCAATTGATAACCGGGAACGGCGGGCCCTGCCCGCCCTACCTGCTTACTGCTCACCGCTTACTGCTGACTATCTATGTGGGTCGCCGCTATCCAATTGAATTCCACCCCGGACCAGGAGGCCAACCTGTCCCGGGCCCAGGCTTATATCGAGGAAGCCGCCTCCCGGGGCGCCCGGCTGGTGGCCCTGCCGGAGCATTTTGCCTGTTTGGGAAGCGCCGCCGACACCGCGGCCGCGGCCCAGCCCCTGGACGGCCCCCTGGTGACCCGTTTCCGGGAGTTGACCGGGAAACTGGGGATCTTTCTCCTCCTGGGCTCCTTCCCCGAGCAGACCCCGGAAAAGGCCCGGCCCTACAACACCAGCCTCCTCCTGGGTCCCCGGGGGCAGATCCTGGCCTCCTACCGCAAACTGCACCTGTTCGACGTGGTTTTGCCCGGCGGGGAGGCCTCCCGGGAATCGGAGTTCACCCAACCGGGCGCCGACGTGGTGACCGCCCCACTTCCCGGGGAATCCTTTACCGCCGGGCTGGCCATCTGTTACGACCTGCGTTTTCCCGAACTCTTCCGGGTCCAGGTCAGCCGGGGCGCCAACCTCCTCCTGCTGCCCGCGGCCTTCACCCTGACCACCGGCCGGGATCACTGGGAAGTGCTGCTCCGGGCCCGGGCCATCGAGAATTTATCCTATGTGGTGGCCCCGGCCCAACACGGTCAAAACGCCCCAGGCCGCCGGACTTACGGCCGCTCCCTCATCATTGACCCCTGGGGGCTACCCCTGGCCCAGGCCCCGGACGGCGAAGGCCTGATCCTGGCCCGGTTGGATTACGAGCGGCTCCAGCGCCTGCGCCGGGAACTGCCCTGCCTGCGCCACCGGCGCCTGCCGTGAGATGAGTGGGCCGTAAGCGCTACGCAGGTCAACATGAGCCTTTGGCTGACCCACAAAGCCTGAAAAGACGGGTGGCACAGGCTTTCCAGCCTGTGCTTATGACCGGCGGGGGCGGCTGGCCGGAGGGACGCACCCTAAGGCAAACTTCATTGCACACAGCAGACTTGAACCTTGAACCTGAGACCTCTGCGGAAAGTCATTTTGTCATCCTGAGTGAAGCGAAGGATCTCGTATTTTTGCGTACTTATGAGATTCTTCGGTCGCTCCGCTCCCTCAGAATGACAAGTAGGGGTACTTTCGAAGCGGTCTCAACCTTGAACTTTGAACCTTGAACTTTGAACCTCTAAAGGATAACCATGCCGGATTCCTGGTCCAAGTCGGCCCTGCGGGGTCTGTTCCGCTGGTACCTCAGCAAATTCCCCCTTCGGGACGGCAAGGCTTTTTTGTATGAGCGCCTCCACGCCGGGCTGAAGCCCGGGGACCGCTATGCCGTGGTCCGCCTGGACAAGGGCTTCCGTATGAAGCTTGACCTGGCCGACCCCGAGCAGCTGAAGGTCTATTTCTACGGGCATTACCACGAGCGCTACGAAGCCGACCTGGTGCAGCGGCTCCTGACCGGGGACGACGTCTTCTGGGATGTGGGGGCCAACGTGGGCTATTTCACCCTGGTGGCGGCCACGGCCCTGAAAAACCATGGCCGCATCGTGGCCTTTGAGCCGGGGCGGAACGCCTATGCACGGCTGACCGAGAACCTTGCCTTGAATCCCTACCGGAACATCCACGCCTTTCCTGTGGCCATCTCCGACCGGGAAGGTGAGGCGGTGCTGCATCTCAGCGGCGATATCGCCGACAGCAGCGCCAGCCTCTACCCGGCCGCCCCTGCCCAGGCCGGCCGGGAGGTCTGCCGCACGGTGGCCCTGGACCAGTTCCTTAAGTCCGAAGGCTTGCGCCCCCCCGACCTCATCAAGCTGGACGCGGAGGGGGCGGAGCTGGCGGTACTGCAAGGGGCCCGGGAGCTCCTGGCCGACTCGCCGCCGCTGTGGCTGATGGAAATGGAAGAAAAGAACCTGGCGGCCGCGGGGGCCAGCAAAGCCGCGGTGGTGGACTTCCTCACCGGCTACGGCTACCGGGCCGCGCATCTTCGCAAGGGCCGCTGGTACGCCACCGCCGACCCGGCAGGCGTCAAGGGCCGCAACATCTTCTGGTTCAACCCCGGCGTTGCCGCCCACCGGCAGAAAGCGGCGCGCCTGCCGCTCATCGAATCTTCCGGGACGCTACCCCCGCCCTGTCGCCGGACGACGATAACCCCGTAAGCTTGAGTCCTTTTTAGCCGATTTTCACCAGGGGGCCAAACCCGCGCTCTTCACCCGGCCCCCGGCTTATAGCGTTTGCCATAAATTCTTTCCGCTTGGAGGTTCTCATACTGAGTTGCAGTCAAAAAACTATTAACAATTATGTCATTCTGGACGGAGCGCAGCGGAGTGAAGAATCTCGGCGGCCTAAAAAAGAGAGATTCTTCGCTGCGCTCAGAATGACAAAAAATAGTCCTATGATTACTCATTGGTATCGGAATCCCCCTAAATCCCCCTTTTGCAAAGGGGTACTTTAGCAGCAATGCCTTATAGTTACACCATTATAAAAGGGGGGTTACGTGGAGATTTGTGGATTTTAAGAATCGGGAAAAACTTTTGGCAAGCGCTATAACTGGCCGCCACAAAAAAAGGCGGGAGGATTATCCCCCCGCCTGTCACTGGCTCAATAACTCAGGTAATCAGCGGGCCGTGGCCTTGGCCAGCTTTTCCCGATGGGACATGCAATTGCGGCAGAGAAGCGCCTCCGGCATGATCTCGAGCCGGCGCGGTTCGATGGGCAGCCCGCAGACCTCGCAGAGACCATAAACCCCGGTTTCCAGCCGATTCAAGGCCTCTTCGATGGCTTCCAGTTCCTGCCGTTTCGGTCCCAAAAGGGTGAGATTGGTTTCGGCCATGAGACTGACGGTGGCCTGGTCCTCTTCGTCCCGGGCCGCGGCCAGCATCTCCTGATAGCCATCGCCGATGTTGCTCTTGAGCTGTTGCTTGACCTCCTGCCAGAGGCGCCGTTTCCGGTCCAGCAAACGCTCTTTTACCTCATCCAATTTCTCAGGGCTCGGTCCTGCCATGGTTCAATCCCTCCCAGGATTCCGGCCGGGGCCGTTGGGGAATCCCATTATTCCAGAAAATCTTCCAGCGCCGCCTTGCGGGTGGGATGCTTTAACCGCTTCAGGGCCTTTTTCTCAATCTGCCGGATGCGTTCCCGGGAGACCTTGAAGGCCCGGCCGATTTCTTCCAGGGTGTGTTCCACTTCCTCGCCGATGCCAAAGCGCATCTTCATGATCTTCTCTTCCCGGGCGGTGAGGGTGGTCAGAATGGAGCCGGTTTTCTCACCCAATTGGGATTCGAGAATGGCCTCGTAAGGGGAGACCGCCTTGTCATTGCGGATAAAGTCGCCTAGCCGGTCCCCTTCGTCGCCCACCGGCGTCTCCAGGGAAATCAGTTCATCCGCCAGGTTGGTGACCAGGAGGATTTTCTCCTCGGGCACTCCGGACCGTTCGGCAATCTCTTTGAGACTCGGGTCCCGGCCCAGTTCCTTGAGCAGATCATAGAAGGCCCGGTAACACCGGTTGCGGATCTCCTGGAGGTGCACCGGAATCCGGATGGTGCGGGTCTTGTCATAGATGGCCCGGGTGATGGTCTGCCGGATCCACCAGGAAGCAAAGGTGCTCAGGCGGTAACCGGTGGTGTAGTCATACCGGGTCACGGCCTTCATCAAACCCAGGTTTCCTTCCTGAATCAGGTCCGAGAAGGTCAGCCCCCGGTGGAGATACTTCTTGGCGATACTCACCACCAAGCGCAGGTTGGCCTTAATCATCTGGTCCCGGGCCTGATTGACTTCATCTTCCGTTGCCTGGATGCAGTTGGCCAACTCCTTGACCTCGGTGGCTTCGGGATGGTGCTTCTGCACCAGATTGAGTCTCTGGTGAATCACTTTGAAGAGTTTTTCCTTGCCCTGGGCGCTCTTTTCCGGGGTCTGGAACCAAAGCTGGAGCTTCTTCTGGAGGTAACGGACCTCCTCCAGGTCGGACTGCGCCACGGACACCAGGTTCAGGATATTATCCTGCCCCTCTTTGATAATCCGCCCCAAACTCCTTTCCTCTTCCGGGGACAGGATGGAATACCGCAGCATCTCGCGGAAGTAGGCGGCCACCAGACCTTCGTGTTCGGGAATCTCATCGGCTTCGATGACATCATCCAGTTCATCGTCCGTTCCCTCGGCGGGGGTGGGGCCGTAGCCGGTGGCATCCAGTTGCTCGGAGACGTCCAGTTCCTCGTCGGCCGCCCCTTCAAAGGGGGCCCGGAGGGCTTCCCTATCCCCCTCGGGGACGGAAAACTGGTCGTAGGCCAGGAATTCACTGCCGCCCAAATCGATGAACTTCTTTAGGTAATCTTTTTCCATGAAATTTCGTCCTATGGTGCTGCCTTGAGTCGAAAAGACTAAATTAGTTATTTTACCTCTTATTAGACTCCCGTCAAGGGAAAAAGTTAACACCCCTCCCCTTTATTTCTTTTATCGGCAGAATTTCGGTAATTTATCATTATTTTTTAAAATAATTCTCTTTGCCCGATTGTCAATGCGTATCTGCACGAAATCTCTTCCATGTCTTGCGCAGCCCAAACCTCTCCTTGACCCGCCTCCGGCCCCGGAGTATCATGGCCGCATCCCACCTTTAAAGGCTCGATCCATGCCCCATCAGCTGATTTCCCACCTGAAGGAAGGCGACACGGTGCAGCAGTTTTTCCTGGTGCGCCAGGCCGAAAGCCGCACCGATAAGACCGGCAAACCCTACCTCTCCCTGGTCCTGGGGGATAAGAGCGGCACCATCGCGGCCAAGGTCTGGAACGACATCCTCAATAAATGCCCCGGCCCTTTTGCAGCCGGAGATTACCTGGGGGTCAAAGGCCAGGTGGATTCCTACAAACAGGAACTCCAAGTAAACATTAAATATCTGGAAACCGAAGGGAGCATCCGTTCCCGGGGAGGCGACCTCAGCGCCTTTGATCCGGAATTGCTCTGCCAGACCACCCCCTACGACCGCGAGGTCTTGTGGCAGGAGTTGTGGCAACTGGCTGAAACCGAGATCCAGCCGCCCCTGGGACCGTTGGTGCTCACGGTACTGGAGCGCTACCGGGAGGAGTTCCTGGTCTGCCCCGCGGCCCTGCGCTATCACCACCCTTACCTGGGCGGTCTCCTGGAGCACACCTGGTTCGTGACCCGCCACGCCCTGGCGTCGCTGGCCATCTATCCCGAACTGAACCGGGACCTGGTCCTGGCCGGGACCATCCTGCACGACCTGGGCAAAATCAAAGAACTGGCCAACCCCCCGGCCCCGGAACGCACCGTGCCGGGGCACCTCCTGGGCCACGTCGTCCTGGGCTGGGAGATGGTCCGGGCCGCGGCCCAGACCCTGGAATTCCCCGACCCCACCCTGCTGGTGCAGTTGGAGCATATCCTCTTATCCCACCACGGGACCATGGAATTCGGCTCCCCCGTCGTTCCCAAAACCCGGGAGGCCCTGCTGGTAAATTTCCTGGATGACCTGGACGCCAAGCTCAAGATGATGAGCCAGCACCTGGAGAGCGATACCGGGGCGGGTGATTTTACCGGCTACAACCGGGCCCTCCAGCGTGACCTCTACAAAGGCGGCCCCACAGCCCCCGACCCGGGAACTGGCCCCCCCGAGTGAGAAATAACCGGAGATTTCCACCAGCCCCTTTGACAATCTTACATAAGTGTTTAACTTAAATCTGATTAAACCCGGGCTGCCAGGTAATGAGCCGGCAGACCCGGTTACTAGAAACCAGGAGGAGAAAATGTTTACGAAAATCTTGGTTCCTCTGGACGGCTCGGAAATTGCCGTAAAAGTGCTCCCCCGGGTCATAGAACTGGCCATGGCCTTCAAGTCCAAGGTAACGCTCTTCCATGTGTGCTACAGCGGCGTCGGGCCCATGGTGGGCCAGGCCACCCCCGGGGTCATGCAATCTGCCGAAGACCAGGAGCAGAAATTCTGTTCAACCTTCCTGGCCAAGTCCGCAAAAGACCTTCAGGGCCTTGGCCTGGATGTCAACTGGGCCTGCCAGGATGGAGAGCCGGCCCGGGAAATCATCGCCTTAGCCCAGGATAAAGGTTATGACCTCATCGTCATGGGGACCCACGGCGCCGGCGAAGTGGTCTGGTACATGGGCGGCACGGCCAATAAAGTCTCCTCCCACGCCACTGTCCCGGTGTTATTGCTGCGGACCCTGGAATTTAAGCCGCCTCTGCTGAAAGAAGTCTACTCCACGGTGCCCGGTGTAGGTTAAGGAGTTCGCCCCGCCGTTCTTTTCTTAGCCTCTAGCCCGCAGGGGATCACAGCGATAACCCGGTGATCCCCTATGATTTTATGAACCCGTCCCCTCCTGTTGACCGCCCCCAAACCTCATGGGGACTTGCCGCCCCGGTAAACCACAATTTCAAGCCCATCAGGGGTGCCGCGGGCCGGGCCCCCTGCCCGCTCCGGGCTCTGGCGATTGCCAAAAGTTTTTTCCGATCTTCGAAATCCACAAATCCCCCCTAACTCCCCTTTAATAAAGGGTGGAACTATAAGGAATTGTTAATAAAGTCCCCCTTTGAAAAAGGGGGATTTGGGGGATTTAAGAACCTCCAAGGGGAAAAAATTTATGGCAAAGGCTATTAGTCCCTGGCGCCAGGAGGTGGGAATCGGAGAGTTCCCCCATGGCACAGGCGCGAATCGGGATTAGGGCTCGCCCAAGGCTTCTCCGGTCAGCATCTCTCCCTGGCGGGAGCAGACGCGCACCAGTACCCGGCGGTTCCGCCAGGCCCGGGGGCCGCGGAAGGTGACCCGGAGGTAGTGGTCGGTCAAGCCCTTCAGCCAGCCCTCCGGCGTCGCCGGGCCTTCCACCAGGACTTCCCTGACCTGGCCCACTTGGGCCTCAAGAAACTGCAGCTTCTTGGCCTGGCCTAACTCCCGCATGATCCGGGCCCGCTCTTGCACCACGTTGCCCGGCAAGGGAGGTAAATCGGCTGCGGCGGTGCCGGGCCGTGGTGAATAGGGAAAGACGTGGAGGTAAGTCACCGGCAGCCCCGACACCAGGGACCGGGTGGCCTCAAAGTCGGCGGCGGTCTCGCCGGGAAAGCCCACCAGGACGTCCAGTCCCAGGCCGGCGCCGGGAAAGCGCCGGATGATCTCCCGGACCAGGTCCCGGAACTCTTCCGGGCCGTATGGCCGGCCCATGGCGGCCAGCACCGGGGCGGCGCCGCTCTGGAGCGGTAAATGGAAATGGGGGCAGAAATTGCGCCAGGCCGCCAGAGCCTCCAGGAGTTCCGGGGTCACCATCATGGGCTCCAGGGAAGAAAGCCGCACCCGGAAGGGCCAGACCTGGGCCGCCAGACTCCGCACCAGGGCGGCCAGACTCACGGAGGGGGCGTGGTCCAGCCCATACTGGCCCAGGTCCACCCCGGTGAGGACCACTTCCCGGTAGCCCAGGCCGGCCAGTTGATGAAAGGCCGCCAGCACGGATTCGGGGTCCAGGCTGCGCCGGGGGCCACGGACCCGGGGCACGATGCAGTAGCGGCATTGGTGGCTGCAGCCCTCCTGGATCTTGAGCCAGGCCCGGGTGTGGCCGGGGACGGCGCGGACCGGCCAGGCTTCAAAGAGGGGAGTGGGAGAGAAAGGGGCCACCAGACGCCGGGGCGAACCCTGGGGAGGGGACACCCTGGTTTCAGCCTCACCCCCACCCCAGCCCTCCCCCATCAAGGGGGAGGGTGAATCGCCTCCACGGGCCATGTCGTCAGATCAGCAAGGGAGGGTGGGAGTGCCGAGCGCGCCCTTATGTGCCGGTTGCGGGTGGCACTCACCCAGGAGGTGGGCCAGGCGCACTTTTTCCTGGTTGCCGAACACCGCCTGCACCCCCGGCAGGGCCGCCACTTCGGCCGGGGCCCGCTGGGCATAGCAGCCGGTAACCCAGAGGGGCGTTTCAGGGTGCTCCCGGGCCAGGCGGCGGATAGCCTGGCGGGCCTGCTGATCGGCCCGGGCCGTGACGGTGCAGGTGTTGACGATAACCAGGTCCGGGGCCGCGCCCGGGGCCGCGGCGCGCCAGCCCCGTTGTACGAGCTCCCGGGCCATCCCGGCCGAGTCACACTGGTTCACCTTGCAGCCGAAGGTGATGAGGCGGAACGAAGGCATAAGGGTATTCTGTCATAATTGGGGAGAGGGGGCCAGGGGCTTTTTCGTAAGTGGCTCCTGCTCTTACGGAAACTCTCCCAAACCCTTTCCCTCAATCCTCTGGAAGAAGCTGGTGGGGAGCTTGCGGGAAGGGCGGGGGAATTTTTCGCCAGGGTTTTTCCCGGCCCTCCCTTCACATGATTTTTTTATCACGCGCCTTGATCCGGCCGCGGCCCGGTAGGCGTAGGGCGGGCATTGCCCGCCGATACCTCGAGCGTTTGCCAAAATTATTTTCCGATGGCAGCATCATGCTAATCCCCCCTAACCCCCCTTAAGGAACGGGGTGAACTATAGGAATTTATTGATAAAGTACCCCCTTGAAAAAGGGGGACTTAGGGGGATTTAAGAATCTCCAAGGGGAAAGAATTTATGGCAAACGCTATAATGATGAATCGGTGCGTAGAACGCACCCTACGAAAAACTTGCCGGGTTGGGAGGGGGTGCCGGGGGAGGGCAGGTTCTTTCGTCCCCTGCCCTCCCCCGGCACGGCTCATTTCATCCGTTCCTCGATCCAGCCGCCGCCCAGGAGGCGGTCGTCGTCATAGAAGGCCACGGCCTGGCCCGGGGCCACCGCGGCCTGGGGGGTGGCAAAGGCGACCTGGACCATGCCTTCGCCCCGGGGGGTAATCCGGGCCCGGACCCCGGGATGGCGGTAGCGAATCACCGCGGTGGCCTCGATTTCGCCGGCCGGCGGGGGGATGAGCCAGTTTACCCGGGAGGCGGTGAGCCCCGGGGAGAGAAGTTCCTCCCGGTATCCCAGGACCACCCGGTTCAATTCCGGTTGGAGGTCGATGACGTAGAAAGGCTCCCGGGCGGGGATACCCAGTCCCCGGCGCTGTCCCACGGTATAGCTTTCCAGGCCGCGATGCCGGCCCAGGAGTTGCCCCCGGGAGTCCACGAAATCGCCGGGTGAGCCGCAAAAACCCCGGTGGTCCTGCAGAAAATCCTGGTAGCCGCCGACCGGAATGAAGCACAACTCCATGCTCTCCGGCTGGTTTTCCCGGACCGGTAATCCCGCCTGGCGGGAGAGGCGCCGCACCTCCGCTTTGGTCATCTCCCCTAAAGGAAAAAGGAGGTTCGGCAACAGGTCGAGAGGCAGGCGGCTGAGGAAATACGACTGGTCCTTGCCCCGGTCCACCCCCCGGAACAGGCCCGGGCCGCCGTCACCGGCCGGGTGAACCCGGGCGTAATGGCCCGTGGCCAGATGGGTGAAACCCTCCCCCTTGAGACGCTCCCAGAGCAGCCCGAACTTGATGGTGGCGTTGCACCGGACGCAGGGATTGGGGGTGCGCCCCCGGGCATACTCGGAGACAAAATAATCCAGCACTTCCCGGGCGAATTCCCGTTGCAGGTCGATCACCGTAAGGGGAATTTGCAGGCCTAGGGCCAGGGCTGCAACCCGGTCCGGCGGCGGGGCCAGGGGAGACAGACGCAGGTGGACGGCGTGGAGGTCCCAGCCCTGGCGCAACAAGAGGGCGGCGGCCACGGCGCTGTCCACTCCGCCGCTCAAAGCAATGGCCACTTTACGGCAGCAAGACATGGCGCCCCGGTAAAAGGTTCTTTCTCCGCCAGGGGGGAGAAAGCATTAACTGATAAGAACCCATGGGATTTTCTGGCGGCAGCAAGGCCAACCCTTAAGGAGAACGTTAATTTCCGCCTTTTTCTGAACCGTCGGACATGACGGATGGCTTACCAGGAGAACAAGGTCAACGCGCCGGGCCCCGGGCTTTATTATATAATTAATTGATATAGTTGGTGATATTAATTGTCAGGTGGAGGCTGGTTTTTTGTGTTCAAGATTTCAAACATTGGCTGGGGAGGGGTGGCACAAAAGCTCAAATCTCCCAGGAAGTTCAGGGCCACCCCGGCCAGGGGCCGCTGGGGGGTTGGGGGATCGAAGCGAACTACCTCGGCAGTAGCTTGAAGGTGGGTGAGGTCGGGGTCTTCCAGATAGAACAGGGGGGCGTTAACGGTAAGGGAGAGAATCTGACCCGGTTGGAAGGAAATGGATGGATCAACATGGAAATAGCTGCCGCCCAGGCTGATGTCCCGAAGGACTCCCTGGCCCTGGAAAGGCGCATCAGTATCGGGCAGGCGGGTGTGGAATATCACCGGAAGGGAGACTATAATCCGGCTAAATCGTCTTCTTTCCAGAGGGAAGACCATGAGCCATCCTTGAAGCAACTATAACAATATTGAGAATTACTTTAGATTTCTTTGCAGGGGGTGTGCCATTTCTGGCGCGTCTGGGTGGTAAAACTGTTCTGGCAACCCCGGCCAGATAATCCTTGACGGGATTCCGCCTATACTTTATCATACGAAAAAAATTACTGAAAAGAGCCGCGGCAACCGGCCTGAGTATTTATCATGTCCCACATCGTGGCGATCATCAACCAAAAGGGCGGTACCGGGAAGACCACCACCACCCTTAACCTGGGGGCCGCCCTGGCCTATCAGGGATACCGCACCCTGATTGTGGACCTGGACCCCCAGGGGCATACCAGCATTGGCATCGGCATCGAGCCGGACGTCATCGCCGCTTCCATGGCGGATATTCTTCTGGTTCCCAAAAAGCCCGTCACCGAGGTGGCGATGCCCACCTACATCCTGGGGCTGGATATTGTCCCGTCTAACATCCATCTGGCCCGGGCCTCGGAGCAGGTCTATACCCGGGTCTTCCGGGAAGCGATTCTGGCCAACGCCCTCAAGGATGTTGATTACGACTTTGTCCTCATCGACTGCCCCCCCTCTTTGGGGGTTTTAACCACCAATTCCCTGTATGCCTGCGATTTTATTGTCATTCCCTGCCAGATATCCCGCTATTCCCTGGATGGCCTGGCCGACCTGCTCACCACCGTAGAAATGGTAAAGAACGTGTCCATGGAGGACCTGTTCCAGGAAGATCTGTTCCGAATTCTGCTCACAATGTTCGACAAGCGTAACAGCATCACCAACGAATACATCCTGGAGCAGTTAAAACCCTATCGGGAAAAGACCTTCGAAACTATAATTATGAAGAATGAAGCCTTGAACCAGGCCCAGATAGCTCAGAAAGCGATTTTCGATTACGAGCCCAGGTGTCCCGGGTCCTTGGATTATTCAAAACTCTGCCTCGAGTTTCTGGAAATATGGCGAAAAAGAAACAGTTTGCCGGCAAAAAGACCAAGCTTGCAAGGCTGCCTCTAACCCAGGCTCTCACCAGCCAGGCCGAGGGCGAAACGACCCCGTCGCCGCCCCCGCCCCTGGCATTATCTCTATTTACCCGGGCGCCGCTTTCCTGGGATGAAGTCCGCGCCGGCCAGGGGGGACCGCTGGCCGAGGCTTTCCTCTTCCTGGTCCGGGAGCTCACCGATCTCCAGTCCGCGGTGCAGGCCTCTCCGGGGACGAATGCGGCCAATCATCGGACTTATCTGCCCAACCTGGTGCCCCCGCCTTCCGGGATCAAGGCGGCCCTCCGCCAAGCCCGGCAAAGCCTCCAGGAACTGCAAAGCCTCCTGTCCCACCTCTAGTCCCGTCAGGTCTGATCCTCAGGCAGGTCGCCCCGGCAACTCGACGGCGCCGTTACCCTGATCTCTGGCCTTATACTCCGAAGCCATCAAAAGACTATGCTTGGTCATTATGAGTCCAGCCAAGCCTCTCTCTTTTTATAGCGTTTCCATACATTCCTTCCACTTGGAGTTTCTTAAATCCCCCTAAATTCCCCTTTTTCAAAGGAGGACTTTAGCAGCAATTCCTTATAGTTCCCCCTTTTTCTCAAGGGGGGTTAGGGGGGATTTAGCATGATGCCATCATCGGCAAATACTTTTGGCAAACGCTATAACCCCTTAAGATGCTTCACGAAACTTATCCGTTCAGCATGACAGGTATAGTTATGGTCTTCCTCTGTATGAGGGGGATTTATCCCCCCATAGCCCCGGGAAAATGCCTTGAGGAATTCTGAAAATTTGCGGAAAGCCTGCGCAGGGAAGGGTGGAAGGGCCAGGGGGGGGTCTTGCGACCCCTGGCCCCCGAAATGAGATTAGCTGAGGGTAAAACAGTTGGCTTCGATACTCATCATCCAACAGCGCCAGTTAAGAAGAAAAACGGGGCGGTGGGGGCCCGAAGGCCCCCAAAAATTACTTTGCCTTCTGCTGAGGCGGGGTTGGCGACATCGGGGGCGTGGCTACTGGAGGCGGAGCAGTACCGGTTGCTTTAATCTTGGCTTGGAGCTTCTGGATATTCTCCTGAATGATGGGCGCGATGGAGCTCTTGGCGCCTTTTTCGCGCAGGGGTTTGACTGCCAGACAGCCGCCGCCGGCAAAGCAGGTTTGCGTCACCTTGTCAAAATACTTATCGGCATAGGTGGTGGCATCTTTCAGGTTGGCCAGCGCGTCGTTCAGTTTTCCTTCCCGCTCTTCCAGGACCGCCATGTTGTTAAGGGCAAAGGGGTTGTAACGATCGGCTTTTACCGCCTTGGCAAATTGATTCTTAGCGGCTTCGTATTTGCCTTCCCGGACAAAGTCATAGCCTTGGGCTATGGGGGTGAAGGCATCCATCGCCATCAGGGCGCCGCCCTTGGGCTGGGCCATGACCGGCACCGCCATATACAGGCAGAGTGCCGCCACAACTGCTAAAGATTACATATTTACGGATGTTGCGCATAATGTTCTCTCCTTAGGATTTAGAGCTTAAGTCAAACCCGCCCCGTTCGACCTGAATAGATAATTAAGGATTTTTTCATCAATGTCAAGAAAAGTACTGTCTTAAACCTCTCTTTAGACGGGTTTACCTCAAAAAAGTATACCTCACCGTCACCTCTTGACACCCGGTGCCCCCTGGCAGTCCGGAAATTTCCGGCCCTGGGCGGCAGTCCCCGGGAGATGGAGGACCTCAGGCGCAGGCGCCGTCGAGGCGTGCCCCTGCTCTTCTGGAGCTTCACCCCTGGATGCCGAAGCGCTCCCGGATCACCGGCCGCCAGCGCCGGGGGCCCTCCAGGTCCAGGTCTACGGTGATGATCGCTTCGGTTTCCCCGCCGCGCCTGATGATCCACTCCGCCAGGTCATCCCAGTCCCTGACCTGCCGGGCCAAGGCCGCCTTATCCGCCGGGGCCGAGGGTTGGATAGCAAAGGAACGCCCTCCCTGCAGCGGGTAGTGGCGTCCGGCAATCTCCACCGTGGTTGCCGCGGTGTTCACTCCTACCACCGGCAGGTAATAATCGAAGGCCCGGGTCAGGGCCCCGGTCTGCCAGTGTCCCCGGAGGATGGGGAAAATGGCGGGATTGACGATGAGATCCACCCCGGCCGCCGCCAGGCGCCGGGCCGCCTCGGGCTGACCCCAAAAATCGATGCACACCGGCAGGCCCAGGCGCCCGAAGTCGGTGTCCCACACCTGCCAGCCCTCGCCGGGGACCACGCCGAAGCCCCGGCGCTCCAGGTTGCCCAGGGTGTGCTTCCGCTGACGGCCCACCAACCGGCCCCGGCGGTCGAACAGGGTGGCGGTATTGTAGCGCTGCCCTCCGGCTTCTTCCACCAGCCCGGCGATGATATAGGCCTGGAGGCCGGCCGCCGCCGCGGCCAGTTCCTCCTCCCCCGAGAAGGGGAAGTACTCGGGAAAGCAGATCAAATCAGCTTCCAGCCCTTGGCAGCCCTGGAGCAGCGTCAGGGCCCGGGTCAGGTTCTCCGGGCTGTCCAGGGTGGACGCCGGAAGGGCCTGGATGAGAATAATTTTTGCCATGCGGTTTTCCTTATTTAATGTTCTGTTACCCCATCACCTATCCGGAGAATAGTGCCGTTGCTTCGGTGCGAGAGACCGCCCGGGCGGGACAACTCCGCCCCGGCCATACCCGGTTTTGTTGCGGGCTAGGCCACTTGGCCCACGCCTCGATTTCCTGAAATTTAGGCCAGGCCATTACCGCACCTGCCACGATCACGCTTTATCTGATTCAATGTACCACCGGGAACGCCGGACCCTCAAGGATTTATACGCCCAGGAACTGCCCCACCCCGGGAAAATTAACCTTTATCGAATAAAATTCCGAGAATTGAGAGAGAACAGTTACCTGATTGACTCCGGAGGCGAAGTTGTTCGACTGGTTGCCTGGCTTGGCCCTCTGGCTCAAGGCCCACCCTGACCTGATCCTGCCGCTGCTCCTCAGCCTGGTGATCGCGGGTTGTGATCTCAAGACCCGGCGCATTCCCAATTACGTGACTTTTGGCGGCGCCCTGGGGGGGTTGATCTTTCAGTTGGGGTATCAAGGTCTCCCGGGTCTCCTGGATGGGTTGGCGGGTTGGGGGCTGGGGTTTATCCTGCTGCTGGGGCCCTATCTGCTGGGGGGCCTGGGGGCCGGCGATGTCAAGGCCAGTGCGGCCTTGGGCGCCTGGCTGGGGCCGTGGCGCACCGCGACCCTTTTTGTCTATATGGGAGTCTCCGGGGGGCTGCTCGTGCTGGTCGTCTTGCTGTGGCAGGGGCGTCTTTGGTCCGGGATCAAGGAGGGCTGGAATTTCCTCCTGAACTGGCTCCTGTGCCGCGCTTTCGACTCCAAACCCCCGCCACCTGCGCCTCCATGCAAACCACCTTTCCCTATGGGGTGGCCATGGCCTTGGGGATGGCGGTGCTCTGCTGGCGTCTGGGTTAACGACGCCTGAATCTTTCTCAAGAACTCTCCAAATCCTGATTTGCAATGGTCAATTCTTGGCCATGCAATCTCTCCACCAAGGCACAATATCAATCGGACAAAAAGGATTCTGGAAATTCCCCCCACAAAAGGTCAATTTCGCTATCCAGATCATATTGCCATTTTTTTTAAAATATTTTGAAATTTCGGTTTTGGCAAGCTAGCGATACAAGCATCCGGCGCACAGTTGCCCTTGACTTGGCACATAGGGGCCATAACATAGTTTAGGAATTATTACTCTGAGCAAAAATTTGATTAACTCTGGAGCCTTCCTTTAATCCCCTCTCCCAGCGGTCCTGAATCAGACCAGGCAAGGAGCGTAAGTGTCCCGAACCGCAACCGGGGAAGGAAGCGAACTGGCCAGAGGTTTTCACCTCACCATTACCTATCAATCCTCAACCGTTAAAGGAGGAGAGCATGACACGACTTCGCGAGAATACTTGGGGCAAACTACTCCTGGCCTTGCTCACCGCCACCTTCTGGCTGGCGGCCGTGCCAGTCATGGCCCAGCAGACCCCCGGGGGGGATAAAAAGGGCGACCCCATTTCGGCCGCCAAGCAGGCCGACAAGAAGGCGGGCATCGCTGCGCCCGGTATCGCCGAAACCAAGAACATCGCCGAGGAAGGTTTCATCTACGGCCTGCCGATCGTGATGAACTACGCGGTGATGTATGATTATTGCGTGGACCGCAACTCGGGGCAATATAAGGCGCCGTTCAATCAGATTTACAATGAAGCCCGAGTCTTTACCTACAAGGACACCGCGGTCATAACACCCAACAGCGACACGCCCTATTCATTGTTATGGCTGGACCTGCGCGTTGAACCCATCGTGCTCTCCGTTCCCGCGGTGGAGAAAAAGCGGTACTACGCGGTGATGCTCTGCGACGGCAATGTGTTCAACTACGGTTACATCGGCAGCCGCGCCACCGGCGAATGAGGCCGGCGATTATCTGGTGGTTGGCCCCGATTGGCAAGGGAAAACCCCGGCCGGTATCAAGAAGGTGTTCCGTTCCTCCACGCAATTTTCCTTAGTGGCCTACCGGACCCAGCTTTTTAACCCGAAGGATATGCCCAACGTAGTAAAAATCCAGTCCGGTTACAAAGCACAACCGCTTTCCGCTTATCTACACGAGCCCGCGCCGCCCGCCGCTCCGGCAATCAAATTTCCAAAGGTCAACAAGGAGTTGGTCAAGAAGAATTTTTTTGAGTACCTGGACTTCGCCTTGCAGTTCGCGCCGCCGGGACCGGAGGAAAAGGCCATCCGTGCCAAGTTGGCCCGCCTTGGCATTGGTGCTGGCAAGACCTTCGAATTCAAGGACCTCAGTCGTAAACACAAACTCGAAGTAGGACTGGGTATGAAGGAGGGTGAAAGGAAGATTGATGAGGCGGTCGCCAAGTTCGGCAAGAAGATCAACGGCTGGCAGGTCGGTGCGGCACAGGGCGATCGCGCCTATTATCATGGTGACTGGATGCTTCGCGCCATTGCTGCCAAGGCCGGCATCTATGGCAACGACGCCGTCGAGGCGACCTATCCCTTTACTAAGGAGGACGCCACCGGCCAACCATTAGACGGGAGCAAGCATAATTACACGCTAACATTTCCCGCCGGGCAACTCCCGCCGGTGAACGCCTTCTGGTCGGTGACGATGTACGACGGCAAGAGCCAGTTCCTCATCAAGAATCCGATCAACCGCTACCTCATTAACTCGCCTATGCTGCCGAACATGAAGAAGAACGCCGACGGCTCGCTGACTATTTACATCCAGAAGGATTCGCCGGGCAAGGCGAAGGAATCCAACTGGCTCCCCGCGCCGAACGACTTGATCTACCTCGTCATGCGCCTCTACTGGCCGAAGACGGAGCCGCCTTCCATCCTTCCGCCCGGTGAGGGCACCTGGAAGCCGCCGGCGGTCAAGAAGGTTAAGTAGAAATCTATGCATGGGTGCTAACGAACCAGCGGTGCAGCAGATGTCTTTGGGAACTGCCGCACCGCTGTCCTTATCCCGGCTATCAATAATTGGCCAGTAGTGATTAACTGCGATCTATCCGCTCTTATAAAATCCATAACCGTGGGATGATATGGATAGGTTAGCTCTATCTAACACCCTGGCACATTTAAAGTTTCAGTCCCACGGGTCAAGTCTCATCAGGTCTCGGTTGAATGACGGTCAGCTCAAATCTTGGTCATTGCATCTGATCGCCGCGGCCGGCTAGCCGTTTATCCCAGGAGGGTAGCCGCTTCTCTCTCCGGCCGGGTCCATTTATCCCCTCCGGTTGCTTTTGGCCCTGATCCCTGGTAAAAAAGGCAAAGGGTGCCGAGTTTTCCTCGCAGGGGTGAGCCCTTCCGGCCGTCAGCCTCTCGTCAGCCTGCCATGGTGGCTGGCCCTGGCATCCGCATCTTTACCGTGGAGCTCAGTGGAGAGTTACCATGCTCATCGTAATGGACAAGGACGCCACCGAAGCCCAGATCCGGGCGGTGGTGGCCAAGATCGAGTCCCTGAACTTCGAGGCCCAGCCCATGCCCGGCGGGGCGCGGGTGGCCATCGCCATCCTGCGCAATCCCGGTCCGGTGGACGCGGCCCTGTTCATGGATATGCCCGGGGTTATCCAGGCCATTCCGGTCTCCCGGCCCTACAAACTGGTGAGCCGGGAGATGAAGCGGGAGGACACCGTCATCCACCTGCCCGGCCTTGACCTGGGCCGGAGGAATTTCGTGGTCATCGCCGGCCCCTGTGCGGTGGAAAGCGAAACCCAGGCCCTGACCATCGCCGAGCACGTCAAGGCCGCCGGGGCCCGCATCTTCCGGGGCGGCGCCTACAAGCCCCGCACCTCCCCCTACAGCTACCAGGGTATGGCGAAATCCGGCCTGAAGATCCTCGCCAAGGTGCGGGAGGAGACCGGGCTGCTCATCGTCACCGAGGCCGTGGACCAGGATTCCCTGAAACTGGTGGCCGAATATGCCGACATCATCCAGATCGGGGCCCGGAATATGCAAAATTTCAGCCTGCTGCTCTGCGCCGGCCGGACCAAGAAGCCGGTGATGCTCAAACGGGGCATGTACGCCACCCTGGACGAGTGGTTCATGGCGGCGGAATATATCATGTCGGAGGGCAACTCCCAGGTGATTCTCTGCGAACGGGGGGTGCGGAGCATCGGCGAGCATGCCCGGAATCTCCTCGACCTGGCTACCATCCCGGCGGTGCGCCGGGAGAGCCATCTGCCCATCATCGCCGACCCCAGCCACGCCGCCGGCCGCCGGGACCTGGTGGCCCCCCTGGCCCGGGCTGCGGTGGCCGCGGGCGCCGACGGGCTGATGATCGAAGTCCATCATGAGCCGGACAAGGCCATGTCCGACGGGGCCCAGTCCCTCTATCCCGACCAGTTTCAGACCCTGATGGAGGAAATTCGCACCCTGCGGCCCGGAGGCTGGTAATGCAGGAAATTCGGCTCGACCTCCCCGGCCGGGACCGGAGCTACCGGCTGATGATCGAGCCGGGCCTGCGTCACCGGCTGGGACCCCTGCTCAGCCCCTTCCGGTTCCCGTCCCAGGTGGTGGTCATCTCGGACCGCCGGGTGGCCCGGCTCCACGGCGCCGCGGCGCTGGACTCGCTGACTGCGGCCGGCCTGGCCCCCGTGCTCCTGACCACGCCTCCCGGGGAGCGGGCCAAGACCTGGGCCGTGGTCCAGCGCCTGGCCCGGGAACTCCTGGCCCGGGGCGCCCACCGGGGAACCCCGGTCATCGCCCTGGGAGGCGGCGTGGTGGGGGACCTTTCCGGTTTTCTGGCCTCCATCTTCATGCGGGGGCTGCCCTTCATCCAGGTGCCCACCACCTTGCTGGCCATGGTGGATGCCGCCATCGGCGGCAAGACCGCCATCAATCTCCCGGAAGGGAAAAATCTCCTGGGCACTTTTCACCAGCCGCACCTGGTGGTCATCGACCCGGAATTTTTGCGCACCCTGTCCCGGGCCGAGCGGCTCAACGGCCTGGCCGAAGTGCTCAAGGCCGGGTTTATCCGGGACCGGGACCTGCTGATGGAGTTGCACGCCGCCGGGGCCCGGGTGTTTAAAGATGAAGCCGCCTTGACCGGGACCATCTTCCGGGCCGCGGCCATCAAGGCCCAGGTGGTGTCCCGGGACGAGCGGGAAGGGGATCTGCGGCGCATCCTCAACTTCGGCCATACCCTGGGGCACGGCCTGGAACAGGCTTCCCGCTTCCGCCTGCCGCATGGCCGGGGGGTGGCCTGGGGCATGGCGGCCGCCCTGACCCTCTCGGAGCGTCTGGCGGGCCTTGACCCCGGCGAAGCCGAATGGGGCCGCCGGCTCATCCGGGACTTCGGCCTTTTATCACCCCTCCCGGAACTCGACCCGGAAGCCGTGATGAGTGCCCTGCGCCTGGACAAGAAACGCCAGGAGACCGGAGTGCCCTTCGTCCTGCTCCCCCGGTTGGGAGAGACCGTGATCCGGGATAGGGTGTCAATGGACTTGGTGGCGGAGGTGTTGAAAGAGTTACTTGGGGGAAAGGGCTAAGGGTAGGAGCACCAAGGAATTGGCGGGCAGGCGAGAGGCGGGATGCGCTGCGCTTTCCCGCCCTGCGGCTACGGACTTGTAACTGAAGCTTAAATAATTATCATTTATCCATCGAGGAGACAATGGATGCACAACATAAAAGGCTTGTTCTTCGATGTTGGAGGCACAGTTTTTGACTGGAAAAATACTGCTAAAGAACACATAAGAATACAATCTATTGCACATAAGCAAGACATTGATAGTGATTCCTTTGCCAATGATTGGCGATCCGAGATGTTCAGAATACATACCCAGGTCCGGCATGGAAATTTGCCGTGGATGAATTCTGATGACATGCACTTGAAGGCGTTAGAAAACCTGTCTACCAAGTACCCTCTTTTAAAACAAATAGATCGCGCCAAGCTCGTTAGGACTACCTGGCATAACCTTAATGTTTTTCCAGGAGCAGCTACTGCAATTGAACGGTTGCGGACCAAATATTCAGTAGTAGTGCTTACGGTTCTCAGCTTCGAAAGCATCATAAACAGCTCTAAACGTGCCGGCGTCCAATGGGATGGGATAATTTCTTGTGAATTCTTGGGTTATTACAAACCTTCACTACAAGCATATGCAAAGGGAATTAAGCTTCTTGGGCTCGCCCCGGCTGAAGCCATGATGGTTGCAGCTCATACCGGCGATTTAGCTGCGGCTTCTCAAGCTGGAATGCACACCGCCTATGTCACGGTGCCGGAAGACGATAAGGTTTTTGAAGGTTTGGGTGAAACGGAGAATTTCTCATTTGATATTGAGGCGTCTGATTTTAATTCTCTGTGTGACCAACTGGGGGTATAAGCGGCCAGGGGGAATATAGGGGTTTTCACCGTTACCAGCCTCGTTCGCCAGCCAGGTTTGGGAACGAGCCGAATCTTCATTCCGGCCGGAATAACCTTATCGTTGGGTGACGTGAGCAATCATGCGCTGGTGGTTGATGAGCGGCGTAATCGGGGTTTTCCTCTGGTCGGCCCCGCTCTGTGCTGAAAACTCAGGCCAGAAACCGAAAAATCTCAGGAGAGCTACCATCAAGCCCATCTGCATGACCCCCGTCGGCGTAGTGAAGAAGCAGGGGAAGCGAGCCTGGCTGGAAATTGAACCGGAATATGCTCCGGCCCTCGTCGGCCTCCAGGGGTTTTCCCACCTCTGGGTGATCTACTGGTTCCACGAAAACGACCGCCCCGAGGAGCGCCTGACCCTCCAGGTCCACCCCCGGCGCGACCCGGCCAACCCCCTGACCGGCGTCTTCGCCTGCCGGGCCCCGGTTCGCCCCAACCTCATCGGTTTCACCGCCTGCCGCATCATCAAGGTAGATGGGAATGTCGTGGAGGTGGCGGACCTGGACGCCCGGGACGGCACCCCCATCCTGGACCTGAAACCCTACATCCCCGACGGCGACGCCATCCCCGAGGCGCTCACCCCGGAGTGGCTGAAACGCTCCAGGCCCCCGGCCGATTAGCCTCTTGCCTGGTCCACGCCCGGTTAAATCCCCCCACCAGAAACCATTTGCCGTAAGCAGAGCCTATCCTCAATCAGCCTCTTAGCCCGGAGGAAATCCAGGGGTATTGGCAAGAGGCTAGATGGTTGATAGTCAAAAACCATTGGCGCCCCGAGGCTCGTCTGGTAAAATACCACGTTGGACATTACTGAACTCATAGGACAGACCCCTCCCCAGAACCGTCAGCCATGGACGCCATTGGTGAGGGAGACCGCGCTCAGGGGGAGTGGCCGCTTTTCCCTTTTCCTACAGGTCCCCTATCGCTGACTCAGTTTTACCCGTGATACCATGTCATACTACTGAGTTGCAGCCAAAAAGGCATTAAGACAGAGGGGCAAGCCCTGCGTTCGCCCTGACGACCCCAATATACCCTTGGTAAGGAAGCTGTCATGACCCAAAACTTCACAGAGACCCTGACGCCCGAGTTGTGTGCCAGTAAAATCTTTGAGATCAGCGGCACCAAATTCGATCCTGATACTGCCGCTGACCTGTGGCCCAGAATTGTGCAGCATAAATGGCTTCTGTCCGAAAAACTTGGACGAGATATCGGCTTGCGGGTGGCGTCCATCGATTTCCTCGAAAATATGGAGCAAGCCCGGGAAGAATACTTAGCTTATGAACGGAAGGATGTCCTCAACGAGATGGGGGCCCAGACCATCAGCAAAGGATTATGGGACACCATCTCTGAATCACAGCCTCCCAAGCAGATAGTGCAGCGCAAGATCATCCTGCCGTTGACCAAGAAGGATCTGTCGAAAAAGCATGGAGTCGTCCCTCCCAAGACTATCATTTTCTTTGGACCTCCCGGCACCGGCAAGACTCATTTTGCCAAAGCCATAGCCGGGGCCCTGTCCTGGTGGTTCATTGAGATTGCTCCCAGCATGCTCATGGTTGACGGCACCGAAAAGGTGGGGGCCAATCTGCGCAAGATCATGGAAAAGTCGCGCAACCTGGAAGAAGCGGTGATCTTTATCGATGAGTTTGAAGAGATTGCGGGCAGCCGGGATGAGGCTTCCCGGGTGGATAAGTCCATTACCAATGAATTTTTAAAACAGGTGCCGCTCCTTAAAAACCAGGGCAACAATGTCCTGTTAATCTGTGCCACCAACTATATCGAACAACTGGACGCCGCCCTGCTGCGACCGGGAAGATTTGATTGCATCATTCCGGTGGGCGCTTTGAACGAAGACGAGAGGGCCACCATTTTACGATACTACCTTTCCAAACTCAATACCGGGGAAGTCGACCTTGATCGCATCATCAAGATGACCAATCGCTTTACCCCGGCCGATTTGGAATATCTCTTCCAGCAGGTGGCCCAGTTCGCCTTCGAACAAGAGCTTGCTACCAGGCAGGATTATCGGGTGACTACGGACACAATTTTCGAAATTATCCCTAAAATCCGACCGACTCTGACCGAAGAAGTAATCGTAGAGTTTGAAAAAGACAGCATCGCCTATTCACGCTTCTAATGGATCTCAATAACTATCGTTTCAAGGCAATCTCTGGCCTCAGATAGTGACAGCGCGGCTCTTTGGGAGGATTTGGGCGATTTTGCCGTTACCCCGACCCATTGGTATCGCCAATGCCCGGGCTGAACGTCTGGACCACCAATCTTATCGGGGGGTGGGGAGGGGAGTTTGCGGCGAGGGCGGGGACCCCTCACAAAAATGTCCCCCGGCCCTCCCCTCACGCTTATTCTTTAATTTCACTCCGGCTCAAGGATAAAGTATTCAGCCGTATCCGGCGGCCGTCCCGCGGCCGTCAACTTCTGGGCGCAACTCCGGCACAGGTACTGATTGGGCGCTTCATCCCAGATGACGATCGCTTTGAGTTTATGGTCTGCCAATCTCCGGGAGGGCATCCCCTTGCCGGTCAACGCCGATTCCACCTCCACCACCCGCCAGCCGACGATTTCCATGGGCGTGGGAATAGCCCTGGACACCGTCAGGCGCTCCACCCGGGTAATCTGTAAGGGCATCTTCCGGCTGACCCCACAGACGGAGCACTCGTAGGCGATCTGCTCACCCCAGACGATGGTGCCATACCCGTCTTTGGGATTACTCTGGCCCGTGAACCACGCCAACGCCTCGGTTAAGGAGGGGGCAAAGTGCGGCTTGGGTGGGCTTTCATTGACCAGAAAAAATCTGCCGAAGGTGAGATCCTTGGGCTTTTTCGCCGTCTGGAAGAGGTCCTCGACATAGAGCTCCCGCCCTGCCTTCCTGATCCGCACCTGATAACGACGCTCGTCGATGGACAGGTGGTTTTCGACGGTCTCGTAAGTGGGTTCTCCCGGGGGTGTTTTCGACTTAAACAGAGACTTCAAAAAACCCATGCGCTTACCTCGCTAAAAGAAAAAACGGGGTCGACGGAAACCCACCGGCGCTCTTTAGCCGCCATCTCGTCCCTGAGGCGGGGGTGGTGAGGGGAGTAGGGGCGACCCGGCGGGTCGCCCTGACGCGCCCAATTTTACGCTTCTCTGGCCAGATTCAACGCGCCCCCCACCGCCAGCAGCCGGCGCTGCCGCACCGACAGGTCCGCCCGGACCCAGATGGCTTGACCGCCCACCTTCAGGGGCAGGCGTTCCGCCCCGTCCAGGAGCTTTTGCCGCACCCCGGGCAATTCCAGGGTTTGCCCCTGGGTCAAGAGATCATAATCCCCGGGGTCTTCAAAGGTCAAGGGCAGGATGCCGAAGTTGATCAGGTTGGCCAGGTGGATGCGGGCAAAGGTTTTCACCAGCTTGACCCTCACCCCCAGGTACCGGGGAGCCAGGGCGGCGTGCTCCCGGGACGACCCCTGGCCGTAGTTTTCACCCCCCACCACCGCGCCTTCCCCCCGGCCCTGAACCCGCTGGGGAAATTCCGGGTCCAGGCGGGTAAAGGCGTACTGGCTGATGGCCGGCAGGTTGCTCCGCAGCGGCAAAACCTTACTGCCCGCGGGCATAATATCATCGGTGGTGACGTTGTCCCCCACTTTGAGCCACACTTCTCCCTGCCAGGTCTCGGGCAGGGGCGTCAGTTGGGGGAAGGGTACGATGTTGGGGCCGCGGATTACTTCCACTCTGGCGGCCTCCCCCGGCGGCGACGGCGGGATGATGTTGCCTCCGGCCACCACCAAACGCCGGGGTGCGGCCACCCGGGGATAGTCCCCCAGTTCCCGGGGGTCGCGCAGTTCTCCGAAGATGGCCGCGGCCACCGCGGTTTCGGGGCTGGCCAGATAGACCTTATCGTCCTTGGTGCCGCTGCGGCCCGGAAAATTCCGGGGAAAGGTCCGCACGCTCACTGCATTCGTGGGCGGGGCCTGGCCCATGCCGATACAGCCCCAGCAGCCCGGGGGCATGATCCGGGCTCCGGCCTCCACCAGCGGCAAAAGCCCTCCGGCCAGAATCAGGTTTTCCAGAACCTGGCGGGAGCCGGGGTTGATCTCCAGGCTGACCCGGGGATGCACCCGCCGGCCGGAAAGCGCCCGGGCCGCGATCATCAAATCCCGAAACGACGAGTTGGCGCAGGAGCCGATGAGCACCTGCTCCACCGGGGTGCCCTCCAGGTCTTTGACCTTGGCCACCTCATCCGGGGAACTGGGCTGAGCAACGAGGGAGGGGAGCTGCTCCAGGTCCACCTCCTGCACCTCGGCGTAGTGCGGACGTCCCTGGGCTTGCAAAGCCTGAAAAGCTTCCTCCCGCCCCTGCAATGCCAGAAACCTGCGGGTCTGGGCATCCGCCGGAAAAATGGAGGTGGTGGCCCCTAACTCGGCCCCCATGTTGGTGATCGCGGCCCGCTCCGGCACACTGAGGTAACGCAGGGCTGGCCCGAAGAACTCCAGGATCTTGCCCCGGCCGCCCTTGACGGAGAGGCGCCGCAATAATTCCAGGATGACGTCCTTGGCCGACACCCAGGGCCGAAACCGTCCCGTCAGCCGCACTCCCAAGATTTCGGGCATGGTCAGATAAAAGGGCTGCCCGGCCAACGCCAGGGCCACGTCCAGCCCCCCGGCCCCAAAAGCCAGCATCCCGGCGCCCCCGGCCGTGGGCGTGTGGCTGTCAGACCCCAGCAAGGTCTTCCCCGGGCCGCTGAACCGCTCCAGGTGCACCTGGTGGCAGATGCCGTTGCCCGGCGGCGAAAAGTAGAGGCCGTAGCGAGCCGCCACCGTCCGCAAAAACCGGTGGTCGTCGGCGTTGCGAAAATCCGTCTGGGGCAGATTGTGGTCCACATAACTCACCGCCACCTCGGGCCGGGCCCGCTCCACCCCCATGGCCTCGAACTCCAGATAGGCCAGCGTGCCGGTGGCATCCTGGGTCAAGGTATGATCGATCTTGAGGGCCACCTCGGCGCCGGGGACCAACTCCCCGGACACCAGATGCGCCGCCATAACCTGTTCAACGATAGTCTTTGCCATGGTCCATCCCTTCGGAAAATGGTGGTGCAGAGGGAACAAACAGTGAGCGGCAAAATCGACGGCCGTTCACCGCCTTAGGTCCAATTTTCCCCCAAGTTTTTCGTAGCCTCTTACGCACCAATTAAGCAGCGAAATTGGCGGGCAGTGCCCCCCCTACCTATCTGCTCACTGCTTACCGCTCACTGCTTTTCAGATATTCTATCAAAACCCCCGGGCGGTTGCTGCCGATGCCGTCCAGGTTCATGGCCAGGTAAGGTTTCAACGTGTCGGTATCGTCGATGTTCCAGACGTGGACCTGGAGCCCGTGATTATGCGCCGCGGCCACCAGCTCCGGGGTCACGTAGGCGTACTGGAGGACCAGGGCGTCGGCGTTGGCGGCCCGGGCCAGGCCCACGGGGTCCGCAGGACATCCCACCATGAGGACGCCGGTGTTAAAACGCGGCTCGGCCTCCTTGAGGGCCTTAACGGCCGGGTGCCAGAAGGAGATCACGGTGGCGTCTGCAAAGGCCCCGCGGTCCTGAAAAAAACCCCGCAGCGCCCCGGCGGCCTCCGGCTGTTTCAGTTCCACCACCAGGTGGGCCTTCCCCCGCACCAGGTCAAAGACTTCTTCCAGGGAGGGGATCGGCTCCCCCCGGCCGGCATCGAGCCGCTGTAGTTCCGCCAGGGTGAAATTTTTCACCGGACCCCGGCCGTTGGTAGTCCGGTCCAGGGTTTCGTCATGGATCACCGCCAGGCGGCCGTCTTTGGTCAACTGGACGTCAAACTCCACCGCGGCCACCCCCACCGCCAGCGCCCGCCTGAAGGAGCGCAGCGTGTTCTCCGGTTCGTCGGCCGGGGCCCCCCGGTGTCCCATAATTGTTGCCATAACGATCCTCCTGAGGCGATCGGTCGGTTTATGGCAAATTTTACCAGGAGTTTGCCGAATAAGATATCCGCTGGGCGGCGTTTTTTTAATCTCGCCAGAAGACCGGTCACCCCGCATGGTGCGGGACAATCCCTCCCCAGGGATAGGCATGACGCCAAAGAACCCTGAAGACCAGGGGGCCGGGATAGTTCAATAATGGGGCAAGCTGATCGAAGGCCGTCAGCGTCTCCCGCCAGGGGGACCCGGCCCAGGTCAGGGTCCGGCGGGACCGGGAAAAAAGCAGTTGATCCTTGTGCCGTGGCCTGCTTTCGTATATTTAGAGGAAAGATCAATACGGAGCAAGACCGGGGAAGAGGATATGAATTGGCTGGGGCTTTCCCTGTTGGCCCTGGGATTATGGGGCGTGTGGGGCTTCCTGGGCAAAGTGGCTTCCCAGTACCTGCCCTCCCAACAGGTCTACCTGTTGGCCGTTTCCGGGCACCTGGCGGTGGTGGGTTACCTCCTGGTTGGGGGCCTGGGGGCGATGTCCTGGCAACCCTGGGGAGTCGGCGCCGCTCTGGGCGCCGGCCTCGCCATGGCCCTGGGCTCCCTCTTCTTCTTCGAAGCCCTGGGCCGGGGCCCCGCCACTGTGGTGGTACCCCTCACCGCCCTCTACCCGGCCATCACCGTGCTCTTAAGCCGGGTTATCCTCGAGGAGCCCCTGACCCTGCGCCATCTGGTCGGCCTCGTCCTGGCCCTGGCGGCCGCCTGGCTGTTGTCCAAATAGTCCGGCAATCGAGGCTGTGCCGCGGCCGACACGGTTTTTTGAAAAAAATTGAAATTACCGGTAAAATAATCTACTATGAGATTGTTCCTGGTCCGTGCCCTTTCTCCATGCGAACGGTATAGAGATTTCCTCCCCGATACCCCCCAAGCAAAATATTATGGCTGAGCCCTCAATGCGGGTTGATCGATTATTTTCTCCCATCATCATAATTCTGGCCCTGGGGGCCTTTCTCCTGCTGTATCATCTGGACCATCGGCCCTTCTGGCAGGATGAAGCCGAGACTGCCGTTTTGGCGAAACGTGTCTTGCAATACGGTGTGCCCCGGGCTTATGACGGGGTCAACCTCGTCTCCCAGGAAGCGGGGCACGAATATGGCCCCAACTACCTGTGGCGCTGGTCACCCTGGCTGCAAATCTATGTGGCCGCGGGGGCGTTTCGTCTCGGCGGACTCACCACCTTCGCCGGACGCCTGCCCTTTGCGCTTCTGGGCCTGGGGTGTATTTTTCTGGTCTACCAGTTGGTACGCCATAATTTTCGCGACCCCGCCTGGGCTCTCATGGCCGCGGCCCTGCTGACCTGCTCCGTACCTTTTCTCCTGTATGCCCGCCAATGCCGCTATTACAGCTTGGGGGCCATTCTTACCTTGGCCGGTCTTTATGCCTTTAGAGAAAAGTGGCAGTCGAGAACCTTCCCGGCTCTCCTGTTATGTCTCTCTTTGGGCCTCTTGTTCTATGCCAATTATCTCCTCTTCTTCAGTTTTGCCGGCGCCGCTTTGGTGGCGGCGGTTTTGCTCTACCGCGACGAAATGCCGCTGGCCAGAAGCCTCACGGTGATCATCGCAGTGGGGATCATCATTCTCCCGGGCTTATTCATCTTTCGCATCCACCAACAGGCGACGATGGTGAGCCTGGAAGCAATTCTGGCCAATCTGCAAACCTACCTCGGTAATTTTTTCCAATTTATGTTCCCCCTGCCGCTGGTGTTCTATCTGGCGTGGCGCTGGGGACGGCTCCTCTGGACCCGCTCCGGCCTTTCGGGGGCCCCTCAAGAAAGATTCATCTTATTCTTAAGCCTGGTGGTGCTCGGCAACGTCTTGCTGTTGACTCCGGCCCCCCAGGGTGAAATGCGTTATTTAATTCACCTTTATCCTTTGTGCGCCATCATCTTGGGGTGGATCGTCTGCCAGGCCTGGCGGTACCAAAAATTTTCCGGCGCCCTCCTGGCAGTGCTCCTGCTGGGCACCAACTGGTTGAATATCCTGCCGATGGATTGGTTGAGGTTGATGAATCGCCCCTTCCATAACGACCACTACATGCTTACGTATCCCAACCTCCCCTTAAAACTGTACCTGGCTGAACTGAGTTCGCCCTATCCGGATGTAAATCAAAGCCTTATCCAGTTCTTTCAGACCCATGCCCGGCCTGGAGATACTATTCTGACTACCTACGGTGACCTCCCCCTCCAGTTTTATACTTCCTGTAAGGTGTTAGGGGGTCTGCAGGGGCGCCTCTCCATAACCCGGCCCCCTGACTGGTTGGTGCTCCGGTGGTATCCTCGTTGGAATCGAGACTATGACCTCAATGAATCCGAGGTGCTTATCCGGCGCCTTCTCTCGAAATCCACTGACTATAAGCGAGTGGTCCTGGCGAATGAAGACGAAATCTTCGGCAATCAACCCGACCCCTTTTTCCACCACTTTATGCCGCCGGTGGAATCGTTGTCCCCGATAACTATTTATGAGAAGAAATCTCCTTCCCGGCCTAAACCGTAGCCCCTCCAGTTGGGGCAGATTGCTGCTGGCCGCTGGCCTGCTGCTGGTTTTCGTCCAGGGGCTGTTGCAACTGTACGAGGTCCAAGACTTCTTTTCCCCTGGCCGGTACCAGGCCACAAAGCTCACGGTGATCGGCGGGGAATATCTTAAAATAGGTCAGGCGCTGACATCCTTGCAGACCCAATTGCCCAGGCTCGCGATGCTGCAAAAGACCCGGGGCAGACCCGACCAGGTCCCTGCGGCCCGGGTCAGCCCCTGCCTGCCGTTGAGGCCCAGCTGCTCCCCGGATCCAGCCTGGCAGGCTGCGCTCCACGCGGCCAAGAAAAAACGGGTCTATGCGGCCAGGAAACTCAATCATCTCAACAAGATCCTCCAATCTATGCAGCAAACTCTGGAAGCTGAATTATCAGATCTCGGTCCAGAGTCATCGGCCAGAAAAGCTAACCTGGAGAAAACCCTGCTGCGAATTCAGGAGAGCCGGGCTCTCTGGAAAATATATAATGATAGTTTGCAAAACTTATCCGTAGCGTTGAACGAAATTGTCGGATGCAACAGCAGCCAACCGGCGAGCCCTGGGCCTCGGAATAAGGAAAGATGAAAAATAATCTCGAGGAGATCAAAGGTTAACCATTCATTGACCTATCAGCCGATTATACTATGAAATATTTGTCACCTATCGACAGATCATCCTTATTCAATCAACTTGCCTATTATTCCCTGTTGGGATCGGGGGCCTACCTTATCTTATTATGGTCTCCCAACATTCTGGGGGATCTTCTTAGCCGCTATACCAAAAGCCTCATTTTTATTTTCCCCTGGCTGATGCTGTGGTTGGCGTATTCCTGGCAGGTCGTGGCCAGCCGCGAGCATCGCTTGGAAATAGTGCTGATCGTCTCGATTATCATTCTTGCCATAGCCAACGTGGCGTTAAGCGATTCCCCCTCCAAATCCCTTACTCCCATGCGAAACTTTCTGCTCACGGGAATTTTCGCCCTCTGGACTTCGATGTTTTTATTAACCGACCAACGGCGCCGCCGGCAGTTTGACTGGCTCTGTACCTTCGCCCTGGCCGTTATTGTGCCGGTGGAGATCATCGTCTGGTGGGTCCGGGGAAACTATGGGCAGAGCGTTTTTCAGATCTTCACCCTGCATCCGATTCCCCTGGGAACGGTGGTCATCCTGTTGTCACCCGGCCCGGTGCGCCTGATCGCGGCGAAAAAATTTTCCGCCAGGCTGCTCGGCTGGCTCTTAGTCCTGTTAGGCGGCACCCTCATTTTTATCACCCACAAGCGGGGGACCTGGCTGGCGCTGGCCGCCATGCTGCTGGTGGGGCTGCTCTACCTGGTCCGTCGCCGCCGCTACCTGATGTTGACCCTGATTTTGCTCATTGCCCTGATCCTGCCCCTGGAAGCCAGGCGCCAGGTGGCCCGCCTGGACCCGAACATCCCTCGTTATATAAGTGTGCTGCATCGCTTGGAGTTATACCCTTTTGCCTTGCATATTTGGCGGATTCATCCCTTCATGGGCATAGGGCTCCGGGCCTTCAACCATGAGAATTATTTGGCAAATTATCAACAACATAATAAGAAGTTGGGTGATTTCCGTCAGCAGATCGTTACGCTTCAGACTCTTGACAACACGTTGCTCACCGGCTTGGTGGAATTTGGCACCATTATGACGTTATTCTACTTAGCCTTGATCACCGTGATCCTGGTAAGATATTGTCGAAGCGTAAGATCTTTTCCGGAATTCTCACCATTAGATTGGTACCGGGTGCTCGCCCTGCTCGGCTTCGCCTTCCACTCCCTGACCTACGACTCCATCCTGGTCCCGCCGGTTAACTGGCTCTTTCATGTCCAACTGGGGATCGTGGCAGGCTACCATGCCTCTAAAGTGGCCCGACTGAGTCATCAATCCGGCGCCACGGGGCTTTCTGAGGGTTAGCTATGGAAACTGAGCAGTCTTTTCCCAAGCGTGAGTCCAGGCGGATTCTCGGCCTGGACATGGGGTCCAAACGCATCGGCATCGCGGTGAGTGATCCCTTGGGGATCACGGCCCAGGGGTTGGAGGTCTGGGTTCGCCGGGACCGGCAGGCCGACCTGGACCACATCCTTGAGGTAGGGCGGGATTATGCCGTGCACCGGATTGTGGTGGGCCTGCCCCGGCATATGGACGGCCGCCTGGGGGATGCGGCCCCGGAAATCACAGAATTTGCCGGCGCTCTGGGCGAGGCCCTGGGGGGAGAGGTCATCTTCTGGGATGAACGCCTGACCACCGCCGCGGCCGAACGGGTGCTGATTCAAGCCGATGTGAGCCGCCGGCGCCGGCGCCAGGTGGTGGACCAACTGGCCGCCGTCCTCATTTTGCAAAGTTACCTGGACCATCGGGAGCAGACCTCCTAGACCGGACTCTCGCCGCCGCCCGGCCGGATGGTCTTATCGGCCGGAGGTGATTTTCCACCCCGACGCCTCGAGTCCTCTCCCCGCCGGGTAAATCTTCAGCCATTCTGCCTCTATCTCATTAATATCGCTCTGCAATAATCTTTTGCCGCCGAACCTCCTCTCTCGGGGCCACCGCCCCAAACTGTAAAAAAAGGGTTCCACGATCACCCCGATTCCCCTAACCCTGGATATACAAGACCCGGAGAAGATTTATTCTGGGGAATAATCGCGCTATTTGTGCTTTTTTCCTTGACATCACCCTAAGAAAGGGCGTATTTTAGCTTCACGTGGGAAAAAGTGGGACGGAGTGGGAATTAGGGGGACGCAGGGACATGTTTACCGGTAGCTATTTCCACACAATGGATAATAAAGGACGGGTAAAGATTCCGTCCCGCTACCTGGAGATCATGGAGAAAAGCAAGGACCGGCATATCACCATCACCAATTGGGAAGGCTATGTCCTGGCCTTTCCGCAATCCCGCTGGATACCCTTCGCAGAAGAACTGGCCAAGATGCCGATTCTTGACCCCGAGTATAGGCCCATACAGCGGTTACTCATTTCCGGCGCCGAAGAGTGTGCCCTGGATCGTCAGGGCCGCATCCTCGTGTCGCAAAATCTCCGGAACTACGCCAACCTTAGCCGGGAAGTCGTCATGGTGGGCGCCCTCCGCTGTTTTGAAATTTGGGACCGCAGCACCTTCGATTCTCATCGCAAGAACTTGGAAGCTTCCATCAATAAAACGAGGTTGCACAATTTATTGATCTGATCGGCGGTTACCAATCGGTGCCGCGGCTGGTGAAGGGGGGGAAGTCATGGAGGCCTTCATCCAGGTAATGGAATCCACGATTGCGGTGAAGGACCCGTATACCGTGGTGCATCAGCGGCAGGTCACCCGGATCGCCCGGACCATGGGCGAAGCCTTGGGCCTCTCCGCGGACCGTCTCCGGGACCTATGCATCGCCAGTGCGCTCCACGACCTGGGCAAGATAGCCATCCCCTCGGGCCTGCTTGCCAAATCTGGAAAACTCAATCATCTGGAGTTCGCCCTGCTCAAGACCCATCCCCAGGTGGCCTACAACATCCTGGAGCCCATCAGGCTGCCCGGCAATGTGGCCGAGATTATCCTCCAACATCACGAAAGGTTGGATGGTTCCGGCTATCCCCGCGGTCTGACCAGGTATGAAATCTACCTGGAGGCCAGAATCCTGGGAGTGGCCGATGTGCTGGAGGCCATGTGCTCCCATCGGCCCTACCGCGCCTCTCTGGGTCTGGCGCTAACCCTGGAAGAACTGAGCAGGAATAAAGGCATTCTCTATGATGCGGCGGTGGTGGAAGTCGGCCTGCAGCTCTATGCGCCAGACCGGTCGGCCCCCACGGCGGAGACTCACCCGCATTATTCGACTTACCCCACATGGATGGGCCCGGCCCAGCCGGACCATCAATTTAATGGAAGCTATCCTCGGTTTGGCAATCTGGCCGCGCAGTGCATGTCCGGCTCACCGGGCCGGGTTGGCAGGGATAATTGATGCAGGGATGTTGGACGATAATCATTTAATCGCAGGCCACAATCCGGTGCATGAACCGGTGATGGTGGGGGAGGTGTTGGTGGGCTTGAATTGTCGTTCCGGCCGCCTCTATGTGGATGGCACCGTGGGTGAGGGGGGGCATGCCACGGCCATTCTGGACCGCATCGGCCCGGAGGGGGAGCTCTGGGGCCTGGATCGGGACCCAAACGCACTTAAGGCGGCCGCCGCCCGGCTGGCGCACCACACCTCCAAATTTCAATTGTTTCACCGTTCGTATGCCCAATTGGGGGAGCTGCTGGCCGCGGCCCGGCTCCCGGGGGTCGCAGGGATCCTCCTGGACCTGGGGCTGTCTTCTTTGCAGTTGCAAGAGTCCCAGCGCGGCTTCTCTTTTGCCGGAGACGAGCCCCTGGACATGCGGTTCAACCCGGAGGGGCCGGGGCTCACGGCCGCTACCTGGTTAAACCGCACCTTAGAGACGGAGTTGGAAAGGATCTTCCGGGAGTATGGTGAGGAGCACCGGGCCCGGCGCATCGCCCGCCTGGTGGTGCAAGAACGGCGCCGGCGCCCCTTCCAGACCACCCGTCAGTTGGTAAAAGTGTTAGAAGAGGCCCAGGGACCCGGGGGGCGCAGGGGGAGACTGCATCCAGCAACCCGGGTCTTCCAGGCCATACGCATAGCCGTGAATCTGGAGTTGGACGAGCTGACCACCTTTCTGGCGCACGCCCCGGCCTGGCTGGAACCCGGCGGACGCCTGGTGGTCATCTCTTACCACTCCCTGGAAGACCGGCTGGTCAAGCAGAGCATGGCCGGCTGGGAACGGACCGGGGTCATGGTCCGCCACACGCGCAAGCCTCTCGTCCCGAGTGCGGCCGAAGTGCAGGCCAATCCCCGGGCCCGGAGCGCCAAACTGCGCATTGCCGAGAAAATGGTGCACTAACTTTGGAGGTATGGGGGATGTCGAACAATCTTGCTATCCGATTGACTACCGCCGGGCAGGTCTTCATTTCCAGAAACCGCAAGGTTGGCCACCCCTGGCGCTGGGGGAAAATCGCCGTAACCGTGGTGGTCCTGGCCACCGCCGGGGTCTTTTTCACTTCCTTATTTCTGGCCTGGGCCGACTTGCAGTACATCACCCAGAGCTACCAGATTTCCCAGGCCCAGGAGGTGAAGAAACAATATCTGGACCTGAACCGCAAACTCCGGATTGAACTGGCCTGCCTCACCTCCATTCATCGTTTGGAGCGACTGGCGGCCGAATACGGCATGGGAGCGCCTCACCCCTCCCAGGTCATGAATCTGCCGTGAATCCCGCTCCCGGCAAATGGGTCCGGCTGCGCCTCGGCCTGGTGGCCCTGGCGCTTTTAGCCTTTGGCCTGTATATCAGCGGCAGGTTTTTTTACCTCCAGGTCATTAGAGGTCCGGAACTCCGGGAAGAAGCCACCCGGGAGTACCAGAAATTTTGCCCCGTCCTGCCGGTACGGGGCATGATCCTGGACCGCAGCGGCACCGAGCTGGCCGTCAGCACCGAGGTCGCTTCCGTGGTGGCCCATCCCAGCCAGATCAGGCACGCCGCCCGCCTGAGCCGGGAACTCGCCCCCATTCTGGGCTATAAAAGACAATACTTGCAAGAGATGCTCACCCGGGCCCGCCCTTTTGTCTTTGTGAAACGACATCTCACCCCGGAGCGGGAAGAGGCCTTCCGGGCCTGGGAGGCCGCCGAGGCGAAAAGAATCCGGGCCTCCAAGAGCACCGGCCGCAGCGACCTGGACGCCATATACCTGATTCCCGAGGCCAAACGCTACTATCCTCAACTGGGCCTGGCGGGCCAGGTTTTGGGGTTTTGCAACATTGACGGCCAGGGGCTGGAAGGCCTGGAAGTCCAGTACAACAAGGAACTCTTTGGTAAACCCAAGAAGTGCTGGAATATGACCGACGCCCGGGGCCACATCGTCGTCACCGGGGAGAAGGCTTGGGATCCCGAGGTTATGGGCAACAACGTGGTCCTCACCCTGGACCGCACCCTGCAGTACATCGCCGAAAAGGAGCTGAATGCGGGAGTGGAGAAATTCCATGCCGCCGGCGGCCTGGCCCTGGTGATGCAGCCCCGAACCGGGGAAATCCTGGCCATGGCCCAGACCCCCTGCAGCGACCCCAACCGTTATAGCAAATTCGATGAATTTGCCCGGCGTAATCGCCAGGTGACGGATTGCCTGGAGCCGGGGTCCACCTTCAAGATCTTCATCGTTGCCTCGGCCCTGGACGCCCAGGTGGTCAAACCCGGAGACAAATTCCATTGTGAAAACGGTACCTGGCACCTGGGAGCCAAAGAGGTGATTCACGATGTGCATCCCTACGGCACCCTGTCGGTGCAACAGGTGGTCCAGAAATCCAGTAACATCGGAGCGGCCAAGATTTCCCAAAAGCTTGGGGCCAAGCGGCTGGATCATTATCTCCATGATTTCGGTTTCGGACGCCGTACCGGCATTCCATTCCCCGGGGAGACCGCCGGATTAATGAAAAATCTTCTCCGCACCCGCTCCCTCATTGACCGCACCACCGTGGCCTTCGGGCAGGGCGTGTCGGTGACGCCCCTCCAAATGACCGCGGCCCTGGCAGCCATGGGCAACGGCGGCGTGCTCATGGAGCCCCATCTGGTCAAGGAGATCGTCAGTCCTCAGGGGAAAGTAGTTCAAGAGTTTCAACCTAACCCGGTCCGGCGGGTCCTTTCAAAGCAAACCGCCCAGCAAATGCTGGCCATTATGGAGACCGTCACCCAAGTCGGCGGCACCGCCAAGGAAGCGGCCCCACCCGGGTTCACCGTGGCCGGTAAGACCGGCACCGCCCAGAAAATAGTCGGCCGGGCCTATTCCCACAGCAAATTTAACTCCCTGTTCATCGGCCTGATCCCGGCCGACAACCCGGTCCTGGCCATCTGCGTCATCGTGGACGAGCCCAAGGGGGCCATCTTCGGGGGTGTAGTGGCAGGCCCCATCTTCCGGGAAATCGCCGCCCAATCCCTGCGGGTTCTGGGCTATTACCCCAAAGAACCTCCCAAAGACAAAAACGAACCGGTCCTGGCGAGCCTGCTGACCTCCCCGGCTGCGGCGGCCACCGGCCCGGACGTGAAGTTTACCCCTCCCAAGTTGGAGATTCCCAAGGGGCCTCTGACCGTCATGCCCGAGCTCCGGGGCTACACCATCCGCCAGGTGCTTACTCTGTTAAATCGTTCAGGATTGCACTGCCGCTTCGAAGGCAGCGGCATGGCCGTCAGTCAAGAACCGGCCCCCGGGACTGCCATCACCCCCGGCGCCACCTGCTTGGTAAAATTCAAGTCCGGCGTTTAAAGCGGCCGCGGTTGGTCCTTGCCATAATGTAACCGTTTTTATAACATTATTGAATCAGGCGGTGAGTCTTGATAGCCAGTCTCAGTCACAACTTGACTGCTCAGCAAAGGGTAGGCCCGGGGCCTGCCCTTATTTGCTAAAAGTGAATCTGTGCCGTTTATTACCTCATCTCTCTTCTTGTCATAGTTTTCTAGGGGCGCACCTTTGCGTGCCCCCGTCAAAGGCGGACACCCAGGTCCGCCCTGCGTAAGATCCGAGGATTTTGGTGGCGAAAGCAGCGGCAACCCCAAAGACGTTGAGAACGCTCCTGGACGGCCTGGCCGGCTGTGAGGTGCAGGGCGACGTGGACGCGCCGGTGACCGGCGTGGCCTACCATTCCCGGGAGGTCACCCCCGGCGGGCTCTTCGTGGCCTTGAAAGGGGCCCGCACCGATGGCCACCTTTATCTCACCACTAGTCTCGACCAGGGGGCCCGGGTGGTGGTCACCGAGCAGGAACTGGCGCCGCCGCCGGGGGTCACGGTAGTCCGGGTGCCCCAGGCCCGCCTGGCCCTGGCCCACATCAGCGCCGCCTTCTACGACCACCCCAGCCGGGAGCTGACCCTGGTGGGAATTACCGGCACCAACGGCAAGACCAGCACCACCTATCTCCTGGAGGCCATCCTGACCGCCGCCGGCTGCCGGGTGGGAGTGGTGGGCACCGTGAATTACCGGGTGGGAGACTCCACCTGGCCGGCCCCGGTGACCACCCCCGAGTCCCTGGACCTCCAGCGGCTCCTCCGGGAAATGCGCACCCGCGGCGTCACCCACGTCTTCCTGGAGGTTTCGTCCCACGCCCTGGATTTAAGGCGGGTGGACGGCGCCGCCTTCGCCGCCGCAGTCTTCACCAACCTCTCGCAAGACCACCTGGATTACCACCGGGACCTGGACGACTATTTTGCCGCCAAATCCCGGCTCTTTTTGGAAATCCTGGCCAACGGCGGCCCCCCCGGGGGGGCCTGGCGGTCCTCAACCTGGACGACCCCCGGGGACTAGAACTCCGGGATGCCATCCGGGGCCCGGTCCTCACCTACGGCCTTAATCCGAGCAGCCTGGTGCGGCCCCTGAGCCACCGCTACCGCCAGGACGGCCTGGATGCCCTGCTCACCACCCCCGAGGGGGAAGTGGAGATCACCTCCCATTTGGTGGGCCCCTTCAACCTGGCCAATATCCTGGCCGCCGCGGCCACGGCCCTGGGCCTGGGGATTGACCCGGACACCGTGGCCCGGGGCATCGCCGCGCTCCCCGGCGTGCCCGGCCGGCTGGAGCGTTTCGGGCCGCCGGCGGGCCCCGGGGTGTTCGTGGATTACGCCCATACCCCGGCGGCCATCACCCAGGCCCTGGCGGCCCTGCAGACCCTCAATTTTTCCCGGCTGATCACGGTGTTCGGCTGCGGCGGCGACCGGGACCGCAGCAAACGGCCCCTCATGGGCCGGGCCGCGGCGGAACAGTCACAACTGGTCATCGTCACCAGCGACAATCCCCGCACCGAAGACCCCCTGACCATTATTCGGGAGATCGAACCCGGGCTTGAAACCAGCGGCCTGCCCCGGATCACCGCCGCCGCGGCTCAAAAGGGCGAATCGGGCTACCTGGTGGTCCCGGACCGCCGGGAGGCCATCCGCCTGGCCGTGGCCCTGGCCCGGCCCGGGGAGGCGGTCCTGGTGGCCGGCAAGGGCCACGAAAACTACCAGATCTGGGGGACCGAACGCCGCCACTTCGACGACCGGGAAGAAGTGGCCCGGCACTGAGAAGTAATAATCGATTTGAAGGTAGAGCCTCTTTCAAAACTGTTTTTATTCATCCTGAACGAAGTGAAAGATCGTCAACTTTCTGAAGAAAATACGAGATTCTTCGCTCCGCCAATGACCATGGTGGTCATAAGAGTTTGGCAGGCCTCGATAGGCTATAAATATTGAAATGAACCTCGCATCTCTCCTTCCCCTCCCCTGGTGGGAGGGGGTAGGGGAGGGGGGTTTTCATAACCCCCACCTGGCCCTCCTCCAAACAGGGGGAGGAAAACAGACAGGAGATATGTCAGCTACCTTCACCACCTCGGAAATTTTGGCCGCCACCGGCGGGACCCTGGCGCAACCGGGCGCCTGGGACACCTTCTGCGGCGTCAACACCGACTCCCGCACCTGCCAGACCGGGGAACTCTTCATTCCCCTCACCGGGGAGCGCCACGATGGCCACGAATTCATTCCGGCCGCCCTACGCCGGGGCGCCCGGGGAGTGCTGGTGGAACGGCGGGGCATGGCGATCCGTGCCCTTGGGGTGCCGCCT
>CAWKEQ010000014.1:0-88552 GCA_963848565.1 uncultured delta proteobacterium
ATGGCTGAAGATTTACTGGAAAAAGGGGCGATCATCCAGCGGGACAAAGAAACCTACGCGGTCGCGCCCCATATTCCCGGCGGGATTATCACCGATTTCAACCTGCTGCGCCGGCTGGCCGACGTGGCGGAAAAATACGGCGTCAAGGCGATGAAGCTCACCTCGGCCCAGCGCATCGCCTTGGTGGGACTCAAGCTCGAAGACCTGGACCCGGTGTGGCAGGAACTGGGCATGGTGCCCGGGGCCGCCATCGGCCTCTGCGTGCGCTCCATCAAGATCTGCCCCGGCACCACCTTCTGCCGCCTGGGCCAGCAGGACGCGGTGGGGGTGGGGCTCCATCTCGACGAAAAGTATCACGGCATGCCCCTGCCCTTCAAGTTCAAGATCGGGGTCTCGGGCTGCCCCAACAACTGTTCCGAGTCCTGCATCAAAGACTTGGGCCTGGTGGGCGCCGCCAAGGGCTGGCGGGTGCTGGCCGGCGGCTTCGGCTCGGGCCTCAAACCCCGCCTGGCGGACCTCATCGCCACCGACCTGACCGATGCCGAGGTCATCGCCCTGTCCGCGCGGCTGCTGGACTGGTACAAGGACAAAAACCAAAAAAAGCGCCTGGGCCGCATCATCGACGACATCGGCCTGGACACCTTCAAGACCGAACTGGGCCTGCCGGTCAATTGACCTGACTTTCCATCCGCTAACCAACCATCCGGCGCGGCCCCGGAGCCGTTTAACGCCCTGGTGGCCTTGTGGGGGCGGGTTTGAAACCCGCCCCTACCTCTGATATCAATAGGTTAGCTGATTGATCTGCTCCAATGCACAGCGAACCTGGTCTAGGCCCACACCGGCAATCCTCGGGGCCCCGGGGCGCCCCGGGGCTTGCTCATCGGTCACCAAGCTCTCCGCTTGGGAACGCTCATGGCCGTCAAGCTCCTGCTTGACTCTTCTGACCACGGATTCAATGAGCCTTGCGACAATCATTTGCCAGCCGTTATAATTAAAGATTAAGAAGATTGCTGCCGGGAACTTGCCGCGGAACACCACCAGCCAAGACCCACCGGCCGGGCCTCATCCCTCAGTCCGGGCCGGAATCGCGGTCATCTCAGGTGAAAAATTTTAACGAATCGGTGGCCCCGGCGTCTCGCCGGTGCCTGGATTTGGTGCGCAGGACGCACCCTTCACGGCGGGCCAGGCTCGCCGTGCCTCTACGCTTCTTTCCACCTCCCTTATGGGGTTGGGGGCGGGTTTTAGAGACGGCGCCCGTACCTGGCGGGCCCGGCCCGCCATGCCCCTAAGTTTTTTGCACTTATCGGAGAGTTTATGCAAGCTACGCGAAGATTTACGCAACTTAGCCATTATCGCCCACGTCGACCACGGCAAGACCACCCTGGCGGATGCCATGCTCTGGCAGAGCGGCATCTTCCGGGAAAATGAAACCGTGGTGGAACGGGTCATGGACAGCATGGACCTGGAGCGGGAAAAAGGCATTACCATCATGGCCAAGAACATGGCCATTACCTATAAGGGCGTCAAGATCAACATCGTCGACACCCCGGGCCACGCCGATTTCGGCGGCGAAGTGGAGCGCACCCTGAACATGGTGGACGGCGTCCTGCTCCTGGTGGACGCCACCGAAGGGCCCCTGCCCCAGACCCGCTTCGTCCTGGGCAAGGCCCTGGAGCAGGGACTCCCCGCCATCGTGGTCATCAACAAGATCGACCGCCCGGACCGCCGCATCCAGGAAGTCCTCAACGAAGTCTACGATCTGTTCATCGACCTGGACGCCACCGAGGAGCAACTGGAATTTCCGGTGATCTACACCAACGCCAAGGCCGGCATCGCCCTCACCGACCCCGAAGGCCAGGGGAAGGACCTGGTGCCCCTGTTTGAGACGATTCTGGCGGGCATCCCCGCCCCCACCTATCGACCCGGAGGCCCCCCTGCAGTTTTTGGTCACCAACCTGGATTACAGCGACTACGTCGGCCTGATCGCGGTGGGGAAGATCGTCAACGGCGCCATGCGCCAGGGCCAGGAAGTGGTCCTGATGAAAAAGGGCGAGGAAGCCGGCAAGGTCCATCTCAGCCAGATTTTAAGCTACGACGGCCTGGACCGGACCCCCCGGGAGGTCATCACCGCGGGAGATATCGCCGCGGTGGCCGGGGTGCCCGCGGCCTTCATCGGCGACACCCTGGGCGACCCCGACGACCCCCGGGCGCTTCCGGTGATCACCGTGGAAGAGCCCACCATCTCCATGATGTTCTCGGTCAACACCTCGCCTCTGGCCGGCAAAGAGGGCAAGCTGTTAACCTCCCGCCACATCAAGGAGCGCCTGGACAAGGAAGTGCTCTACAACGTCAGCATCCGGGTAGAGCCCGGCCCCACCCGGGATTCCTTCCAGGTGAGCGCCCGGGGCGAACTGCAACTGGCGGTGCTCATCGAGATGATGCGCCGGGAGGGGTTTGAACTGTCCCTGTCCAAGCCCAAGGTCCTGACCCAGGAAGTCGACGGCGAGCTCAGAGAACCCCTGGAACTGGCGGTGGTGGATATTCCCGAGGAATTCGTGGGGATCGTCACCGAAAAGCTGAGCAGCCGCCGGGGCCGCCTCATGAAGATGGTCAACCATGGCTCCGGCCGGGTCCGCCTGGAGTTTGAAATCCCCTCCCGGGGCCTTATCGGCTTCCGGGGCCAGTTCTTGAACGATACCCGGGGCACCGGGCTGTTGAACGCCCTCCTGGTGGGCACCACCCCCTATGCCGGCGAGATCCACGGCCGCATCAACGGCGTCCTCGTCGCCGACCGCCATGGCCGGGCGGTGCCGTACGCCATCTTCCATTTGCAGCCCCGGGGCACCATCTTCGTGAAACCCAATGATCCGGCCTACCGGGGGCTGATCGTGGGGGAAAACACCCGCCCCGATGACATGGTGGTGAATATTTCCAAGGAGAAGAAACTCACCAACATGCGGGCCTCCGGCACCGACGAGGCCCTCCGCCTGGTGCCGGCGCGCCAGTTCACCCTGGAGCAGGCCATGGAGTTCATCAACGACGACGAACTGGTGGAAGTCACCCCCCAATCCATCCGCCTGCGCAAACAGGTAATCAGCTAAGGACCGGCAGGCGCCAAGGGCCAGGGTAAGCTGAGGTGAGGTCCGCAGCCGGTAGGGGGCGGTTACGCCCCAACCCCCGGCCGCCCGCCTCCTCACCGCCTCTGACGTGCCAGGGTACCTGCCGGCAAAAAAAGGGCCGGAATCGGATAAAACCTCTTTCCAATTGGGGGTGATATGCTTATATTGATTGAGACATTTACCGTACTAGGGAGGTCTTCGATGGAAGTACGCACCATTCTCTGGCCCACTGATTTGTCCAAGAATTCAATCAAGGCCGCCAAGCATGTGTCATCCCTGGCCGATAAGTACCAGGCCAAAGTTATTCTCCTGTACGTCGGGGTGGATTTGATGTCCATGTTTCCGGCTTACGGCACTCCCAGCGGGGATCAAGTGAAGCATTTTCACGACTGGGAAATGCAGCAGGCCAAAAAACACCTGGAGGAAGTCTGCGCCAAGGAATTGAAAGCCTGTCCCAATATCGAGGTGAAGGTGGTCCAGGGCGACGCCGCCAAAGAGATCCTGAAGATGGTCAAGACAGGCCAAGGCTGACATGGTGGTCCTCACCAGCCACGGCCGCGGCCACGAGGAACTTGACCAGAAGAGCACCGATTTCGGCAGCGTGGCCAAGAAAGTGATGGCCAATTCCCCGGTGCCGGTCCACCTGGTCAATCCCTATAACCAATAAACCAGGGTTGACATGATTGTGCCCGGGGACGTCCCCGGCGCCATCTCCCCCGGGCGGTCGCGGCGATCACCCGGGGTTGCCCCCCATCAAGGGTCTTCGGGGCAAAGGGACTGCCTGCCGCCACCCCGCCGGCCGCGGCAGGCGGAACGGCACACCGCCCCCTCCCCTTGCCGTCAAACGCCAAAAAAAACGCCGGTCTGAAGCCAGACCGGCGTTTTTATATGAACAGAATCATCAGATCAAGTTTCGGTCACGACAATAGCGGCCGACGGGCAGGCCTCTACACAACTCTCGCAACCCAGACAATCGTCGAGATTAACCGCAACGGCTTTATCATCCTGCATCTCGATCACGCCAACGGGGCAAATATTGACGCACTCCTCGTCCCCGGTGCACTTATCGGCATCGATATCGACTTCCCAGCCCATGAAACTCACCTCCCTTATAGATAAATAGATATGGGAAACACAAAGAGACGCCGAACTGGACCGCCAGGCCGACGTCTCATCACTAACCGGTTCAATCTAGGTTTCGGTCACGGTAATGGCTCCTGAGGGGCAGACTTCTACGCAGCTCTCGCAACCCAGGCACTCATCTTCGTTGACCACCACGGCTTTATCATCCTGCATCTCAAGGACGCCCACGGGGCAAACGTTAACGCACTCCTCATCGCCGGTGCACTTATCGGTATCCACTTCGACTCGCCAACCCATAATGCTTTACCTCCTTGAGCACAGAAAGTCAATATCCTCAGGCCTTGATTTCTTCCTTGATGGAGACCGCGATCTTATAGAGGATGGTAAGGATCAAGAACCCCATGGCCCAGACCCCCAGGGTGATGATGGCCTCGGGCACGGTGGGCCAGTACTCGGTGACCTGTTCCAGGGGATTGGGGATAAAACCGCCGGAAATCAGCCCCAGCCCTTTGTCGATATAGGTGGTGATGATTATCAGGCCGCACAGGGCCGCCAGGGTGGTCTCATTTTTCCTGAGCTTGGGATTCACCATGAAGAGGGCCGCGGCGGTCATGCCCACCAGGGCGAACCACATAAACGGCACCAGTTGGGTCTTGCCGTCCAGGCCCACGAACAGGTAATTAAAGTGGGCCATGTGATCCGGGAGCTGACTGTAGAACACCGTGAAGACTTCGCACATAAAGAAGAACACGTTGATCAGGATGGCATAGGTGACGACCTTGGCCAGGGCTCTGGATCTGCTCTTTGCCGGGATCGAACTTGGTGTATTTCCTGACCAGCAGGCACAGGAGAATCAGCAATGACGGGCCCGCAGCAAAGGCCGAGGCCAGAAACCGGGGCGCCATGATGGCCGTGAGCCAGTAGCCCCGCCCGGGCAGACCGGCGTACAGGAACGCGGTCACGGTGTGAATCGAAACGGCCCAGGGGATGGAAACGTAACTCAACACCTTGATCCACTTGGGCGGCGCCATGGAATGACGCTCGCACTCCAGCACGTTCCAACCGATCACGATGTTGAGGAAGAGGTAACCGTTCAAGACGATCATATCCCAAAACAGGACCGATCCGGGGGTGGGGTATTTCAAGACGTTCAAGATCCGGTCCGGACGCCCCAGGTCCACGGTGATGAACGTGATGCACATGGTCACCGCCGCCACCGCCAGGAATTCGCCCAGGATGGTCACCCGGCCGAAGGCCTTATAGTTGTGGAGGTAGTAAGGCAGGACCACCATCACCGCCGAGGCCGCCACCCCAACCAGGTAGGTGAACTGGGCCACATAAAACCCCCAGGACACGTCCCGGCTCATGCCGGTGATACTCAGACCAACGTTTAACTGCTTTAAATAGAACAGAAACCCCAGCGCGAAGAGTCCCGCCAGGATTGCCAGCAATCCGTAGTACCGTTTTGTACCGACCAGCGCCTTTTCGAGCATGACCTACCTCACACGATATAGTAAACTTGCGGGTTCGTACCGAGATGGGCTTTCCGCCGGATGGTGAAGTACGTCCGGAGGCTCTCGCGCACCTCGGATTTTTCATCCTCCAGGTCGCCAAAGATCATGGCCCCTCCGGACGCTTCCACGCAGGCCGGTTGCAGCCCCTGGGCCAGCCGTTCGGCGCAGAAGGTGCACTTTTCCACCACTCCGATCTCCCGGGTGGGATAACCGGGAAAGATCTCTTTGACGTACGGGCGGGGATCCCTCCAGTTGAAACTCCGGGAACCATAAGGGCAGCCGGCCATGCAAAAGCGGCAGCCGATGCAGCGGTGCATATCCATCATGACGATGCCGTCCTCCCGCTGAAAGGTGGCCTTGGTGGGACACACCCGCACGCAGGGGGGATTGGCGCAATGGTTGCACAGGACCATAAAATTCATGTGCTCCAGCTCTTCCGAAAGGTGCGGCTGCTCCTCCCCGGGAAAAGCGTTATGGAAGTGCTCGGTCCAGATCCACTTGATCTGGTAGCGATGGGCCACCGCCGGGTTGAGTTTCAGCTTGTCATCCGGGGGATTGAGGAAATCCGGGACATTGTGGACCCGGTGGCAGGCGGCGGCGCAGGCCTGGGCGGTGGTATCGTCCAGTTTCTTCTGGTTGATCACCATGGCCCAGCGTTTAGCCTTCATCATCCCGGGGCCGGGATGATCTCGGCCTCTACCCGTCCGGGCGCCAATAACTCAAAAGCCCCTTTACCTCCCAGCCCCAAGAGGGTGGAGAGTCCGGCTATCCTGATAAATTCTCTTCTGTCCATACCCATCACTTCGCCTCCACCAGCTTCTTGCCTGTTTCCAGGTGACACCCAAAACAGTTAGGCGCTACCGCAACGTAGTTATGGCATTGATCGCAGAATTGAGCTTTGTTCGAGTGACATTCAAAACAGGTGTTGGTCAGGCTGGCAAGGTATTGTTTCCCATTGGGGGCCACGAATTCACGGCCCCGGCTGGTGGTAACATTCTTCTCCCCGGTGCGGACCACGTTGTCCCGCCATTCCACCAGCATCTGCATGTGGTTGGCCCGCATCCATTCCGTGGGCATCACGCACTTTTTGTCTTTCGCGGCCAGTTTCTGGATCACCGGCGTATCCAGCTTGGGCGCCGGCGCCGCCACGGTTTTCCCCAGGTTTTGCCACAGCGGGATGGTGATCATCACGACGAAGATAACCAGGCCGGCGATGACCTTGTTGCGGTCGAAGAGCTTCTTTTCGACCTTCGGACGCTCTGCAAAAAACCCGAATTCGTTTTTGTAGTCGGCCATGTTATTCCTCTTCCTCCCCGGCTTCCTCCGCCAGCTCGCCAAAGCCCACCAGGTCGCGGTCGCGGAGATCGGTGGTGCGCTCCAACTCGTCCGGGAATATCAGGGCATTGCCCACCAGCTCGCTGATGCCGGTGATCTCCACCTCCGGCACCCAGTACTGCAGCAGGGTGGGCAAGGTGGCCCGGTCCAGGGCGCAGATGCAGCCCAGGTGGTTCACCCCGTACTTTTCGTGGACAAACCGCACCGCGTTGGCCCGGGGGAAGCCGCCCTGCATCCGGAGTTCCATGTTCTCGTTGGCGTTGATGCCGCTGGAGCTGCCGCAGCAGAAGGCCTTCTCCCGGATGGTGTTGGGGGGCATTTCCACAAAATTGCCCTCGGGCAACACGTTGTCGATGATGTAGCGCGGCTCTTCCAGGATCCCCATGCCCCGGGCGGTGTTGCAGGAGTCATGGAAGGTCAGCTTGACATGGGCGTTGCGCTGGGGATCCAGGTTCAATTTGTTGTTGGTGAATCAGGTCCGCGGTGAATTCCGAGATGTGCACCATTTTGTGGACCGCGGCGTTCTCGAAGTGGGTCCCGGTGATGGGGGATACCGGCTTCTCCAGGAAGTCCACCGGACCCCACCAGGTGGGCATGTACTGGTTGCACACCCGCCACATGTGGCCGCACTCGCCGCCCAGGATCCACTTCACCCCCAGGCGCTTGGCCTCGGCGTAGATCTTGGCGTTGAGGCGTTTGCCCATCTCGTGGGACACGAACCAGCCGAAGTTGCCGCCCTCGGCCGCGTAGGTGCTGAACGTGTAGTCCAGGCCGATGTGCTCGAACAGCAGCAGGTAACCCATCAGGGTGAAGGTGCCGGGGTCGGCGAAGTAGTCGCCGGAGGGGGTGACAAACAGGACCTCGGCCCCTTTGCGGTTATACGTCGGGGTAGTGGTGATGCCGGTGATGCGCTCATTTTCCTCGGCCAGGAAGTCGATCATGTCCTTGAAGGCCTGAGGCGGGGCCCCGATGTGGCTGCCCTTATCGTAGCACTGGGCCACCGAAGCCAAGGCCCAGTCGATGTTCAGGCCGATGGAGGCCAGCAGTTCCCGGCCCAGGAGCGTCATCTCCGCCATGTCGATGCCGTAGGGGCAGAACAGCGAACACCGCCGGCAGATGGTGCACTGGTACAGGTAGAAGAACCATTCCTTGATGACGTCTTCCGTCAGGTCCCGGGCCCCGGCGATCTCCCCCAGCACCTTGCCGATGGTCTTGAAGTAGCGCCGGTAAACCGACCGCAGGAGCTCGGCCCGGAGCACCGGCATGTTCTTGGGGTCGCCCGTGCCCAGGAAGAAGTGGCACTTGTCGGCGCAGGCCCCGCAGCGCACGCAGATGTCGAAAAAGACCTTCAGGGACCGGAACCGCTCCAGCCGGTCTTCCATCCCCTGCAGGACGATTTCCTTCCAATCCTTGGGCAGGGCCCACTCATCGTTTTCCACCGATCGGGCTGCCGGGTAGGGGTAGTTGATCCATTCCATCCACTTGGGGGCGGCGGGGTTACAATAGGTGCCCGGCCGGAAGTCCGGCTTGACGTCCATCCAGCCTTTCTCGGGCGGCTTATAGTTTAACCCGGGAAGTAGCTCTGCTGGTGTCGGAGTTTTGGCCATAAACTCATTGCTCCTTTTCGACCGGGATCCCGGCTTCGATCATGGGTTCCCTAAACTTATCTTCATATTCGGCATACGAATGGAACTTGACAGGATAGTTCCAGGGGTTGACGTGCAGGACCCAGCGGTTGTTGCTGACCATGTTCCGGGAGGGGCTCATGAACACCCCGGGGGCGTGCATCAACTTGCTGAAGGGGAAGTAGGCGAAGAGCGCACTCACTAAAAAGAGATGGACGAAAAACAGGGGACTGATCCCCGCCGGCACCTGGGGATGCAGGGTCACCAGGCCGATGGCCAGTTCTTTCACCGCCACGATGTCCGTCTTGAAAACATACCGCATGAGGATCCCGGTCAGGGCGATGCCCAGGATCAGGAGCAGGGGGAAGTAATCCGCCGCTAAAGAGATGTAGCGCAGGGTCGGATTGGTGATCCGCCGGAACAGCAGGTAAGCCACCGCCACCACCAGCACCACGCCGCTCAGGTAGACCGCCGGCGTGAAGAACTGGAAGAAGCCGTCCACTTTGTCCAGCATCAGGACGAGGCCATTGGTGGGTTCGGTGAAAAACCGCAGGTGCCGCAGGATGACCACCAGGAAGGCGTAGTGGAAGGCGATAGCCCCCAGCCACAGCCACTTGTAGGACCAGTGAATCAGCCGGGCGCCCTCGGGGTTGTCCGGGTCCTTCACCAGCTCCGTCCGCAAGTTCCGGAACAGGCTGCGGAAGGCCAGCACTTCCAGGGCCATGCGCCCGATGAGATGGGGGGTGTCCGAGGGGTTGTCCAGCTTATCCCCCAGGTCCCGCTTGATCCAGGGCAGGGTCCGGCCCTGGCCGCCCGTGGTGGGAATCCGGAAGGGCACCGGCGACCTGGCCCACTGAATGACCCGGTAGACCACACCTTCCACGAAGATGAGCGCCGCCATATAGGGCACTACCACCCCAAACACGAGTTGCAGATTGCCCCTGGCTCCCACGAAGGCGATAATGATCAGTCCCAGGACCGCAGACAAGGCCACAAAGAAATGACGCTTAAAAAAATCCATGTACTGTCACCTCGTTTCAGTTAACCGTTTGCTGCCAAAACCTGCTACAGGCTGTCGCTACTGAGGCCTGATTTCCGCATAAAGGCGCTGATCCTTCTCTTCGCCTCGTCAGCCTTGATCTCGTAGATCTTCTCCCGGCGCTTGGTGTAAACATCGAATCCCAGCAAGGCCAGCCCGTCGATTCTGGACTCCAGGTCCAGCATCTCCGCCGCCAGGTTCTCTTTCTGGATTTCTTCGGCCAACTCCTGGCGGATCACATTTTTCAACAGAAAAATAAAGGCCAGGGCCTGGGCCGGGGTGAAATTCTGCAGCGCCCGGATGCGGATGATTTCATCGAGCCAGGCCAGGACCTTCTCCCGCTCCATCTCCTGGACCAGGGCCTCATACAATCCTTCCAGACCCTCCGAGAGCCGGAATCCCGCCGGATTGTCGAAGTGGTTCTTTTCCTTCCGCAAAAAAATCGCCGTCTCCGGGGGATAGCTCTCGTAAATCGTGTTGAGCCAGCAACCCAAAATGGCGGCTTTTTTCTGAGCTAAGTGCGTGGCTAATTGCATCAGAGGTTTTCGTTTCACCCAAGAACCGGATTAGACCTGTATAGATAGTGAATGTTAAAACATTCACAAAATTCGTGTCAAGGAAAAAATCACCGCCAATGCGCCTTTGCACCTAACCTTTCGGGATAGCATGACTTCTCCGCGGCTTTATTTTTGCGGGGTTGGCGGCTCTGCCAGGGCAAGGGGCAATTCTCCCGGGGACCGCCCCATATTCAAGTCCGTGTCAGCGCTGCTCCGCTTATCCAAAAGTTACGCTCCACGGGTATTTTGTTTTTCCTTAGTAAGGGCACGCTTCAGCCCTTGGTAGCACAGGTTTTCAACCTGTGCACCGGAGGTATAACCTCTACCCGAACCTTGAACCTTGAACCTGAGACCGCTGCGAAAGTACCCCCACTTGTCATTCTGAGGGAGCGGAGCGACCGAAGAATCTCATAAGTACGCAAAAATACGAGATCCTTCGCTTCACTCAGGATGACAAAATGACTTTCCGCAGAGGTCTCAACCTTGAACTTCTCAGCCTCCGGGCGGCGCCGGGTCAACCGGGGGCTCCTCCGCCTCCGGGGCCAAGGCCTCCACGCACCCGGGCTGGTTCCGCTCTTCCTTGGCCGCGGGAGCCTTCCGGTCCCGGAACACCAGGTAACTGAACCAGTACACGTTGGCCAGAAACAGGAGGGTCAGGCCCACCAGATAATCCCGGCCCTCCACCCCGATGGCCCTCAAGAGCAACTTGGCGGCCACGAAGCAGAGAAACAACCGCAGGAAAAAGCTGAACACCGCGCTCATCCATTCATCCTACCCAAACCGGCGGCGCTTGGCAAGATAAGGGACAGAGCCCCCGCCGCCGGGGGCGGCTGTTCCCCATTCCCCCGCTTCGTGGCGACCCGTCAGGGCCATGGACCGTGAGCCCCACCGGCTGGAGGCCGGGGCCTCGCGAAAAAAGGCGACTATTGCAGCTACTTCCGATAAAATAATTCGGTAATCTTACGAGGCTCTTGCAAAATTCCTGCTTTACCACCATGGTCCTGCTGAGCAGAGCGAAGAATCTCGTATTTTCAGAAGGTTGAGATACTTTACTTCGTTCAGGATGACATAAAAACCGTTTTGCAAGAGGCTCTTAACTTTCCCCAAATTTCTGCAAGCGTGGCCGCCTGCTTGTTAAAAGGAAAGGACCCATGCCTCGAGACCTCCCTGTCGGCAACGGCAAACTGCTCATCTGTTTTGACCAGAACTACTGCATCCGGGAACTGTATTTCCCCCATGTGGGTTTCGAAAACCACGTGGGCGGCAAGTTTTGCCGCCTGGGGGTGTGGGTCGACGGGCAGTTCTCCTGGGTGGGGCCGGATTGGGAGCGGGAGCTGTGTTATCTGCCGGATACCCTGGTGACCGACGTCAAGCTCGCCCACCCGGGCCTGGGGGTGGCCCTGGAGTGCCACGACGCCGTGGATTTTCACGAGGACCTCTATCTCCGGGAAATCGTGGTGACCAACGTCGCCCCGAACCCCCGGGAAATTCGTCTGTTTTTCTCTCTGGACCTGGGCATCTCCGGCAACGAACTGGGGGATACCGCCGGCTACGACCCCAAGACCGGCGCCGTCGTCCACTACAAAGGAGCCCGCTATTTCCTGGCCGGGGGCATGACCCTGGAGGGTGAAGGGCTGAGCCAGTTTGCCGTGGGGCAAAAGGGGTTCGAGGGCTGGGAAGGCACCTTTAAGGACGCCGAGGACGGCCTGCTCTCCGGCAACCCCATCGCCCAGGGGTCGGTGGACTCGGTCATCGGCCTGACCCTCACGCTACCGCCCTATGAATCGGGCCAGGCCTACTACTGGCTGGCCGCCGGCCAGAGCTGGGAAGACGTCTTGCGCCTGGACGGTCTGGTCAAACACAAGCAACCCGCCGGCCACCTCAAACGTACCGCCGACTACTGGCGTCTCTGGCTCCGGAAGGAATCCCCGGGGCTGGAAAACCTGCCCGAGCCGGTGGCGGAGCTTTACCGCCGCAGCCTCCTGGTCATCCGGACCCAGGTCGACTGGCAGGGCGGCATCCTGGCGGCCAACGATTCAGACGTGGTCTATTTCAACCGGGACACCTACTCCTACGTCTGGCCCCGGGACGGCGCCCTGGTGGCCTACGCCATGGACCAGGCCGGCCACCCCACCACCGCCCGGAATTTCTTCCGGTTCATCTCGGGACTCCTCCAGCCGGAGGGCTGCCTGCTCCACAAGTTCAACCCCGACGGCACCCTGGCCTCCTCCTGGCACCCCTGGTACCACGAGGGCCAGGCCCAATTGCCCATCCAGGAGGACTCCACCGCCCTGGTGGTCTGGGCCCTGTGGCAGCACTTCGTCCTGTACCGCGACCTGGACTTCATCAAGCCCCTGTACCGGCCCCTGGTGAAAAAGACTGCGGATTTCATGTGTCAGTACCGGGACGCCGAGACCGGCCTGCCGGCCCCCTCCTATGACCTCTGGGAAGAACGCCGGGGCATCCTCGGCTTCACGGTGGGCACGGTGTTTGGCGGGCTCACCGCGGCCTCGCTGTTCTGCAAGGTCTTCGGTGAAGACGAGAAAGCTGCCTATTATCAGCAGGTTGCCGCCGAGATCCGGGATGCCGCCTCCGCCCATCTCTGGCGTCCGGAGCTGGGCAGATTCTGCCGCATGATCCACCGGAATCACGGCGGTCCCTGGGAAGTGGACGGCGCCTGCGACGCCAGCTTGTGGGGCCTGTTTGCCTTCGGCCTCTACCACGCCGATGACCCCCGCCTGGTCGCTACCATGGCGGCCCTCCGGGAGAAATTGTGGGTCAACACCCCCATCGGCGGCCTGGCCCGCTATGAAAATGACGACTATCACCGGGTCAGCCGGGAGGTCCCGGGCAACCCCTGGTTCATCTGCACCCTGTGGCTGGCTGATTACCTGGTGGAGAAAAACGGCGGTGACGACGAACTGAACCAGGCGGTGGACCTGCTGTCTTGGGTGGCCGCCCACGCCTTGCCTTCCGGGGTGCTGCCGGAGCAGATCAACCCGGTGACCGGGGAGTCCATCTCCGTGTCTCCCCTGACCTGGAGCCATGCCACCTATATCGCCACGGCCCATCGCATCTTGCGTCGGCTGGCCGAGAAGCAGGCCGCGGCCGGAGCGGCCGCCACGCCCTACCTGCGCCAGGGAGACTGGATCGAGCGGCTCTACACCCAGACCTGCGACTCCATTCACGGCATCTGTAAGCTTTAGTAACCCGTCTTAGGATATCTTGCCGAAGTTTTTAGGCTTTTACTCCCTCCCCCTTGATGCGGGAGGATTCGGGCGGGGGTGAGGGGGGTAGAGCAACCGCCTGCAATTTCCTAACCGGACACTACTGCCTAAATCCCCCTTTTTCAAGGGGGGACTTTAGCAGCAATTCCGTATAGTCCCCCCCCTTTTCTAAAGGGGGGTTAGGGGGGATTAGAATGATGCCTCCACCGGAAAATACTTTTAGCAAACGCTCTAGGTAGATTTTTCCGGGACATAACCCCAACCGAATGCGCCGCCCCCTACCTGGCGCCCTTCTGCTGCATCTCCTGATAACAACCCCAAAATCCCGACGAGTCCGGGGCCTCTACCCGCTGGCAAATATTTTTGTCTTTGGCCATGCCAACATATTTAGCGTAGGCGGCCTGGTCCCCAACGTAGAGGATGTTGGACCGCTTATCCGGATAAGCATGGTAAGGGACGCCATTGGCCCTGAAAGTCGTAATGGTGCCCTCGGGCAGGGCGTCCAAGAGCGCCTGGGTTTTGGGGGTTTCCATATTCGGCTTATACGGCGTAAATCCTGCCTGGGCCAGCATATATTCCGTCGTGACTTGAGACTGCAGGGGTTGCATGCCGCCCCCGGGATAGCCCCCGCCACAACCGTAAAACAACAGGGTAATAAAAATTAATCCAACAGCCGCGTGCAACCCGGCCCGCCTCCGGTTCCCCATCATACCATCCTCCTCAGATCTCCTTCTCCTGGACCTCCCGCAACAGGGCCCGGCCCAGGGGATTTTCGCCCCTCTTATGCCCCTTAAGTTCACCGAGTGCTTCATCATAGACCAATCACTGCCATTGTCAAGCCGGACCGGACCCTGGCGGGGAGCGCCGCAGCCGGGGCTCAGGCCGGGATCTGAACCTCCCTGACTTCCTGGAACCGGGTCACCACAATGTACCGGTCCACTCTGACCCGGAGCAGGGCGCAGGTGGGCCCGGTCACGAATTCTTCCAGGTGAGGATGTTTTTCCAGGTAAACCTTCAAGAACTGCTGCCGTTCCGCCCCCTGCACTTCCCAGGCTTTCCCCAGGGCAGTCAGGGCCGCGGCCTCGGTAAAATCCGCCACCTCATTCCGCCGGTTATCCACCAGTACCGCCACCCGGGAATCGGCCATCAAGTTGGCGTACTTCCGGGTCGCCCGGGTGGTGGCAAAGAGCAGGTGCTTCAGGTCGCCGGTGGCGGCGATAGCGATGAGATTGCAATAGGGCTGCCCGTGGTTCTGGGTGGACAGCACCGCCAGCTGTTGCGATTCCAGCAGGTTCTTGATAACCGCCAGCGTTTCCGGAGTATCCTGCATCCCGTTCTCCCCTGTTGCGAAAAGTTTTCGTGCGTCTTACGCACCCGCGGCGGGCAGAACAGCCACCTTACCGTTCTTTTCACAATTTATTGGTAGCCAATGCCCCATGAGCAACTGTCCTGTAATGTTTGCGCCTCAATCTTTGCGCCATAGCGCCTTTGCGTGAAAAATTAATCACGCCAAGACGCAGAGACGCAGAGACGCAAAGGGATTCTTTTCAGGGTTTAGGATGAGCCGCAGGCTCATGAGCAACTGTTCCAAAAAGTTCTTAAAAATGGTGGCACAGGTTTCCAACCTGTGCGGCCTATTACGGCGGGCGGGGACGCCCACCCCACCAAATCTTTTCATAATTTATGGGTGGGCCACAGGCCCATGCGGAACTGCCCGAAAAAGTCCCCAGCTTCCCTGATACACCTCTCGATCCTTAGGGGCCGGGGTCTTCCCGGGTTTTGGCTAAATAAGCCTCCACCTTGAACTTGCTGCGGCAGCCGTTGTAACTCATATACCGGATCTTCCCGAACACCGGCCGCTCGAACCAGGCCCGGTCATGGACCCCGCCGATACTCCAGGCGATGCCGGCGTAGCCATTCGGGTCCCGGCCATCCAACTCGTAGCGGTCATTGAGATCAATAGCCACGGCCTGGGCCTCTTCCGGGGAGGCGGTCCACTCCAGGATTTTTTTGGCCCAGTACATGCGCATATAGCCGTGCATGGTGCCCCGCCGGACCATTTCCCCCTGGGCCGCGTTCCACAGCTCGTCATGGGTCCGGCCCGACTCCAGCTCTTCCGCCGTATAGAGATGCTCCCGCCTATCCCCCCGGTGCTGGTTCAGGGTTTTCTGGGCCCAGGCCGGAAACCCGGCAAAGGTGTCGTAGTGGGGCTGGTAGAAGCAGAAGTTATCCGCCAGTTCCCGGCGCACGATGAGTTCCTCCAAAAAGGCTTCCCGGGAAGCGTCATGGCCCCGGCGGCTCTCCACCTCCAGGGCCACCCGCTGCGCCCCGATCTGCCCGAAATGGAGGTAGGGGGAGAGGTTCGACTGGCCGTCCCGGGTGGGATCATTGCGCCGCTCCCCATAGAACGCCAGCTTCTCTTCCAGGAAATGCCTCAGCGCCCCCCGGGCCTGGCGCTCCCCGGGGGTGATCCAGGTCACCTCCGGCACGGCAGTGTCGACAGCCAGGGTGGCAGGCAGCTCCTTCCAGGGGATTGCCGGCCGTTCTCCCGCCCACCCCACCGGGTGCCGGGCCGGCGCCGGAAAGTCTTCCAGGAACGTCGGCAAGAGCTTCTTAAGCTTGGGCCTCAACGTATAGGCGCCGTATTCCGCCTTGGGGGAGGCAACCCAGCACGGCACCACGTTGTGCGCGTCCACTTCCTCCAGGGAAACCTTTATCTGCTCCGCCACTGCGGTTTTCCACCCCCGCACCAGGCGCAACGGCGAAAAATCGCTCACCACGGCCCCCACCCGGTGGTGCTCCATAAACCTGGGCAGTTCCCGGGCCGGCTCCCCGGTCAGGAGGAAAAACGGCAGGTTCAGATCGGCCAGGTCCCCGGCCACCTCTTGCAAGCCCTTGAGCATAAAGCCGTACTGGCGCAAGGTGGCCCCGAGAAACGCCGGCGCCAGGCAGAACACCACCCCCAGGGGCTGGCCCAGGCTCAGGGCCAGTTCCTGGGCATAGAGCAAGGCCCAGTTGTCTCGGACCCGCTGGTCCCGGCTCATCCAGTAGACCACTGGCCCCGGGCCGGGGCGGGCCCGATTCAAAGGGCGGACTCGGGCGCGGTTAACCATAAGGCATTATTGGTATTAATCTTAAATTTGACCGCACAACCTCTCCATATCAGTATACTATCATCGGTAAAAAAATAATTCAGTAAATCCCCCCATTAACCTCATGCCGCTATCCCTATAATATCCGCTCCTTCGCTCATCTGAGGTTGATTGGCGCACTCGGCAAGGTGGCCGCGGTCTTCGCCTCTGACTAAACATTGTATGAAAGATAACCGATTGCCATTTCTGATGACAGGCAGCCTTCACTTTTCGCCCGGTTCGCCAAGGCCGATCTCCAAAAACCCAACCACCCCAGATAGGCGGAAATACTTAGAAGAAAATGGGTAATACTACCTATCGCTCTTTGAACTTGTATAGATTATCTTAGCAGCGGCAGGATGAAGATTCTTCTCTGGTTAACTATCGGCCAGGTAATCGGTTTCAGTCGGCTGTGCCTGTGGGCCCCCTCTGTGGAGCCCTTCGGGGATTTCACCTGGTTTGCAACGCTCAGCAGTCATGAAGGGACCATGCCCAATGATCCACCCATTACCCTGCCACCGGCAGGTCATTGGGGGGAGCCCGCGTATAGCTTTAATCGGCGGGAATCATTGAGATTCATGGATAGCATAAATTTAAAATATAAATTACTGATGAATAACCTTGATTAAGCGCTTTTTAATTATTATATATGTCATTAGAATTTTGCTTTAGGTCTCCGGGGTTTGCCAGGGGCAATAAGGTCCCTTGAAAATATGGGTAATCCCCGGTTTTCCCAGTAGATAATCAACGGCGGTTGACCAAACCGTTTTCTTGACGCGGCGCACCGCTATGAGCAGGACACCATGAACGCCACTTCCGCCCTGATTGAGAACAGGCGAACCATTCTGATCGGGGTAAGTGACATGTTCATAGGGCGGTAACCAAAAGGGGGCAAACATGAACACGCAAAAACGATTGTGGCCCGTGATGAGGAAGTGTTTGGTGGTAACCGTAACCTCATTGTGCATCGCCGCCTGTGCCGGTCCGAGCGTTTATGTCCCGGTTCCGGCTCAAGTAGCGGAGAAGGTAACCCATAAGGACGTGCTGCAAACCTGCGCGGTCCTGGCCGATCAAGACATGGCGGAAATCCGCGGGTGTTATGACTCCATTTATGCCTTCGGTCTCGATTTCATCGGCACCATAGACTTCGCCAATTCCATGAAAAAGGTCGAGGGTCAGGTTTCAGCCTATGCCGTGGCGTTGAATGCCTCGGACCCTCTGATAGTGAATCATACCAATCCTTATAATGCTGGTGTGAGCGGAACGGGAGTTTCATTTGCAGCCGGGAACAGTCAGGTTGCCTTCCAATCCTCCGTCGGTACCAGTAATTTGGGAACCGGCGTTATCCAGTTGGTCCAGGTGATGGGCAACAATAATCTGGTTCTCGCCAGCACCAACGTCACCATTAATATCAAGAACTTCCAGACCATTAAGCCTACGGTTACCGGGATAGGCGGCTTGAATTTTATGAGCCGCTAAGAGGGGACTGCACATGCTGAAAACTTGGGCCGGATGGGGCGTGGTTGTCTTTTTTACCTTGGTTTGGCTTATCGGGTGTGCCACCTCACCCCCGGAACGAGTGATTCCAGACCAGGGGTTCAGGGTTGACGTAGGCGCAGTCTGTTCCGCAGTCGAACATAGTCCGGAAGGCAAAATGGAAAAACAACAGTTTTGCTCATATTTCAAGGACCAAGTTCAGGCCGAGAAAGCTTATAATGCGTTGGACCCCGAAAATAAAGGCTATGTAACCCAAGAGGATGTTAGGAAAAAGCGGCAGGCCCTGGATCAGGTCATAAGATTTTCTACCACGCCGTTCTAACGATAGCCCCATCCTGAGGCGGTCATATCTCCCCGGGAAATCAGGGGATCGCCCCGCTCTCCGTCTTCCGGGGAGCAGTAGAAGCACGGCTATCCATCAACCCCTCCATGATCTAGGCAGCTGGCTTGATATTGCTGCCTTAGCTCTATCCAAGAACCCGGCGACAGATACAGTTTTTCTCCCAAGGGTCAGGTCAAATCTGGGTCATTACCTATGATTTCTCCAGGTCGGTAAATTGCCCACCACCAGGCAGACCCTCGGGCGGGCGGCCATCAACGGGGCCCATGGCCCAGGGCCCCCAGGTAGACCTGCTCTACCCGGGCAAAGACCCGGGGCCAGGAATAATTCTCCAGGATCTCGCCAAATTCCCGCCGGTCTATTTCCGGCCGTTCTCGGGCGGCGAGGATCTGCCTGGCCAGGGCGTCGGCCAGGTCGCTGATGAAGCCGTCTTCGTCCTCCGGGTGCGGTGTGTCCTGCCCCAGGAGACGGGGCCGGGGAACCAGCAGGATGGCCTCGGTGTCACAGCCGCCCAGAACTTCCTCGACTACAGGGAGAGCCGTGGTCACCACCCGGCAGCCGCAGGCCAGGGCTTGCAGGACCACCAGGGGCAGGCCTTCAAAAAACGAGGGCAGCACCACCAGGTGCGCCTGTCCCATGAGCCGGGCCAATTCCTCCTGGGGCTGCGGCCCCCAGAGCTGGACCCGGTCTCCCAGGCCAGCCGCCAGTTTAAGCACTTCGTCCCGCTCCTCGCCACTGCCGCCGCCTACCAAGTGGAGCCGCCAGGACAGATGCCCCAGGTCCCCCAGAGCCCGCAGCAGCCAGGGCACGCCTTTGGCCCGGCTCAACTCGCCGGCATAGACCAATTGGACCGGGTCCGTCGTTGGTTTGGGCTGGGGGCGGAACAGGGCCTCGTTATAGCCGGCCCCCACCACCTCGATGCGGTCCCCGGGAATATCATACAATCTGATGATATCGTGCTTTTGGGCCCCGCTCAACGCCATAACGCCTTCCAGATGCCGGCAGCCAGCCAGCACCCGATGCCGCAGGTGAGGACAGAAATGGAACTGGCGCAGGTCGGAGCCGTGACAGGTGGCCACTATCGGCAAATGCGCCAACATCTGGCGGGCCGCTGAGGTAACCAGCCAGAGATGATGGCTGTGGATAACCTGGGGCTGAAACCTGGCGACCACCTCCAGGAGCCGGTCCGCAAAACCCCATTCATACGCTTCCACCTCCGGCGGCGTCAGATCGGAGAAACGCCGGCTCGGATAGGGCATGACGTCGCTCATTCCCACCACCGGGAAAGCGAGATCTCCGCCGTGGAAGGTCACGAATTCACAGGCGGTGCCGGCCAGGCCGGCCGGTTGGACCTCCTCTCCAAGGGGTACCCCGGCCAGGAGAAAGTTTTCATGCCCACGGTGCGCGGCCTCCCGGATCATGGCCTGAATATAGATGCCGCTCCCCGTGGCCTCCGGCCTTTGACTGAGCAAGTGCAGAATCTTCATACGTACCTAACCTCTGGACCGGCCTGCTCTTGATTTCGGTATAGGCGCAGCCGGGCCCGGGGGTGACCGGTTCAGACGTACGAACTGCCGCCAGTCCCCAGCAAGGCTATTTTACGTCGGCGGCGGCGACAAAGGCAAAATAAATAACTATCTTATCGGAGAAGTTTTGCAATCTTTGATGGGAGGCGCGGTCGCCATGGGAAGATTACTGATAGCTGTCATCCTGCTCTTCGTGGTGTGGGACGCAGTCTGGTGGGGTCTGGGAGTCAAGCCCCGGTTCCCCTGGCAACTCAAGGCCAGGTTAGGCGCCGGCGCCTCCGACGTGGTCTTGCTGGACGTGCGCACCCCTCTGGAATATAACTGGTTCCACCTGCCCGGGGCCCAAAACCTCCCCGATTTGCTGATGGACAGCGGCAAAATGCCTCCGGTCTCTCCCTCCCAGGACTTGGTGGTTATCTGCATGACCGGCCACCGCTCGCCCCTGGTGGCCTACGCCCTGCAAAAGAGGGGATACGCCAGGGTCTACAATCTCACCTGGGGAATGGTGGGCTGGAAGGTCTACGAGTGGGTCTCTCGCCTGGCGGGGCGCAGGAAACCGCCCGGAACCAGGCAATAACGCCGGATTATCCAGGCCGCCGCACCGCTCGGCCCGGTCAAGCTCCAGCTCTCAGGCCGAGTTGCAATCAATTGGCGACAGAGGCGTCTCGCCTGGGCTGGCACAGACGAAAGGTTCGTGACCCTGGGGTTGATCAATCCCGGGGAGAAAAATCCCCCCTACCCCCCTTAGAAAAGGGGGGGAAGACTGCGGCTTCCTTAAAGTCCCCCTTTTTTAAAGGGGGATTGAGGGGGATTTGCAGTTTCACGGTAAAGCCTGCGTCTGCCAATAATTGCCTTTTGATCGCAACCCGGTATCAGGCCGGCTGGCATTGGTGGCGAGTCAAACTCCACCCCGGCCCATCACCGGGGGTCCTGAAGCGGTCCGGGTCGGGTCCTGACTCGGCGCCGGGTGGATACGGTCATTTTAATGGTCAGATCTTTCTTGATTAACGCCGAGAGAAACTGGACCGCCACCCCGTAGGCGGGAGAATCCGGGTCCGGGTGTTCGATGCGCAGGACCAGCCCCTTGGCTGCGAAATGCGTCAGGTCGCATTTTTCGGCATGTTCAGGCATGGGGTAAAAATAAAACTCCCGAACCTGACCCGGTTTTACGGGAAGAGGCGGCTCAACCTGAAAAAGAATCCCCCCATAGCTGATGTTTTTCAATATCCCCTGGCCGGCTTGAGAATCGCGCCTTTCCGGTTGCTCCACGATGAACCGGATGGGCAATTGGAGGTGAAGTCGCGGATGACGTCGTTTGTCCATAGCAACCCCTCTCATCCGCAGAGCGATTGATTTTGGGTTACCCCCTTCCCCGGGCCTCCCCGAGAACCCAACGGCAGCCCGGCTAACCCCGCGCCAAACCATGATGCTATGCAGATATGCCCATATATCGGTTAAACCGCGCCCCAACTTTAAAGAAAAAGCGCCCCCGGGGGAGGAATATCCTCGCCCTGAACCGGAGCGCCAATGGCGGAATCATTTACTTGAGAGCGATTGTGCCAGGGTAACAGGTTACCCTCATCCCCCAGAGAAAAGTATGGATAACCAGGGCGCCGGCACTGCGCCCGCCTCAACCCTTGAGCCCTGAAGGAGAGCTCTGCGGGACCGGCCGGGCCGGGGGCCTCAACCGGGAGTTATACCCTGCCGGGCGGCAGCAACCGGGAGATCTGGCCGCAAACCCCCACAATCTCCTCGCACCCGGAGCACCAGGTCAGGTCGGGAACATGGGAGCGGAAGTGGAACTCGTAGTCGTCCGGGCCGGGCCCCAAGAATCGCAGGGGCACAACCTCATAAACCCCGGCCAGCCGGCGATACTCCGCAATTATCGCCCCATAACCATTCTTAAACCGGATGACCACCTGGCTGCCCCCCTGGTGGGGGCGGCGGTGCCACAAGACCACGGCAGGGCCTAAGGGAGTGAGGAGGCGGCTGGGGTCAAGCCGGTCCTCCGGCCGTGCGGCTTCGGCAGGCGGGACGGTGAGTTGTGGGGTCATGGGGCCCGCCAGGACGTCAAGATCCAGGTCGTGGTTCAGCATGGGCGCTCCCTTCTTCAAGTTTCGGTTTTTTTTGCTGATGAGTTTATCGTCCATCTATTAAAATAACGTTAAGCTACCGTAAGTTTTTGATTACAGTTGAAAAAAATTACGCCCAGGGGACTGCCGGCCCCGGGCCAGTCTTGTCGCCCCTGATCCAACCTGCAAACCCGGCGGCCAAGTGGCGGCAGGCTAGGAAGCTGTCGCCGGTTGCGGGAAAAAAGCGGCAAGAGGGACGGGGGTATGGCTTCTGACCATCGGCGGTCTTATCTTAATCCCTGAGCACGGCTCCGGAGCCCGGCCCGGGACGCCGGTGGTGATCAACCCCCCGGGGCGGCAGGTCAGCTCCGGCAATTCTATCCAGGAGGAAAGGCATCATGGCGGATGAAAACGCCGGACGCGATAGTTTGGTGGTGATCTGGACCTCGGGCGACCGGGAAGTGGCCCGGAAAATGGTATTTATGTATACCAAGAACGCCCGGCTCCGGAACTGGTGGGGCCGGGTGCGCCTGGTGGTCTGGGGTCCATCGGCGTCGTTGCTCTCGGCGGACCTGGAACTCCAGGAGGAGTTGGCAGAACTCAAGGCCGCAGGGGTGGAACTTGTGGCCTGTAAGGCCTGTACCGATCTTTACGGGGTAACGGACCAGATCCAGGCCCTGGGGGTTGAGGTCATGTTCATGGGCCAGCCCTTTACCGAGATGTTGAAATCGGGCTGGACCTGCCTGACCTTTTAGAGACCGGCTTCAGGCCGGTTGAGAGCCCGAAACTGCTGTGGGCCGGTTTTTCAGGCCAGGTCAGGGTCCGACCCCGGATACCGCCCCGGTAAAAGGTTGGATTTCCCGGATCAACGGTGTAAAACACCCGTGACGGCGGTTGCCATCGCCGCAAGTTCTGTAATGGGGGCAGCGCCGTGGAGACGCTTGACCTCCACCTCCCAGACCCAAATCATCCCAGTGAGGAGCACCCATGGACCTACCACAGATTACCTACCGGGAAAAATTGGCGCAGCACCTGATCGAGAAGCTCACCAAGCGCCGGATGGAGGCGAGTTACGCCCCCACCGCGGCCCAGGCCCGGGACGAAATCCTGGCCATGATTCCGGCCGGGGTCACCGTCAGCCGCTGCGGGTCCATGTCCCTGGTGGAGATGGGGCTGTGGGAGGCGTTGGCCGCCAAACCCGGGGTGACGATCATCGACCCCTACCGCCCGGGGCTGTCGCCGGAAGAGGGGGCCAGCCTGCGGGCCCGGGGCCTGACCGCCGATTATCTGATCACCAGCACCAACGCCATCACCCTGGACGGCAAACTGGTAAACCTGGACGCCCTGGGCAACCGGGTGGCGGCCATGTGTTACGGACCCAAGAAGGTCATCCTGGCGGTGGGGCTGAACAAAGTGGCCCCGGACCTGGAAACCGCCATGGCCCGGGTGAAACACCACGCCGCCCCCATTAACGCCATTCGCCTCAACCGGGCCACCCCCTGCGTGGAAACGGGGTTATGCTCCGACTGCCGGAGCCCCGAACGCATCTGCAACATGTGGTCTATCATCGAGGGGCACCCAGTGGCCAACCGTATCCACGTCAAGCTGGTGGGAGAGGACCTGGGTTACTAATACCAATCTGTCGTCAAAGGTAGCGTTTTGAAAAATGCTCATACCCTTTCGCAGTCATCGGGCACATGGAGAAACTGCTCCCCAACCTCACCCGGCCGGGGAAAATCGTCATCAGACACGTGTTGCCCCTTTCCCGGCGATCAGATTATTGCCGTCTGCGGGGCACCGCCGCCACCGCCGCAGGTAAAATCGGTGCTGAATTGCGGCAGTTTGCCCTGCAAGAGGGCCTCCACCGCCTCTCCCACGGTTTGGGCGCCGTTGCCATAGAGCACGTGGATTCCCACCTGATTAAACCCCATGAGGGGCCGCATGCCCATGCCGCCGGCGATGAGGACCTGCACGCCGTTTTGGGACAAATGATTAACCGGGGCCATGCAGCCGCCCTGCTGGTGCGGCACGTTGGGCAAGGTGGCAACCTCCAGCACTTTGCCTTCGGTGATTTTCACCAGGGTGTAAAGGTCACAATGGCCGAAATGGGCCCCCAGCACGGCTTCGAGCCCGCCGGGATGATTTGAGGGAACAGCAACAATCGTACTATTCACCGTATTCTCCTTCTCTTTTTATAAGAAAATGTGGCGCCGGCGCTCTCGTTGGCCTGGGCCGTCGGTCCCATCCGGATTGAGGTCATGCCGGTTCATGATGACCGCCAGGCAAGTCTGAGAGTGCCGACACAGTTCACTCAGCCGCTCCAGGTCGGACGTCGGGCCTTATCCATCCCAGGACCGCCGCGGCCTGCGGCGCACTTCATTCTGCAACCATTTTATATGAGCAATCTTCATGCCACTCCCTCGCACCTCGAGGCAAATGCCGAGATGCAGGGGGAAGAACCATCGGATAACCAATTTTTTCCCTTTCCCTACACAGATTAAGAAGCCTGCCCCGGGAAATGGCAGATTAGAATGGACTTGGTGAGGCTTCAGTGGGAACAATATGCATCTACCTTCGTAAAATATGGGGTTAGATTGTTCCCTAATTGAAATGAGGGAATGCTTCGGCAGGGAGAGAGAGCTGCCTTGAAGACGGGAAAATCAGGCCCCTACCCGCTTCACCGGACGTTCGACATCCTCTCTGCTAAAATCATTGCTCCCCTGGGCCGGTTGCAGCCTGATCCGGGCGAGGTTCCCGTGATACATCGTGGACACCTTACCTGCCACATCAGGAAAATTCTGATCACTCCGAGGGCCTTTTGTTCACTCCCGCACCATGGGTTTGCCGCATTGAGGACACTTCTGCTGCATACAGGGAATACCCCGTTCATGGGGCGTTTTAGCCCCACAAGCCGGACAGAGGCAAGAATCCGATGTCCCTGTACCGCCGGCCGGTCCAGCCCCGGTCCCCTGGCATCTTCCGCCCTGCCCACCGCCCTGTCCACCGCCTGCTCCTCTTCCACCACGTGGCATGATTGGTTCACCTCTCTGATTTTTTGTTGTTCCCGGGCACTTCTCTTTCCATAACCCCTGCCGGTAGCGCCTGGGCCCCCGGCAGCCCGGCAACCAGAATTCCGGCTGGTCCAAACGATCTTGCCGATAGGCTTGGATGACTTCGGCAATATCTCCTGCCACACCAGGAATTACCTTCACCCCCAACCCCACGGCCCAGTTTTGCAAATCCAAACTCAAGGCCCCGCAAATTAACGTCTGCACCCCATGCTGCTCCCGCAAGAGGTGCAGACGTTCCGCTGGACCCAACTCCGGTGTCCAGAGTTCCTGAGCGCTTTCCCCCTCAGGGTTTGCCGGAAAAATCATGGTGCGGGAACACCAGTTCAATACCGGCGCCACCCGTCCCCTCATTATTGGCATGGCAATCATGATCATTTCCCGTTGAGCCTGCGAGGTCAAGGTTCGTGGTCTCAAGATACTAAATCCAATTAAGCACATTACGTGCCAACTCGATCAATAGCCTCGATTTCCATCATGATAGGGGCGGAGGGCTGGGGCACAATCGGGTCTTCACTGACCAAGGTTGGCCGATCGCGGCAATCCGGACAGGTTCTCTCAAGGCCCGCCGCAGGGAGGAGATTGATAATTTCCGTTTTCATGATCTCCGGCACACCCCTAACCCCAACATGAGGCAGGCGGGAGTGGACCGCTCGGTGATCATGAAGCTCACCGGGCCCAAAACCGCGACCAGGTTTCACCGCGGTAATACGGTGGACACTGCGGACGCCGGGGAAGCTGATCAGGAGTTTGACGGGTTTTGGACCCGGGGAGAAAGAAGAGGTAATTCCTGGTAAATTATGCTCCGGGGCAGGCAAGTGCTCCCACCAAAAAAAATGGTAGCCGCAGCTACCGGAACTACCTGGAATAGTTGGAGGCGGCATCCAGATTCGAACTGGAGAATAACGGTTTTGCAGACCGCTGCCTTACCTCTTGGCTATGCCGCCTCTGGAGCGGGAAAGGGGATTCGAACCCCCGACTTCGACCTTGGCAAGGTCGCACTCTACCGCTGAGTTATTCCCGCTCTATCTTGTTTTTGTCTTAAAATTCGGCGCGCTTGTCAAGGGGAAAATTGCTTTTCGGCGCCGAAGGCTGATCTTTATTTCCTCAGCCCAGGGGAATTTTGTCCGGCCGGAGACCCCGACCGCCGCGGCCCCTCTACCTCATCCAGCAAAACCCCGAGGAACTCTCCCCCTCGATAAATTCACCCGGTCCTCCATCGGCGCCATGACCAATTCCCTGCCGGAGTTGGCCGACGCCAAATGTATCTTCATCATCGGTTCCAACCCCACCGAAAACCACCCCATCGCCGCCAATTGGATACTCCGGGGGAGAGAAAAAGGCGCCCAGATCACCGGCATCGATCCCGCCACTCTGCGCAAGATGGCCGAAATACACGCCAAGAACAAACCCGCGGCCATCATCTACTGCATGGGGGTCACTCAGCACACCACCGGTGTGGACAACGTCAAGTCTTCGGCCAACCCGGCCATGCTTACCGGCAACCTCGGTCTGGCTCCCGGCGGCGTCAACCCTCTCCGAGGCCAGAACAACGCCCAGGGGGCCTATGACATGGGCGGCCTCCCCAACGTCTTCACGGGCTGCCAGCCCAAGGTAGGGGCGACCCGCTGGGGCGACCTTTTGTCACTCCCGGCAAATGCAGCTTCAGGCTTTTCCGTGAAAAACTCCTCTCAAATCCCCCTCTCATAAAGGGTGACTTTCAGAAGGAGGCCGCACAGTTCACCCTTTTGAAAAACGGGAAACCAGGGAGATTTTGCATGTTCACCGTCGCAACCATCTGTGGTTCATGAACGCCTGGCCAGACCCGGCCGTCACTAATTCCCTTCCCCGGGCCCCGGGACCGCGGTACAATATCGTTATGATGCCCTTGTTGGAGGAAATCAAGGCCCGGGCCCAGGACCTGAAAACCGAGCTCGTGGACCGGCGCCGGGAGTTTCACCTGCATCCGGAACTCTCTCACCAGGAAGAGCATACCGCCCGGGTCGTGGCGGACTACCTCCGGGATTTGGGCCTGGACGTAACCACCGGCATCGCTGGCCACGGTGTGGTCGGGGTGCTCCATGGGGGCCGCCCCGGCCGGGCCGTGGCCTGGCGGGCCGACATGGACGCCCTGCCCATCAATGAGAAGGTCAGGCTCCCCTGGCGCTCCCAGGTGGATGGGGTCATGCACGCCTGCGGCCATGACTTCCACCTGAGCATCGGCCTGGGCGCCGCCCGTCTCCTGAGTTCCCTGCAAGACCGCCTGGCCGGGCACTATGTCTTTATCTTCCAGCCCGCCGAAGAAGGCCCGCCGGTGGGGGATTCCGGCGCCAGGGGCATGGTGGCCGCCGGCGTCCTGGATAACCCCCAGGTGGCGGCGGTGTGCGCCCTCCACGTGGCCCCCAACCTGGACGTGGGCCACATCCGCTACGGCCCGGGCGTGATCATGGCCGGGGCCGACCACATCATCCTCACCGTCACCGGCAAATCGGCCCATGGGGCCACGCCTCACCGGGGAGTCGACCCCATCCTGGTGGCGGCCCAGGTGCTCAATCACATCCAGGGTTTCCTGGCCCAGAAGATCGATGCCCGGTCCCCCAAAATCCTCACCTTCGGCCGCATCCAGGGGGGCAACCGCTTCAATATCCTGGCCAATGAAGTTGTCCTGGAGGGCAGCCTCCGCTACCTCGAGGAATCGGTGCGCCAGGAGGTCTTAAACGGCCTGCGGCACCAGTTTGCCGGGCTCGCCCAGGCCACCGGCGCCGAGATTAAGCTCACGGTGAAGCCTTTGTTCCCCATGCTCAGGAACGACCCGGAACTCACGCACCAGGCGGTACAGGTGCTCCAAACGCTCCTGGGGCCCAAGCGCCTCAAGCTGCTGCACCCGGCCATGGGGAGCGAGGACTTCCCCTATTTTGCCTCGAAAGCACCCGGTTTCTACTTTTTTCTGGGGGTCCGCACCCCCGGCGGTCGGGGCCAGACCCTCCACTCCCCTGACTTCAACCCCGACGAAGCCGCCCTGCCCTGGGGCCTCACCGCCGCGGCGGGCCTGTTGGCCTGCCTGGCCGAGCCGGAGTTTCCTGCCCTGGCGGCCGGGGGCCTGCTCCCTTAGGAAAACGACCCGGCCGTCAAATAGGCGATGATGCCAGGTCTCTCCCCAGGGAAAATCGCTGCACCTGACCATCAGCGAGCCAGGATCAGCATGAATCGGAATACTGATTAACCAACGCCGCTGACCGCCACCATCAAGACCACCGGCCACTCCTGTGGGGCGGCAGGAATTTCCTCCCCCTCCTCCTTACCACGGCATCAAGGAAAAGGTGCTGGCAGGCTCGATGATCTCTCCCGGCCGCCGGTTGGCGATCTCGACGAACTGGTCGGCCCACCGCCTGACAATGTCTTCGGCATTGCCATACCAGGTGAAGCCCTTGAGATCGATGGGTCGCACGGTGGCATATTCCCGGTCGGCGAACATGGCCACGGTCTGGCCGGTGGCGGTGTCCTGGAGCCGGGCTTCAAAGGCCACCGTGCTCTGCGCTTCAACGCCCCTCTCCAAGGCTGCGGCCGCCAGCCCCGAGCCATAGGGGCCAGCGACCTTTATGACGTTGAGCAACACCTTGCTGGGGACCAGCTCCGTAAGGGCCAGTGCCAGGGTCAGAGAGCCCTGCTCCGGGGACATCACCACCCGGAAGCGGTGGTGGGGATCATGCTGAAAGGCCGTGATGAATTGCGTCCGTATGAAGGCCGCCATGTTTTGGACATCTCGCTGCATCAGGTCGGCACGTAGGCTCTCCTGCCACCAGGTAGTCCGCATGAGGTAATCGGTGTTCACCGGGGCAATATACAGGGTGCGGTAACCCTGTAAATCCAGGCCTGGCTTAAACCAGACCTTAGCGAAGGGAAGATTGGGGTCCTTGGCCAGTTGCTGCATGGGCACATATCCGGTACCCACGGCCGGCTGAGCTCTCAGCCTGGTGTCCATCGACGATTTCATCGCGTCCAGGGAAGCGTCGGCCGAAAATTTCAACGTATCTACGGTGGAGCAGCCGGACAGAAGGATAATGGTCAGCAGGAGAAGTAAAACCAGGGGGGAGCGCGGCATGAACCTTTAATCCTTCAGTCGTTGGGTTGGTAAGTTCTTGCATGGCGATTCGAAACCGCGCCATCATATATATCAACGTCGTCCAAAGCAAGGCTGGTAATTTCGGGCCGTCATCAGAGAAAGTCTGGTTGCCGCTCAAGAGGGTTTGGGCCCCGGCCGGCCAGGCCGCGACTGGGGCAAGGATGGGCCGCTCCGCCCAGGCGGCGGTGATCAACCAGTAAAGGCCCTCCCCGGAACCGGGCCGCGACACTATCCGGCCTTCCTGGCTATCTCCCTGCCGCCTTGCGTTGGTCTGCTGTCTCGAAACCGGACCAGGCAAAACGAGACATTCCCCTCATGGCTGACCGCGGCAAGCTTTTTCCCCACAAAAAAGGGCAGGCCTTGCGGCCTGCCCTACCCCCCCCATAACCCCACGACAGAACTCTTAAGCGGGCGCCCCTTCCCACAGGTTGGGTTGAAACCAGGATTGGGCCTTCTCCCGGGTCCGGGGCGACGGCACCCAGACGCGCCAGGACGCCTCTTGCGCCATCAGGTGCTGCAAAAACCGTAAATGGAATTCATGGCTGCCCCGGTTCACTTCCAGGCGGCCATACAGCGGCAGGCCCAGCAGGGCCAGGTCCCCCACCGCGTCCAAAATCTTGTGGCGCACGCACTCATCCGGGAAACGGAAGCCCCCGGGGTTCAGAACCACGGTATCATCCAAGACCACAGCATTGTCGAGAGAGCCCCCCAGGGCCAGGCCGTGGGTCTGGAGATATTGCACTTCCTTCAGGAAACCGAAGGTCCGGGCCGTAGCAATCTCCCGGGCAAAGTCCTCGGAAGCCAGGGGCACGGTGAAACGCTGCCGCCGGATCAGCGGGTGGTTGAAATCGATGGTATAGGTGATTCGGGGCTCGCCGGGAACCACCCGCATCCACTGGTCTCCCTCCCGGAGCTCCACGGGGCGGTGCACCCGGAGGTAGGCCCGGAGCCAGGGCTGCTTCTTGAGCCCGGTCTCGGCCAGAAGGACGGCGAAGGGACCGGCACTCCCATCCATGATGGGCACTTCCGGCCCCTCCACCGCGATGCGGGCGTTGTCCACCCCGGCGCCCCGCAGGGCGGCCAGCAGGTGCTCCACCGTGGAGAGCGTCGCTCTCCCCTCACCCAGCGTGGTAGCCCGGAGGGAGTCCACCACCTTGCTGAAGTGGGCCGGGATCTCCGGCTGGCCTGGCAGGTCCGCCCGCACGAACCGCAAGCCGTGGTTGGCGCCAGCCGGATAGATGCTGACTTTCACCGGCCGACCCAAGTGAAGGCCGATCCCGGAAAAAGTCAACGGCTGCGCCAGCGTCTGTTGCCACATGCTTATTCTCCCCTCGCCATGACAATGTGCAAGGCCTGTACCAGGATTATACGGTTGATTGGAGTTTACGGCAAAAAAGACAACTTATTGGGATAGTTAATCTTTTTACACTAGGGGGCCAGACTTGGTTTCCGGCCTGGCCCCAGGTGTGGTAAAAAAGCCACAACTTTTCGGGTTTTGTGGTAAAAGCCCCACACTTTCCTGCGGTTTACCCGACTTCCACCGGCGGATACTGGACCTTGGCCCACCAATGGGGATCGACATCCGGGAAGACTTCATCCCGCTCCCGGCACAGGTGGAGAAAATTCCAATCCTCCGAGGGCAGCTGGCGCTCAGCGGCGTAGCGCCTGGTCATGGCCGCCAGGCGGCGAAAATCGTCATTGTGCGTGGTCAACCGGAGTTCGGCGTAATCCCGGGCGCTGAAGGTGCTGATCAAAAACTGCCAGTCCGAGGACTCCAGCAGGAACAGGGAGCGGCCGCACTGCTTTAAGAGGTCTTGTAGGCGCGGGTCGGGGTCGTCGGCCCAGAGCCCGGCCATCTCCTCCATGGCCTCCTCCGCGGCATAGACGTGGCGCCAGGTCCAGTCGTTCATCTCATTGAGCCAGATCCAGTGATAGCCCCCTTCGCCCCAGGAGCCCTCCGGCAGGGAAATGACCGACCGGGGGGCACTGGCCTCGAGGATTTCGCCCCCGGGGCTCAGGCTCACCTGGGTGTGGTCGTGGAACCGCTTGAGCACCTGGTAGAGCCATTCCGGCCCTTCGAACCACCAGTGGCCGATGAGTTCGGTATCGTAGGGCGCCACCACCATGCCGGGCCGCCCCTCCTTCTCTTTGTACTCCGACAAAATCCCCACCACCATGGAGACGAAATGGTCCGCCTGGTCATTGACCCGGGCCGACACCGATTCGGGATGATAGGGGAGCTTGTCGGCCAAGTCGGCCTGGGAACTGGTCACCTGCCAGTAGCGCAGGCCGCCTGGAAAACGTTTCTTGTGGAAATCAAGATAGTTGCCATCCCCGGGATAGCCCCACTCCCCGCTCCACACCTGGAGCCCGGTCTTGGGGTCACGGGTGAAGGCGGCCACCGGCCGCTTGGTCTCCGGGGCCGAACTCACCAGGTAAGCCTGATAAGGGGATTTATCCTCCTCCTCCGGCCGCTCCTGGTACTGGGCGGCAAAACGCTCCCACAGACGCTCCAGGGCCTCGAACCGGTCTTTGTAGACCCCGATGGCCTTGCCCCCCTTCAGGAGGTGGGAGTCGATAAAGAAATACTTCAGGCCGTTCTCCGACAGGAACTCCTCCACCCCTTTGCGCAGCACCGGTTCCCCGGCCCAATCTTTCAGGGGCGGGGACCAGGGATAACGCGGCCGGTAGGCGCATTCCGGCAGCCAGAACCCCTGGGGGTCCCGGCCAAAGTGGCGGCGATACGTCGCCACCCCCTGCTTCACCTGAGCCTGGACTGCGGTATCCCGCCCCAACAGGGGCAGGTAGCCGTGGGTGGCCGCGGAGGTGATGATTTCCAGGACCCCCGCTTCCATCAACCGCCTGAACGCCCCGATCAGGTCCTCGCCAAAATCTTCACTGAAGGCCCGCCGCAGTTCCCCGTAGTGGGTGGCCCACATCTGGGCCACCGAGGCGAAATGGTCATCCCCCAGCTTCTTGAAGGTGTTCAGGTCAGCGGTGGCCGCCTCGACCTTTTGATGGAGGTAGTCCTTGAACTCCCGGCGAAAAACCTCGGATGCCAGCATTTCCGCCAGGATGGGCGTGATCCCTAAGGTAACCCCGGAGCGCCGGCCTTCGGCCTCCAGGCGATTGAAAGCCTGGAGCAGGGGGATGTACGATTCGGCCGCGGCCTCGTTGAGCCAATCCATGCCGTGGGGCCAATGGCCGTGGCCGATGACGTAAGGGAGATGGGAATGGAGCACAAACGTGAAATATCCCAAAGGTTCAGCCATGACGTCCTCCATGCGGGAACCGGTGGTGATTGGCGGAAAAAGAATAAGGTTAGGGAAGGTCGAAAAACTTATCTCTTACTATAAGAAGGGAAGCCTCCCGGGTCAAGAGAGGATGCTTTCACCATTTTGTCATTATGGGCGACATTTTTGTAAAAAGCGGCTTACCTCCCCGACCCACCAGGGGGACGCCCTGCCACCGTGATAACGCCCCCGCCGATCCCGGCCCTGGCCTGCAAGGGAACCGCGGCCCCCTGACCGCGCTTAAGAGATAACGTCGGCCTTGATCAGGTTGGTGCTGCCCCGGGTGCCGATGGGGGTGCCCGTGGTGATGATGACCCGGTCGCCGTGGTTCAGCATCCCGGCCTTGAGGGCCTCGGCCTCCACCACCCGGAGCATTTCGTCCGTGTCCCGGATCGGTGCGATCAGCAGGGGGAAGACTCCCCAGGACAGGCTCAGCCGGCGCCAGGTATCCTCCCGGGACGTCACCCCTACAATGGGGGTCCGGGGCCGAAACCGGCTGATGAGGCGGGCGGTGCCCCCATATTCGGTGTTGGTCAAAATGGCCTTGGCCTCCAGGTCCTGGGCCATCTCGCAGGCCGCATAGCTCACGGCCGCGGGAATCTCCTGGGGTCCCGTGAGATTCCGGTCCCGGAGCCAGGCGGCGTGAGGGAATTCCGCCTCGGTAACCCGGCTCACCCGGTCCAAAAACTTTACCGCTTCCACCGGGAATTGTCCCGCCGCAGTCTCTTCGCTCAGCATCACCGCATCGGTGCCATCCAGGATAGCGTTGGCCACGTCGGTGGCCTCCGCCCGGCTGGGACGCGAGTGGGTCACCATGGACAGGAGCATCTGGGTGGCGGTGATGACCGGCTTACCCACCCGGTTGGCCGCAGCGATGATCCGCTTCTGGACCACGGGGACCTCCTCCGGGGGAATCTCCACCCCCAGGTCTCCCCGGGCCACCATGAGGCCGTCGGCTTCATCCAGGATTTCCTCGAGGCGGCTCAGGGCCTCGTGCTTTTCAATCTTGGCGATGATGGGAATGTTAGCTCCCAGGCTGCGCATAAACTCTTTGGCCTCCAGGATGTCCTGGCGGGTGCGCACGTAGGACAGGGCGATGAAGTCCACCCCCTGGGCGATGCCGAAGCGCAGGTCTTCCCGGTCTTTGTCGGTGAAGGCCGGCACCGAGAGGGTGTGCATGGGGAAATTTATCCCCACTCGGGAGCGTAATACCCCACCCACCATTACCCGGCATTTGAGGGCCGTATCGGTCCTGGTTTCCACCCGGAGTTCGATGTTGCCGTCGGCCAAAAGTATAGGCGCGCCCAGGGGGGTCTCGGTGATAACCTGCGGTAAATCCACGACAACTCCGGCCTGGCCTTCCTTAAGGGGGACGGCGCTGAGACTATACTCATCCCCCTCCCGCACCTTCACTTCGCCCCCGGACACGTCGCCGATACGAACCTTGGGACCGGATAGATCCTGTAAAATGGCCAGGGGCAGCCCGGTGGCCGCGGCCAACTCCCGGAGGCGCTTGATCCGGGCGCCATGTTCCGCCTGGGTGCCGTGGGAAAAATTGAGCCGGGCCACATTCATACCGGCCGCCAGCAGTCCGGGCAGGATGTCACCGTCACTGGCCGGGCCCAGGGTGCACACAATCTTGGTCCGCCGCTGGTCACGCAACACGGTCGGTTTACCTCCTCGTTCCTTGAGAAACTTGCCTGGATAGTATGCAGGAGAAAATTCCCTATCTAGGGAAAAAAAACCACAAACCTTTCCTCCAGAATTGTCATAAATTATAACTCAGAAAAAAGGGTTTTTGGGGGACTTGACAAATTATTTTGTTATATTAAGCTATTACTAATTAAGTTGTAAGCGGCAGTTTGTTAGGCATAGTTGTTGCATTATGTAACGACAAGGGGGAGATGATTATGCCAATTTATGAGTATCAATGTGTCGACTGTACCGGTCAGGATCAGAGGGTGGCCGGTCTGGATGATCACACCGCCCTCTGCACCCAATGCGGCGGCTTAATGCTGCGCCTGGACGAGGATGTCTTTCAGCCCTATTTTGAGGAAATTACGCCTCAGATCTGGGCTGCAACCGACACCAAAACCAAAGCTTCATTCTAGTCTGGGTGTTATGGGCCAACTTGCAAGCCCCTCCACGGAGGGGCTTTGTTTTTTTCCGTGCGGTGAATTTTGTTCCTGTTCTTCCCCTGTACTGCTTGCCTTGCCAAGCAACTCTGGTTGTCCGGATGGAGAAAGTTATTCTCAAAAAGAGCAGGAAGCACCCCTGCCGGAGCCTAAATTCTTGTTATGATAAGGAGGCGTTGACTCCCGCCCGCCGGTGCAGCGCAACGCGCCCCCTGGTGGAAACACCTACCCCCTCGAACCTCAAACCTTGAACTTTGAACTTTGAACTTTGAACCCCTCAAAGCAGTTCCGGGCCGAACCTTCATACCCGCCGCGTCTAACAATTCTCCCTTAATCTGTATCTATTAAGAAGCCAAAGAAACCTAACCCGAGGTTAGCGCATCCCCGGGATTTGTGATAAGGTTTATGCTCAAATGGAAGTCATCGCCGACCTGCATATCCATTCCCGCTTCTCCATCGCCACCGCCCGGGATGCCGACCTGGAGCACCTGGATCTCTGGGGCCGTTACAAAGGGGTGCAGGTGGTGGGCACCGGCGATTGCACCCACCCCCGGTGGTTGGCGGAGCTGGCCGCCAAACTCGAACCGGCCGCCCCGGGGGTCTACAGCCTCAAACCCGGCTTGGCCCTGCCTCTGAACCTCGAGGGGCCCGGCTGGGAGGCCGCGGCGCCGGTCAAGTTCGTGATCACCGGCGAAGTGAGCACCATTTACAAGAAGGCCGGCAAGGTGCGCAAGGTCCACCTGCTCCTGGTGCTCCCCGACTTGTCGGCCGCCCAGCAGCTCTCCCAGCGCCTGGGCCGCCTGGGCAACGTGGCGTCCGACGGCCGTCCCATCCTGGGCCTGGACGCCCGGTTCATCCTGGACCTGGTCATGGAGATCGATCCCCAGGCCCTGGTGATTCCGGCCCATATCTGGACCCCCTGGTTCTCCGTTTTAGGCAGCCGGAGCGGCTTCGACTCCCTGGAGGAGTGCTTCGAGTCCAGCACCGCCCACATCCATGCCGTGGAGACCGGGCTGTCTTCGGACCCCGCCATGAACTGGCGGGTCTCCGGCCTGGACCGTTTCGTGCTGGTGTCCAATTCAGACGCCCACTCTCCCCAGAAACTGGGCCGGGAGGCCAATATCTTTCACGTCGCCCCGACTTATCCCGACCTGGCCCGGGCCCTGCGCACCCGGGAGGGCTTTGGGGGCACCCTTGAGTTTTTCCCCCAGGAAGGCAAGTACCACCTGGACGGACATCGCCACTGCGGCCTCAGGTTGGAGCCGGATGAGGCAGAGCACCTGGCCGGGCTCTGTCCCCGATGCGGCAAAGCCTTGACCCAGGGGGTCATGCATCGTGTCCAGGACCTGGCCGACCGCCGGAACGGGGGGCCCCCGGCCGCGGCCAGTCCTTTTGAGTCCTTGATCAGCCTGCCGGGAATCCTGGCCGAAGTCCTGGGGGTCAAAAACGCCGCCAGCAAAAAAGTGCGCCAGGCTTACTTTAGGCTCCTGGCCAGTCTGGGGCCCGAACTGGAGATCCTCCGCCGCGTCCCCCTGGACGCCGTGGCCCGGGAGGGGGGCATCCTCCTGGCCCGCGGCATTGACCGGATGCGCCGGGGTGAGGTGCACATCAATGGGGGCTACGACGGCGCTTATGGGGAGATCAGCCTCTTCACTCCGGCAGAGCGCAGCGCCTTGCTGGGTCAGGGCTAATACCGTTCACTCTAGCGCCTTCGTCGCCGCGGGGTTCCCCCGCCCAATACATGAGAGGGTTCAACCAAGGCCGGGGACCACTGCCCCCACAAGGGTACTGTGTAGCCCCTGCCAAAAGTTCTTTCCCTTATGGCACATGCTCTAAACACCAAAATCCCCCCTGCCCCTCTTTGAATAAGGGGAGGACTACCAGGAAGTGCTTTTAAAGTCCCCCTTTGGAAAAGCGGGATTTCGGGGGATTTAAAAATCGGCAAGCAGAATGAATTTATGGCAAGGGCGATAGGCTAATCCCCGTGCCTTGAAGGGGATTTCCCCCTCGGTCTCTCACGGTAAAGGAGCGCCTGAAAAGCGGATGCGGGTTTCCGGGTTTTGGCAGAGCTGGATTTTGCCCCTCATCCTGGCACTGGCCCTCATGGGGGTTTCCCGGTGCCTGGGGGCCCAGGAGACCGCCCCCGAACCGGCCCTGGGGTCAACCCCGGCCGCGCCGGGCTTGCCGCCGGCTACCGCCGCTGCCACTCCCGGCGCCGGCCATCCAACCCTCACGCTCCACGCCCTGCACATCGTCGGCGCCCAAACGGAGTCCGTCAAGAACCTCAAGAAAGAATTATCCATGAAGCTGCCGTCGTTCTGGCCGCCCTGGGGCTCACTGCCCCCATTCCGGCCCCAGGACCTGGAATACGACGTGGAACGCCTGAAGAATTATTACCGCCGCCAGGGTTTTTTCCACACGGTGATCAAATCGGAAATCAACTACGGCCCGAAAGGGGCGGTGGATGTCACCTTGAAGATTGACGAAGGCCCCTGGATCAAGGTCACCGACATTGACGTCAACGTCACCGGTCCCATAGACCTGTCGGAACTGCAGGAGAAATGGCCCCTCAACCCCGGGGATCGTTTCGTCGAAAAACCCTACGACGACCTCAAGAATCTCTATCTCAACTATCTGCCCAACCACGGCTACCCCAAGGTCAGAGTGAGGGGGCGGGTCTATCTGAACCCTGAGACCAATACCGCCAAAATTCACCTCACCGTCATTCCCGGCCCCCTGTGCTATTTCGGTACGGTGCGGATCCGAGACGAGGAGAAACTCGAGACTCCCAGGGCCGCCATCCTGGAGAAGCTCACCTTCAAGGCCGGCCAACTCTTCAACCAGGAGGACCTCTTCGACACCCAGCGGAAACTTTACGCTACCGATCTCTTCAGGAGTGTGGTCCTGACCCCGGAGCAGGTCCCCCCCCAGGAACCCACCATTCCCATCGTCGTTGAACTGGCCGAAAAAAAGAAGCGGTCCTTCAAGGGGGGGCTGGGGTACGGTGATGAGGAAAAGTTTCGGGCCCGGCTGGGGCTGCGCTACCGGAACCTGTGGGGCGGCGGCCGGCTCCTGGACCTGAATGCCCGGTATTCCTCCCTGGGCTACCTCTTCTCGGAATCATTTTCCAATCCCGTGGTTTTCGGTTCCTCCTTTGACTTCGTCCAACAGAGCGGCGCCCGGCGCCGGGACCTGCCGGGTTTTAACGACCGGGCCTTTTTTAACCAGGTCCGCCTGGAACGGGACCTTCCCTGGGACATCCGGCTCTATTTCGGTCATGGCCTGGAATTCGCCCGCCCCTTCAACCTCCCGGTGGAAACCCTGATCCGCCTCGAGGGGACCCAACCGGAAAAAATATACCGGGCTTCCTATGGCCTCCTGGGCCTGCGGCAGGACACCACCGACAGCCACATCGCTCCCCGCCGGGGCGGGATCTTGAACCTGGGCGGCGAGTTCGCCCCCACCTTTTTGGGCTCCGGACTCCAGTTCGTCCAGTCGGTCCTGGACTTGCGGCGCTACCAGGCCATCGGTGACTCCAAGTTCGTGGTGGCCGCGCGCACCAGGTTCGGTCTCATCCAACCCATCCAGTCCACCACCCAAATCCCCATATCCCGGCTCTTCTTTAGCGGCGGGGCCAACAGCGTCCGGGGCTATAAGCTCGACTACCTGGGCCCCCGCAACTCAGCCAATGACCCGGTCGGGGGCGAAGCGGTCCTGGAATTCGGCCTCGAAGGCCGTTTTCCCCTCCCCATTTACGAAAACATCGGCGGGGTAGTCTTCATCGATGCGGGCAATGTCTTTCCCCGGATTCACAACCTCGACCTGGGGCAGTTAAAATATTCGCCGGGCTTCGGGCTGCGCTATCTCTCCCCCATCGGGGCCATCGGCGTGGATATTGCCTTCCCCACCAACCGCATCAACTACCAGCAGGACAGCCCCTACCAGATCCACTTCACGGTGGGCTACGGCTTTTAGGGAGGAGGAAGCGAGATGCGCTCTGCACTGACGGTCATGGTTTCTCTGGTGCTCCTCCTGAGCTTGGGGGGAACCGCTGCCGGCGGCATCCTGCCGGACTTCACCAATTGGGGGGGCGCTTCCCTGCTTGCCCTGATGCAGAGCAAAGTAAACGGCCAGATTACGGCTAAGGAAATCTCGGGCAATCCCTTGTCGGGAGTCGTTTTTAAGGATCTGACGATTACCAGTCCTGATGGGAAGGTCTTTTTTAGCGTCGATCACCTTGAGCTGCGCCTCTCTCTGGCGTCCATCCCGAACTTCCGCCTGGACCTGGGAACCCTGGCCCTGGAAAATCCCCGAATTTATCTGGACCGGGATAAATCCGGCCAGTGGAATTTCAGCCACCTCATTAAGGCGGAAAAGCCTGCCCAACCAGCCGAATCCCCGGGTCTGGTGAAAAAAATCCTCTCGTATCTATTTCGGGGCATAGATCTCTCCAATATCTTGGTGCACCGGGGAGAACTGTTTGTGAGCGACGGCGGCCGCACCAGCCACTTCTCCGAGATAGACCTCAAAGCCAACCTGTCCTTCCTCCACTGGGGACAGCCCCAGCAAGAAATCAAGATCGATATCTCCAGCCTGGGAGTCACCACCTCCCAGGGCCGGGTGGCCTTGGCGGCCCGGCTGACCTCTGTCGCCGGCGTCACCCAGATCGACTCGCTGGATCTCAAGCTGGCCGGCCGGACCGTGGCCTCCTTAAAGGGGGAGGTCTGCACACCTCTCACGAAGCTGAGCTGCACACTGACCGGCAATATCGGCCTGATCAAAGGTGATCTGATCCACGCCCTATGGCCCCGCTGGCCCGCCCCCTGGGACCTGACCGGCGCCATGAGCCTCAGCAGCACTCCGGAAGGGGGAAAAATCCGGGTAAACGGGAAGATCGGTGAGGCAACCTGCGATCTCACCGGAGACCTCGACACCAAGGTTAAGCCCGCAGTCTTTAAGCTGGACCTGGACCTCAAGGGCCTGACCGCACCCCAGCTCCAGGCGCTCCAGGGCCTCAAGGCCCAGCAGATCCAGGGGTTGAGCCCGGTCAATGCCCACCTCTCCCTCCAGGGCACGGGCCTGCCCTGGAACCCCGAGTCCGTCAAAACCCGCCTGGATATTTCGCCCTTCCGGTATCGAGACCTCAAAGTGGATAAGGTGCGGCTTGAACTCTCCGGCGATGCCAAAAACCAGGAACTCCAGGCCTCGGTGGCGGGGAATTTCGGGACCGTGGACCTGGGCGCCGGCGGCCATCTCCTGCCCTTGGGAGCAACCGGCCAGGGGCTTTCCGGTAATCTCACCCTCCAGACCGGGGACTTGCAGCCCGCCATGCTGGGGCTGGCCAGCCTTTCGGGCAGCAGTTTAACCACCTGTTTTACCGGTAAGTTCCGCCTGCCCGCCAACCTCTCCCTGGCCCAACTCTACCTGGCGGGTGACCTCGCAGCCAGCGGCCGCGTTCAGAACAACCCCCTTCAAGCACTGGACGCCAGCTTCGTCCTGGAAGGGAAGAAACTGGCTATTTCCCAGGCCGAGGTGCAGTTGGCAGGCCTGGCGGCCTCTCTCCAGGGGACTCTCACCGAGTCCGGGGTGGATGTTACGTTCAGCGCCTCGGCAGCCGGCTCCCGCAGCCTGCCCCTGCCTCCGGGAGCGGCCTTTGCGTCCCTGGCGGCCGAAGGCGCCCTCCGAGGCCCCTGGAAGGCCCCCCAGGTGAACCTGACCGCCCAGGTCCGGAAACTCTCCTTCCAGGATATCAGCCTGGAATCGGCGACCCTGAACGGCTCCCTGGCGGGTTGGCCGCCCCAATCCGGCAACCTCAAGGTGGCGGGGTCAGGACTTCGGGCCCCCGGGGGCCAGGTTACCCGCCTTACGCTCAATGCCAATGGCGCCGGCGGCCGCTGGCAGTTCCAGGTGGCGGCCGCCGCCAACAAAGAACCCAGGTTCGAGGCGGCGGGGACCGCCGACCTGGCGGCCAAGCCGCTGGTCCTGAACGTCGCCCGGCTCTCCTGGCACAGCCAGGCCCTGACGGTCAAGAATAAGGCCCCTTTTGTAGTCCGTCTCCTCCCCGGCTGGGAAATCTCTCCGGCCACTTTTCAGGTCAACCGCGGCACCCTGACCGTCGCCGGCCTGTCCCGGGACCAGGAACTGTCCGCCGAGCTGTCGCTCCGGAACCTGGACGCCGTCCTCTTCGCCCCCCTGGGTCTGCCCGCCTCGGGGAAGCTCAACGGCAAACTGACCCTGGCCGGCAGCCCTCGGACCCCGATCATCGATGGCCAGATCGCCCTGAGCGCCGGGAAGATCAATAATATTGCCATTCAGAACCTGACCACCACTCTCAATTACCGGACTGAACAGGCCCAGGTGGCCGGTTTCCTGGAAATCGGCCCCCTGCACTCCCGGCTGATCTGGAAAGGCTCGGTCCCGGTCAAAATCTCCCTGGCGCCCTTTGCCTTTGTCCTGGGCCAGGACGGCCTGGACCTCAAACTCCACAGTGAACAGGTCAACCTCTCCCTGCTGCCCGCCATCAGCAAAGAGGTGCAAAGCGCCGAGGGCCCCCTGGACCTGGTGGCCGAGGCCCGGGGCAATCCGCACCACCCCAAGGTTTCCGGGTATCTGCGCTGGCGCGCCGGCTCCCTGCAACTGGTCCATGCCGGGACGCTCTACCGCCTGGCCCCCGGGGAGATTCGCCTCCAGGGAGAAAAAATCGTCATTCCGGGTCTGGTAATCCAAAGCAACGGCACTATCCGGCTCTCCGGCGACATCCTCCTGACGGATGCTCCCCGGGCCCAAGCCCGGCTCCAGGCGGATAATTTTCTGCTCATCGATCGGGGCGGCAACGAGGTCTGGACCAACGGCGCCGTCAACCTCAAGGGCCCCCTCGAAGCCCTGGTGGTCAGCGGCCGCCTGGTGGTGCCCAAGGCCCAATTCCGCCCCACCTTCTTCCGCTCCGGCATGGAGCCGGATGTCATCCTGGTGCCCGTCAAACCCAAGACCAAGGCGGCCACGGCTCCGGCCTTCTACCGGAACCTGCGCCTCGACGTCACCCTGGAGAGTTCGGGCAATGCCTGGCTCGTCGATCGCCTGGGCAAAGTAGAAATGCTGGCCCACCTCAAGATCAAGAAAGACCCGGGGCAGAAATTGACTATGGCCGGAGAGGTGCGCGCCCTCAAAGGCACCCTGGAAATCGAGGATCGCCCCTTCATTGTGAAACGGGCCGTGCTGAACTTGCCCGGCGTCTCTGGGAAGCCCATTACCATAGATGCCAACGCCGTGCACGAAATGGATGACATCACCCTGGTGCTCAATGTCAACGGTACCATGTCCAACCCCATTATCCGTCTCGAGAGCCTGCCGCCGCTGCCGCCCACCGACGTCCTGTCTTACCTGGTGTTCGGCGCCCCGTCCGCCACTCTGAACAAAACCCAGTACATGGCCCTGGGGGCGCAGCAATTGGGGGTTTTGGGAGGCATCAGCTCCAACAAATTAAGCGAAATTTTGGGGTCAACCATCCCGTTTTTAAGCGGCATCAAGGTGAAAAGCGCCATGTTAGGCGGCCGTCCCACGGTGGGCGTCGGCAAGGAAGTCGTCAAGAATGTCAGCGTCTTTGTCGGCCGCAATCTCAACGAGGAGCGCGGGGTGTTTGAGCAGCAAGTGGGGATCCAGTACAAAGTCAACAAGCACCTGAGCGTTGAATCTCAGCTCGGCCCCCGGAACTCCGGCGCCGACGTGCTCTTCAACTACGACTTTTAATCGCCGGGCAGAGGCCAGTGTTGGTTGGTCGGCGGACCCTTCGGCGACCCGGGTTTCGATTATTTTTTGATTATTTACCTGCAATGCTCAAGCGCCGTAGGGCGGGAAACAGTGTCTGCCTGTCGGCGGACTCTTTTACTGATGCCGAATCGCCATCATAAAACGCGCCATTGTAGGGGCGCACCTGCGTGTGCGCCCTAACTTAAGGGCGACACCTAGGTCCGCCCCTACAAAAAAATGAGCATTTAACCGCAACTTCGCATGAGCCGCGCTCAACAGGCTATTTTCGGTAGCCCCAGGCTTTAGCCTGCCCCTGCACCGGCGGGAAACCTTAGGCAACCCAGGTTGCCATCATTACGGCAATATTTACCGGTAACAGCCAAAACGGGAATAGCCGATCTTCTTTCCCAAGCCTGATATCATCAGACCTATTATCCAGACCATAACCGCAATTCTTCCCGGCCCACCGATAAGTGTCTATGGTGGCAAGTTAGTCGTTATTCTTAATTCCTTCGGGCTATCGGCCTGACTGAATCCTCGGCTATCCGTCCAAAAGCTTATTTCCGTCCCGGTGGTTGGTTCGCCAAACCAGGGGCAGGAAGTCTCTTAGCAAAGGGGACACCCCATGTTCGAGCCCTGATGGCTTCAAAGCTGATTGGCCTGTAAAATTATTTATAAAGATTTAAAGAAATGACTTTACATTGATGAGAATATGTTTTAATTGAATCAGGAGGTCACTGGTCAATTATCCTTAATTTCTGTAATCCTCGATAAAAAGACCATGCAAGAGGCAATATGGCTGCAGAAAAAATCTACGTGGTTATTGGTTTTCTCTTATCTGAAATACCTCGCACACGACCCCCGTGAACTCCGAAATTAACCTCCGTTATAGTCCTTAAACTTCGCAAAAATGGCGATAGCCAAGATTGGCGCATAATCTCAGATCGTAACTTTACTCAAATACTTTACTCGAATAGTCGGTAAATGCACCACTAGAAAGTCCAATGCTTAAATTCAAGAGAAAGATGGCAGTCGTCTCTCTTTTGGTGGCCGTTACCTTGGGATGGTGGGCAACTCTCCCAGTCTCGCCCCTCCAGGCGCAACTGGCCAATAGTCCCTGGCCGATGGTCAACCATGACGCCAGGCATACCGGCCAGAGCCCTTATGCGGGACCAGAAACCAACGAATTAATTTGGCGATACCTATTACCTGTGGGAGTTGTCAATGAATCACCGGTCCTGGATAATGATGGGACCGTTTATCTGCCGTGCGGCGGCACCATGTTTGCCATTAATCCAGACGGCACCTTAAAGTGGAACTATGTCTCGACCGGCGGCGGCTTTTCGGGTTGTGCCCCGGCGCTGGACAGGATGGCACCGTCTACGCACTCCGCTATGAACGGTTATATGCCTTTTATCCTAATAACACCGAGAAATGGTTCTATCATAGTGACGCCATTTTTTGGTATTCTTCGCCGTGCGTGGGAGCCGATGGATGATCTACGTCGGCGCCGGGCTTGACCTTTTGGCCTTGAAGCCGAATGGCGAACTGTACTGGAAGTATCGGTGGGAGAGGATATCTGCTCATCCCCGGCCCTGGGCCAGGATGGCGCCATTTATGTAAGGGGAACTACTTCTATCTCTATGCCGTTAACCCCAACGGCAGCGAAAAGTGGAGGCTCAATCTGGATAGCTGGGAGTGGAACAATAACTACGGAGGCCCCGTTATTGACCAGGACGGCACCATCTATACCTATGGCAAGGTCGGCGACTCTAATGGCCTTTATGCCATTAATCCAGATAAGAGTGTCAAGTGGACAAGTACGGAGACGGCTGCCGCCAAGACCACCCCCTGCCTGGGACCTGATGGCACCATCTATGTGTAAATAAAGACGGGCTCACCGCTATCAGCAATTCCGGGGCCTTGGCATGGAGACTGGGGAGACTGGAATTACCTGATTGCAACGATGCTTCCTCCCCGATGGTTGACAAGAATAACATCGTTTATTTGGCAGCCGGCCACAAGCTCTATGCCGTGAGACCTGACAAAAGCATCAAGTGGACCTTTGAAGCAGGCAATAGGATCTCTACCCCGGCCATTGGAGCGGATGGAAGAATCTACTTCGGCGCCGGGGAAGGCTATCTCTATGCTGTGGGGCGCCCGGTTTCCCGCCGGCATGCAACCCGGCATCATCCTGCTCTTGCTGGAAAATTAAGCGACCAGGGTTACGGCTATTATGCCGTAATTTTGAGGAATATCTTCGGGGTTAAACTCGGGGAGAGAGGTCACCACAACAATTTTGGGACCGCAATGGCCAAGAATGCGGCATGATCTCGGGTAACGACATGCATCCGAAACTAAACACCCAAATTACGGATCAAAAGGAGAGAAGACGATGCGAGCAAAGAGTTATCAAGCAATCCTGACCCTGGTCGCACTCATGTTGTTTAGCGTGGTGATGGTCTCCCATGCCGCCGCTATGCGTTACATCGGCCAGATCACCTGGACTGCGGAGCAAACCGAAGATGAAACTGGTCAAATCACCCCCGTAGACTTCCCGATGACGGTCGGCATCAGGTCAAATGGGAGATTCTTACTATATTGTCCAAGGAATAGCCAACGCCCCCCATCCGGTATACCGGTTATTCTCAGCGGCGGGGGACAGATAATTGATTCTGACCTGTTGCTGACCATGAGTGGTTCCAGGAACAATGTTCCTTGGGTTGAAGGGGCTTCCGTGTATGTTAAGGTCAATAAAACCTCTTTAAATGGCACATTTAAAGTAATCAGTAACAATTTTAATCATCCAGTTAAAGTTTTGATAACAGTTATGTTGCCGGTAATCTCACAACTTCCGCACCCATATCTTTAACGGCGGGTGCACCTCCCTTGGAGTTTATTGCTCCTTGACCAATGATTTTTTGATGGTTCCGAAGCGGGATTAAAGAATTTGGATCGCTGGCCTAAGGTCGGGGCTCCCGGTCCACATAAAATGTAATCCATCAGAACTTGCGGATTACTGCTGAAGCTGTCGAAAAAGGTAACCTCCTCGATCATTTCATTCCTGATTTTTGCCTGCATCAGTCCATTCAAAAACACGCCTAACCAATTATAATCTTTATTAAATAGTTGTTTCATGCTATCCTTGGCCAATAACTTTTTGGGGCGGATAAGCCATGGCCAAATTTAAAACCTACGACTATCGACAAAGAGTGCTCTTGCCGGTTTCCCTGGAAGATCAGTTGATGCCGGGAACCTTGGAGTTCGCCATTCATACCCTGGTGGAAACGCGGCTGGATATGGCCATATTTGAGGGCAAATACCGTAATGATGAGACCGGGCGAGCCGCGTACGACCCCAAGATTCTCTTGAAGGTGGTGTTGCTGGCCTATTCCCGGGGGCTGATTTCTTCTCGCAAGATCGAACAGGCCTGTCGGGAGAATGTCGTTTTCATCGCCTTAGCATGTGGCCAACAGCCTGATCACAGCACCATTGCCGCCTTTGTTTCTTCTATGAAAGATGAGATCATGCCCCTGTTTAGCAGGCCGTTGAAAAAACACTGTGATCGATCTTTATATCCTCTTTGAGGACGATTTCGGCACCCTTATGACGGGCAAATTCGCTAATAAATCTGGGCCGATTGCTCCTTCGATTGCCGGTTGCCGGGAAGATTACCCGATTCCCGGCGTCTCTTTCGATTCAAGGAGAAACCACCGCCGTCAGATTGCGGATGCGCACCAGATTGTAAGCCGCCGCAGTGAGGGTGAACACCCAGCCCACCCGGTCCTCGCCTCGGTGTCGAGTCTTCCGGAGATTCCCCACCGTCTTCATCCAGCCGAAGATCTCCTCCACCCTTTTTCGCAAGCGCTGACTGACGGCGTACCCCGGATGGCGGGTAGTGCGACCGTCAATAGCGGACTTCCTGCCGTTGTTGTTTTGAGCCACGTGGGGCACAGCCTTCAGGACCCGCAGCCCTTGGACAAACTCCCGGGTATCATAGGCCTTGTCGGCCCCCACGGTAATGCGGTGCCGGCCGGGAACGGCCTCCACCAGGCCCACCGCCGTCTCCCGTTCGGCCATGCCAGTGGCCGCGGTGAGGCGGGGCGAGACAATCAGGCCGTGGCGGTTCTCCATCAGCACATGCCCCATGAAGCAGAGCTTGGCCTCTTTCCCTTTGCCCTTCTTGAACAGCCGGGCCTCAGGGTCGGTGGTGGAGGCGTGCGTCTGGTTCAGGCGCTTTTCCCCATGAAAGTCCACTTCCGGGTTGCGCCCGCCGCCGCCGGCGGGCGGCGGGGCGTCCTTGGGACGGAAACTCTTCAGGGAAGCCCAGGCCTCGATGAGGGTGCCGTCCACGGTGAAATGCTCGTCCGACAGCAGTCCGGCCTGGGCCGCCTGCTCTTTGATGCGCCCGAAAAAAGCGGCAGCCAGGTCCGAGGCGAGGAAGCGCTCCCGATTCTTGGAGAAGACCGAGTGGTCCCAGACCTTGTCGTCCATGGACAGACCGACAAACCAGCGAAACAGGAGGTTGTAATCCAGTTGTTCCATCAACAGCCGTTCGCTACGGATGGAGTACAACACCTGGAGGAGCAAAGCCCGGAGCAGCTTTTCCGGCGGGATGGAGGGGCGTCCCTCCCGAGAATACATGGCTTGGAAGTCCTGGGAGAGCTCCCGCAAGGCCTGATTGACCATCTGTCGCACCGGTCTTAAGGGATGGTCTTTGGGCACCCGGGCTTCCGGGGACAGGTAACTGAACATGGCGTCCTGCTGGATGTCGTCGCCCCGCATAATCGCTGTCTCCTGATAACTTATTGTTTTGATTGACTATAACACTTTTTCAGGCGTATGGACAGCGATTTTTCACAGGTCTTAATAAAAGAGTTTTTCAACAACCTGTTTAGAGATGTGCTGCTGGTCTGTGAGGAGATGAATCTGTTGGGGGGCACCATGTTTGCTTTGGATGGCTGTAAGCTGCCTTCCAACGCCTCGAAAGAATGGAGCGGCACTTTCCCCGAGCTTCATAAGAAAAAGCAGAAGATCGAGGCTAAGGTGGCGCAGTTGCTGGAAGAACAGATGCAAACCGACCGAGGGCAGGATGAACCTCCCGGGCCCCGGGCTTCAGGCCCCAGCCGGCAGCAGCAGGTGGAGAGATTACAGAAGAAGGCAGAGCTGATGGATCAATGGCTGGCCGAAAACCAGCCCAAGCAAGGCGCCGCGGGTAGAGAAAAACAAAGTAATATTACGGACAATGACTCGGCCACCATGATGACTTCCCACGGCGTCGTCCAGGGATATAACAGCCAGACCCTCATTGATGGAAAGCATCAAGTGATTGTCCATGGTGAGGCCTTCGGCAATGGGCAAGACCATATCCATGTCCCGCCCATGCTTGAGGGTACGCTGGCAAACTTACAGAGCCTGGGCTACGGAGCGGAGTGCCTTACCGGGGAGATTCTCACTGCCGACAGCAATTACCATACTCAAGTCAATTTACGGAAGTGCCAGGAGCTGGGAGTTGATGCCTATATCCCGGACAGTAAAGTTCCGGAACTGGGACCCGAGGTTTGACACCCAGAAACGCCGTCGTTCCAGGAGATTTACGTTAAAAGACTTTCACCATAATGCGACCTTGGATCAATATATCTGCCCCGATGGAAAAGTGCTCAGGCTGCAAGTCAAAAGATGTGTCGACCACGGTAACGTTTACCGCAAATATGTGGCGGCTGAAAAAGATTGCCGGGGTTGCCCGCTACGAACCCGTTGTCTCTATGGGATGGATGCCAAACGTAAGCATTTAGCAGTCCCCATCGGCAGCGAAGGCATTAATCTTTCCAAACAGATGGTTGCAAAAATCGAGACCGAACCGGGACGCCGAATCTACCCGCAACGCCTGGCCATCGTTGAGCCCGTGTTTGCCAATATTCGGAGTAACAAGCGATTAGACCGGTTCACGTTAAGAGGCAAGATCAAGGTGAATATCCAATGGCTGCTAAACTGCCTGGTGCATAACATGGAAAAGATCCTGAATTATGGGTTGTCATGTGCGTAAAGCTAAAGAGTAGTAGGGTTTAGGAAGAGCTATCCCATAGTGGTAACGCCAGGAATCGAAAGGTCGGCAAGACCCTGGCCTTAAAATGCCTGGGAGGAGATCACGACAAGCTGAAATGGGTTTTTTCGACGGCCTCGCTATATCGGCGCGATCTGCTACTCGGCAGATAGCGTGTTGATAAGGTTATCATAACTGCATCCCGGCTGTCGGATTGATTTTCTTCTGACCGCTTATCCCTCAGGGCCGCACCGCATTTTCCGCCTTAGCTTTTCTTGACCCTGACTGGCAGGCTCTCCACCAGTTGTTCCAGGCCCGGGAAGGCCCCCGGCCGCGCCTCCAGCCGCCGGCGCAGTCCCGCCACCGCCGCGGGGATATACCGGGCGAACTGATCCTTGCCCTTCGCCTTGGTCAGGTAGCCGTAAGCCCCCAGGATCTGCAGGTTGCGGCACAGGGCCAGGTGGTCGTATTGCTCCCGGAAGGCCGCGGGCGTCTACTTCCAGCCGGCTCGCCAGCAGTCCCAGGTAATAGTCCAGGAGTTCGGCCTGCCAGGCGGGGCTCAGGTCGACATACGGATCGATGAGCAGGGAGGCCACGTCATAGCCCAACGGCCCCCGCCTTCCCCCCTGAAAGTCGATGACCCTAAGGCGCCCGCTGGTGACGAACAGGTTCCGGGACTGGAAGTCCCGGTGGAGGAAATAGTCGGGGCCGGAGGGCAACGCCCCGGTGAGGAGACGGTCGAAATCCGGGGCCAGGTCGGCCAGGCTCACCGGCAAGCCGAGATAGGTGTTCAGGAAGGCCTTGACGAAATAACCGCACTCCCGCTCCCACAAAAAATTCCGGTCCACCACCGGGGTGTCGAAGCACCAGGAGGAGTCGAACCCAGCTTCCCCCTTGATCTGCATATCCACCAGGATTCCCAGCGCCTGCCGGTACCAGTGGCGGATCTGGCTCTCCTGGGACTGCCGCTTGACAACGGTCTCCAGGCTGATATCCCCCAGGTCCTCCACGAGCATCCAGAACTCTTCCCGGCAATAGGTGTAGATCTCCGGCACCGGCACCCCTTGCCCCCGGAGGTGGCGGCCCACCAGGTAGTAGGAGTCGTTTTCATTCACTTCCCCACCCGGCGGGAAAGGATGGAACAGGAGCACCACGGTGGGGGACCCCAACAGGCGGTAGTAGCGGCGGTCGGAGCCGTCCCCGGCCAGGGTTTGGGGGGAGGTCAGGCTGACGTTCAAGGCCTTGGCGGCGGCCTCCAGGCGCTCGGTCCACAAATAATCCGGCATAAACACCTTTCAGGCCCTTCCGGGGCCTCTTATGTATTGACGACCTCTAGCCGATTAATCTAAGCAGCGGCGCCTGGGCCCATCCCTAAACCATGCAAAGCTGGTAGCGGCTGGTGGCACAGCCTTTCCAGGCTGTGCACGACTAACCTGATTCCTTCGCACAGGCTGGAAAGCCTGTGCCACCAATTAAAAGACCTTTTCAACCCATTAATCTATTAATGGCTCCGGTTCATGACTCCGTCATGCCACCAGTACCCGGCCCCGGGCAGAATCTTTGACCTCCACCCCGGCGGCCACGATGCAATCTTCCAACTCCACGTCGGCTCCGATAACGGCCCGGTTCCAGACCACGGTATTTTTCAAAGCGGCTCCCTGCCCTACTGCCACGTCTGACCCCAGGCAGACCCCGCCGCCGAACTGCGCCCCGGCCCCGATCCGGGCCCCGGGGCCGACCAGAGGGTCGGCCAGACCGGGGAAATAGCCCGCCAACCTCGGCCAGACCCCGGCCAGGAGCCGCCGGTGCGCCGCCAGGTAGTTGGCCGGCGTGCCCAGGTCCTGCCAGAAATGGCCCGACACCCTGAGGTAAGCCAGCCGCTCCCCCGCCTTCAGGGCCTCCCGCCAGGCCTGGACCAAATCATAGGGACCAAGGGCCGGGATATACCGGAAAATCTTCCGGTCCACCACCTGGACCCCGGTGTAGGCCAGGGGTTTTGCAGAAGCCTGGCCCCCGGGCGGCGCCGCCCCAATACTCACCACCCCATCTCCCGCCACCCAGACGTTGTTATACGCCGGGCAGTCATGGAGCACCAGGGTGCTCACGGCCCCCGGCCGGTGCGCCCGGTAAACCTCGGCCAGGTCAAAATCGGTCAGGATATCGGCGTTGATGGCCAGAAATGGCCCCTCCCGCAAAATCTCCCCCAACTGCCGCAAGCCCCCGCCCGTCCCCAGGATCTCCGGCTCCTGACTGACGCTGAGTTGGAAGCCCCAGGGCTCGGACTTCAGAAAATCGTGCACCTGGTCCGCCAGATGATGGGTGTTCACCGCCACCTGGAAACAGCCCGCCGCTTCCAACTGCGCCAGCACCACCCCCAACAGGGGCCGGTTCAACACCGGCAACAGCGGCTTGGGACAGATATCCGTCAGCGGCTTGAGCCGCGTCCCCAGCCCCGCCGCCAACACGGCCGCTCTCACAGGGGCCGCCCCGGCCCCGGGTTTTCAGTTTCCGGTTTTCGGTTTCCGGTGATAAAATTATGGGCAAATCTCGGCGCAGAGGCCTGCCAGCAGTTCCTTGTATTCATTGGCGACTCGTCTCCCCTTTCCTCCCTTTCCTGGGTGAAGTTGGACACTACACAGGATAAAGATACCATCGCTATGATTTTTGACTTTTACCGAAAACTGAAAACCGAAAACCGAAAACTCACAGCACTATCCGGCAGTCCACGCACCAGCAGCCCTCAGGCGTGGCCACCACGGGGTTGAGGTCCAGTTCCCGGATTTCCGGGTAATCCACCGCCAGCCGCGACAGATTGACCAGGGCCGCGGCCAGGGCGTCGAGGTCCACCCCGGCCTGTCCCCGGACCCCTTTCAGGATGGGAGAGATTTTCAGGCTGTTAAGCAGGTGCAGGGCCATGTCACGATTCACCGGCACCAAGGCCCGGGCCACGTCTTTCAGGACCTCAGTATAAATCCCCCCGGCCCCGGCCACCAGCACCGGGCCGAACTGGGGGTCCCGCTTCAGTCCCATCAGCAGCTCCACGCCTTGCACCTGCTTTTGCACCAGGATGCCGTCCAGGGCGCCGCCGGGGGTCTTGTGGCGAAACCGCTCCTCCAGTTCCCGGTAAGCCTGCCGCAGTTCGGCCTCGGTGGCCACGTTGAGGCGCACGCCCCCCCAGTCCGACTTATGCACCCAGTCCGGCGAGATGATCTTCAGCACCACGGGGTAGCCCATCCCCATTGCCGCGGCTGCGGCCCCGGCCTCGTCGGCAGCCAGGACCCCGGGAACCAGGGGCAAATCGTAAGCCTTGAGGATCTTCAGGGCCGCGTCTCCTACCAGCACCCCCTGGGAAGGCAAAGGGTCGGGGCGCTTGGCGGTCGAGGGCGCAGGCAGGCTGAAATCTCCGGGCGCCGGGGCCTCAAGGAATTGCCGGTAACGCCTGGTGGCCGCCAGGCCCATGACAGCCTCATCCATGGTGTTATAGCAAGCCACATCGGGTTCCCGATCCAGTTCGGCCACCTGGGCCCGGTGGGCCGCCGCATCGCCATAGAGCAGCAGGGCCAGGGGCTTGTGCCGCGGATTGGCGGCGTGCAGTTCCCGGACCGCACCGGGTAAATCCAGGTCGGCGTGGCGCGGCGACGTGAAGCACGGCCCCACCCCCAGAACGGCATCCACCTGGTCGTCGGCGAGCAGGCCGGCGACGGCCCGCTTGAATACCCCGGTAAAGGAGCCCGTCACCATGCCCAGGGGCCAGAGGTCCACAGGGTTCCCGAGCTTGTGCCAGGGGATGCGCTCTTCTTCCAGCTCCCGGAGGGGTTCGGGAAAGGGGGCCAACTCCAGGCCATGGTCCTCGCAGGCGTCCGCGGCAATGATCCCGAAGGCGCCGGTGGCGGTGGCCACCCCCAACCGGGGCCCCGCCATGGGCCGGAACTTGAGGAAGGCCCGGGACACTGCCAGCAATTCCACCAGGGTGCGCACCCGGATGATGCCGGCCGCGGCCAGGGCCAGATCGACGATGGCGTCTTCCCCCACCAGGGAGCCGGTGTGGGACATGGCGGCCTTGGCCCCGGCCTGACTGCGCCCGGTTTTCAAGGCGATGATGGGCTTGGTCCGGGCCACCCGGGCCGGCGGTGTTAAGAAACCGGCGGCCCCGCCTGATGCCTTCCAGGTGCAGGACAATGATGCGGGTGTCGGGATCGTCCGCCAAATATTCCAGGACATCCACCATGTCCAGGTCGCAGGCGTTCCCTACGTCGATGGCCTTGCCCATCCGGCCGGTGAAGGACGAGGCCCCCACCTGAAACGCCCCGGACTGGGCCACCATGGTCAACGGCGCCGGCTCCGGGTCCCGGGGCACGTCGATAAAGGCGGTGGTGAAGCCACTGAAGGGGTTGAGGACCCCCATGGTGTTGGGGCCCAATATCCGGACCCCATGCTCCCGGGCCAGAGCCACCAGTTCGGCCTGGAGTTCGGCGCCCCGGGCGTCGGCGTCGGCAAACCCCTGGCTGATCACCACCAGCCGCTTGATGCCATGCCGGGCACACTCCCGGGCGGTGTCCACCACCCGCTCCCGGCCCAGGGAGATTACCGCCAGGTCCGGGACCTCCGGCAAGTCGGCCACCCCGGGGTAGGTCTTGTATCCCATAATCTCCGGCACCTTGGGGTGCACCAGGTAAATGCGCCCGGCATAGCCGTAGCTCAGCAGCATCTCCAGATTATTGTAGGCCCCGGGGCCGGTCTGCCGGGAAGTCCCGATGAGCACCACCGCGCCGGGCTCAAAAAATAGCCGCATACACTCTCCCTATCAAGCCGTCGTTTATGAACCTTCGGCTCACCTCCAAAAAATGAAAAAGGTGGGGCGGGCCTCCGTGCCCGCCGCCTTTGGTGGCACAGGTTTTTAACCTGCACACCCGCACCGGCAAAATACCGGTGCCACCGAACCGTAATGCGCTAAAGAGAACCGATTCAATAACTTAGGAGCATCTTCTGCTTACAGTCCAACTCTCACTTCTTATAGCCGAATTGCCGCAAGATTTCGTAACGCCAGGCCTGGCCGTTGGCGTCTTCCACGCCTTTGGGGGAGGCGCCGTCCACCACCCCGAGGATGCCCCGGCCCAGTTCGGTCTGGGCCAGGATGACTTCCACGGGGTTGGCGGTGGCGCAGAAGATCCGGCAGACCTCGGGGCAGAGCTTGATGGCGTTGAGCACGTTGATGGGGAAGGCGCCTTTCATGAGGATATTGAAGGTGTGCCCCGCGGCGATCAAGCGGGCATTCTCCGTGGCCGCGGCCGTGAGGTCGGCGTCGTTGCCTTCCAACCGGATGAGACAGTCCCCGGACGCCTCGGAAAACGCCAGGCCGAACTTGAGGCCCGGGATGGCCACCAGGATTTCATACAGGTCCTCGGCGGTCTTGATAAAATGACTCTGGCCCAAAATCAGATTGGCCCCCTCGGGGATAGTGAGTTTTGCCAGTTGCAGTTCCATGGGCGCACCTCGTCACCGGGGCCGGAATTCCTTTCCGGCGCACGTTTTTTCTGCTATTATAATTATGTTATGGATGGGGGACAAGCTTTGCAAGAACTTTGGGGGAAAGAGGGGAGAAAGGCCACAGGCCGGAGAAAAAACCTGGCTTTATCCTTTCTCGCCCTGCCCTCCTCCCTCAAAAGCCTGGCTCTCGCCGCGGCTCTGTGCCTCTTTTTGACAGTCCCGGCCGCCGCGGCCATCAAGATCGGCTTATATCTCCCCATAACCGGGCCGGCTGCAGCCATGGGGCAGATGGTCTGGGAAGGGGTCCAGGTGGCCCACAAACTCCAGCCCCAGGTTCTGGGGCAGCCCGTGGAGCTGGTCCTGATGGACACCCGGAGCGACCGGATTGAAGCGGCCAACGCCGTCAGCCGCCTCATTGAGAAAGATAAGGTGGCGGCCATCATCGGCGAAGTGATCAGCAGCGACACCCTGGCGGGGGTACCCATCGCCGAGCGGGCGCAAATCCCTAATATCTCCCCCACCGCCACCAGCCCCCTGGTGACCCAGAACCGCGGCTACGCCTTTCGGGCCGCTTACGTAGACGACCTCCAGGGCAAGATAGCCGCCCGGTTCGCCTACGAAAACCTCAAGGCCAGGCGCGTAGCGGTGCTCATCGACCAGGCCCAGGATTACTGCGTCGGCCTGGCCAAGTTTTTTCAGGAAGAGTTCCAGCGCCGGGGCGGCCAGATTGTCTCCACCAGTTATATCCAGACCGGCGACCAGGATTTCAGCGCCCAGATTTCCGCCCTGAAGGGGGGCAAGCCCGATCTCATCTATGCCCCCAACTACTATAGCGAAGTAGCGCTCCTGGCCAAGCAGCTCCAGGACCTGGGGGTCAAGATCCCGGTGCTGACCGGGGATGGGGCCCAGGTGCCCGAGCTGGTCACCATCGGCGGGCCGGCGGTGAACGGCATGTACTTCACGGCCCTGTTCCACCGCCAGGGCGCCACCACGGAGCTTGGCCGGAAGTTCATGCAGGCTTATGAAGCGGCCTACAAAAAACCCCTGGACGGCTTTGCGGCCCTGGGCGGCGACGCTTATTTTCTCCTGACCGCGGCCATGACCCGGGCCGGCGGCGCCGACGGCCCCCAGGTGGCCCAGGCCCTGGCCGCCACCAAGGACTTCCCCGGGGTCACCGGGGTCATCACCATGGGCCCCAACCACAACCCCCTCAAGGGCGTAACGATCATCAAGGTGGAACAAGGCAAGTTCGTCTACCAGACGACGATTAATCCATAATGGCAGCAATCTTGAAAAATGAAGCAGGGATAATTGCTCCGCCATGCGTAATCCGATCAATAACTGCGGGAGAAAAAAATGAAACGGCAACTTACCGCCATCATTGAACGGGAAGGCGACGGCTATGTCTCTCTGTGCCCCGAACTCGACATCGCCAGTCAGGGAGAGAGCATCGAGGCGGCGCGGACAAACCTCCAGGAAGCCTTGGAACTGTTTTTTGAGTCGGCATCGAAGGAGGAGATCAAAAACCGTCTCCGGGAAGAGGTTTATATTACTCAGGTTGAGGTAGCGGTTGGGTAAGCTTCCGGTTCTTTCCGGCCAAGAGGTTTGTCAAATCTTGTTGCGCCATGGGTTCAAAGAAGTTCGCCGTCGAGGCAGCCACGTCGTGATGCAGAAAATGCGCCCAGGAAGCACGATTACCGTTCCAGTTCCTGACCACGATGAACTAAGAAGAGGAACGTTGCAGTCAATTATTCGACAATCAGGAATTCCGAGGAGTGAATTCGAATTGTGAGCTGCTGGCTCTAAAATATCATCCATGCTTCTCATTCCCAAGTACAACTTGGGAACGAGTTGAAAAGGGGTGACAGTCATCAAGGTGGAGAACGGGAAATTTGTGTACCAGACGACGATTAATCCTTAGGGTATGGAAACCATGAAAATAAAAGTCATCGTCCACGAGGCGGAAGAAGGCGGCTACTGGGCCGAGGTTCCGGCCATTCCTGGCTGCGCCACCCAGGGAGAGACCTTCAAAGAATTATGCAAGAACCTCTATGAAGCCGTGGAGGGTTGCCTGGCCTGCCATTGATTTGTTTCACAAATCAAGTGATGATGCTCAGGTTTGGTTTTCCTCCCCCCTTTTCTAAAGGGGGGCAGGGGGGATTTTACATTACGCAATTATCAGATAAAAGTGGCGAAAGAATCATGTCCCAGCCGAAAATCCAAATTCCGTTAAAGCAAATCGAGGCCTTCTGCCGCCGGTGGAAGATTAAAGAATTTTCCCTGTTCGGGTCGGCCCTCCGGGAAGAATTTCGCCCCGACAGCGATATAGACGTGCTGGTGAGCTTCGCACCGGATGGTGGCATCACGTTCGACAATCGGGTGGAAATGCTGGATGAGCTTGCCCGAATTTTTGGGCGGCAGGTCGATCTGGTTCAGAAGGATGCAATCCGCAACCCGTTTCGCCGCCATGAAATCTTAACGACCAAAGAGATCGTCTATGCCGCTTAGCAGGAGGGACCCGGCAAATCTTTTTGACCTGATAGAAGCTGCGGAAAAGGTCCAAAAGTTTCTTAAGAATAAAACCCTCGATGATTTTCTTAGGGATGACATGCTGCGGGCAGCGGTGGAACGAAACCTGGAAATCATCGGTGAGGCCGCGCGTCGAATCTCTGGAGAACTGAAACAGGAGCATCCTGAAATTCCCTGGCGGAAGATCATTGCCCAGCGCAATGTCTTGATACATGAATATGGTGATATTGATTATAAAGAAATCTGGCAGGTAGCTACTGTTCACCTGCCTCGCTTGATTGACCAGATCAAGCCGCTAATACCGCCTTTGCCGCCGGAGGCGGAAAGTTGATGATATTTTCCATACAGTTCAATATTACCGTAAAAACTTTAGATTGAGGGTAATCAGCCCTGGACCCTACAAACAAACAGCCGAGCCTATTCACTATGACGGAAACCCGCGCCGTACCCATCAACATTGAGGATGAAATTCAGAAGTCCTATCTGGAATACGCCCTGAGCGTCATTATCGGCCGGGCCCTGCCCGACGTCCGCGACGGGCTTAAACCCGTGCACCGCCGCATCCTCTTCGCCATGAGCGAAGGGGGCAACGACTGGAACCGGCCCTACCGCAAGAGCGCCCGCATCGTCGGTGATGTCATCGGTAAATACCATCCCCACGGCGACACCGCGGTCTATGACGCCATGGTGCGCATGGCCCAGGACTTCTCCCTGCGCTATCCCCTGGTGGACGGCCAGGGCAACTTCGGTTCCATCGACGGCGACTCCCCCGCGGCCATGCGTTACACCGAGGTGCGTCTTACCCGCCTGGCCCACGAGCTCCTCCAGGACCTGGAAAAAGACACGGTAGACTTCGTAGGCAACTACGACGGCTCCCTGAAAGAGCCCCTGGTGATGCCCACCCGCCTGCCCAACCTCCTGGTCAACGGCTCCTCGGGCATCGCGGTGGGTATGGCCACCAACATCCCGCCCCACAGCCTGGAAGAAGTCTGCGACGCCCTCCTGGCCACCCTGCACAACCCGGACATCACCCTGGAAGAGTTGATGGCCATCATCCCGGGGCCGGATTTCCCCACCGGCGGCTTTATCTATGGCGCCGAAGGCATCACCGAGGCCTACCGCACCGGCCGGGGGCTCATCCGCATCCGGGCCAAGGTCAACGTCGAGCACAAGGGCGGCCGGGATAGCCTGATCATCCGGGAACTCCCTTACCAGGTCAACAAGGCCCGCCTCATCGAACGCATCGCCGAACTGGTGAAGGACAAGAAGATCGAAGGCATCTCCGACCTGAGGGACGAATCGGACCGGGAAGGCCTCCGGGTGGCCATCATGCTCAAGAAAGATGAGCTGCCCCAACCCATCCTCAACCAGCTCTATATGCACACCAATATGCAGGTCACTTTCGGCATCAACCTGGTGGCCATCGTCCACAACCGGCCGGAGCTCCTCAGTCTCAAGGACCTGCTGCACCATTTCCTGGAGCACCGCCGCGAGGTGATCCTCCGGCGCACCCGCTACGAGTTGAAGCAGGCCGAAGCCCGGGCCCACATCTTGGAAGGCTTCCTCATCGCCCTGGACTGGCTGGATGCGGTCATTAATATGATCCGGGCCGCGGCCACCCCACCCGAGGCCAAACAGCAGTTGATGGCCGGGCTGTTCATCCTGGCAGCCGCCCCGGGCGCCACCCTGGAGGAGACCCGGGGAAAATACTCCCTCTCCGAGATCCAGGCCCAGGCCATCCTGGAAATGCGTCTCCAGCGCCTCACCGGCCTGGAGCGCCAGAAGATCATCAACGAAGCCGAAGAGGTCAGGGCCACCATCCGGCGCCTGCGCCAGATCCTGGCGGAGGAGGCCGAAGTCAAGGCCCTCATCGTCCAGGAGTTGACCGAACTCAAGGAGCGCTTCGGAGACGGCCGCCGCACCGAAATTGTGCCCCAGGCCCAGGAATTCACCGCCGAAGACCTCATTGCCGATGAGGAGATGGTGGTAACCATCAGCCTCCGGAGTTACATCAAGCGCACCCCCCTGACCATCTACCGCAGCCAGCGCCGGGGCGGCAAGGGCCGCATGGGCATGATCACCCGGGAAAACGATTTCGTCTCCCAGCTCTACATCGCCTCCACCCATAGCTTTTTCCTGGTGTTCACCAACAAGGGCCGGGTATTCTGGCTTAAAGTCCACGAAATCCCCATCGGCTCGCCCACGGCCCAGGGCAAGGCCATCGTCAACCTGCTGCCCTTCGGCGAGGGCGAAAAGTTGGCCACCATCCTGCCGGTGCGGGAATTCATCCCGGGGCCCTCCCTGGTCTTGGGTACCCAGCGGGGCATCATCAAGAAAACCGACCTGATGAACTTCCAGCGGCCCCGGAGCGGCGGCATCATCGCCCTCTCCCTGGACGCCGAGGACGAACTGGTGAGCGTCGCCCTGAGCGAGCCCGACCAGAGCATCGTCATCGGCACCCGCTACGGCAAGATTATCCGCTTCCCCTCGGCGGAGGTCCGGGACATGGGCCGGGCCGCCCGGGGCGTCAAGGGCATGGAAGTGGGCCCAGAGGACAGCGTGGTGGGCATGGAAGTGTTGCGTCCCGGCGGGACCATCCTCACCGTGACCGAGCGGGGCTTCGGCAAGCGCACCGACCCGGAGAAATACCCCGAACATCACCGCAAGGGCCAGGGGGTCAAGGGACTCGCGATCACCAAACGCAACGGCCCCATCATGGCTATCCTCCAGGTAAACGAAGACGATGAAATCATGTTGGTCACCGACGGCGGCAAGATCTTGCGCATGATCGCCAAAGGCATCTCTTTGATCGGCCGGGTCACCCAGGGAGTCAAGCTCATGGACCTGGAACCCGAAGAGCGCGTGGTGAGCGTGGCCAAAGTGGCGGAAAAGAATGACGACGGCGAACCCGAGCCCGAGACCGATCTTGGAATCTCCTAAGCCCATCGCGGTGATCGGCGCCGGCAGTTGGGGCACCACCCTGGCGCAGCTCCTGGCCGAAAAAGGTAAGGACGTCCGCCTTTGGGTCAGGGAGCCCCTCGTCTGCGAAGGCCTCTATCGGGACCGGATCAACCACACCTTTTTGCCCGGGGTGCGGCTCTCCGCCCGCCTCACCTTCACCCAGGAATTCCCGGCAGCCCTGCAGGGCGCCGGCTTAGTCGTGATGGTGGTTCCCTCCCACGGATTCCGCCAGACCTTGCGGGAGCTGAAGCCCCATTACCCCCCGGGGGCGATGCTGCTCAGCGCCACCAAGGGCATGGAAATCGACTCCCTCCTCACCATGGAGGGGGTGGTTCGGGAGGAAATGGGGGCGGAAATCCCTTATGCAGTCCTGGCCGGCCCCAGCTTCGCCCGGGAAGTGGCCCAGAAACAGCCCACCGCCGTGACCGTCGCCTCCCGGCAGCGGGAGGTGGCCCACCTTATCCAGCGCATCTTTTCCGCCCCCCACTTCCGGGTTTACACCTCCCGGGATATCACCGGGGTGGAATTGGGGGGGGCCCTCAAGAACGTCTTTGCCATCGGCACCGGGATACTTTCCGGCATGGGCCTGGGAGACAATCCCCGGGCGGCCCTCGTCACCCGGGGCCTGGCCGAAATGGTCCGGCTTGGGGCCCGGCTGGGCGCCAACCCCATGACCCTCACCGGCCTGGCCGGCCTGGGCGACCTGATCCTCACCTGCACCGGCAGCCAGAGCCGCAATTTTCAGGTAGGGGTTAAATTGGGCCGGGGCGTCACCCTGGACCAGATCCTGACCGGCATGGCCATGGTGGCGGAAGGGGTCAAAACCTCCCGGGCCGTCTACCTCCTGGCCGCACGCCTGGGAGTGGAGATGCCGATCGTGACGGCCACCTACAAGATTCTCTATGAAAATCTCGGCCCCAAAGAGGCCATCAAGAAGTTGATGGCCCGGGAACTGAAAGATGAGATGGAGGCCATGACCGAAACCTGGTAAGATTTGCCCCTTGTGTTCTCCTGGGGGGAGGGTTTAAGATAAACTTTCAGGATCCTGCCCGCCCTCGGGGTTTAGAGCTCCGGGGCCAACGGGTATCGGCTGGCCGATCTCGGGCGATGATCAGGCATGGGGGAGTGCCGCGATGACCAAAAAAGACACCTGCGAAATACCCACCCTGAATTTTGAGGCTTTCGACACCGGGATACCCTCTTTAGGCCCTCCCAAAGTGCAAAGCCCGATCCCGAGATATGTCATGATGGACCGTTGTGGCCGGATCGTGGAAAAAAGCTTCGTCCCTGATACGGATCGGGTCGCGGTGCACGACTCCCTGGACTATCTGGAGAACCTGGCCCCGGGAGAGAAACCCCTCGCCCTGGAATTGGCCGGGCCGCGGTCCCACATCTACTTCGACCCCTCCAAGGTGCACGTCGCCATCGCCACCTGCGGCGGCCTCTGCCCCGGCACCAACGATGTCATCCGGGCCATCGTCCTGGAGCTCTACCATATTTACGGGGTGCGGCATATCTACGGGGTGCGCTACGGCTTTCAAGGGTTTATCCCCAGCTACGGCCACGACCTGGTGGACCTCACCCCCGGGGAAGTAGCCAACATCCATTCTTTCGGGGGCACGGTGCTATCCACCTCCCGGGGACCCCAGGAAACGAGCGAGATCGTGGACGCCCTGGACCGCATCAACATTCGCGTCCTCTTCCTCATCGGCGGCGACGGCACCCTCAAAGCGGCCTCGGAGATCTATAAAGAGATTACCCGCCGGGAGTTGCGCATCGGCGTCATCGTCATTCCCAAAACCATCGACAACGACATTCCCCTGGTGAGCCGCTCCTTCGGGTTCGATACCGCCGTGGAGATGGCCACCGAAGCCATCCATGCGGCCCACACCGAGGCCGTCGGCTCCCCCAACGGCATCGGCCTGGTGAAGCTCATGGGACGGTATTCCGGGTTCATCGCCGCCACCGCCACCCTGGCCTTGCGTGAGGTCAATTATGTCCTGATCCCCGAAGCCGACTTCGATCTGGAAGGCGAATTCGGTCTACTCGCCAACCTGGAATGCCGCCTGGAGCAGCGGCGCCACGCCCTCATCGTCGTGGCCGAGGGCGCCGGGGAACGCTATTTCACCGAGGGCAACCGGGAACACGACCCCTCGGGCAATCTCAAGCCCGGGAATATCGGACACTTTCTCCAGGATGAGATCAAGGAATACTTCAAGCAGCGGCAAATAGAGATCAACCTGAAGTATATCGACCCCAGTTACCTGATCCGCAGCATGCCCGCCAACTACAATGACCGGATCTACTGCGGCTTTCTGGGGCAGAACGCGGTCCACGCCGGCATGGCCGGCAAGACCGCCATGCTGGTGAGCCGCTGGCACAGCCACTATGTACACATTCCCATTTCGGCGGCGGTGGGCCGGCGCAAAGATGTAGAGCTGGACTCCCCCCTATGGCGCAGCGTCATAGAATCCACCGGCCAGCCCCCCTTGAAGAACCTATGAACAACGACCTGCACCCCTTGGTGTTCCATTGTCAACAGTGCGGCGACTGCTGCGTCGGCCGCGGCGGTATCTTTGTCCGGCCCGACGAGGTTGATGCCATGGCCGCCTTGCTGGCCCTCCCCGTGGCGGAGTTCAGCCGTCGCTTTGTCGAGGCCTCCCCCATGGGCCCCCGCCTCACCGTGGCCGATGGGGTCTGCGTCTTCCTGATGGCGGGCGGCCTTTGCCGGGTCCACCCGGTGAAGCCCTTTATCTGCCGCCAGTGGCCTTTCCTGCCGGCCATGCTTCTGGACCCGGACGAACTGGAGCTCGCCAAAGGCGCCTGCCCGGGCCTCAACCCGGATTGTACCCACCGGGATTTTAAGGAAGCGGCGCTGCATCAGGGCGACCCGGAAAAGATTGAATGACTTGCGTAGGAGCGGGTTTTAAATCCGCCCCTGCAGCCCCCAAGGTTAAAACCGCGCGGCCTCGGGCGGAAAGCTGATCGCGCCGACGTTATGCAGGCTGATCCCTGTGCCTGGGGACAGGAGTAGACCATGCCAAACGATTTGCATTATTTCATGTTTTTTGTGGGCCGCCTGTTCCAGGGGGCCGAAATGATGATCCGCCACAGTGAGTACATCGAAGCCGACGAAAGTAATCTGATGTATGACTTCGTCGCCGCCCGGGAAGCCACCCGGGATGCGATCAAAGACGTGAAGGGGTTTTTAGAAAAGTTCGCTGGCCAGGATGACTTGCCCGGCGAGTAAATTTTTTTTAGGCCAAACCCGGTCACACGGGCCTTGCCCACCTGGCTGAAAGGCGCCCCCCACTTCAATGGCGGGAGGGGCCCATACTACAGAAAAAAATGGAGCATTCGGAGCCCATGAGAAAAGCTTGTTTCCGGAGTATTCTGGCCCTGGCCGCGCTAAGCCTGCTGCTGGGAACCGCCCTGGCCGGGCCGGAGCCAGACGCCAAAGAACCCTTTGACCAGGGCGTGGCCGCCCTGACCCAGGGCAATCCCACCCTGGCCGTGGAGAAATTTACCGCGGCCATCAAAATTGACCCGAAGATGGAGGAGGCCTATATCAACCGCGGCATTGCCGAAATGAGGCTGTCCCTCTGGGGCGACGCGGTGGGCGATTTCGACCAGGCCCTGGACCTGAATCCGGACTCCCCCGAGGCCTTCTATAATCGGGGCCTGGCTTACAGCCGCCAGAACGTCTTCGACAAGGCCCTGGAGGACTACACCCAGGCCGCCAAACTCGCCCCCAAGGACTGGCAGATCTACTACAACCGGGGCAACACTTACCTGGATATGAACCAGGCCGGGGAGGCCCTCAAGGATTATAACCGGGCCCTGAAGTTGCACCCCCAGGCCCCTGGAATTCTGTTCAACCGCAGCCTGGCCTACCTGGCCCTGGACAAGCCGGAACCGGCCCTGGCCGACGCCGGGAAGGTCCTCGAACTCGACCCCAACTTCGTCCGGGCCTACTACAGCCAAGGCCAGGCCAAGGAAAAGCTGGGCAACAAGTACGAGGCCCTGGCCGCCTACCGGCAATTCCTTAAAACCGCCAACCCCGACGCCGACGCCCATCTGCTCCAGAAGACCCTGGCCCGGATTAAGGCCCTGGAGGCGAGCAAATGATTACGTGAGGCCTAAGCCGGTGGCACTCTGACGCCTACTGCTCACGGCTTACCGCTCACTGCTCACTGCCTATGACTACCTACATCACCACGCCCATCTATTACGTCAACGCCGAACCCCACATCGGCCACGCCTATACCACCGTGGTGGCCGATGCCCTGGCCCGCTGCCATCGCCTCCTCGGTCAGGAGGTGCGCTTCCAGACCGGCACCGACGAACACGGCGACAAGGTCATGGAGGCCGCTGCCGCCGCCGGCCTCCCGGTCAAAGAGTTCGTGGATCAAATCAGCGGCCGGTTCCGGCAATCCTGGGACGACCTGGACATCAGCTACGACCACTACATCCGCACCACCGACCCGGCCCACATGCTCGTGGTGCAGGAGGTCCTGGCCCGGGTGCATGAGTCCGGAGACATTTACTTCGGGGAGTACGGCGGTCTCTATTGCTTCGGCTGCGAGTGCTTCTACCTGGAACGGGATCTGGTGGACGGCCTCTGCCCGGACCACAAGACCGCTCCCACCTTCATTAAGGAAGAAAACTATTTTTTCCGCATGAGCAAGTACCAGGACTGGCTCGTCGACTTCATCCAGACCCACCCGGACTGGATCCGGCCGGAACGCTACAAAAACGAGATGCTGGCTTTTTTGAAAGAGCCCCTGGAGGACCTGTGCATCTCCAGGCCCGTCAGCCGCATAGATTGGGGCATTCCCCTGCCCTTCGACGAGCGCTACGTCACCTACGTCTGGTTCGACGCCCTCATCAACTATCTCTCCGGCCTGGGCTACCCTGCCGGTAAAAATTACGAAAAATTCTGGCCGGCCCAGCACCTCATCGCCAAGGATATTCTCAAACCCCATGCCATCTACTGGCCCACCATGCTCAGGGCCATGGGGGTGGCGCCTTTTGCCAACCTCAATGTCCACGGCTACTGGCAGATGGACGCCGGCAAGATGTCCAAGAGCCTGGGCAACGTGGTGGAGCCCCGAACCCTGGTGGCCCGCTTCGGGGTGGACCAGGTCCGCTACTTCTTTCTCCGGGAAATGGTCTTCGGGCTCGACGCCCATTTCAGCGAGACGGCCCTGACCTCCCGGATCAATGCCGATCTGGCCAATGATCTGGGCAACCTCTTCGCCCGCAGCCTGGGAATGGCCTTCAAGTACCGCCAAGGCGTGGTACCATCTCTGGGGACGACCGACCCCCTGGACCGGGAAATCGTCGCCGCAATTGAGGCCATGGCCGCGGACTTCCTCCGCCTCTTCCCGGCCATGGAGTTCGGCAAGGCCCTGTCGCACCTCTGGGAAGTCATCGGCCTCCTCAACCGCTTTATCGTGACCGAGGCCCCCTGGGAACTGGCCAAGCGGCCCGAGGCCGCCGCCCGGTTGGATACGGTCCTCTACCAACTGCTGGAAGGACTGCGCTGGATTGCCATGCTGCTCCGCCCGGTCATGCCCCGGAGCGCCTTGAAGATGAGCGAACAACTGGGACTGAGCCCGGCCCTCTGGGATCAACCCTTTGACCAGGCGCTTACGTGGGGTCTCCTTGCCCCCGGCAGCCAACTGGCCAAGGGCCCGGCCCTCTTTCCCCGGATCGAAGCCGAAGCCAAGGCAGCACCGTAAGAGTCACGGTCCGGGACTGCCGGTCCCTGACCCCGTCACCCCATCCTGGATGGAGGTGCTATGGCCAACACGTATCGCCGCCTCTTAGGAGCCGCCCTGGCCGCGGCCTTGTCGCTGGCCGGCTGTGCCGGGGCCCCGCCGCCCCCGCCCCGGGGGGAACCCATGGCCCCGCTGCCCCAGGCGGGTCGGAATTCCCGGGAGGTGGCCCTGGAGCGAGCCCTGGGCGAGTTCTCCGGCGCCCCTTACGTCTCCGGGGGGACCACCCCTGACGGCGTGGACTGCTCCGGACTCATCCAGGCGCTGTATCACCGGGCCGGGCTTAACCTGCCCCGCACCGTGGCCGACCAGTACCAGGCCGGCCGGCCGGTGGCCCGCAACGAACTCCAATTCGGCGACGTGGTCTTCTTCAACCGCTACTGCCAGACCCGCGGCCGGGGTCCGATCCTGGCCGGCATCTTCTCCTCGGGGTTCGACGAAAGCGAGGTCTGCCATGACGGCATCTACCTGGGCGGGGGCCGCTTCATGCATGCTTCTCCCCGGGGCGTGTTCATCAGCCGCCTGGACGCCGAGGTCTGGAAAGTCTCCTACCGCGGCGCCCGGCGCTATTTCCCCGGCGGCCATTGACCGGTAGGAGCGGGGAGCAATTCAACCCGTGGCCCGGACCTCTGGCCGGCGCCGCCCCGGGCTAAAGCCTCAAGGCCTTTTTGGGTCACCCCCAATTATGCGGCCCCCCATAGGGGCGAAGGCTCGGGGAGGGGAAGATAAAAAACCTTTACCAGTACATACCTTGGCTCTGGAGGCCTCTATGCGGAAATATGGGTTTCGTCATCTCATCTGGCTGGGCTTGATACTGTTGGCAGGCTTATGCCTCAATGTTCCTGAGGCCCGGACCCAAGGCGGTTTTCTCAGCGATTACACCTGGGGCGCTTTTGGGGCCAGCCGGGAAGAAAGCCGGCTGGGCCGGGAGGATATCATCGCCCGGGAAGGCTACTGCCCCACCGGCGGCTGCGTTCTCCGCCTGGATAAGGTTGAGGTCAAACCCAACCGGTCCCGGAAGGGCGGCACGGTCATGCTTTCCACCACCTACACCATTCTTACCCCGGAGCAGGTGTCCCTGCCGGTGTCTATTACCCGGGAGATTTTCTACCAGGGGAAATCCCTGGGGAGAACCAAAAGCATGGAGAGCCGGGTGTATAACGGCACCCGGACCCAGGAAATCCCTTTCACCTTGCCGGCAACCGCCGCACCCGGCATCTACCAGTTGATCACCAAAATTTCCACGGGGTACGGCACGGCCGAGGACCGCACGGATTTCCAGGTGGATTAGCTCGCCTCCGTGTCTGATTTTTACACTTATCCCCATACCGGATTGCCCTCATCCGGGCAAGGTATCTTTCCTAAGGGCGGACCTGTGTGTCCGCCCCTTAATGGGCGCATACGCCGAAGCGCCTCAGTCATGGAGATTTCCTTGCTTCTCTGAAGGCAATTTGGCCCACAAGGACTTTCCCGGAGGTCTCAGCGCGGCAGGCTATCTGACGGCTGCAAGAGAGTTTTCCAGAAAATACCTGGTGATGCTCAAGCGCGAAAAAATCCTCCTCACCGGGCATTAATTCTTGATAATTTAGAGTATACTTAATCAGGTGGAAAACATTTTGCCGAGCCAGATCAATTACCTGCGGATCTCCATCACCGACCGCTGCAATCTGCGCTGTTTCTACTGCTCCCCCGGAGGGGACTGGCAGAAACTGCCGTGCCAGGAAATCCTGCGCTACGAAGAGCTGCTCCGACTGGCCGGGGTGGCCGCCGTCGGTGGGCATCAAGAAGCTCCGGGTCACCGGCGGCGAGCCCCTGGTGCGCCGGGGCGTCCTCTCCTTTATCCGCCGCCTGTACCAGGTTCCCGGGATCGAAGAAGTCTGCCTCACCACCAACGGGGTGCGCCTGCGGGAGCTGGCCCCGGACCTCCTGGCCACCGGCTTGCGCCACCTCAACCTCAGCCTCGACAGCCTGCGGCCGGACCGTTACCGGGAGATCACCGGCTCCGACTCTTTCGGCGAGGTCATGGCCGGCCTTGAGGCGGCCGCGGCCCTGGGTTTCAACCCCATCAAAATTAACTGCGTGGTCTTGAAAGGGATAAACGACGACGAACTCGTTGATTTCGCCCGCCTGACCCGGGAAAACCCCTTCCAGGTGCGCTTTATCGAGTTCATGCCCACGGTGGACGAGGCGAGCTGGCACCGCCACTTCCTGCCCATAGCCGAGATCCGCCGGCGGCTGGCGGAACTGGGCCCCCTGGACGCCGTCACCTCCCCGGCCACGGCCGGCCCCGCCCGAACCTTCAGGGTCCCGGGGTTCCGGGGAGAGCTGGGCTTTATCAGCTCCGTCAGCGACCACCACTGTCCCACCTGCAACCGCCTGCGCCTCACCGCGGCCGGTGGGCTGCGGCCGTGTCTCTTTGCCGCGCCGGAGCTGGATATTAAGGGGCCGCTGCGTCAGGGCGCCTCTGACGCCGCCCTGGCCGAGCTCTTCCGGGAAGCCATCCGCTTGAAGGGCTGTGTCTCCCCCGCCCCCACCCTGGCCGCTCCCTGGCTGCCCCGGTCCATGGTCAGCATCGGCGGCTAACCCCGTCGTAAGGTGTGGTGTCCCGGGAGTTCCTGAGAGCAAACGGTGATCATACCGGCAATTCCCCCTTGGTAGGGAGGGACCGGCGTGTCCAGAATTGAGGTCGCGCCCGCGGCTGCGCCTCCCCAATGCCGGATTTTTTAATTGCGCCTCGGTATCAGCACATTTTTTCCTCGGCTCCAACCCCAAAAAACTTAACGTTTTCCCCTGGATACTGGTATAAGTAAATAAGGATAACCTAACTGCTTGGGAGCACCCCCCATGAAGCTGAGTATCGTCATTCCGATCTACAACGAGAAAGACACCCTGGAGGAGATCTTTCGCCTGGTCCAGGCGACGCCTTACGACAAAGAAATCATCGCGGTGGACGACGCCTCCACGGATAGCTCGCCAGCAATCCTGGCCCGGCTGGTCGACCGATATGACAACGTCAGGGCCTTTTACCACCAGCAAAACCAGGGAAAGGGCGCGGCCCTGCGCACCGGGTTCGCCCAGGTGACCGGGGACGTGGTCATTATCCAGGACGCCGACCTGGAATACCGCCCCGTTGATTACCCCTCGTTGCTGGAGCCCATCGAACAAGACGCGGCCGACGTGGTGTACGGCAGCCGCATGGTGGGGGGCCGGCCCCACCGCGTCCTGTTCTTCTGGCACTACATGGGTAACCGGGCGGTGACCACCCTGTCCAACATGTTCACCAACCTGAATCTGTCCGACATGGAGGTGGGGTACAAGGTATTCAAGGCCGAGGTGCTGAAGGGGATTCAGATCAAGTCCGGCCGCTTCGGGGTCGAGCCCGAGCTCACCGCCAAGATCGCCAAAAAGGGCTGGCGCATCTACGAGGTGCCCATCCAATACCATGGCCGGGACTACGCCGCCGGCAAAAAGATCACCTGGCGGGACGGCATCGCCGCCATCTATCACATCATCCGCTTTAAATTCGCGGATTGAGCCGGAGCCGCGGTTCAGCCAACCAGCGACCGGCCCTAAAACCCGGGGGGCCTCAAGCCATGGCCAAACCCCTCAAGCCGAAGCGGTGTCATGCTGAGCCCAGCGCAGAATCTCCCATTTTTTCGCTCTTATCCTTTGCCGTTTTTCCCTCAAGATAGAAAGCACCAGGGGATATTATGCAGGGTATGAGCATTAATCAGGAGATATGATGACCAGAAACCTAGTAACCGAATTAGTGATTCGCCTTTTGGCCATATGGTTTCTCATTAGAACAATTGCCGCATTATTGCCAACTTTAATTTATTATAAAGATAATGGTTCATCGGTTTGGCTGAATTACGCTTTATTTATAACATTAGTTTGCATAACAATTCTAATTATATTTTTTGCCGAGCGTATATCAAAGATTGTTTGGATGGGTACAAAAACAACAGATGAGGTAATTGACGATAGTGTTAAAAATAATATATTAATACCGTTGATTTCAATTGTTGGTTTATACTTTATCATAGATTCATTAGCCTTTATTATTCATAGTTTAGCTGATGTCGTTCTGATATTGCCGAGAATTTCTGCCGTAAAAGATTCATCCTTATACCAAATCAGCAGAATACTATATCGATGTTTATTTTTAATATTTGGAATATTGCTATTTAGTTTTCCAGAAAAATTAATTACTATCAGAGATGACCTTAAGAAGGTCCTTAAAAGGGAAAAAATTAATTATGAAAATGTCGAAGACGAATAAATAGTAAAAAAAACACTAGTGGCATTGGTCTATCTTTCCACCTTTACCCCAAACCTATGGCAAAAAATTGGCAATTCGTCCTGACCCGGGCGCTCCTGGTACTCTGGGGCCTACAAATCATCTGGCTCATCTGGCACTTCGCGCCCGGAGGCGGGTGATCTGGCCCGGCGCCTCGCCCATCGGGACGTGGGCGCCGCCATCCGCCAGGAAGACCCGCTCTACCGCTGGACCACCGCCTTAAAGGCCGTCATCCCCGAGTCCGCCGCCTACGTCTTCCTGGATGATTACGCCGCCGGCAAAGAAATCCAGGTCCGCTACGACCTGGCTCCCCGGCGCCACATCCTCCTGCCTCCGGAGGTTCCCGCCAGCTTCCTCTTTTATGCCCTGCACCAGGAGCACGCCGATTTTCTCCTCATCCGTGAGTCCCCCGCACCCCTGGGGCCCGGGGCCCAGGCCGCCCTCCAATCCCCCGCCTTTCACCCGGTAAACCTCCCGGGGCCGGGCCTGGTCTTCCGGGTGGATGCTGGCCGTCTGGGGTGGGGGTTTTATGATTGAGGCGGGGATCACCTTGCTGCGTCTGCTGCTAGGGCTGGGAGCCGTCTTCTTCCTGGGTTATGCGCTGCTCACCCTCCTGGTCCCCCGGCCCCGGGATTTTACCTGCTTTGAGCGGGCCGCCTTCAGCTTCGGGGTCGGCGCCCTGGCCCTCACCTTTTGGATGCTGGCCCTGACCTGGTGGGGAGCCCCCTTAAGCCTGGGACGGATTTTAGGCCTGCCCCTGGCCCTGGCCGTGGCCCTGCTCCTCCTGGCCCCCCGGGGCCGCCGGGCCCTCCGGGAGGATGTGCAGGCCTGCCAGTCCCGCCCCCGGGTGCCCCTTCAGGGCTGGGACTGGCTCTTTCTGGGGCTCCTGCTGATGGTCTTTCTCTTTGCCCTGCCCCGGGCCGCCATCTACCCCATGTGGGCCTGGGATGCCGTGGCCACCTGGGGCTGCAAGGCCAGGATCTTCTATGTCAGCCGGGGCCTGGACCTGACCTGCATTGAGGCCCACAACTATTACCCCAATCTCGTCCCCCTGCTCCTGAGCTATCTTTACTACGCCCTGGGCCAGGTAAACGACTCCCTGGCCAAGGTCATTTTTCCCCTCTGGGGGGCACTGCTCCTGGGCCTGCTCTACTCCCTGGCGGCCCGGTTGGGCCTGAGCCGCCGCCGGGCCCTGGGCCTCACCGCCTTCCTGGCCTTGAACGGTACCGTCTTCATCGTCCACCTCTACATCGCCTACGCCGATCTCCCCCTGGCCTGCTTTACCCTGGGCGGCGCCGGCCTCATCTACCTCTGGCTGGCGGACGCCGCACCCCGGGGCAGCCTGACCCTCTCGGCCTGCTGCCTGGCGGGGATGGCCTGGTGCAAATACGAAGGCCCGCCCTTGGCCGCCACCCTGCTCCTGGCCGCGGCGTTGACCCTGGCCTGGCTGCGCCCGGCCCTCTGGCTCCGCCGCCTGGGACAGTTGTCCATCCCCCTGGCCGGGCTCATCCTGGGCTACCTCCCCTGGCGCCTCTTCATCGTCCAACAAAAACTGGAAATCGGCGCCGACCACATCCAAGGCTTCTATCCCCATCAGATGGTGCAGGGCCTCTACTACCTCCTCGCCGGGCTGGCTAACCCCTTTTACTTCGGCTTCCTCTGGCCGGCCCTGGCCCTGGCCCTCATCTTCGCCGGCAAAGGCCTCTGGCGCTCCCCCAGGCTCTTCCTGGCCCTCTTCGTCGGGGGCAACCTCGCGGCCATCATCCTGGCCTACGCCATGGCCCCCACCAGCGCCGCCGAGTTCCCCAGCTACGTCCGGGCCACCCTGGACCGCCTCCTCCTCCACCTCACCCCCACCGCCGCCCTCCTCCTGGCCCTCAGCCTCAAGGACCCGGACGCCTGAAAACCTTGAGAGGAGGACCGGGGATCACGTTACGAAAAATCCCCTGCTCCCCACAAAACCACATTTCTCTATGCAGATCCTATCGTTAACTATAGAGAAAGTCAGAGAAGTTGATGATCAAGCTTCCTATCGAAGGGGAGGCGAGAGTTTCTTACCACGCCCAGAGGTGGTATGTCTGTGTAGCCCCAGCCTTTCTTCTGGCGCACCGTTATCGAGTTATCCCGGCCTGGGATCTTTAAATCCCAGGTCATTGACATTTCTAAGTTTCTGGGTTCTGGGGGGAAGGGACGCCGAAAATTAAAGCATGGGGTATTTTATCAAGGGAACTTGTGCTATCATGGCGTCGGCGAGAGGAATTAACATCAAGAACAGAAACTTGGGAGGATTTTTCCCGGGCAAGAGGCCCCAAAAACCTTTTCTGGATTTCGGTGGCCAAGGCTGTATCTCAGATAGACCAAGGAGGGTCGCCGTGAAAATGAGCAAGATTTTGAGGTTAGCAGTCATTGCTGGGGTTCTTGGTGTCTTGGCTTCCTTCGCTCCCGCCAGAGCAGCGTTGTTTAATTTCGACGACCTCCCCTCCCCTGGTCCCACCCCTCTGGTGCTGCAGGGAGTCACCTTTTCGCCGGACTATGGGGGTGAAGTTTTTTCCTATCCCACCGATTACTTTCCGGCGAACCAGGTCTACTCCGTCCAAACTGATGTCGGAGATTATATGAAGCAGGTGCTCACCATCACCTTCGACAGGCCGGTATCCCTCGTAAAATTTACGCTGCTTCGTTCTTCGCTAAGTTTAACGGCTAATGCACTGGATTCTCATGGCAATCTTTTAGATAGCCAGAATGTTGACAATAACCCCTTTTCCAATAGAATTCTGATTGTATTGTGCGCCAAGGAGATTAAGTCGGTGCTAATCAATACTGGTCAGGACAATTTGCCTATATATATCGATAATTTTTCCTTCTACCAATTGGCACCCGTTACAACCATAATTCCCATGAACTAACTGAACGCGGTGCGGAAATTCCTGTTTCGGAGCGCCATAAGGGTAAAAAGCGGTTCCGTTGGTTTTCATGCCTCTCCCTGCAAATCGACCGCGGCCCTTGAGCCAAAGTGAAATTTAGTGGACTGAGCCAGGCCACCCTCTTTCTGAAAATTGGCGAATAGTTTTTGTTCCGCTCCAGCCGCGGCAACCTATCGATTTATCCTGCAAATAAAACGGCTTGCCGTTTTCCCCAAGTCTCGAGCGTCAGACCGGCGGCACAATTTGCGGAAAATAAATTTTTACCGGAACCGCGAGGCGGTCAACTGTCCCAACCTCACCAAAAAAGGTTTTTTAAATTATTGATTCGTGAGATTTGGAGGAGTGATTGACAGAGGCGCCGGGGAATTTGCCGCGGCAGGAGGTTAACTTATCGCCCTTTACAGAAAATCTCCCCTGGCTCCCCCAGGGCCCCCTTGATCTGAAACCTCGGCCCCAGGAACGGCTCGATAACCCAGACATTGGTGAGGCAGTGGGCCGGGGGACTCCAGGGGACGTGAGTGCCCCCCTTGAGGATGACGGTGGCGGGAGATTCGGCCTGCAACAGGAGCGGCAGCAGGGCCAGGGCCACCAGGGTGACGGCCCCGGCGCTGCCGGTGGTCTCCGGGCGCGTCAAAGGAGTAATAGCCCCCTTGGAGGGTGCGGGGCCTGAAGGTGAGGACCTGGCTGCCCAGGTGGGTCCCGGTGACCTCCGCCTGGGAGATTCGGGCCACGGACTGAACTGCGGTGAGGTACTGGGGCCTGAGCCCCGGCTTGGAGCGTCTGGCCCGGATGCCTTCGATCCGGACCGTCGCCCCGGTCAAAGCGGCCAGGGAGAGGGCGGTGCGCAGAATCTGCCCATCCCCCTCGCCGTAAGAACCATCCAGAGAGAGCATTGATTCACAAAAATGGCTGCCTCAAATCTTCCCCCAAAGTTTATCGGCTTTTTGGGGGACCCGGCTGCACCTCAATCCAGGATGAAAATAACCTCCATCTTCACCCGGTACGTGTTGATCTTGTTATCCTTGACCGAAACCCGCTGCTCCATGATGCGCAGGCCGGTGATACCTCTGAGGGTGCTGGCGGCCCGGGCGAACCCCACCTGTACCGCATCATCGAAGCCCTTGGGGGATTCCGCAATAATTTCCGTCACCCTGGCGACATTAGTACCTGACATAGCTCCTACCTCCTTCTGAATAATCCGGCTTCCGTCTGCCGGTGGGATTACCGGTTTCGCTGGCTTACCCAGTGTTTATTCTAAGGTTGATTATCGCCATTGCAAGGTCCCGGGGAAAAAGATCAGAGAAATATCCCGGCGAGACGATGGCGCCAGCCACCCAGCATAACGGGGATTATCGAGACTTGCTGGCTGAGCCCACGGCAGGGGCGCACCTGTCTTAAGATCTGTAGAAATTGCCGGGGAGACAACGATTTGTGGCGGAGGTTGAGAGAATTCGCTTGGCCGGCGCGGTCAAATAACGCTTCGGGCTCAGTACCGGTTCGTCAAAAATACCCTACCGTTCTTGATGCGGCGTTGAATGGTTTGATACACGGGAGGCGCAACATGAGCAAGATTTACGGTTCCATCATTCAGGACGTCCATCGTCGGAATCCGCTGGCGGGCCAGGTGCGGGTGGTTCAAGTCGGTTACTCCTTTGCCGCCGCACAACTGGACCAGCAAGCCGTACGGGTTCAAGAGTTCAGCTCTATCGAACCGATGGTCGGGATAAACCTGCAAATGGAGGTGCGCCGCATCCCACTTTATCCCGGTGTGACCCACATAGGCGATGAGCTCGCCCTTCCGCACGGTCTTACCCACGGCGATGCCCTCGGCGTACCCCTGCAAGTGCATATAGCCATAACCCTTACCGTCTTGACCCTCCAAGAACAGCGAAATACCGGCCTCGGGCCAGGTCGCCAGGGTATGGATAACCCCTGCGGTAATGGCATAAACCGGGGTCCCATCCGCGGCGACAATATCCACGGCGCGATGCAATCTCCCCCCGCTGCGGCTATCCCCCCAACTGTTCCGGAATGAATAGGGCGGGGCCACCGGAAAGCAATAGACGGCGTCGTTCGACATGGCGAAGGGAGCTACACCTGGTCCCACTTCCGGGGCATATTTCAGGTAAGTCTTGCACGTCTCCCGGACCAGGGCATGAATCTCCTGGATAGGAGGAAGATCCTGGGGACTGCCTTGCCCCCGGGTACCAGAATTTTGCACCATTAAAGCCAGGGGCGAACGGTAACTGATTTTTGCCAACAACCTGCCCAGGTAGCGTGGGCTCGTCCACATATTTTCGGTGAAATCAGAGGCATTGGCAGCCGGTAAATCCTCAGCCTTTTTCAGCCTTAGTTGCCCCAGATCGGGGGCGCCTTGGGGATGGCGGTTGGAATCCATCCGCACCACCGCTTTGATCAATGAGGTCCGCTCATTGTAGGGCGCCGTCATGCCGCTCCAGGCCTTTGCCGCCGGGAGGACGCCCCTGGTTGGGGGGGTGAGGCGACCCCGTTGCGACCCGGGGGTGATGATCTTTGGCTGCCCTGCTTGAGAGGGTTTCCGGTCAGAGAAGTAGTAGTAGATAACCCCTTTCTCCCAGACCTTGATATATGACTCGGCCAAAACGGGAGTATGCCCCAGGAGAAGCACCCCGGCGATAATGAGCCAGGCTCCCTTGAGAAACCGTGATACTGATTTATGGTGAGAATTTTGCAAAAAGGGCACTCTTCGCTGATAGGCCAAAAATTGCGCAGGTGTGTTTCATATACCAGATATGTTCTTTGCGGTCAAGTTTAATTAACCTTGACTGAACGTCGCGAATGCCGGATTAGCTGGGGTCCGCCAGGACTGGCGGCACGGTGAATTAAGGGGTTGAGAGGCGCCGGATAGTCGAGTCCAGGACCTGACCTGGGGCTCTCCGCCGCACCGCTCAAGGCTGATAGGGGATGGGGTCGCGGACGCTTGCGGCCGCGAAACCCTTGAGGCGCAGGCGGCAGGAGGAGCACCGGCCGCAGGCGTGCAGATCGTCCTGGTAGCACGACCAGGTGAGGTCGAAGGGCGCACCCAGCTCCACCCCCAGGCGCACGATCCCCCCTTTGTCCAGGTCAATCAAGGGGGTGTGGATGGCCAGGTGGGTTTCGGGCCGGGTGCCCAACTCGATGAGGCGGTTGAAGGCCGCGAAATACTCGGGCCGGCAGTCGGGGTAGCCGGGGTTGTCCAGCACGTTGGCGCCGATAAACACGGCCTCGGCTCCCAAGACTTCGGCCCAGGCCACCGCCGCAGCTAACAGATTGGTGTTGCGGAAGGGCACATAGGTGGAGGGAATGCCCGGCGGTTCCACCTCGTCGGTGGGCACTGCCTGGTCAAAATCCGTCAGGCTGGAGCCGCCGATCTCCCCCAGATAGTTGAGATCCGCCTCCAGGGTGGAGGCCACCTGGTAAAACGCCGCCTGGGCCCGGAAGGCCGTAAGTTCCCGCATAAGGGTGCGCTGGGCATAATTGGCGTGGAACAGGGCCAGGTCAAAATCCCGGCGGGCCACCGCCGCGGCAACGCAACTGTCCAGCCCGCCGCTGGCCAGGACTACTGCCGTTTTTCCTCTCCGCTTGGTAATTTTAGGGATCATGTTTGCAAAAAGTTCCCATCGGGGCAGGCCTCGAACCTTCTATCAGATTCAGGCCCTGACCACGTTATAATAATACGGAAAACCGAAAACCGAAAACGGACTTCATACCCCCCGGACCTCCGGCCCCCAGATATATTTATGGAGTTGCAGGTTCAGCCGCAGGGGGAGGCCGCTGGCCAGAATCCAGGCGGCGGCCTCCTTCAGTCCGACCTGCCCGAATACCGGCGAAATCAGCACCGGGAGCCGCTCGGCCAGGCCATGCCGGTCAATCACCTTAAGCGCCCAGGTGAAGTCAACCCGGTCGCTCACCACGAACTTGACCTCATCCCCGGGGGTTAGAAGGTCCAGATTGTCCCAGTCGTTGTGCTCGGTCATACCGCTCCCCGGACCTTTGACATCCAGGATGCGGTGCACCCGGGCGTCCAGGGAGCCGATGGGCCGGGAACCGTTAGTCTCGAGGCACACGGTGCAGCCGGCGTCGAGTAAAGCCGTGAGCAGGGCCGGGGTCTCGGCCTGGAGCAGGGGTTCTCCGCCGGTAACCAGCACCAGCCGGTGGGGCTGGGCCCGGACCCCTTCCACCAGCGCCGCCACGGTCATCTCGCGCCCCCCCTCATAGGCGTAGGCCGTGTCGCAATAGCGGCAGCGCATGTTGCAGCCCGTCAGGCGGATGAAATACGCCGGCACTCCCGCCCGGGTGGACTCACCCATCAGGCTCACAAAGGTTTCGCAGACCACCAGACCCATAAGAAACCGTTCTCAAGAGGATTTCGAGATGGTATTTTATATTATCGGTCGGGAAGAACCTGAAATCAAGCCCGGCCCCTTTTCCCCTGGCGTCGGCCTGAGGGTGGCCCCGGCATCCCCCACCCAGGGGAGAAATATCCCCCCGGCGGCCGTTCCCCTCGGACCCGGGGCTCGGGTTGACGATCCCCACGACCTAACTCCCGGCCATGCCAGGTCTTTTTCAACTCCCCACCCCGGTTTCCTTCTAGACGAGTTGGGGCCGCTAATTGCGTAAAATTTCACATGATTTTTCCATTGCGTTTGCACTCCGCCTGTCTTAAAATGATGAGCGTTCAGGAGAAAAACAGACTATGAGCACGCCGGGCCCGGCCACGCCAGTAAAGCCGCTGGTTAGTATGCTGTTGGCCCGGGAAGACCTGGGCCCGGCCCTGGTGGAAAGACTCGCCGGGTATTTCGGGCCGCCGGATATGGTGGGCCCCTGGTGGCCCTTTGACGCCACCGCCTACTATGCCAGGGAAATGGGCCCTCACCTGGGCCGCCGCCTGGTTTCCTTCCTCCACCTGGCCGATCCGGCCCGCCTGGCGGATTGGAAAGTCTTTACCAATACGCTGGAGCGGGCCTTTAGCCTGGGTGAGCGGCGGCTGGCTAACCTGGACCCGGGATACGTGGCCAGAGAAAGGCTGGTCCTGGCCACCGGCAAGAATTTCCCTCACCGCATTTACCTGGATCAGGGCATCTACGGGGATTTAACGCTGGTCTTTGGCCAGGGGAGCTGGCAAACCCTGCCCTGGAGCTATCCGGATTACGCCCAGGGTGAACTCCCGGCGCTGTTGGACGTGGTGCGCCAAAAATACCTCTGGCAACTCAAGGCGATGACCTCATGATCAAGAGCATGACCGCATACGGGCGGGGGGAAGTGGAAACCCCCGTGCAGAAATGGGTAGTCGAACTACGCAGCGTCAACCACCGCTTCCTGGAACTCGCCCTCAACCTCCCCCGGCGTCTCTGGGCCCTGGAGGACCGGTTCCGCAAGCTCATCAAAAGCCGGGTGGCCCGGGGCCGGGTGGATATGCAGTTGTCCTGGGAAAGCCTCGAAGACAAGTCCGTGACCCTGCGGCTGGATATGGCCATGGTGACCGGGGTCCGGGGGGTACTGGAGCAACTCCGCCTGGCCGGCAATACCCCCGAGTCCCTGAAGTTGGAACATTTTCTTCATTTTTCCGACCTGATGGTGGCCAAAGAACAGGCCAATCAAGATATAGAGCTGGAGTCGACCTGGGAGACGGTCTCCCAGGCGCTGAACCAGGCCCTGGACCTCCTGGACGAGATGCGCTTAACCGAGGGCGCCGCCCTGGCCGCCGATCTGGCCGGGCGCCTCGAGGACATCCGCCGGGAAGTCAGCCGCATTGCCGAGCAGGCGCCGCGCCTGCCCGAACTCTGGCGGGAGCGGGTCGCGGCTCGCCTGGGGGAGCTCTTTCCCGAGGGCATCCCGGTGGATGAAACCCGCCTGGCCCAGGAAGTGGCCATCATGGCCGAACGCCGGGATGTGGCCGAAGAACTGGCCCGCCTCGAAAGCCATATGGCCCAGTTCCAGCAAACCCTGGGGAGCCAGGAACCGGTGGGGCGCAAGCAGGAATTCCTGCTCCAGGAAATGCTCCGGGAGACCAACACCATCGGCTCCAAATGCAACGACCTGGGCATCTCCCAGGCCGTCCTGGAAATCAAGGGCTCCCTGGAGCGCCTCCGGGAGCAGGTGCAAAACATCGAGTAGGACGAACCGGAGCAGGTTATCTGGAGTTAGCCAAGAGTTCTTGCCTCTTATCCCTTCTCCCCTCAGCGGCGGGAGAGGGTCAGGGGGAGGATCAGGGGGAAGTTAGCTGCGCGGGGTTAAGGAAATACGTTGCCGTATTTATGAACCATATGCACTAAGGGGGAAAATCAAGTTATGGACGGGCGCTTAATCAACATCGGGTTCGGCAATACCGTAATCTCTTATCGAGTGGTGGCAGTGGTCGTGCCGGGCTCCGCTCCCATGAAACGGCTCCGGGAGCGAGCCACTCAGGCCGACCGCCTCATTGACGCCACCCACGGCCGCAAAACCCGAGCCATCATTGTCACTGACAGCAATCACATCATCCTGTCGGCGGTGCACACCGAAACCCTGTCCCAGCGTTTGAACGGCCATGGCGTGGTGGCCCGGGCGGACTCGGGGGAGAAGGACGCTTAGGTGCCCGGAGAAATCTTCGTCATCACCGCTCCTTCCGGGACGGGGAAGACTACCCTGCTGAAACCGTTGATGGCCGGCGACTCCAGGCTGCGGTTTTCCATTTCCTACACCACCCGGCCCCGGCGTGCCTCCGAGGTTGACGGCCAGGACTATTTTTTTGTCAGCCCGCGCCAGTTCCGGAAGCTGAGGGACTCGGGCGCCCTGGCGGAATGGGTGGAACAGTTCGGCTATGGCTACGGCACCTCCCGGGAGTGGGTCCAGGAGACGGTGCAGAGCGGGGCGGACCTGGTCTTCGATCTCGATTCCCGGGGCGCCAAAGCCCTCAAGCACGAATTTCCCCAGGCGACCCTGGTCTTCATCCTGCCCCCCAGCCTGACGGAACTGGTGCGGCGCCTGACCAGCCGGGGAGGCCTCGACCCCGAGGAACTGGCCCGGCGCCTGGAAAACGGCCGGGCTGAACTCAAAGAAGCCCCAAGGTACGACTACCTGGTCATCAACGATGATAAAACCACGGCCCTGTCCCAGCTCCAGGCCATCGTCGCCGCGGCCCGCTGCCGCACCTCCCAGCTCTGGCCCGATCTCGCCCCCCGCTATCTCTAAACCATCCCCTGATAGCCGCTCAGTCATTTTTTCACCCTTGTTTGCCGCGTTTTGGGCCCCTTTTGGGGCCTTTTTTCGGTGTTTTTGACGGGTTTTTCCCCAGGGGCTGTTCCGGATGGGGCGGGTAGGGCCGCAAATCGTCCCGCTTCGCGTCGGCGACGACCCGGAGAAAATCGGCGTGGTCTCAAAGGTAAGCCACTGGATATCCGCAGGAAATCGATAGTGTCGGGCTGGCGATGCGGATCATTGCCAGGGAAAACAGCCTGGCGGGGATGGGGGAGTTTTGGCGGGGGGCAGGGTGAGTGCAGAGGGAAGGGAGTTTATCCAGGAGTTGTCCTTTGTCTGTTGATTTATTCAGGGTATCAATCGGACCCGGTGAGCCGGACCCCAAGAATCGGTGAGGATAGAGATGGTCCAGGGGCCAGTTTAGCAAGGCAGAGAGCCAGGGGCCAGCACAGACGTGACGCCTGACCGGGAAGGACTCGAAGCCAAGAGATTAAACGTCGATGCCCCAATGAGGTGAAGATAAGATAAAGGCGGGATGCGCTTCGCTTTCCCGCCCTACGAGCTCTGAAGATAAGATAAGCATATCAACAGGCTACCTTCTGAATAGCAGATCGCTCATATAAAGCAGTTATTTGATATCGAAGAAATTAAATTAATTAAAAAGGCTATATCTTTCAAGGCTATTGCCAGGCTTTTGGAATAAGTGCCTCACCCTCTCGCCATTCTTCGACTAAGTGGACACCATGGATATTTCCCCAGACATTTTCTGGAGCATGATCTAGTACAATTACCTGAAGTTCTCCCATACTTGCTTGCACAACTGACGACATAACTTGAAAAGCTTTTTGCACGGCAACTATATCTTCGTCAGGAAAGTTAGGATCCAAATCAATGTCCTTCTCACGATTTGCCATCCGTTTCGGAAAATATACCTGAATAGGTTGATTCGTATACAATGAAAGAAGGAACAGGATTATGGTCTTGGTTCAAGAAAAATTGTTGTAACCCCTAACGAAATTGCGATGTGATAGGAAAGCCAATTTGAGCCGCTGCCTATTTCCCACAGATAATCCTCCCTGGAAACGCTTCCTACTTTGATAGTCAAATCGTCAATTAAGAGAGTAACTGGGTCATCAGGTCTTTCCACATCAAGACTGGGTAGAAGTTTTTCTGCATTTGAACTGACTACCATAAGAGCCCTCTTAAGTTCTGCTCCTCACTTGACCTTCCGATATTTCCGTTTCCAAATTCTTGATTTTATCAGAAAGTTCTTTGACTTCAACGCTTAGTTCACTGTCCTTCCCTATTCTGGCATATGTCTCCAACGCCTGCTCTAAGCCTCCGATAAATCGGGAAGCTTCGAGAGAATCATAATAACTTGCTTTTGCTTCAGCAGAACTTTGCTGCAATGCATTTCTGCGTATTTTTATCCCTCGCAGCTTTTCCGTAAGATTATCAATTTCGGATCTAACGTGTTCAAATTCACGGTCAAAGGCAGCAGGGATGTTATCAAATTCACCTGCCGTTATTTCTATTTCCCTCAAAGAATTTACCAAACTGTCAAGTTGTTGTGTTGATTGCTCAATTAAATTACCACATAAAGGACATTCATGATTAACTTCTTGTGTATCGCGCATCCACTGAGAAACCTTGAGTCTATCCCTTTGAATCTGTAAGGCCCCACGAAACTGTATCGTACTTTGTCGTAACGCCGACATTTCGGTCAATCTATTCCGAAGGCCCACCAATTCATTGGATATTTTAGATTCTTCATCTTGCAACCCGATAAGTTCATGTACAGCTTCACCTATTGATTCCTTTGTGACGTTTATTTTATCACCAGAAGTTCCTATAACATCTTTAAGAAGATCAATAAGTTCATCGCGGCTTGCATTAGGAGAAATAGATCTATTTATAAATCCAAGTTCTTTCGCCTCTGCAACCTTTGCTTTAATTTCCGCCATCCATCGTTCGGAGACTTGTTTTATAGTTGCAAGTTCATTTCTTTTCCGCCTCAATTCTTTGCTTAATTGCAACAGCTCATGTTGTTTTGCGAGCAGCTTAGGAGTAATAGCATTTAGAACATATGGGAAAATAGTCCGGAGTTTTTCACGATGCTCATATGTATCGCTCTTATAAAATAATATATCCGGATTGGCCACCACATTCTGTGGCTGAAAAACGAATGCTGATAGATCACGGAAACTTGGACGAGCTTTAAATCCAGAACCACCTTTATCGAAATTGAAGTCCAATGTGGTAAGTCCTGCAAAATAATCGAGAGATTGTTTGACCGCATCAGACCTGGTATTCTTAAATTCAATATAATCTGGGATTAGAACTTCTTTTCCTTCAAGGACAAACATGTCACCAATGGACTTTTGAAGACCTGGCTCCCGCCTAGGCAAACAGTTTCTGCCCTGCATCTGTATAAACGAGAATGCCAAACCACTCACAAGCATCTCGAATGATTCCACTCGGAATCCTGCATTTGCCCGCTCCCAAGCAGAAGTCGATTATAGGAATTATTGCGGATTTTCCAGTTTTAGACGCTCCGCTAATTATGTTGACCTTACCGAGTTCGAAGGGCAACCTTCTTGGTTTAAATGTGGGATTTTTAGGCCAGAGAATAATTTCTTTAATCTGAAAGAACATTTTAGAAACTCACCTTCAAAATTGTTGAAACTTCATGCAAGGAGACCCCTGCGCACCAATATCCAAGTTTTCCTGCGCCTTTCAACATATCTCTTATGCCATTGGGAATGCCGGTTTTAGGTGGTGTTGAGGAGAGTGAGATAGCATTTCCTGTCTTATAGTCAATAGATATCAAATGAGACATAATTGCCAATCGTAATGATTGTATGCTTAGATTCCTCATTTGCAACGATCTTGTGTGTATGGTTAAAAGTTCATCGTTTGCTCATACTTTAGATTCAAAAAACTTGCCAGCGAAAGTTCTTAATCCTGATGATCTCATGGTTGTTATAACAAATTGGAACGCACCTTCATGATAAATAATTGGCAGCACTATAAACAATAATGGAATTGGTGTGGCACTATCAATCTGGCTGCCTTCCTCATAACCGATAGCAAAATGCCATAAAAGCATAGCACCGAGAGCAGGATTCTGAATGAGTCGAACCTCTCTATTTAAGATTGTCATCTATGATTCCTCTTCTCGTTTCTCTTGTAACAATATTTTATAATTCTGATGCCAACCGATAACTGTTCTATCGGAAAGGGCGTGAAAACTACCTGGAGTAAAATGTGGAGGAAGAGCAAGCCCTTCCAGAAAGGCGATCGTTCATTCACATTCTGAACACAGGTATTTCCCTTTTTCGACCTCGTTATGACCGGAAAGAGCGATGTCAGTTTTATGTTTTAAGATTTATCCAAGTTCTATGGAGGTTTTCTTCGAATTCGTCAAAACTTTTTTCGTGTACATCACCCTTTACGGCCCAATGAGTGCGATCCGCTTCTGCCCGTAGGTAGTCTGTAATAGCTCTAATTTTGTGTTCATCTTCCTCTTGGATAAGCTCTAGTTGTAGAACATACGTCCTAAGCCTTTGAGATTCAATATCCGTTTGGGTAGGTGCTTTGGCGAAGTATTAGAATAGTTCGGCGGTCATGTCTTCTGACAAAGCTAATAATATTTCTGCGAAATGCTCCAATTGATATACATGCTACTTTCCCCTGCTCTAATAAGAGGTCGGTTTCCCGTTTGACCCAGCCCAAGGCATAATGCAGGGTATCTTTAATGATTTCTTCTGGAACCCAAGCTTTACTTACCAAGGCAAGCAAATCGGTTTGAGGACTGCCACTACCACATATTAAATGGAAGTTCTGAATTAATTTAGAAACCAGTAATTCATCTGCTTCAAATACCGTTGTAACATAAGGTTTAATTGTAGCGGGCAAAGAAGATTTTAGAGGGAAAAGTGGCGGGGTCCAAAAATTAAATTCTTGACTTCTTTAAATGCCTGGTAGGATTCTTGTTGGGTATTGGCTCTTGAAAAAACGTCGACAATATTTCCAGTGCGTGGGTGCGAGACGTAAATCTCAAAAGTTGTTATTTCTGGATCAAGTTGACCAGATTGAATTGCATGTATCCAATTGCTGAACGTCTTCCACAACTCAGTTGCACGATCGGAAATTGGGTTGCTTCGTGGAGCACTTTTCGCCTGTTCAGCGGTTCGATGTCCATTCGAAGTTTCAACTCCAATGTCTTCAAATACCTCTAAGCTTACATTTGAATAAAATCCCTTCTATCAACCTTACAAGGAAGCGCACTGGCTGGAGAGAGTATCCCAAATACTGCCATGGGACCTGATTTGACCTTTCTTGATTCGTTTTCATCTATTGAAACTTCCCCAAGATTTCACTAATTTATTAATTTCCCTATAGCAAAAAAGGGAGAAACAATCAAATATTTTTTAAAATTATTGAAATTGGAAAAGGAAAAAGGGTGACGTCAACCCCTTACCCGAACACCTATCACTTGCCAAAACCGAAACCTATCCATGAAAAGAAAAAAATTAAGATATGAACCTCTGAGCGCCACCCTCCGCCTCTGATCCGGTCTGGCCGGCCCGCCTTGAAGCCCAGGCCTCCCTCTTCCTTTCGGCGGGGTTTTTCTGATATGATGGTAAGCGTAGTTACCCTACCTGACCGGAAGAATTATGGCAGACCAATCCCCCGACAGCGCCGCCGTTGATCGCCCCGGAAGAGCCGGACCTGCCGGTCCCGGCGGTGGCTGGCGCGGTTGAGGAAAGCGAGCCGCCGGAGCCCGGGGAGAAGGAACACCGGCGGGAACTGCACCTGTTCAATCAAATCGCCACCATCACCGCGCATACCCTGGACCTCCAGGAGATCATCAACGAGGTCCTGAAACCGTCCTCAAGTTTTTCCGGATTGACGCCGGCTTTCTGCTGTTGTGGGACCCGGTGCGCCAACGCCTGACCTACGCCGCCTCCCGGGGCCTCCCCCAGGAGTACCTGGGCCGGCTCTCGGGCGGGGCCCCGGAAGGCATGATCGGGCCCGACCGCTTCCAGGCCGTGGAACCCCTGATCATTATGGATACCCGGGATGATCCGCGCCTGTTCTCTTCCACCTTTACCGATCTGATCCGGCAAAACCCCGGCGTTCCGGTCGGTGGCCAGCATCCCCTTGCGCTACCGGGACGATATTATCGGGTTCCTCAATCTGGCGGCGAAAACGGACCGGCCTTTCCGGTCTTCCCGGCGGCTGAAGTATTTCCTCGGCATCCTGGGGAACCAGATCGGCCTGGCCATTGAAAACGCCCGGCTCTATCACCAGATGCGGCGCTCGGAACGGCGCTACCGGCGCATCTTTGAAGGTTCCAAGGACATGATTTTCGTCACCGACCTGGAGGGCCGCCTCCTGGACCTCAACCCGGCGGGAGTGGAACTCCTGAAGTTTCCCTCCAAGGACGAGGCCCTGAGCCTGCCCCACCTGAGGGAGATCTTCCAGGACCCCCGGGACTGGGAACGCTTTCAGCTCAAGGTGGAAGTGGAGGACTACATCCGGGACCTGGAATTGACCCTGAAGCCCCAGGCCGGCGGCCAGGTCCATGCCCTGCTCACCGGCATCGTCCGCCGGAATAAAGAGGGCCGCATCACCGGTTACGAAGGCATCCTGAAGAATATTAACGAACGCAAGCTCAAGGAATGGGAACTGCTCCGGGAGAAGAAGACCACCGAAGGCATCCTGGAAGGCCTGCCGGTGCCCACGTTCGTCATTGACCGCGCCCACCGCATCATCTACTGGAACCGGGCCTGCGAGGAATTAACCGGGTTTTCCCGGCATGAAATGGTGGGGACCTACCGCTACTGGCTGCCCTTCTACACCCATGAGCGCCCGTCCATGGCCTCCCTGGTGGTGGAGCAAAACATCAAGGCCCTGGAAAAGTTTTTCGGGGACAAGAATCTCAAGCCCTCCCCCAACCTGCCCGGGGCCTATGAGGCCTACGAGTATTTTCCCGACTTCCGGGGCCGGGAGCGCTATCTCTATCATACCGCCTCCCCCATCTATGACGATGAGGGCCGCATCCAGGGGGCGGTGCAGGTCATCCTGGACGTGACCAAGCGGGAACAGCTGGCCCGGGAACTGACGGATTCCGAAGATAAGTTCCGCCGCCTGGTGGAAACCTCCCTGGACGGCATCGTCCTGCACCGCAACTGAAGCTGTTGTACGTCAACCGGGCCTGCCTGAAGATGTTCCATTACCAGGAACCCGAAGCAGATGCTGAACCGGTCGCTGCTCCAGTTTGTGGACCCCCAGTACCGCCAGGTGGTGGAGCGCTGGCAGACCCAATTGCAGCGCGGGGCCTCCACCCCCCGGATCTTTGAAATGAAGGGCGTCAAACAGGACGGCAGCAAATTCGACATGGAGGGCGTCTCGTTCCCCACCACCTACGAAGGCCAGCCCGCCATCCAGACCCATATCCGGGACATCACCCACAAGAAGCACCTGGAGGAACACCTGAGCCGCACGGAAAAGTTGGCGGCCCTGGGGCAGTTGGCCGCGGGGGTGGCCCATGAAATCAACAATCCCCTGGGGGGCATCCTGGTTTACAGCTACCTCCTCCTGGAGGACCTGGAGGCGGAGCCCCGGAACGGACCCAGGTGGAGAAGATTGTCCGGGAGGCCACCCGCTGCAAGGAGATCGTCCAGGGACTGCTGGAGTTCTCCCGGCACATGCCCTCCAAGATGGTGCCCCTGTCGATCAACGCCATCCTGGAAGAAGTGATCTCCCTGGTGGAGGATCATCTCCTGTTCCAGAGCATTCGGCTGGTGCAGGAACTCGACCCGAGCCTGCCCCCGGTGTTGGGCGACAAGAGCAAACTGGAGCAGGTGTTCATCAATCTGTTGATGAACGGCGGGGAGTCCGCCCAGGGCGAGGGCCAGGTCACGGTCAGCACCTCGGTGGCCCCAGGGGGCGAGTTGGTGCTCATCCACTTTACGGACACCGGCCCCGGCATCCCGGAACATTTGCTCAGCCGGCTCTTCGACCCGTTCTTCACCACCAAGGATGTGGGCAAGGGCGTGGGCCTGGGATTGTCCATCAGCTACGGCATCATTCAGAAACACATGGGGCGAATCTATGTGGCCCGGACCGGGAAAGAGGGGACGACCTTTGCCATCGAACTTCCGGTCCACCGGGAATCGCCGGGGCCCCCCGGGGAGCCCCAGACTTAGAGAAAAAAAGCACAAATCCTGGGGCCAACCCCGGCGCCGCCCACCGCCGGCCGCTCCGGGGGCAGATATAACCGGCACATATTTATAGGCAATCCGGTTCAAGATTTTCTCCCCACCTTTTTGCCAAAAATTATTGACTATGAGGCGGGGGTATGATAGGTAGGCACATGTGAAAAGAATCTTTTTCTCTGGGGGGCTCACCCTGGATGGCAGGCCTTGAAGGAAGACACTAAAAAATTTGTAAAAGAGCTTTTTTCCGGGGGCTACCGGGCCAGTTCCATCGGCTTTGCCCTGGTCTTCTCCATCGCCATCGGCGGTGGGTTGGGCTACTGGCTCGCCACCCGGGTCTTTGACAACATGATTTTCTTTTACATCGGCCTGATTATTGGAATCGTCGCCGGTTTTCGCAACGTCTATATGTTGGGCAAAAAGTTCCAGGATAAGCATGAGGGGCATGGATATTACCTCACCCCGCCACTTGAAAATCGCCAACTGGTCGGTCCTGGCGGTCCTGGTCCTGGGCGCTTTCCTCTGGCTCGGCCGGGAATTCGCCCTGGGAGTCCTGGTGGGAGGCCTGGTGGTGGTCATCAACTTCCACCTGCTCCATCAGGCCCTGCGCGGCACCCTGGGCCGGATTGCCCAAGACCCCCAGGAGGGCGCCAGCCAGGCCAAAGCCTGGTTCGCCTTTCGCCAACTGCTGCGCTTTTTTGTGCTGCTGGCGATTATTTTTCTGTTAGTCCGTCAAGGCTGGGTCAATATCTTTGGATTGCTCGTGGGCCTGTCCACGGTAGTCCTGACCTTGATGCTGGCGGCGCTTTACGAAACGATCAAGCTCAAGAATAAGGAGGCAAACCCGTCCCATGGAACACCCCATTCTATTTCTTGACCTACTCCAGGGATTTTTTAAGACCCATATCCCGCCCCATGTAACGTATACCTGGCTCGTCATGCTGGTCCTGCTGGGCCTCGGCCTGCTGGCCAGCAAGCAGATTTCCCTGGTGCCTAAAGGCGCCCAGAACGTCTTTGAGCTGATCATCGGCGGCCTGGAAGATTTCATGGTGGAGATCACCGGCGAAGAAGGCCGCGCCTTTTTCCCCTTTATCTGCACCCTGTTCCTGTTCATCGCCTTGTGTAACCTGGTCGGCCTGCTGCCGGGGTTCTACTCGCCTACGGCCAATATTAATACGCCTTTGGCCATGGCGCTGTGCACCTTCATCTTCACCCACTACCTGGGGGTCAAGTACCACGGGGCCAAGTATATCAAGCACTTCCTGGGACCCATCCCGGCCCTGGCGCCCCTGTTCTTCCCCATTGAACTCATCGGCCATTTCGCCCGGGTCCTCTCCCTGACTTTGCGTCTTTTCGGCAATATCATGGGTGAAGATCTGGTCCTGGCCATCCTCTTGTTCCTGGCAGGGAATTTTCTGGCTCCCCTGCCCATGATGTTCCTGGCGGTCTTCACCAGCGTCGTGCAGGCTTTTGTCTTCACCCTGCTGGCCATGATGTACTTTGCCGGGTCCATGGAGCACGCTCATTGAATCAGCCCGGCGGCAGCCGCGGGCTTGAGCCTGCGCCCGCACTAAAATCTGGGAAGAAGGCCAATCCACATATCTCAACATCGTTTAAGGAGGTTTTAGGAAATGAGAAAATCCATGGTTCTTGGACTGAGCATGCTGGTAACCCT